>DATFKA010000108.1:0-89744 GCA_035268885.1 Saprospiraceae bacterium
CCGACAGCATACTGATGATCCAGCCCGGAATTTTCATATAAAAGGGTAGGTACTCCAGTAAGGCATGTCCGAGGACACCACCCAGAAAGGTAGCCAGACTCATCGATAGAAAATAGTACTTGAATAATCGATGCACTTCTCCTTGTAGTGGCAGGCGCTTCAGCTTGAGGTAAGCGACCAGGCAAATAGCCGCGACCACCACATCGGTAGCGGCCGTAACGGGCGTGTGGATGAGTAAACCAAATACTTCAATGGAAGGTTGTTCGGCGACCATAAATCAGCTTCTTTCTTAATGATACGTATTTTCTGTAATTTTTGGCCTACTCTCCGCTAAGCTTGTTTATTCCGGCGGATTATTACTATCTTGAAAGAGCCATCTTTACATCCTAAAATTAAGTCTTATGTCAACGCCGAATTATCCAAGTATCTTTAACGACGTGATCGGTCCCGTGATGCGCGGCCCTTCCAGCTCCCACTGTGCTGCCGCCCTGCGTATCGGTCGTCTGTGTCGCGATCTGATGGAGGGGGACATCTCTTCCATCCTGATCGAATTTGATCCCAACGGCTCGCTGGCCACTACCCATAAAAGTCAGGGTTCGGATATGGGACTCTTCGGGGGGTTCCTGGGCTGGGAAGCCTACGACGAACGCCTGCCCCAATCTGATGAGGCCATAGCTACGGCCGGCATTCCCATTCAGATTGAGATTCGGGATTTGGTCTACGATCATCCTAATACCTACCAGATTACTTTGTCGAACCGAAAGGAAGCTCGTCGGCTAACCGCTATTTCTACTGGCGGCGGTATGATTGAAGTGATCGAAATAGACGGGGCAAAGGTCTCCATGCAGGGTGATTATCAGGAGACACTGGTTTACGGAAGTGACACAGCAGCCATCAGCGATTACACCAAAGCTCATCTTGATTACGATCACCTACTGGTCCACGAGGGAGCGATTCCAATGGTGGAAATTAAATCACAGGTAGCCCTTAGTGATGTACAGCTAGAAGAGCTCAAGGCCCTGAATGGTGTGCAGGCCGTCAAACAATTAGCACCAATCGTTCCGGTCCTGTCGCGCAAGGGCCTGGAAGTACCTTTTATCACCTGCGATGAGATGTTGGCTTATAACGAAGGAAAAAATCTGGAGCTCTGGGAACTGGCCGTAGCTTACGAAAGCATACGCGGTCAGATCTCAAACGAAGAGGTGTTTGAAAAAATGCGGGCCATCGTCCGCATTATGCAATCCTCGATTGAGCAGGGCCTGGCCGGTACTGAATACCACGATCGGCTGCTGGGTAGTCAGTCTCCAACCTTTAAGAAAATGCACGAGGCGGGGCAACTGGTTGATGGTAATGTGTTGAACCAGATCGTCATGTACGTCTCCGCAATGATGGAGGTTAAGAGCTCCATGGGCGTCATCGTGGCGGCCCCTACGGCGGGCTCCTGTGGGGCGCTGCCCGGCGCCGTACTGGCTACCGCAAAGTCCATGGGGCTATCGGAAGACGAGGCGGTAAAAGCTATGCTCGCTGCCGGTATGATCGGCGTCTTTATTGCAGCCCATTCTACCTTTGCGGCGGAAGTGGGCGGTTGCCAGGCGGAATGTGGTTCGGGCTCGTCTATGGCGGCGGCGGCCATCGTTGGTCTGGCGAAAGGCAATCTGGACCAGGCTATATCGGCCGCCTCCGTGGCGCTGCAAAACTCTCTGGGAATGGTTTGTGATCCCATTGCCAATCGAGTTGAGGCCCCTTGCCTGGGTAAAAATGTAATGGCGGCCTCCAATGCACTGTCTTGTGCGAATATGGCTCTGGCCAACTACGATCACCTGATTCCGCTGGACGAGGTAATTGAGGCCATGTACCAGGTTGGGAATAGTATTCCTAATACTCTGCGTTGTACTAATCTAGGGGGGCTCTCGATCACCAAAACGGCCAAAGCACTCGAGGGTAAACTCGAGCAGCAAACCTTTTTTAAAAGTTGTTAATAAGCAGATATGATGGTCACGGCTATTTGGATTGCCTTACTCCTGCTGTCGGTATTTTATGTATACGTTCTGACCAAAGACGTACTTCGGCATCGGTCGGTCCTGGAGCAGGTTAGTGTCTGGAAGACGGCCGCCATCGGCTTTGTGGTCAATTTCTTTGACGTGCTGGGGATTGGTGCCTTTGCGCCCCAGACCGCCCTGCTGAAATTTACCAAACAAACCGAAGATCGCGTCTTGCCCGGTACGCTCAATGTAGCTAATACGGTACCCGTACTGATCCAGGCGCTGATTTTTATCCAGATTGTAAGGGTAGAGCCGGTGACGCTTTTGTCCATGCTGCTATCGGCCATGGCCGGGGCAGTCCTGGGAGCGGGGGTGGTATCCAAACTTCCCGTCCGAAAGATTCAGTTGACGATGGGTTTTGCCCTGTTGGTCACGGCCTTTTTTCTCCTGGCTGGTCAGCTCGACTGGATTCAGGGAGGGGGTACGGCCATTGCGCTGCGGGGTTGGAAGCTGGCCGTAGCCGTGGGAGCTAACTTTATTCTGGGGGCCCTGATGACGGTGGGTATTGGTCTGTATGCCCCTTGTATGGCTTTGGTCTACGCGCTGGGTATGTCCCCGTTGGTGGCTTTCCCGATTATGATGGGCTCCTGCGCTTTTCTGATGCCTCCTGCTTCCGCAAAATTTATCAAAGAGGGGGCTTATAATCGCAAAGCTTCGGTGACGATGGCGATTCCGGGGGCCATCGCCGTACTCATTGCCGCACTGATCGTAAAGTCTCTACCGCTGGATACGCTGCGTTGGGTAGTGATTGGAGTCGTCATTTATACGGCGATTGTCATGTTTCGCTCGGCCCGTCGGGAGCGGCAGTTGGTTGATGCTTAGGCTTTCGCAAAAAATAGTAAGGTCTTTTTTACCTGCTCCTGCCAGTAGGCCCAGTCATGGCCACCCTCAAATTCTTCATAATGGTAGGGGATTTGTTCCTGGCTCATTTGCTCCCGCAAAAGTCGGTTGCCGGTTAGTAAGGGATCTTTTCGACCACAGTCGAAGCGCAGAGGAGGTAGCTGATCGCGGTTTTCTCGCAAAAGGTCTATTACGTCGGGGGGCACCTGGTCTTTCTGGTAGACAGAAAGGGGTTCTTCCACAAATAGGGCCATCTCCTCAAAGCGGGTAATGGCACTGTGGGCAGAGATGCCCTGGAAAAGCGTCGGATATTTTGCCCCCAGCATTAGCGCGCCGTAGCCTCCCATGGACAAACCGCCAATGAATAAGGGCGAGGCTTCTCCCGCCTGTGGGATTACCTCCCGAATGGCCTGAGGAACATCCTTTACGATCCATTGCTCAAAATCGCGACGGTGGTGGGGCAGGTAAGCGGTGCCATCCCCCCACAGTCCATCCGAAGGCATAGCGATGATTGCGGGCTTAATTTCGCCCTCTTTCATGAAGTGTAAGGCAGAACGGTGAACGCCTCCCTGCAGGGCCCAGCTCCAGGCACTACCATAGACCCCGTGCAATAGTATATAAATGGGCAGATCAAGCAGCCCCTCCGTCGCGCGCGGAAGGTACAGGCAAATATCACCCCGACCGAGTAGATTGGGCGTTTTTACCGTAAGGAAACGCAAACCGTCCCGTTCGTAAGCGGGGTCTGAAATTTCTATGGTGCGGAAGCTGCTGATGATTGGTCCGTTTTAAATGAATAAATTGTCGAGTTGTTGAATGGAAGTATTACCAATTATTTAAATACTACGACGCCTTTAGCATTTTTGCCCGTGAGCATATCTTCGAAAGCCTGATCCAGTTCTTCCAGTTGGTATTCTCTGGTCACCAGCTCATCGAGCAAGAGTTCTCCTTTCTCATATAAGCGCAGGAGGCGCGGAAAGTCAATTTCCGGACGACACTGGCCATATAATGGATTAATATACACTTTATCCCACTCAAACAGGCGCATATCGATGGTAATATCCTGTTCAATCCCGCTGACCTGTACGGCAGTGCCGGCATTACGGATCATGGCCAGGGGAGCTGCGCCCAATTCAGGGATGGCGGTACACTCAAAGGCGTAATCGGCTCCGCGGCCTTCACAGATCGTATGCACTTTTTTGGCGGCAGCTCGTAGACCCTGATCCGCCTTATCGGCCAAAATAGTCTCCGTAGCCCCAAACTGTTGGGCCAGTTCCAGTTTGCCGGGATGCACATCGATGGCAATGATCCGGGCCGCCCCGGCAATCCTGGCCCCCTGAATGACGTTCAGGCCCACACCACCACAGCCCAGCACTACCACCGAACTGCCGGCCTTTACGCGTGCCGCGTTTACCACCGAACCGAAACCGGTCATTACGCCACAGCTAATCAGGCTGGCCGCGGAGAAGTTCAAATCTGGAATATCGGCTTTCACTAGGGCAGAAGCCTTAACCAGGGTGTATTCGCTCAGAGTACCCAGGTTAAAGGAGCGTTCAATGGCTTTACCCCGCCAGCGTGTACTGCCCAATCTAGCCTGACCAGGCGTATAGCCGTTAGCCCCCGCCACTACCGGCGATTGCTGTTCGCAGAGGTGCTGATTGCCTTCCTGGCACTGAAAACACTGTTTGCAGGGGGTGGCCCAGTTGAGTAAAACGGCATCCCCGAGGACTAAATTGCTTACTGCTTCGCCGAGGCTTTTGATGATACCCGCGCCCTCGTGCCCCATGACGATAGGTTTGCCCCAGGAAAGGGAATCGTAATCAGTATGGCATAGTCCCGCGGCCTTCATTTGCACCAGTACTTCATCGGGCCCCGGAGGATCCAGTAGGGTTTCTTCAATCTTGAATTGACCGTTGCCCAGGGCAATCGCGCTTTTTGATGGGGTCATGGATTATTGCTTTTTATAAATCCACCCGCAGGCTAATTCCATCCAGTTCCTCGCTAATTTGGATTTGACAAGCCAGGCGACTGTATTCCGTGAGGTTATCTTCGAACTCAAGGGTATATTTTTCGATCTCCGAGGGCGTTCCGGTCTTGCCCATAAATGCCGGATCAACCTGGACGTGGCAGGTAGCGCAGGAACATACTCCCCCACAGTCACCATCAATGCCGGGTACTTTGTTTTTTACGGCCAGCTGCATGAGAGAGCCGGAATGACCTTCAAGTTCTATTTTTTGTCCATCGGAAATTAAGAAAGTAATTTTTGCCATATTTCAGTTGTTGAATTTTGGGTGGTTGAATTTTGAATTACGTCATTTTTACTTTTAGCTGCTCATAGCCGACTTTACGGTCAAAGTCTCCCCAGTGCTCAATTTTTTCCTGGGCTTCCAGGATTTCAATGGATTGTACTTTTTCGATCATTCGCTGTAGGAGCAATTTCATCAGGGTACGGGTGTGGGTAGCGCCCAGGCACTTGTGATGGCTGAAGCCAAAAGCGACGTGGGGATTAACGCTGCGGTCTAAAATGACCTCGTCGGGGTTTTCAAAGACCGAGGCGTCGCGGTTGGCACTGGCCCAGCAGAGCGAGATACGGCTATCCGATTTGACGGCGTGTTCGCAGACCTGCGTGTCTTTGGTGGCTACGCGGCCCATTTGGGTCAGCGGGGAGAAGTAGCGCACGAGTTCTTCCACGGCGCGGGGAATGATCTCTGGTTGCTGTCGCAGTTGTTCCAGGGCAGACGAATGGTTGGCAAAATAAGCGATGCTATTCGTAACCGCATTTATTATGGTGTCGCGGCCACCGGCGAAGGTCAGTACCAATACGCCTTTGACTTCTTCTTTGGTCATCTTACGGCCATTGACCTCAGTTGCCAGCAATGCGGAGTAGATATCTTCGCCCGGTTCCCGGGTAGCCTTTTCGATTTGTTTGTCGATATAGCTATAGAGGACGGTAGCCTTATCACCGTCCAGCGGATTATCGTCACTACGGAAGACGTGGGTGCCCCAGGATATCCAGGTTTCCGCTTCCGCAAAAGGTACGTTTAACAATAGAGTTAGCGCTCGCGACTGAAGGGGTAGCGCAAAATCGTGTACGACCTCACAGGAATCTACCGACAGGCTTTTCTCGACCAATTCGTCGATTATCGGTCGTAGGGCAGCCTGGTAGTCTTGATCCAGTGGTCGCCTGAACCAGTCTTCGAGTACGGCGCGGTAGGCCGTATGTCGGGGCGGGTCCATCTCAAAGGGAATCTGCCGCATATCGCGGATATTGACTTCCGAGGGTACGACGATGCGGCCTGGCTCCACTTCGGAGCTGAAGTCCTGGTATTTGTGGGCGCTGCGGCGCAGATCGCGGTGGCGTAATACCATTAAGACGGGATCCCCCTGATCATCGATCTCACCCAGGCCGCGCTGCTCACGTGCCTGGCGGAAGGGGTCGGGAAAGAGTGGTGGTTTTGGCATTTGATATAGGTTTTATTTTAATATCTTTTTGAGGTAAGATAGGTGCATCCAGACAAGCTTACCCCCAATTGTTTTTTCTGATAGCAGCTAATATAGAATGTTTTGGGAAAACAGACCTAATCTGGACAAACCTTACCACAAGTATTACCGCAATATCATAATGTCGCCGCCTTCGTTAATGGTTCTGGTTCGGAAATCATCTTCGTAGGTGAGTTGCATTCGCCAAAAATAAGCACCCGTGGGTAGCAGCACCCCTCTTTTTTTGCCGTCCCAGGCAGTATTTGGATCTTGTGTGGTAAACAGCAGACCTCCCCAGCGGTCATAAATTTGTAAGCTGAAATCACTAATGGGTAGGCCTTCAGGAAAAAAGACTTTGAATTCATCGTTGATGCCATCTTCATTAGGACTGAAACTATTGGGCGCATAGTATTGAAAACGAAGGCATTCGATAAGGCTGATTTCGATACTGTCCCGTACGGTACAGACGCTATTGAGTTCTAACCAGTATGTTCCACTTTCGGTGATGGGTAGGGTAGCTCCGGTTGAACCATCATTCCAGATCCAACTGCCACTAAGGCCACTGGGTACACGCAAGCTCAAAGACAGATCGCTGCACTGTTCGATATCTGGCCCCAGGTTGAGTGGAAAAGCTTGCTCGAAGTTTACCTGTACCTCATCAGTGGTGGTACAGCCGTTTTGTTCTACTTCTACGCTATATCTGCCCGTCGTATTTACACTAAGGGTTTGGTTAGTTGACCCATTGCCCCAGAAATAGAAATCGGCATCGGGACCGGCATCCAATACTGCCGTTTCACCGCTGCAGAGGGTCTGATCTGGACCCAGGTCAAGCTGGGGAAGAGAATTGACACTGATGACCACAGAATCTCTGGCGCTGCAATCTCCCTGGCTTACTTCCAACCAGTAGGTGCCGGCTGAAGAAACGGTAAGATTTGGGTTGCTACTTCCATCTTGCCAAAGAAAATTATCAACATTAATATTGGGAGTCAGGGTGGTACTGGCGCCTTCACATAAAGTCTGATCGCCCCCCAGGTCAAGCTGGCTGAGATTACTCAAGTTAATATTGACCTGATCTTCAAAAGTACATTCCCCGGCCCGGGCTCGTAAGGTGTAGGTGCCACTGCTGCGAATGATTCGTACGGGGTTGGTGTTATCGGCATCATCAGCCCACTGGTAGCTGGTTCCCGCTACCGTACTGGTCCCATCCAGTTGAATAGAATCACCGGTACAGGAGGTCTGGTCCATTCCCAGGTCGAATACGGGTACCGGGGAAAAGCTAAGCTCAATGCTGTCCCTACCCAGACAATTATTTAGATTGACTTCTACACTGTAGCTTCCGGCCACCCTGGCCGTCAGGGTACGATTAGTACTGCCATTATTCCACCGGTAGGTTGCGCCGGTGTTACCGGCATCAAGTACCAGGCTATCGCCATCACAAAGATTGGTGTTCATTCCCAGGTCTACAGTGGGAATGGGGGTGAAGACTAGATTAGCGGTGTCCCGAAAAGCACAACCATTTAGGGTGCTGGTCAGAATATAGGTGCCACTCGTACTGATATTCCGAACGGGGTCGCTACTGCCGTCTTCCCATAGGTAGCTCGCTCCATTTTGGGTGCTGTTTCCATTTAAGATGGCCGTCGTACCACCGCAGAATTCCCGATCGGGACCGAGGTTGAAGCTGGCTAGCGGTAATTCATCGACCATCACGGTATCCTGGGCTTCACAATTACCGATGCGGGCAGTTACGGAGTAAGTACCCGGTTGATTAACCAGGAGACTGTCCAGGCTGCTACCATCTTGCCATAGATAGCTCGCGTTAGCCAAATCACCCCTTAATACCAGGTTGGTATCTGGGCAAAGAGCCCGATCGGCCCCCAGGAATTCCCCCAGGTCATCGGCAAAAGAAACAACGATACTATCCCGGTCCTGACAACGTCCGTTACTGGCTTCCAACCAGTAGGTACCCGCCCGATCTACGAATAACTCCGATCCATTGCTACCGTCGCTCCATAAGTAATCGTCTGCCAGGGTATTGCCCCTCAAGGTGATGTCTTCGTCGGCACAGAGTAAAACATCGCCCCCCAGGTCGACCTCTGGCCGTTCCCGGTAAGTAACTATCATACTATCGCTGACAGTACAATTCTCGAAGCTGCTTTGTACACGATATAAGCCAGCGCTATCTACGGTGAAGGTGGCATTTCGACTGCTATCCTGCCATAAGTATTGCGTGCCAGGCTCACTACTGCTTACGTCTAATAGTAGCGTCTCGGAATCACAAAGACTTGTATCAGCAGTGGGTAGGGAGATAGCGAAATCTGGCACAGCAAGCAAACTTATGGTATCCCGGATGACGCAATTGGCCGCGGCGGGAAAGGTGACTTCTGCAAAATAAGTTCCCGGCCCCGGCGCAGCAAAGGTGGCCTGATCGCTACCGTCTTGCCAGCGGTAGACCTCGCCGGCGGTATTGAAACTAGCATTAAGGGTATAGGCCGTTGCGTCGCTACAAAAATATTGATCGGCCCCCAGAAAGCCGTTCTGCGTGTTGGGTGAGGGCGTACCAAAAGTCCAGCCGGTATTATTGGCTACATCACTACTGAAATCACCAGCAAAGAAATCAGCTCCGCCAGTGGCATTATGATCCTGCATCTGTATAAAATCAGCAAGAACTACGGCAGTGACCGGCATTTCGATTGTGGCCTGAAAGCCGGGGGCTCTAGATCGCAGGGAGATGGGCAAACAGTTGTTGCCCAGCGCTTGCAGATAGTTATTGATCTGCATCGAAAAATTATTGCTAAACTGAAATACTTTACCAGCAGCGAGGATTAAAGAATCAGTGGCTACTGGACCGTCAATGTTAGCACTGCTATTAAAAATAATGTTTCCAAAACGACCAATATCACTGTTGTTAAAGGCGGTACGAAGACTGCTGGTACCATTCGTCGCACTGAAGAATAATTTGTTAATGGGGAAAATACCATTAATCTCAGCGGATAGATCCGGTCCGCTGATCTCAAATTCTGCGGTATTAGATGTTATGGTTGCATTGACTTCAAAGTTAACGTTCAATGAAGGTTGATTAAAGGGAGAACCACTGATCTCAATCCTGGAGTCTGCAAAATGATAAATATGATGGGTGACGCTTTCTGGATTTTCTATTAATAGTTCACCAATTGACCAGTCGAAACCGTTGGTAAATATTTCGGCCTTCCTAATAATTAGCCTACTGTCTGTCCCTGGTTTAAAATCACTCAGAAAGCGATAAATCCCTGAAGAACGAAATTCAGTCTGCCCCCAGCGGAAATCCATAGGGGCAAAGTCATGATCACCATTGCCCAGCAAACGGAGATAACCGAAGGTTGCATCCACCATATCTGCTGACAAATAGAGCGAGCCGTAGCAGTTGGTGTTCGGAACTTGTAAAATCGGATTATTGGTACTGGTCCGCCAGTCCATGTCCTTAAAAAAAATATCCTCGCGGCTCGAAAAGACAGTCGCATTCGGGGTAGTAAAAGAATTTTGGTCAAAAATGACGTTGTCATTGGGGGTGGGTATACATTCCCCACCGGGGCCACCAGAACTTAAGGACCAATGGTTGGGATCGGCCCAGTCACCGTTATCCCCAATCCAAAAAAGAGTTCTCTCGTTATTTTCTGGAAAAACCCAGCCATCTGTATTGCCTAAATTGGTACTTTGATTGGCTGTCCAAACGCCTGGACCAGCGATATGAATATTCTCAATGATTATCCGGTCCAGACTTTGATTGTTTTCACTACTGAGGTAGGCCGTTTGAAAAGGATAACCGGCGTTAAGTGAGATGTAATCGCTACAAGCTCCACTGGCTATGATGTGCCCAATACTTAGGGTATCTGCTTGTTGTAGCTCGTATCGTCGATTGGGGGTCAGGATAAGGGTGTCCGCCCTAAAACGAGTAAAAAAAGCCGTACCCAGGGTCCTTAGCTTTTGAAAACTTAGCTCGGATTGATTCCCGGGGGGAGAATAGACATTCAGAAAGCCTCTCGCCGTAAAATGATGGAGCATAACGACGTTGGGCTGGTTGAAATTCAGGTAAGCGTTCCCGTCGTTCGTGATGATATGAGAAGTGCCGGCGTCTACCACTAGGTTATTAGTCAATGCTTGGAATACATTCTCTTGTCCCTGTCGAAAAGATAGGGTAGAGCTACCCAGACTCAGCCTTCTGGGGTTTTCGGTATTGGAGTAAAATCGGGAGGTCTCGATGTACTGATTATTTGAATTAAGATGCCCGTTATTGAGGTTGATATTATCAAATATGACAAAACTATCCTGTAGAATCCATTCTCCTCCGGCTCCGTCAAATTCGACATTACCCTTCAAGGACTGGCCAGACATACTGATAGACTGACCGGTCTGATTGCTTAAGAATTGGCTGAGGCCCGTATGGTTCCAGGTCATATCCTGTTCCAGGTTTAGGGAGCCAAAAATGGATAGGGTAGTCGAATTTAGCGTTTGGAAAGTCGGATTGTTCAGTACCCCGCTCCAATCCATACTGCGACAGCTGATCTGGTCTACATTTACATTCACCAGCTGGTTGGCGGCGTCAAAGCTATTAGCGTCGAAGAAGACGTTGGTATTACCATTGGGTAGACAAGCGCCTCCGGCTCCACCACTACTAAATGACCAGTTGGCAGCCTCATTCCAGTCGCCATTACCTCCTACCCAGTACAGGTCCATGGCGGGCGTGGTGTTAAAAGTCCATCCGCTATTTCCACCCAAGTCGGCTCCCTCATTGTTGGTGAAGGTCGCCGGGCCACTGGCCTGAATACCTCTCAGATTTAAATAGTTGACGCTGATGTCACCACCGTTTCCAATTAAGTTGGCGCCTACATTACCATCGGTCGAGCTTAGCGTGATGGGGGCAACGCAAGAGCCATCCGCTTGTATGTCCTGTATGGTATAGGTACTACCAGCATCGAGACTGTAAGATTTTCCAGCACTTAAGGCTAAGGTGTCGATGGTCCCCTCCAAACGGATAAGGGCATTGGAGGCAAAACTAAAACCGGGCGTATTGATGGTATTGGCTACTGTCTCAAAGCCAAAGAAATCTCTGGCACCCACGTAGGCCCTGCCTTCCGATGCACTAAAAACGACTTTTGGCAGCCTTAGTGTGCCGTCACCGTTGGCCCAAATTTCGGCATTGGCCTGGGCTAATTCTAAGGTAGCTGAACCGGACGAGAAGGTGTTGCGGTCCGCCCGAAATTTGGCTGGCGCATAATTTTCTAATTGAAAATCATTGCTGAGAAAGGTTGTCCCGGTGAGGGTGACGTAGGCATTATTCCAATTTAGGGTGAAGTTAGTAGTTGCTTCACTTGCGTCTAAATATCGGGTACGGACCTGGCTATTGCCTAAATCCAAACTACCCTCCTCCAGATAAATTAAACTATCGGTGGTAAAGGCATCCTGTAGATTCCAACTACCACCTGGACCGCTAAAATAAGCGGCATGGGCCAGTAAGTGGTTAGCCGTGGTGATGCTTTGTTCAGTTGAGCTAGTCCGGAACAAAAGATCGCCGCCGTGATCCCAGGTCATATCGGGGCTCAGTTGGAGGCTACCGTGTAGGTGTAAGTCTGTATTGCGCGGGATTACAAAACCAGGGTTATTGGTGACGGCCGACCAATCCATATCCATACAAAATATATTGTCGACCAAAACACTTACCTGCTGATTGGGGCCGTCAAAAGAATTTTCATCAAAAATTACCCGATCGTTGGGAGATGGAACGACGGCATAGGTTACGGCTCCACCACTACTAGTGGCCCAGTGGGAGATGTCACTCCAATTGCCACTACCTCCAATCCAGTAATAATCGGCGGCATAACTGGGAAGACAATAAAAAAGTACTATAGAAAGACTGAGGAGTGCATGGATTCGCTTATTCATTTTGGGTCAAGTTGTAATGGTAATGTGCGTCACCTTTGCTATGTTCCACACGGGTATGTAAATATTGGAATTTTGAAACTAAAAAACGGAATTTATCGCGAAATTATCTGACGATGGACTTAGTTTATGGCATTCTACTTTAAGGTTATTTTTCGTATTTTCCTGATAATTATTATGCTCATAAAGAGCGCAGTCGGATCAAATTTACCTTAGCGATGCTCAAAAACCATAACATAACATTAGAATATAAACCGAACTAACTACTAAAAGTAGAATTACGTGAATTTTCTGTGTACAGGATAAAAGGCTACTCTCAATGGAAAACGGAAAAATTATCGCTTACGGAGAGCTGATGCTCCGTCTATCACCGATCGAATACCATAGCTTGTTAGAACAATCCGACCCGCTAAAAATGGGTTTTGCCGGAGCCGAAGCTAATATCCTGGCAGACTTATCCCTGCTTGGGCATTATACGGCTTTTGTTTCTGCCTTTCCAAATAACCCGGTAGGTCGTTCTGCTGATTTATTTCTAAAGCGCCTGGGAATCAATACGCAATCTGTTTTTTGGGAGGAGGGTCGCCTGGGTACCTACTACATCGAGCATGGTACTTCGATTAGAGCTACCCGGGTCACTTACGACCGAAAGCATTCCTGTGTAAGCCATACAGCTTTTTCTGCCGATGATTGGGATATCATTTTGGAGGACGCTTCTCTTTTGGTGCTGACGGGAATTACCCGGGCCCTTTCTGATGTTTGTAGGGAAAATATCGAAACGGCCCTTGAGCTGGCAGATCAAAAAAACATAAAAATAGCTTTCGACCTTAATTACAGACGTACGCTATGGTCACCCCGGGAAGCGCGAGAATCTTTCGAAGCTATTTTACCAAAAGTAGATATCCTCTTTGGAAATATCGGGGCTGCCGCCGATGTATTTGGCTTTGTAGTGCCCGCGATTAATAATTACGAAGACATCAAGCTGGCTACAGAAAAGGTAGCTGATTTTCTGCATGAACTTGGAGATTTCGAATACTTGGCTATGACTCTTCGACAACAAGAATCGGCCAGCCACAATATTCTGGGGGGAATGGTCAGGCAGTAAGGGCAAGTCTACTTTAGCTAGCCTGTAAATACTGAGATTGTGGACCGCTTAGGGGGGTGATGCCTTCGCGGCGGGTATCTTACACGGGTTGTTCAGGGACTGGCCACTGCAAAAAACGGTCAATTTTGCGACTGCTGCTTTTGCGGGAACGCAAACCCTGGAAGGCGATATCAATTTCTTAACCGAAAATGAATTACTAGGGATGGCATCCGGTAATCTTTCGGGTTACGTAAAACGGTAAACCATGGACAGAGCAACTATCTTATCCGCCTTATTAGAAACTAAAATAATTGCCATCATTCGCCTCGATGCCGCAGATTACGTTCAGCCGGCCGCTTTAGCTTTACGCAAAGGAGGGGTGCGCGCCATTGAAGTGACGGTAGGCACGCCCAATGTTTTTGAAGAAATAGCAAAGCTGGCGAAGCAGCCCGGCATCATACCCGGGGTAGGCTCCGTCGTAGATACCAAAGCAGTCCAAGCAGCCGTTCGGGCCGGAGCGCAATATATTGTTACCCCTGCCAGCAAAAGGGAAGTTATCGAGGAGGCGCACCGCCTGGGGAAGCCGGTGCTTTCGGGGGCGGCCACACCAACTGAAATCTTGCAGGCTTACGAGTGGGGAGCGGATATAATCAAACTTTTCCCGGCTAATTTTTTTGGCCTGTCTTACTTCAAAGCCCTTCAGGCTCCGATGCCCCATATTCCCATTATGCCGACGGGAGGGGTCTCCGTGGAAAATGCTGCGGAATGGATAAAGAACGGGGCCGTTTGTTTAGGCGTAGGTAGTGCTTTGGTGAGTCAAAAAGTAGTAGAGGAGGCGGATTATGACTTGATCGCTTCCAGGGCGAGAAAAATGCGAGCCGAGATCGATAAATTAAATATTTGAGATGAGGCTGTTTAAGACAGCCGTGTTGGTCCTGATGATAAGCCACAGAATGTTTTGCTGATGGTAATTAATGGCTACCAGCCATCCGCTGGTAAGACCTCCACAAAATCGCGGGGGTACTGCCAAACCATAATTTTGTCGGAGATACCCGCGTAGTCGAGGGTGCTGTTCAGCATCTGGAAGTATTTGTACTCCTCCTTACTCAGCACCAATAATACGATTCCTGGTTTCTTGTTGGTCTGCTGCCCGTACCAGAGTGCCTGACCGATGGCATTCTTCCATTTGTCGGCGCGCTCTACTTCGATGGCGTATTCTTCGGTGAGGATATCCACGCGGCCACCGTAGACGGATACTTCGCGTTCCCCCCGGAAGTAGTATTGGTTCACCTGATCGGAATAATCAGATTCGCTTTGGGCGATCAATTCGTGGGTAAAGATTGTACAAAAAAGGAGCAGTAAGATTCGCAACATTGCCAGGTCTTTGTTTCCGACAAAGGTATGTAAATTTTAATTATACGATGTTATCCCTTATCCCAGTAAAATGCGTAACAAAAATATCGTTAACATTCCCCAAAAAGTACCCGAGACCATACTAAGCACCGCCAGTAGGATAGCGTGTGGCATTAGCGCCTTATTATAAGCGGAGGTGACGGCCGGCGCGGTAGCAATACCGCCTACATTGGCCATACTGGCAATGGGGACCCAGACGCTGGATAATTTGAGGATTTTTGCGCAAAGCAGCATAAACACAAAGTGTCCCAGCAACCAGATCACCAGAAAGCCCAGAAAAGTGGGATCTATCTGGATATCATTAAAGCGCAGTTTGAGGCCCAGAATGGCCATTACTGCCAGGATAAGGATACCCCCTAATTGCAGAATATAGCGGAAGGGCCAGCCACGCAGATAATTTCCCAGGGCTAACCCTACTGCGGAGAGAATAATAATCTTCTCAATGAGACGATGCGTAATTAGATTCGTCAGTAGTACGAATAGTACTAGGAGGAGCGTAACCAGATAAGGCGACCAGGTCTTACCCGGTTTTTCCTTGAGTTCGGTGAATTGTCCGGCATCACCGAGGCGTAACTGTCCATCAATCCAGTTGGTCTTTTTGATGACCTGAAACATTAGGATGGTCCAGATATTGACCAAAATATTGTCGATGATCAGGATACTCAAAAAAATAGGCTCGGGACAGTTGACCAGCTCCTTCAGTACCACTTGGCTGGTGCTGCCGCCAATCCAACTGCCCACAATGGGCGGCAAGCCTTTCCAATATTCCGCTTTTGCGAAAAAATCTACCACCAGCGCGCTTTCGCGAAAAAGTAAAACGTAGAGCACTGGAAAGAGGGCAATCCACAGGGAACCCACCACAAAAACCGCAATGGGGCGCCAGCCCATAATCTGCAGCTGACGAATCGAAAGACTACTCATAACCGTAAGGATAGCCAGAGGGATCACATAGTTTTTGCTAAAGTCATGAATGAGATGCGCCGAAAAGTCAAGTTGCGCCATCCGGGATACCACCGCCGGGATTACATAAGCAAATAAAATAGCTGGAAACCAATCGAACAGGCGCCTTAGTAATGGGTGGCCGGAACGATCAAGCAGGGCTACGCAGAGTACCGTACCGGCACTGATCAGCCAGGGGAGTAGATCAATCATGGTCTTCGTCGATAATGCCCAGATGAATAATGCGTCCCCCACTGCGGTTAACGGGATTATTGCTACGACCGATCACGATGCCGTCCTGGGGCGCGTAATAGGTCTTTATAATAACACCGAAAGGATTGCGCAGGACACCTATAACTTGTCCTTCCTCAATACGCTGTGCTACCTGTACGGGGACTTCCAGGTAGCCACCCCGATCGAGATAGATCCAAAAGGAACGTTTACAGCGCAGAACTTCGGGCTTCCGGGCCGTTCCGGGCAGCATTTCCAGGCCTCGTAGTGTGTTCTGTATACTGCGTACTCCGCGTTGAATTATCTCCTCCTGATATACCTGTGGATTACCCAACTCGACCGTAATGCAAGGAATCCCGTCCAGCATGGCCTGGGCTCGCATGGTCCGGGAGGCAGCAGAGGCGTTGACACTGGCTTTGCCACCACTGCTCAGCAAAACGTCCGCCTCCTGCCAGCTGGCCAGCGCGGCAATTCGCTCATCTTGCAGATCGGCGCGTACGTACAGACAGTTCTCCCGCCCAAAACTGGCGGTGTGCAGATCGATCAGATAATCCACCTGCGGTAATATTTTTTCATGGATCGCCCAGACGTATTGCTGCGCGCGGTTACCATCCTTCTTTCCAGGAAAAACGCGGTTCAGATCCGTCTCGTCCACGTAGGTGCGACGGTGTTGTTGTAGGCTGACGGCGTTCAGCCCGGGGATGGCTAGAATAGTTCCCTTCAGTTGGCTGACTTCCACCTGCTCCGTCACCCGCTGGATCACAGGGATGCCATTTAACTCATTACCGTGTATGGCCGCCACCAAGCCCAATACCGGCTGTGTATTTTTTCCTTTGAGAATAATCACCGGTACACAGATGGGGCGGCCCAGTCCATCGTCTACCATTTCCAGCCAAAAGTGATGTCGGCTTTGTTCTGGTAGCGCTTCCAGATCAAGTTGAGCAATTTGTAGAACCTCCTCCTGCCCACTCAGGGGCAATAGCATGCTCAGGAGGATTAGGCTTAGCAGCAGTTTTTTATTCATGTCCCAGGTTTAATACACTGTAATTTAAGTTAATGTGTATTTTGAAACCTCAGATTTTTGTTCAAAATACTTAGAAATTTCTTACGAAAGGTAGGTATTTCTACTAAGTCCTTACCTTCTGGTAGCGTATTTTTCAGTCGTTTCTATAAAAATGGATATCTTGAGCCACTAGTCTTCAAGTCAATGATCCTATGCAAACGAATCAACTACTATTTCTTCCGTTTCTTCTCCTGTTTAGCGCTTGTAATTCAATAGAGCAGTCACCCAATATCGTAATCCTATTGGTTGACGATGCCGGCTACGCCGACTTCGGTTTTATGGGTAGCAAAGATATGGAAACGCCCCACCTCGACGCCTTGGCGGCCGGCGGCATGGTCTTTACCGATGCGCACGTCAGTGCCACGGTCTGCGCCCCCTCGCGTGCAGGTCTGTTGACGGGTAAATACCAGCAGCGCTTTGGATTCGAGTGTAATGCTTTGAGCCATTTTACGGGGATTGATACCGCGGAGGCAACCATTGCCGAGGTATTGCAAGCAGCGGGTTATCGTACGGGGGCTTTTGGGAAGTGGCACGTCGGCGATGCCCTGGAGGCTCGTCCTCGTAGTCGGGGTTTTGATTATAGCTGGACCTTCCTCTCAGGTGCCCGCAGCTATTTCCCCAACGAACGCGAAGATCAGGAAGGTCATCTGAAAAGTATTCGTGAAAATGATCAATTTACTACCTTCGAAGGCTATCTGACCGATGTGTTGGCGGAAAAAGCGGTCGACTTTATCGATCGAAATAAAGAAAGACCTTTTTTCCTTTATTGGTCACCCAATGCGGTGCACACACCCATGGAAGCCACTGCAGCCGATTTGGCCCGCTACGAAGACCATCCACGGCAAAAACTGGCTGCCATGACCTGGGCACTGGATCGGGCAGTGGGCCAGATTACCCAGAAATTGGAAGCAGAAAACCTACTCGAAAATACCCTGATTTTTTTTCTGAGTGATAATGGTGGCGCCTCCAATAACCAATCTACCAATTTCCCACTGAAGGGCTTTAAAGGGAATAAATACGAAGGGGGACATCGAGTTGCCTTTTTTGCTCATTGGCCCCGGCGTATTCCAGCTGGTCAACGATTTGATGGCCTGACTTCCTCTCTGGATATTTTCGCGACAGCGGTAGATGCATCGAAAGCAGAACTCGTCGACAGAACCTACGATGGGGTTTCCCTACTCCCTTATTTTACGGGAGAAAAAACCAGCGATCCGCATCCGCAACTCTTCTGGCGTAAAGAAGGGATGGCCGCTGCCCGGGAAGGGGCCTATAAGATGATTCGGGTGGAAGACCTGGGCTATCGACTCTACAATCTGGAAGTCGACCTGGGCGAAACCCAGGACCTCCACCAAGGGGATCCTAATCGCTTAGGGCAAATGCAAAACCAATTGCAAAGCTGGGAATCTAGGCTGGTGGATCCGCTATGGGTAGAATCAGCGGAATGGAACGAAGTGACCTGGTGGATCCATCACGATCTTTTCGATAACCAGGCAGTACGGGCTAATTCACCAGCTGCTCTAAAAGCACTGGGGCTGAATCGGCAAGTAGAACAATAATTAACTAAGATATGAATCCTTTAGCTCAGGTGCGAAACCAATGCTTAACTTTATTATTATGCCTGATTGCTACCGCAGGAATATGGGGACAAGAGCCAGAAAGGCCGAATATTATCTGGCTGGTCACCGAAGATAACTCTCAGCACTTTTTGAAACTCTATAACAAAAATGGTGCTGCTATGCCCAATATCGAGCGATTGGCCCGGCAGGGTATCGTTTTTGAACGAGCCTTTTCGCAAGCCGCCGTCTGTTCCGTAGCGCGCAGTACCATTATTTCTGGTTGTTATGCACCGCGGATAGGTGCGCAGTACCACCGTCGGACCCAACTGGCACCCATGCCGGAAGGGCTGGAGATGTTTCCAACCTATTTGCGCAGGGCGGGCTACTATACCAGCAATAATAGTAAGGAAGATTATAATTTGGTGAAAGGTAAGCAGGTCTGGGATGAATCTTCCAATCAGGCCAGCTACCGTAAGCGCCAACCGGGCCAGCCTTTTTTTCACGTGCAGAATTTTGGGATTACCCACGAGGGGCAATTGCATTTTGCGAAAGCAGATCTGAAAAAAGCGCCTACCCAATGGGATCCCGCTACCATATCGCCCTTTCCCTATCACCCCAATACGGCACTTTTTCGGTATACCTACGCCCGCTACCTCGATTTGCATCGAAAAGCCGATGAGGCGATCGGGCAATTCATTGCTCAGTTAGAAGAAGAGGGGCTGATGGAAAATACCTTTATCTTTTATTACGGTGACCACGGTGGCGTCTTGCCCCGCTCTAAGGGCTACATTTACGAAAGTGGCCTGCACGTACCACTGGTCGTTTATGTACCTGAAAAATGGCGGCATCTGGTACCGTACCCGCCGGGTAGTCGTACCCAGACCTTCGTGCAATTTGCCGATCTGGGACCCACAGTGCTGCGCTTGGCTGGGCTAGGAGTACCTGAGCAGATGGACGGGCAGCCTTTTCTGGGGGCGGGCTTAAAGTATAGCGATTGGGCAGCACGTACTACTAGCTTTAGTTACGCCGATCGGTTTGACGAGAAATACGATCTGGTGCGGGCCCTTCGTAAGGGAAAGTATAAGTATATCCGTAATTATCAACCCTTTAATATCGATGCACTCTTTAATTTTTACCGCTATAAAATGGCCGCTTATCAGGAATGGTGGAACTTGGCGGAAACCGGACAGCTAAATCCCGCCCAGATGCAGTTTTTTCAGTCCCGGGCACCCGAAGCCCTCTACGATGTAGAATCGGATCCCCACGAATTAAACAACCTGGCTGCTGACCCCAATCACCAGGAGCAATTGACAGCACTACGCATCGATTTGCAGCAGCAGCTATTATCTATGCCGGATCTGAGTTTTTTCCCAGAACCCTATTTTCTGGAAGAGGGTATTCACAATCCGGTACAATTTGGGCAGGAGCATCAGCAGGAAATTGGTGAACTTATGGCCATCGCTGATTTGAGTTTACTGCCTTTTGCGGAAGCAAGAAAAGAAATCAAAAAGGCCTTGCGTGACAGGAATCCCTGGAAGCGGTACTGGGGCCTGATCGCTTGTACGACCTTTGGGGAAGAAGCTGCTCGATTTTATAAGCAGGCTAGAAAAATAGCCCGAAAAGACCCGGAAAATTTGGTGCGGATGCGTGCAATTGAATTTTTAGCACTCAACGAACAAGCTTTTGAAGTTTCCTGGATACCCGAACTGGTTAGCGCTGCGGAGTCCGAGACGGAAGCGAACCTGATGTTGAATTCCGTGGCCCTGATCCGAATGGTCCGCCCCGAGCTAGCCATCAATATTCCCCGATCTGCCGTTCCCGTGGAATGGATCGAACGGGAGCAGGACCTGGTCAATCGCCGACTGGACTTTATTAATCAATAAGACAATCAAACAAAGTACAAATATGAATCAGGGAACTCCCTTCCTAAACGTAGCTATTGGCCTGTTTTTACTATTCTTCAGTGCCTGTAGTGAGCCCTCTGATAAGGGCAGTGCAAGTAATCAAAGCAATAGCGTGCCACCCAATATCATTATTATCTACGCAGATGACCTGGGCTACGGTGACGTGGGGGCTTACGGCGCCACCGAACTGGAAACGCCCAATATGGATCGACTGGCCGCAGGAGGCATGCAGTTTACGAATGGTTATGCTGCTTCCGCTACCTGCTCTCCCAGTCGTTACGCTCTACTGACGGGTACTTATCCCTGGCGGAATGAGCGTGCCAAAATCCTGCCGGGTACCGCCCCCTTACTAATGGATACGGCCGAGATGACCATCCCTAAAATGCTGAAGCAAAAGGGGTACCATACCGGAATTGTCGGTAAGTGGCACCTGGGCCTGGGTAGTGGTAACGTCAACTGGAACGAGTACATCGCACCGGGACCAAATGAGGTCGGTTTTGATTACGCTTATATTATGGCGGCCACGCAGGATCGGGTGCCTACGGTTTACATCGAAAACGGCTACGTCGAAAACCTTGATCCGAATGATCCCATCGAAATCGATTACCAAAATAACTTCCCGGGCGAACCCACCGGAAAGGATAATCCCGAAATGTTGAAAATGAAGTGGCACCATGGGCACAATAGTAGTATTGTGAATGGTATACCCCGGATTGGCTACATGAAAGGGGGAGAGTCCGCCAAATGGGTAGACGAAGATATGGCGGATACTTTTTTGGAGCAGGCACAAGATTACATTCAGGAACATAAGGAAGAGCCTTTCTTTTTGTATTACGCCCTACAACAACCACACGTTCCCCGTACACCCCACCCGCGCTTTGTGGGCACTTCTGGAATGGGACCCCGTGGGGATGTTATTGTAGAAGCCGACTGGTGTATTGGCGAATTACTAAAAACTCTGGAAGTCGAAGGTTTGCTCGAAAATACCCTAATCGTTTTGAGTAGTGACAACGGTCCGGTACTAAACGATGGTTATTACGATGATGCCGTAGAGAAGTTGGGGGATCATACTCCGGCTGGACCGCTGCGGGGAGGCAAGTATAGCCTTTTTGAGGCGGGTACCCGGGTACCTTTTATTACCTACTGGGAAGGAGAGATCGCCCCGGGTAAGTCCGATGCGGTAGTGTCTCAAATAGATTTGCTGGCTTCTTTAGCGGCGCTGGTAGATGCTGAGGATCAGGTCTCCGGCAAGGATAGTCAGAATAAATTAGATGTCTTCATGGGAGAGAGCAAGCAAGGTCGGGAGACGCTGATTCTGGAAGCGACCACCCGGACAGCCCTGAGGAAAGGCGACTGGGTGTTGATACCGTCTTATAAGGGACCCACAGTAAATAAACAGGTGAATATTGAGTTGGGGAACCTGGAAGGGTACGGGCTCTATAATTTATCCGAAGATTTGGGACAACAAAAGAATTTAGCCGATGCGCATCCTGATAAGCTTCGGGAAATGATCGCAACTTTTTCAGAAATACGTGGCGAAGGGGCCAATAAGACGCAGCAACTAGAGCTGAAATAGCCTTAGCGCAGAACCGACAGCTCACTGGATAATATCTTCCGCTGCCCATCGGGTAATAGTAATTGCAATTGGTACAGGTAAATACCGGGCTTTACTTCACCGGATGGGTTGCGGCCGTTCCAGGTGGGGGGACCCGGTCCTTCCTCCTGGTATATCAGGTTTCCCCAGCGATCGTAAATTTGCAGGGACTCCACCTCCAGACCACTCAGATCTCCGTACAGCCTGAACTCATCATTGATACCATCCAGGTTGGGAGAAATGGCATTGGGCAGGTAAATGGGGTATTTTTTCAGACTCAACTGGACAATGCTATCGCAACCAATGGAAGTAGTAAAGGCAAGTGGCCTTTCGGTCGGGGCCGAAAACCGATAGGGGCCGATACGGAATTTCTCGCCTTCAAAATAATAGGCCTCCAGCGTATCTCTTAAGTCCTTTTGAATACGCAGCGTCAGGGAAACAATACTGTCGCAGCCATTTTGATCCCGAAAAGTGGCGGTGTATTGGCCTTCACTGGCGATACGCTGCTGCCCAAAGGAATAAACCTCACCGGCACAGATCTTTTGCTCCGCCAGAAAAGTAGAGCGGGGTAAGCGATATAAATAGGCATCCGAAAGGGAGCAGACGGAATCACTCAGGGTACGCACCTGGTAATTACCTTCTATTCGATTGACTTGTAATTGTCGCTGATCCTCACCGACCAGTGCGATACCATCGCGGTACCATTGGTAGGTAGCGCCTCTTTTTTCAGAAGCTTCGAGTTGAAAGGTCTCGGCACAGGGATTACCCCGGGATTGGATGCTTGGTCCGAATAAACGAGTGTCGGCCAGGATGAGATTGTCTAAAAAATAATACGGATTGACTTCTCGAAAGGCCTCTCTGCATTCGGGGCCGATGGCAATGGCGGCGATATTCTCATCGGGTATACTACTTATGGTGTATTGCTGCCACTGATTAAAACCACTTACGTAGACTTCTCCCAGTTTTACCCAGGTGCTATCGTTAAGTGGGCAGCCAAACTCGCGATCGCCGACACCAAAGGGCAGGTTCTCACAACTACTCGTACCATAAAAAGCTACCCGGATGGGCGGAGACGTAATTTGATCCAAAAAACCAATGTGGAACTGAAAGGTATATTCATTTCCGGCCAGGAGCGGAGAAAGCAGGCAGGCACCGGTGTATTCTTTCCAGTTGGGATTTGGGTTGTCGCCGGTAAAGCGACCGTTACGAAAACCGATATAAGCGTCGCCATCTGGTATGGGTTCGGGTACTGGGAACTCTTCCCTGGTAAAATAACCGCAGCGGTTGTAGTAATCGGTGGTAGCTTCGGAAGCCTGTATCCAGGTGACGGCACAGTTCAATTGTCCGCGGTTGGTCGGGCAGCAAACGGTCTCTTCGAAGGAGGGATTTGGGATTTGGGAGACGGGCTCGGGAGGTGCACAATCACAAGCCGGATCATTCAAATCGATCCAGCCATTATTGTCATCATCCAGACCGTTATCGCAAATCTCCACCATCGATATTTCCGGTAGAATGTTTTCGGTATTTAGACTCAAAAACAAAACTAAGCTTATACTAATGCACCACATTAAATAAAGATAAGCCTTGCTTGTTCTTTCGACAAGGGGAATGAAAAAAATTCCTATTTTTAGCAAAAAAATACGCATGCTAACCAAATTGAATTATTTATCGCTGCTTTTCGTTTTTATACTTCCACTTTCCGTTTTGTCCGGCCAGACGATCGACCCCACCGCAGCGGGTATGTCGGCGGAGCGGCTACAGCGTTACGCAGATTACCTGGAAAACGAAATAGAGGAGGGTAAGATACCCGGAGCAGTGAGCATGATTTACCGCAAGGGGCAGATTGTCCACCATGATGCCTACGGCTACAGCAATGTCGCTGAGCAAATCCCAATGGAAAAGGATCAAATCTTTTTTATTCAGTCCATGACCAAGGCGATTGTAACTACGGCCTTCATGATGCTTTACGAAGAGGGGCATTTTCAGCTAAACGATCCGGTAGATTGGTACCTGCCTCAATTTAAAGATCCGGTAGTTGCTCTGGACCCTAAAGCGGGAAAAGAAGGAGAAACCGAACCGGCAAAGGGCCCCATTCGCATCATCCATCTACTGACCCATACCGCAGGCCTCTCGCACGGTTTGGGATCCAGCCAATTGGATCGCGACTATATGCAGGCGATGTATATGTCCCAACCTCAAACGATCGAAGAACGCGTCAGTGCGATGGCCGAGCTACCTCTGATTGGCCATCCGGGGGAGCAGTGGTACTACAGTGCTGCGCCGGGTGTGCTTAGTTTGTTGATTGAACAATTCTCTGGTAAGACAACGATTGAATTTCTGGAGGAGCGCCTATTTCAGCCGCTGGATATGGAACATACCGGGTATAATATCCCAAAGGAAGAACAAGATCGTATGGCCAAACTGCATGTGGCCAATGCCGAGGGGAAAGTGAGCCTAAGTCCTCGTCAGACCCCGATGGAAGGGAACACGGTATACGGTGGTGGTAATGGGCTGTTCTCCACTGCTAGTGATTATATCAAGTTTTGTCAACTTTTTCTAAATGAGGGGCGCAGTCCTGATGGAGCACAATTGCTGAGTCCCAAAACGATTGAATTAATGACACAAAACCACGTAGGGGATTTGTACACTGACCCTGGTTATGGCTTTAGTATTGGTTTTGGTGTAGTCACCGATCTGTCGGATACTCGTAAGCTGGGTTCCGTGGGGCAGATTGCCTGGAGCGGGGCTTACCGAACCTTTTTCTTTATTGATCCCCAGGAAGACCTAGCGGCGGTATTGATGACCCAGGTGGCCCCTTTCAGCGGGTTTTATGGAAATAAAATGCAGCAACTCATCTATCAGGCCATCGTGGATTAAAATGGCGACGGCAAGTATAGAACAACGGCCCGCGCACCTGGATTTTCAACTGCAGCGTATGGAGCTGATCTACTGCCACCAGAGTGCTAATTTTGACGAAAGTCAAACCGACGAGGAGCACACTGGTATTTGTATGCTGCGCGATTAAAAGTATCAAGAGTGGCATAAGGTTAAAGAATACGCGGCCGAAATTCATATATCACCCAGGCACCTTAGCCAGACTGTAAAAATCTGACCGGAAAGGTCGCCAAAGAACATATCCAGGATCGTATCCTGCTCAAGTCTAAACGACTTTTGCTGCATACCGCCTGGTCTATCAAGGAGATCGCCTACGAGGTGGGTTTCGAAGACGTACAGGTCATGAGTGCTGGCACCGGCGTATACCACTATATTTCTCATTCCTTTGCCCAAAGATTGGCAAGACAAGCAAACAATCCTAGGGCTAATCTTTTCTAGAATAAAAGCAAAAACTATGGATACCCTACGTGAAAAATTAAGCACAAAAACCGCAGAAACCGATTTCCCCCTAATCGATACCCTCAAAGAGCGCTGGTCACCGAGGGCCTTCGACAAAAAGCCACCTAGCGAATTTGAATTGCGCCAGTTATTAGAAGCTGCCCGCTGGTCTGCCAGTTCTTACAATCAGCAGCCCTGGCGCTTTTTAGTAGGTTGGAAAGGAACCGAAGCGTACGACAAAATTTATGATTGTCTGTCAGAATTCAATCAGTCGTGGGTAGATAGCCCTGTTTTAATGTTGACCGCCTATAAGAAAACATTTGACAGCGGAAAGGATAATTTCCACGCCCTGCATGATCTGGGTTTAGCCATGGGGAATATGACCGTCCAGGCACAGGAGTTTGGTATTGCCCTGCATCACATGGCGGGTGTAAACTGGAAGCAGGCCCACCAAGTATTTAATGTGCCAGATGATTTCCACGTAGCAACGGCCGTAGCTATTGGTTATTACGGTGGCCATGTAGAAAATCTCCCCGAAGATTTGCAGGAAGGGGAGACCAAAGAGCGCAGCCGCATGTCACAGGAGGACTTTGTCTTTAGTAATGATTGGGGCGAACGCTTATAAAACAGCTTCATCAAGAAAAACAGAAGGAATTAACGGGCAGGAATTGTATTCCTGCCTTTTTTATTCCCGGATGCTGAATTCGGTCCAGAGTGGATAGTGATCAGAGATCATAAATGAAAACTGCAGTTTGGTATTCCGGGATTCCTCCCAAAGGAGGGGGAGGAAGTCGTAGTTTCCACCGTTGATAAAATCCATGGATAAAGCCCTTCGTCCGCCTTTCTCGAACCAGGCGATCTGATCGTAGTATTTCTGTTCGTTGAAGATAGAGCGGGTTACTCTGCGATCCTGAAGGGCAGGGGGAATATGTAGCCCCTGAGAAATAAAGGTCTCCGTCAGTAAATCTCCCCGCTCATCGATATTAAAGTCTCCCAGGGTGATTAGGTTGTGATCATAGGCGTTCATATCCCCTGCCCATTCGTTCATCCAGCGCGCAATGCCCTGTAATTCGGCAATACGGTCCTTAGAAGATTTCCCGTATTTGATATGTAGCGTAACCAGGATAAAGGTCTTTTGTTCCGAGCGGAAGCCCACCGCAAAAGGGGCCCGAACGAACTGTTCTTGCAGGGCATTTTGTTCTACCTGCTCTTCCCATTCCTTGGGCACCACAATTTCGCCCGCCAGACCGGATAACTGCACGCGGCGGGTATCGAAAAGGTAAGCCATGCGTTCGCCATTACCCGCATCACCGCGATTGACATCCGTCAGGATCATACTCCAATTCGAACCCAATAATTTTAGAGTGTCTCGAAGGGCACGAATATTGGACTTGACCTCCTGCAGGGCAATGACGTCAAAGCGAGAAATGATTTCTTTGATGTACAGAATCGAGGACAAATCCCGGCGGGGGGAGTCTTCCTCGGTCGTGTGCCATTTGCGGGTGAGATTACCAAAGCTTCTCAGGTTCCAGGTGGCGATCAGGAGATTGCGCTCCAGTTTTTTAACGGGTATTTTAAGGTCGAGATCATCGCTAAGTCGTTTGAGTTTTTCCTGAACTTCAACGGGTGGTGTATCGCTTATTATAGGCATCGGGTTTGGTTTTGGCAGAAATTTAAATTAATTGCTTACTTTAACATCATCATTTCATAAGATAAAGCATTTATGCAAAATACCAGAGAATTTGATCTTATTGTTTGGGGCGCCAGTGGTTTTACCGGTCGTTTGGTTGCAGAGTACCTATACCAAAAATACGGAGTGGGGAAGGATTTGTCCTGGGCCATGGCCGGGAGGAATCAGTCCAAACTGGAGCGTATCCGCTCCGAAGTAGCCGATGCTTCGGTACCGATCCTTTTAGGCGACAGCCTGGATCAGTCCAGCCTGGAAGCTATGGCAAAGCGTACCAAAGTCATTTGTACCACCGTAGGCCCCTACGGGAAATACGGCTCCAAACTGGTGGCTGCCTGTGTTGCCCAGCAGACCCACTACTGCGATTTGGCTGGTGAGGTCACCTGGATGCGGGACATGATCGATCAGCACCACGCAGCGGCGCAGGCCAATGGTACCAAGATCGTCCACACCTGTGGTTTTGATTCTATCCCTTCCGATATGGGGGTCTATTTTATGCAAAAGCAAGCCCGGGAGAAAACGGGAGAGCCCGCCACGCAGATCAAAATGCGGGTACGGGGTGCCAAGGGTGGCCTCAGTGGTGGGACCTACGCCTCGCTGGGTAATGAAATCGTAAAAGCGGAGAAAGATAAAAGTCTCTATGGGGTTTTGATTAAGCCCTACAGCCTGAACCCAAAGGGCGAACAGGAAGGACCGGATAAAAGAGACCTGCAAAAGGTAGTCTACGACGAGACTAGCCAAAACTGGATCTTTCCCTTTATCATGGCGACCATCAACACCAAAGTCGTTCGGCGCAGTAATGCCCTGGCCGGATATCCTTACGGAAAAGATTTCCAATACGAGGAAGCTACCATGGCTGGCGACGGCTGGCAGGGAAAATTGAAAGCCTACGCGGCGGCGCTGCCCATGGGCCTGATTAGTATGGCCAAACCGGGCTCCCTGCTCAAGAAAGTAGTTGATCGCATTATGCCGGATCCGGGTGAGGGTCCCAGCAAAGCGAAAAGGGAGGCGGGGTATTTCAATTTGCGCTTTTATAATATCCTGTCCGACGGCAGCCTGGTCGTCGGGAAAGTAACCGGAGATAGAGATCCCGGCTACGGCTCGACCTGCAAGATGCTGGCCGAAAGTGCCATCTGCCTGGCCAGGGATAATACCCCGGATATTGCCGGTGTACTCACACCATCGGTGGCCATGGGCGATGCCCTGCTGGAAAGATTACAGGCCAATGCCGGACTGACCTTTTCCTTCGGAAAGGATGGATAAAAAACATTAACCGTTGTGCGTAGGATTCCCTACGCACTACTCCCATTCGTTTTACGCATAGAAGTTGTTTAAGAATTCCTCGTGAGATGATTGGTAACGGCTTGGAAGTCAAGATAAAAAAGAGCTGCCGTATTGGCTTTCAATGTGTTGCAAGGACTCAGTGAGGAGTTTTTAAACAACTTCATAAACAATAAAATCACCGTTCATGCACTTTAGATACTTTTTATTTCTTACCCTCTTGTTGAGTCAACAAACGATTTTTGCCCAAGCTGCGGTCGACAGTGACCGCATCGTCAAGGTACTGACCTTTAATATCCTGCACGGGGCGACTACCCAGGGCGATTTTGATTTGGATGCCATTGCGCAGGTAATTATTGATGCCCAGCCGGATCTAGTTGCTTTACAGGAAGTAGATTTTCAGACCAATCGCGCCAAAAAGTACGATTTGGTGACCGAATTGGCCTGGCGTACTAAGCTGGCGCCTCTTTTTGGTCGGGCTATGCCCTATGACGGTGGCGAATACGGCGAGGGAGTATTGTCCAGGTACAGTTTTTTGCAAACGCGTAACGTAGCCCTGCCGCATTCGCCGGGTAAGGAGCCCCGCGCTGCACTGGAAATCCAGACCATTCTGCCCTCCGGCGACACTATCGCCTTCGTGGGGACCCA
Organism: Saprospiraceae bacterium; assembly: GCA_035268885.1. GTDB lineage: Bacteria > Bacteroidota > Bacteroidia > Chitinophagales > Saprospiraceae > DATFKA01. The sequence continues at coordinate 29,003 of DATFKA010000108.1, forward strand.
TCTGGATCATACCCGGGATGCGACCGACCGCATCATGCAGGTGGAGGCGATCAATAAAGTGTTTGTTCAGAATAGGTTCCCGACCATTTTAGCCGGCGATTTGAACGCCGTGCCGGATAGCCGGCCCATTGATATTCTAGAGGAAATGTGGCAGGGCAGCTACGATAAAGCGAATCCTGCACCGACCTATTCGTCCGATCAGCCTACTAAAAAGATTGATTACATCATGTACTGGCCCCGGGACCGCTGGCGCGTTCTCGAGACGCAGGTCATTGCCGATCCCATCGCCTCCGACCACTGCGCTTATCTGGTGACTTTGGAGCTTCTGGGAGGGTAGTTTTAATTCTTCTCCCGTAATCTATTCTTTTGCATATATTCCATAAACTTCAAGCGGTAGGCCTCAATCTGCTCCTCACTCATTTGGTTTTTATAGCGGGCGGGAATGTTAGCGCGCTCGGGTACGGCTTTGGGCGCTTTATCTATAAATTGGTTATGGCCATCAGCCTGCTTATGTAACTCGAAGGCATCGTAGAGCTGGCCGGTAGCGGTATAGGCTTCGTAGCGTAACTGATCGCCATCCAGGTGGACCAACTGGTAGAGCTGGGTGTTGGAGGCAATGCGCGTAAGCCAGTCGGCAAAATTAATATTATACATCTTGGGACCACTGACTGAGACCACGTAGATGGGCCCCTTGTCCAGTGGGTCTTTGCGGCTTTCGCCAAAAGCGAGGTTGTGTCCGCGACCGTAGGTATGATCGTGTCCCTGTAGTACCAGATCAACGCCGTACTGCTCGTAGAGCGGCTGCAGATGTTCTTCCAGTTCCGGATTGTCGCGGCCCTGAGCGGTAGAGTAGATGGGGTGATGCTGAAAAACGATGGTCCAGCGGTGGGGATTGGTGGATAGAATCTGTTCCAGCCATTCTTTTTGCATAATCAATTCGGCGGGGTAGCTCAGCATGGCCTGAGTATTCAGGGAAATAAATCGAACGCCCTGATAGTCAAAATAATAGACGCTTTCGCGTAGGTCATCGGGTCCGTTTTCCGGAAAGGTAAAGGTGGGGCGCCAGTGGTTGTCCAGCACGCGTTCGCCTTCGGGCGAGCGCACGTACTCGTGGTTTCCAGGACAAGCCATTTGAGGCTTGGTGCCCGTAATCCATCCCGCTGCGTAGAACCATTCCCCCCATTCTTCGTCGCGGTTGGCGCGGTTGACCAAATCGCCAGCGTGGACCATAAAGTCCATATCGGGCATGGTGCTGTAGGCCTGGCGCACCGTGCGTGACCAGAAGGACTTCAGGCTATTTTGGGCATCCCCAAAGTAGGCAAAGGAAAAGGGGGCTGCCGTCTGTTCAGCGGTTGTAAAGTGAAACCATTCGCTCCAACCGGCCTCACTACCTACGCGGTAGGCGTAGAGTTTATTGGGAACCAGTTGGCGGAAGGTCGCGGAGTGAAAATGTGCCGTATGATCAGTGGTCAAGAGTACCTGCGTACGCGCTTGGACCTGTTTTCTCTCCAGGGCGAAATCGGGCGAAGCATCGGCCAGGGCAATTTCTGCAAAGGCGGTATCTACCGTGGCGTCTGTTCGCCAGGTGACCGACTGGGTTGTGGCCGGGTCTTCACGCCAACTCAATACGATACGGTCGGGTATCTGGCTGGGCGGATAAATGGTTTTTTGCGCGAAAGCGCCCTGACAAAAGAGGAACAGAAAGAGAATCGTGAGCCTGAAAGGAATCTTCATAAATCTTTTTTGTACAAGTGTGCGGCTAAGTTAAAAAATCTGCCTCGGAGAAACTTCTTTTTGGTTATAAAATAGGTGTTAAAGGGAATATTCCTCTGGCTTTTTCGTAATTTATGCTCTACATCAAACGATGATTTACTGTGCAGGAATTTAATCTGAATACCCGTCCGGAAGTGCTTACCCGCTGGTTGCAGGAGAAGGGCTGGCTGGCAGGTGACGAACATATACAAGCTTTGGAAAAGCCCGGCGAGGGCAATATGAACGTCGTCTTGCGCCTGCGAACGGACCAACGCGCCTTTATTCTTAAGCAATCCCGGCCTTATGTCCATAAATACCAGAATATCCCGGCCCCCCTGGAGCGGATCGCCGTGGAGCAGCAGTTTTATCAGGAAATCAAGTCGGCGCAAGTTGGCGACAGGGTGCCGGAAATCCTGGCTTACGATGCCAGCCACCACCTCTTACTGCTGGAGGATCTGGGGGAAGGGGAGGATTTGACCACTTATTATGCGGAGCGTCGGGTGCCAGCTCAAGACCGCGCAGCGCTACTTGGTTTTTTGCGTCAAGTTCACCAGCAAAGGGTCTCCGAATATCCGGCGAATCGGTCGCTACGTCAATTGAATCATCAACACATCTTTGTTCTGCCGTTTATGGAAGATAACGGTTTTGTGCTGGACGATGTTCAGGAAGGGTTGCAGGACTTGTCCATGTCTTACAAGACCGACGGTGAGCTGAAGTCTGCTGTTCAGTCTCTGGGGGCACTGTACCTCGCGGAGGGAGATACCTTATTGCACGGCGATTATTACCCCGGTAGTTGGCTGCGCTCGGCCGGTCATTTGTACGTGATCGACCCAGAGTTCAGCTTTTTGGGTTTTCCGGAGTTTGATCTGGGGATTATGGTGGCCCATCTTATCCTGGCTACGGGCGAGGAGGACCAATTGGCGGCATGTCTATCGGCTTATGGCTTACCCTTAGGGGAAAAGCGGACGCAGCAGATAGCCGGTACCGAGATGATGCGTCGACTGATTGGTCTGGCGCAGTTGCCCCTAGAACGGAGCCTGGAGGAGAAGGCCGCCTTATTAAAAATGGCTAGAAAAATGATAGTAGTATGAGTATAGTACTTCGGGGTTTTGTGTTTAGTGCTCTGGCATTCCTTTTTTCCTGTACGCCCTCGCCCGAGCGTACGGATATCCCTATGCCCTGGGAGTCGGCGCGGGACACCTCCTCCGTAAAACTGGATCAAACGGAGTTGGGTGATCGGGTACTCGGTGCCATTGTAGGCTCGGCCATCGGTGATGCCATGGGGGCTTCGACGGAGATGTGGTACCGCAAGGATATTCAAGCCCAATACGGTTACATTACGGAGTTAACCACGGCGCTGCGCGAAAAAAGTGCGGAGGGCACCTGGCGGCACAATATGGTGGCCGGATCTACAACCGATGATACGCGCTGGAAGGTGCTGATGGGGGATTACATCAATCAACATCGCGGCGAGTTGAGTACCGATCATTTCGCTGCTTTTATTACCGACTACTACGAAGATCGGGTGACCGCACTGGCCGATGCGCAGACTAAAAAGTCAACGGATGTACTCGACGAACGCATTGAGCAGCTCAACTGGATTAAGGAGTGGGCGAGGGTGACGATGGCTTACCAGCAGGGCACTACTGCCTTTTTAGCGGCTCAACATCGCTTCTACGGTGGGGAGATGTCTTGCGCGGGGATGTTGTATTCTCCCGTATTCGGTCTGGTGGCGGCTTCTCCGGAGGAGGCATACCTCGCCGGGATTGAGCATGCCTTGTTTGATCTGGGTTACGCCAGAGACATCACGGGTCTGGTGGCGGCCATTACGAATAAAGCGCTGCAAACCAGTAATGTAGACTCTTTACTGGCCATTCATCAGTACATCGATCCTTACGGATATCAGGATGCCCGATTGATTGGTCGGTTGAGTGTACAAATGCTGCAGGAAGCACAGGTGATGGTGCAGCAGGCGCGAACTTTGGAAGTTTCGGAGGCTGCTCCCCTGGTAATCCCAGAGGGCTTTCCGGGCACCGCAGCCGATTGGTTACAGGAGCAATATCTATTTGAAGAGCTGGAAAAACGACAAAAGGCGATTCCCTTTCACGCCGGAGAGATCTGGCAGATCCTGGTTACCGGATTACTGTACGGAGCGGGGGATTTTGAAAAGACGATGACCTTTATCGTGAATTATGGAAGGGATAATGATACGGTGGCGGCCGTAGCGGGGATGATTCTGGGTGCGGCTCTGGGCTACGATCAGCTGCCGGATGATTGGAAGACGCAGACCATCGAGGTCAGTAAAGAGGTGATGGGGCTGGATTTAGAGATGCTGGCGAAAAAAATATTGGTTGATATCCGGTAGAGACAAGGCATGCCTTGTCTCTACCGGAAGGGGTTGGGTCGAAGCTCCTGCTTCGACCCGAAATGTTTCCTTACAATACAATATCTATTGTCAATCCTGCATCTCTGGAGTCTTTTGCCGCCTTGATTTGATATTTACCTTCCTCCAATTGCCAGCGGTCCCCATCCTCATCCCAATAGCGCAGGTAAGAAATGGGGAATTGTAGGGTTACGGTGGCACTGGCTCCCGGTGCCAGGACTGGCGTTTTGGCGAAAGCCTGTAATTCCTGTTCGGGCCGATCAATCTGGGAATCGGGCTTAGTGCTATAAATCTGTACGACTTCTTTGCCGGGCCGATCACCTGTATTCTGAACTTCCACGTTGACGAGGATACTATCCTCTCGCACAATCACGACCAAATCACTAAGGTCGAAATCGGTATAAGATAGTCCGGAACCAAAGGGGTAGGACACCTCTAGGGCTTCCTTATCAAAGTGGCGATAGCCGACGTAGATGCCCTCTTCGTAGCGCGTAAAGTCCACATTAGCAACTTGTTCGTCCAGGGGTTTGTCTTTTGTACCTCTGATCATGCTGAGCATATCCATGCTGCCGCCGCCCGGAGGGAAGTTGTCATGAGAGGCGTGATCTTCTACTTCGATAGGAAAAGTCATCGGTAGTTTACCGCTGGGATTTACTTTTCCAGACAGGATATCAGCGGCGGCATTCCCGCCTTCTTGTCCGCCCTGCCAGGCCAGTAAAATGGCATCGGGCTGCTCTTTCCAGGAGGCCGTTTCGATGACTCCGCCGATATTGAGTACGACCACGACCTGCTTACCCGCGGCTTGGAAGGCCTCGCAGGTGTTGCTTAGCATTTCTTGTTCTTCTTCAGACAGCCGGAAATCTCCTTCCACTATCCGGTCGCCCCCCTCGCCACTGTTGCGGCCTATGGTTAGGATACCAATATCAGCGGTGGCTACCACTTCGGCTAGTTGCTCTTGGGTAAGGACCAACTCTGGCGGATCGTAGGGCTGGAACATGGCCTGCATCCCTTCGGGTTTATCAAACGCTTTTTCGTTATTAGCCTTGTGGGTCTCAAAGGCTTGTTTTGCCGCTGCATTGACTTCAAATCCAGCATTGCTGAGTCCCTGTTCCAGAGAGATGGTATAGGCTTCATTTACATCTCCCGAACCTGTACCCCCCGCGATAAAATCGTAGGAAGTGACTCCGATTAAGGCGATATTTTGAGTCTCGCGTAAGGGCAGTACGGCATTGTTTTTAAGGAGAACCATGCCCTCGGCAGCTGATTGACGGGCGATTTTGGCGTGTGCTGCCAGATTGGGATCATTGCCGTAGTCGTAATTCTGCATCTTTTTAGAACCCAGGATAAGTTTTAAGATACGTTTTACGGAAGTATCGATGGCCTCCTGGGATAATGCTCCGTTCTCAGCAGCTTTTTTCAGGGCTTTCCATTGCAATTTGGTGCCGGGTTCTAGTAGATCATTTCCGGCACTGATCATGGCGGGCGCATCGCGGCCCCCAAACCAATCGGACATGACGATACCCTCGAAGCCCCAGTCGTCTCTTAGCACATCGGTGAGTAGGATTTCATTTTCGGCCACGTAGCTTCCGTTTACTTTATTATAGGAAGACATAATGGTCCAGGGCTGGGCATCCTCGACAATAATCTGGAATCCTCGCAAATAGATTTCCCTTAAGGCCCGATCTGAGACGATGGCATTGTTATTATTGCGGTTGGTCTCCTGATTATTGGCTACAAAGTGTTTTACGGAAGTACCTACGCCATTGTCTTCGATACCATTGACCATGGCGGCGCCCATTTTGCCCGTCAATAAGGGATCTTCGGAGTAGTATTCAAAATTGCGTCCGCAAAACGGATGGCGGTGAATATTGGCGCCCGGCCCCAGGATAACATCAATACCGTATTCGAGGGCTTCGCTACCCATGGCATCACCCACTTGGTAGACCAGGTCCTTATTCCAGCTGGAAGCTAGTAATGAGGCAATGGGGAAAGCGGTACAGTAGTACGTCCGGTCTTCTCCTTTACGAGTGGGCTGAATACGAAGTCCCGCCGGCCCGTCAGACAAATAAATGGTAGGAATACCCAGGCGAGGGGTGGGGACAATCGTACCCACTGCTCCGGGAATAACCTGACCAATCTCTCCACGGCCGAGCGCGGAGGCGATTCCAGACCCCTTCAGCAGGTGAATCTTTTCCTCCTGCGTCATTTTGGAGAGCAGATCATCAGCCCGGGCCTCGATGGAGCGACGATCATCCTCGTAGATGTCTAACTGTTCGTTACCATTGCGGTCCAGAAAGGTATAAGCATCGATGGTCAACTCCTGAATGTCTTGTTTTTCGGTGTAGTTTTTTTCAAAATCCAGAAAGGTATTTTTGAGGTACATCCAACCGCCCGCTCCGGCCATAGCCACGAGCAGAAGTAAAGAACCGAGTACGATTAAGGTTATTTTTAGCCACTTGTTCATAAGTAGATCTTATGCTTTATGAAGTTGTCTAAAGTTTTCGCGCCTTCAGCAGAAAACATTAGACAACTTCTATTATAGTATTAAAAACCGGAGACTAAAATTACCGCATTTTTTGGAAAAAAAGACTGATTTTTATCGCCGGGATAGGGGGATCATACTTGACTTCTATTCCTTGGTCTATTCCTTTTTATTGGCGAAAAACCGATCGACCAGTCTGTCATTTTCAATCTCATTATAAAAGGTATCCAGTCGATCGATAAAGTCATCCTTATCTTTTTCTCTTAGGTGGGGGTAATCTTTAACAATTTGGTAGAGTCTGGATTTCTTTTCTTTAAAGAAGCTGGCCATTTCCTGGGCTTCTTCTACACTGACGTCGTCACACAGGTAGCAGGGCTGCCGCACATCTTTAATATTTCGGGAGGAGTGGGGGACAGCATAGCTGGCGTTGACCAATCCGGCGTAATCAAAATCGTAGGGTACCGGACAGAATAACTCGTAGCCCTCGGGGCGTATAAACTCGAGATTGTGTTGGTTATGCATATACCAGTCGGTGTTAAGAATCAGATATTGGAAGAAGCACATCCTTAAATAAGCTTCCCGGTCAATGAGTTTGCTTCGGATCCGTCCTTTTTCTACCACCGGTCCATTGAGTCGTTGGGTAAATTCACTCTCTTCTTCGATCAGAAAGGCGTAGTGTGGGCTGTCATATTTATCGCTCAATTGGACGCGGATGAGAGCGGTACGGTAGCTAAAGGGCCCAATTTCTTCGTGTAGCTGATAGAGCAATTGCTCCCGGTGGAGTAGGGCATAGCCGCGCTTGTTATCCCAACATTGCAGCACGAGTTTGAGCTGATCTAATTTCTTGAAACCAAGATCCTGGAGGTCCCCTTTTTTAAGATTGAGTTTCAGAGGAGGAAAGTAACAAACTTGTTTACGCATATTGCCCCGGGCCCGGACTTTTCCCGAAAGGCTTTTCCATTGGCCCGCAGCATCTTGAAACCGGAAAGTAGCCGCCTGGTATTCTTCTGCCAGTTTGTGTTTGATCAATTCGCGGGCATCGGTTTCGAGGATAACTAAGGGTACGCTGTCTTTGATACTGGTGAAGTATTGGAATAAACTTTGGTTAGAGGAGCCTGTCTGTGCCTTTAAACCGGGTTGGATCAGTAGGCAGAGCAACAAAATAAAATATGGATTACGCATGGTGCTTTGGATTAGTGTTGGCACTAAAGTACTTATTTCGTCAACAAGTCGCTAACTTTTTCGACGGCTACTGGTATTTTATGAAATTTTGCCAGGCAGTGGCTTAAAGCCTGGTCCGTTCCCCAAAAATGCTGCCTCGGAAAAACGCTCCCTGTTCCCATAGCAAGATTTCTCCCGTTTTTCCAAACTTAATACTGGAATCTACTCCAATAATGCGGTTGTTGAAAAGAGGAAGAATGGCTTCGTGTGAAGTGTGGCCTACGATAATATGTTCGACCCGTAATTGCTTTAAGATTCGTTCGGCATGCCGGCGGCTCATATCCTTTTCTTCAAAGTAACCCCGGTACCAAAGTGGGCCATCCTGACCGGCCATGAATTGCAGTAAAGAGTCTTGCGCAATTTCTTCCAGGGGGGCATCCAAAGACCGCCGTCCCAGTTGGTTTATGGTTTGTAGCTGATCGACTTTTTCTAATAGTAACTCCGAAAACCCACCGTGTACAAAGGCCATATTGTTAATCGTAATCGCCAGGGGTTTGGAGCGTAACCAGCGACCCAAATAAGAATTTTCATTGAATAATTCGTTTAGGGGTAACTGGGTCAAGCCCATGGTGTAGCGATACTTAGGATGTAAGAAGCGCAGATCTCCCGTCAAGACCATGAGCTCATGGTTGCCCAGTAAGAAATGGACACGGCCCCGATTGCGGGTGGCCTGTTTTTCCAATTTGTGGATCAACCAAAGAATCTCGGTTACCTGATCGCCCCGGTCAAACACATCACCCACGATGACCAGGTGGCCATTACCAAAAATCCAGTTGTTCTCCTGATCAATTATTCGGTTAGAACGCAGTAACTTCACCATGACATCATACTGACCGTGTACATCGCTGAGGGCGGCGATGGGGGCATTGGTCTCAAAATGAATTTCCTTTTGGGGAACCATTGGGTTTTCCAGGTCTTCAAAATGGATGGAGAAGTCGGGCGAAATGGTTTGTGGTAGCTCGATGGTTTCTCCCAAATTAAAGGTGCGGCTCTTCAGTTTCGTATTTTCGATCCAGAGTGCTTTCACCTGTTGCTCTTCCATTAGCAGATAAGGTCCGTCGTCGTATCCGCTGGATTTTTTTTCGGCTTGTGCAAAGATGATCTGGGGCGAAAGCAATAATAAAATGATTATTGGGCGCATGGGCATTGGTTTCTTTCATTTTTAAAAGAACAGCTGCTTCCACCTTCTGGTTGCACACGGGATAGCAAATAAGCTGCCTGGAAACTAATAACGATTTAGCAAATGGCTTAAGTATATCTGTGGGGTAAAGCCATGGGGTTAACCATTTACCAATGAAAGAGGGCGGGAATCGATTGTGCACAAAATTTTTTGTCGGAATGCTTAATTTTTTCCAATTTTATTTGCTCTTTTGTGCAGGCTTAGCTAAGTGTCAAAGGGAAACGAAGGGACATAAAACAAAAACAAAAACAATGCAAACAGGATTTGAAACATTAGACTGGGTAGTCATTGCCCTTTATTTTGCTTTATTGCTCGGGGTAGCAGCCTGGGTAATCATGCAAAAACAAAAAACGTCGGAGGATTATTTCCTTGCTGGCCGCAACATGGGTTGGTTTGTGGTAGGTGCCTCCATATTTGCCTCTAATATTGGTTCGGAGCACGTGGTCGGGCTGGCCGGTTCAGGGGCTGGTGATAAATTCCCACTCTTGATCTACGAATTACACGCCTGGGTAGTGGTCCTGTTGGGTTGGTTATTTTTGCCTTTTTACGTCCGGGCGAACGTTTTTACCATGCCCGAATTTCTGGAAAAACGCTTTGGCCCCCGGGCTCGCTGGTTCCTTTCTCTTTTTAGTTTGGCGGCTTACGTTCTGACGAAAGTATCGGTGACCCTCTATGCCGGAGGTATTGTCATTTCTACGCTTTTGGGTATTTCCTTCATGGCGGGCGCAATTATTACCGTTGTCCTGACCGGGATCTATACCATCCTGGGGGGGATGAGAGCGGTGGTGTATACCGAAACCTTACAGGCGGTGATTCTGGTGCTGGGAGCTGCTACGCTTACTTTTATGGGCCTCAACGTCGCTGGTGGCTGGGCTTCGGTTGTCGAGACGGTAGATACCGTACGGGTAGGTTATATGGATATGTGGCGTCCGATGGATGATCCGGATTTTCCCTGGCATTGGCTGGTCTTGTCGTCTACCATTGTCGGTATTTGGTACTGGTGTACTGATCAGGTGATTGTACAGCGGGTGCTGACCGCAAAAAATATTAAAGAAGGTCGTCGGGGTAGTATTTTTGGCGCCTTTCTGAAGCTATTGCCGGTATTCTTATTCCTGATTCCGGGGGTGATTGCGCTGGTCTTAAAAGAGCGGGGCATTCTGATGTGGGATCGGCCGGATGAAGCCTTTCCGGCACTAATGATGTTTATCCTGCCGGCCGGTTTGCGGGGCCTGGTGGCAGCGGGCCTGATGGCGGCTCTGATGTCTTCTTTAGCTTCTGTGTTCAACAGCTGTTCTACTTTGTTTACGGTAGATATTTATAAGAAACTACGGCCCGACGCACCAGAAAAGCAACTGGTCCAGGTAGGCCGGATTGCCACCGGAGTGGTCGTGTTGTTAGGTATTGCCTGGGTGCCGATTATCGAGCGGCTAGCCGATGGTGCCCTCTACGGTTATTTACAGAATGTTCAGTCTTACATTGCGCCCCCCATTACAGCGGTTTTCCTGCTGGGTATATTCTCTAACCGGGTGAATTACAAAGGAGCACTGGCGACGTTGTTCTCCGGGCTGTTTGTAGCGGGGATCCGCCTGACTATGGAGGTGTTTAAGGACAGCTTGAACCCAGACTCCATTTGGTTCGCCATCGCGGATATGAACTTCCTGAAGTTCTCTTCTTTCTTCTTCCTGTACTGTGTAGCCGTGACGATCATTGTATCGCTCTTCTCCGCTGCACCAATCAAGGATAAGATTCAGGGGCTTACCATGGGTTCACTTACTGCGGAACAAAAAGCAGAGAATCGCGCCAGCTACGGTTGGGTAGATATCATTGCTTCTTTGTTTATCGTGGTGGTGGTCGCCTTTATTATGATTTATTTTAGCTAAAGAAGGGTTCAGAAATAATGATAAGTTTGGTGTTTTAGGGGTTAAGCGGATGAAAGGTCTAATTATTGCTATAAAAAATTAACTTTATTGGGCTTCAGCGAAACGCTGCAGAATATTTCATAGTGTGATCAATCAGTGTTCTTCTAATCCCTTGACAAATAGTATCTTATTTGTGGTACTGTTTTTTCTGGATGCCAGCGAATAAAGGCGGTCCGAATTTATTTATTTGGTAAAAAACGGTTTTTGCCATTGGTTAATTTGCGTTGGGGCTTTTTAGTTATATTATTTTTATCTATAATTGTTGCGGTATTATTTTATTCGTTACACACAATTTTACACACAATGATTAGATTAACTTATTCCCTTCTTATTTTGCTAGGGGTTACCATTTTAGTTTCCTCCTGTGAAAAAGAAGACCTTGACGCACGTGGCGAAGTGCCACAAGAAGTAATTACGCAACTTCGTAACTTGGGTTTCAATCCGGATGGCATTGAAAAAGTCGACGAGGGTTACCGCATTGAAAGAGACATTATCATCACGGAAGAGTTCCTGAATTCTGAAATTCATGAGCATCGCGTACCCAATGCAGAACAGTACAGCACCAATAATTTGGTAAGCACTGGTGGTAGTCGTACGATTACGATCTATATGAGTGCACCACAGCCTTCCAGTGGAGCGAGTACAGTATCGGGTGGCAGTTCTTCTACCACACCTGGTGGTGGTGGTGGCGGCGTTGGCGGTCCAGCTGATGCGCCCGGTGGTAACCCAGGTCCTCCAGGAGGAGGCGGCGGCGGCGGTGGCGGCGGCAACGATGGCGGCAGCTTCCAATTTGATCAGGCTTATGCCGACGCCCTGGCAGATGCGATTGGACGGTACAACTCAGAAAACCTGGAGATTACCTTCTCAAGAACTTCAGATCAGGCTTCCGCGGATATTGTGTTCACACGTCTGAGCAAGAGAGATGAACGCCGTGGTATCTTAGGATCTGCCGGATTTCCTACCTCAGGTGGTGATCCCTACAATGAAATCAGAATGAGTGGTGTTATTCAGTCTAGCTACGGTTGGAGCACAGCAGCCATTGCTACGGTAATTGCACACGAGATGGGCCACTGTATTGGTTTCCGTCACACCGATTATTTTGATCGCTCGATCAGCTGTGGTAGTGGTGGAGATGAAGGGGCTAGTACCGTTGGGGCTAACCATATTCCAGGTACTCCGACCGGGGCTTCTTTAGCGGATCAGAGCTTTATGTTGTCTTGTACTGGTGGTGGCGATCGTCCATTCAATGCAGATGACAAAGTAGCACTGGACTTCTTGTATTAATGAGTGAGAAATGAGAGAAACTGCTCAGGCAGTTGGGAAGGGTTGACCGTGTATTTTGGTCAGCCCTTTCTATTTTACAATAATCTTTCCCTGGTGCTCCCGTCTACCCGCTGCATCGACAATGGTAAAGAAATAAAAACCCGCTAACCAGTTCTGGGTCTCCAACCGATAGAGGGAACTTAAAATATCTTCACGGACTAACAGTCGCCCCCGGGCATCGTAGACGTAGATACTTCTTCCCTGGAAAGTAGGAATACTGATCTTGAGTTCCTGTCCAGCATTCGCGGGGTTGGGATACAATAGAACAGCATCTTCCGGCACGTAAAAAATATTGAGGGTATTGGTAAAGAGTACTTCGTCATTAATCAGTCCAATACGAACCCGGTAATAGTTGTTGCCCAGGCGAATATCCGGGTCGTAAAAGGAATGATCTAATTCGTTGGCTGGCCAGCTTTTTATGGTCAGGAATTGAGTGCCATCCCATTTTTGTAAGTCCAGAACAACAATATTATAGTTGGTACTTAAATTAAAGTCAATACGCCCCTGATTCCCTGTCCGTTGGGCCGTAAAATTACGGACGTAGCAAGGGGGCTGTTGAAGGTTGGCGTCCAGGGCCAGACTGCGTCTGCCTATTTTACCGGAAGGTATTACGGAGGCTACCGAAAAAGCCGAGCGATCGGCAGCGGCATCAATTAGAAAAAAAGTATCCCTGGTGGTAGCAATGGGGCTCATACGATTATCAATCAACTGGAAAACAGTGTACTGATCAATTTCTTTGGAGGCGCTCCAGTTTAGTAAAAAGTTATTGCTACAAGCAGATAATATTTCTAAGCTCAGTTTTGGACTAATGACAAACGTATCCGATAGGTATACCTTATCGGGTAAAACCATTCGGAGTTGAAAGCGGCCACTTTGAGTGGGGGTCTGCCAGGAGTACTGCCCATTCACCAGTGGCAGGCTGTCCTGGATGATTTTCCATTCTTCTACTTCATCTATGTGCTTGTATTCCAGCCGTCCGTTTTGGATGGAACCGGTCCAGTCCCAACGAATAGGTTGGATAGAATCGGGTAGTAGAGGTGCTATGGAGGTGGGTTCGGTAAAGACGAAATGTCCTGCCTTTCGGCAAAAATAGCTAAGTGCAAAGGTCTGCGATTGACCACGATTACGCAGGTGTAAGGTATAGTTACCAGGAACGGGTTGGTTTATACTTACCTTTTCTTGAGGATTGAGGCTGTCCATTCCGCGGCTAGCTGGCGCCTTGAGGCTGTCCATCTGAGCCTGAGGGTTTAGCACCCAGGGGTAATATTGGATTCCGTTGGCATCTTCTACCCAGAGATCAAGATCGTTCACCAGGGCTTTGCCCCCCTGTAAGTCGCCGAGCGGATCCGTCCAGGCCAGCGTAACGTCCAGTTGGTGGGTAGCGACCGGTATGGCAATTGGCCAGGCCAGGTGATCGCCGGAGGCCAGGCTGTCGATTAGGTAGTGCCCGCTATTCATTTGTGCCAAAGCCCGCCGTGCATTCAGGTTGCCGAATCCACTTGTAAAGTCGGGACCAGGTTGTCGTAAATCGTCGGCGGTATTAATCAAAATACTGCGGATTAATGCTGCCGGGGGTAGTTGGCCTTCATGGTTTTGGGCGAAAGCCTGCTGCAATAGGATAGCTACCCCCGAAGTGATGGCTGCGGCCCCTGAACTGCCATCTTCTCCAAAGGCGACCAGTTCGGGTTTAATCCGCCCATCGTACGCTGGTCCCTTTGAGCTTTGGATTTCTATTCGACGGTTAGCATCCACAGCCCCTACCGTAAGTACATTCTTGGCCTGTTTGAAGGTGCCCGTCAGATTGGCAAAACCCGGGATGCCGGCGTAGGGTCCTTCGACGGAGGTGCTGTCACCAATATTACCCGCCGAGAATACGTGTAGCAGATGAGGGAGTTCGTAGACCAGGCTATCGTAGGCCCGCGCTTCAGAACCATAAAAATTTTCTATGCCAATCCCGTAGGAGTGGTTTTGTACACTGATGTTATTGTTGAGATAGTAGTCCATGGGCTCCGGGGCAATATTGAAAAAACTGGTAGAAGAGAAAAAAACTTCCGGGGCCACCCCTCGACCTGTATAGCTGGAATTGCCCAGCCCACCGATAATGGTCGCCATATTGGTCGCGTGGGTGCTGACAAACTGCGTGCGGCTATTGCTGGGGATTTCTTTGCCAAGCAAATCGAGATCTTCGCCGTCAAAGCGAAACTCTTTTAGGGAAACCACCAATCCCAGACCACCTATTTCAGGCATTTGAGCCTGCAGGTAGGAGACGCGATTGACACCGAGATCCAGTCGCTCGATGGGACGCTCGGCCCGGGGAATGCGGTCGTTTTTTTGGGCGAAAGCCCCCAAAGAACTAAGGATCAAAAATAAACCAATGTATATCTTCCTCATTTATGGCTGATTTGGTACTTTTAAGCACGCTAAGTAAAGTTCCCAAATATAGAATTGTTCCTATGAAACGCCCGTTTTTGATCGGATTATATGGCCTTTTGTCTTGCTGTACACTACTGCAGGCCCAGGAGATTACCGAACTGCAGGTGTTTCAAGACCAGGTCGTAGCGCTTCGCGATCAAGAACAGGGTACCCGGACACCCTTGAAAATGGACCTTCCCAAGCTACGGGCAGCTTATGAGCAAGGACTGGCAGATCGCCTCACTTTCCGCCTGCCGCTGAAAAGGGAAGGCCTGTCTTTCCCTTTACAACGCGTTGATTTATTCCACCCTTCTTTTCAACTGACCAGAGCCAATGGGAAGGTACAGGAAATAATCACAGGCAGGCATTATCAGGCTTTTCAGGGGGATACCCTGATTACGCTTTCCGTATTTCCAACGGGACTACAGGCTCAGGTCAATACTGCGGACGAAAGTTTTACCCTGGCGGCCGATCCCCGGCAGCCCGAGCAGTATTATTGGAAAATCGAACAGGAGTCGGATCGGCAGGTACCTATTTCCTGTCATACCTCGGATGAGATAAGGCCTGGTTTAAAGCGAAGTATGCAGGAATTAGACCAGTCGGTTTATTTAAGATCCGCGCTGCCAGCGCTCTCCGTTTACTTTGAAATGGATCACTATATTTATCAGGAACAAGGCGAAGATTTGGATAATTGTCTGTTATTAATGGCGGGTATTTTTAACGCCGTGGCCCAGATTTACCGTTTGGAGGGAATTGGACTTCAGCTCAGAGGCTTAAAAGTATGGGATCAGCCAGATCCATTTGCTACGGAAGATGCGCGGGAGGCCATATTTTCTTTTCGGGGATATTTGCCGGCTACTTTTACCGAAGAGGAGCGCGACTGGGATATTGAATTCTTACTCTCCAGGTATACCGATGAGGAGGGCCTGGCCCCGAATGGTGGTTTAGCCAATATCAACTCCTTGTGTAATTTGCGTCGTCGACAAGCTTATGCGAATATTGGAAGTACCTACCAGAACTATCCGGAATATTCCTGGACGGTCTTTGTTATTGCCCACGAAATTGGTCATACCATTGCTTCGCCCCATTCGCACAACTGTTTTTGGCCGGAGGGGCCGCTGGATGATTGTTACTGTCCCGAAGGGTCTTGTGATCCGGGTCCTTCGGTCGTGGAGCAGGGGGGAGGTACGCTGATGAGTTATTGCTATTTGCAGGAGCCTTTTAGTAATTTTTGTCAGGAATTTCCAAGTGGTGGAAATGTAGGGGTCAATTATTTGCGGGCTTTTGGTAAGTATCCCGGGGATTTAATGCGTCAGCGGATTCAGGAAAAAGCTTGTTTGCGGGATCGTCCTGTGGAGCAGCTACCCAATCTGCGGGTTAAGTCTGTACAACAACTTTCCCGGGTGAATGATACCCTGGTCGTTGAAGGCTTGCTTATTGAGAATACGGGTGTCCGGGAGGCTTTTCTTTTTCATATCGGAATCTTTCAGGAGGCTGATTTAATTGGGGCGATTCCCATCCAACAGTTGGCAGCTGGCGATAGTATACCAATAGATTTTGAACTTTTACTTCCGGCCACCAACCGGTCGCTTGATTTCTCTTTCCATTTAGATATTTTGCAAGAAGTTGCCGAATGGCACGAAGGGGATAATTTTTATCAGGATCAATTAAGAGAATGGCAAGACTTTCCAATTCTGAACTTGGCCAGTGATTCGCTCTGGACGGATACCGAGTACTATTTTATATTCCCTAATTTTCGTTTGCAAAATACGGGTTGGGCAGGCAGCAGTCCACTGGATATACGTTGTTATTTGGAATACGAAGACCAAAGAACCCTGATGCTTTCGCAAAAAAAGGTTTCTTCCGTGGAAGCGGATAGTGCGTTTAGATTTTCGGTGGGCGCTTACGAACCCGCTTTAGCTTTGCCGGCAGGAAAATATTTTCTTCGCATAGAAATCATTACAGAGAATGGAATGGAAGTATACCGATGGCCGGAAGCGCTATCGATTCGAGGGGCCTCGTGGGAATGGTTTCGTAAGTAAAAAGCCATCATCTGACAAATTTTGCTGCCAGGGGGTAGCCTTTAGGCCTCGTTTTATGCTTATATTGAGATGGGTATTATTTAAGCCACGTTAATTGTTTACAATTTATACTTTATAGACACTAACAAATAGACAGCAGTTATTCCCAAAACCGATGATGATGAAAAAGTTTCTATACCTGTTAAGTTTGACCCTGCTTACTTTTCCGCTCTCCGCAGCTGATTATTATTGGATCGGAGGCAATGGTTCCTGGTCGAATATTTCTAATTGGGCTACGACTTCGGGGGGCGTGGTCACGCACAATACTGCGCCGACTGCTGAGGATAATGTCATTTTTGATGCTAATTCTTTTACGGCACCGGGTCAGGTGGTGAGTCTGGGCGGCGACATTGCTTTTTGTCGAGATATGCGCTGGGAAACGGGTACCCAGGGTGCTACCTTTAGTGCCGCCGCTTCGGCTACCCTTAGTGTTTTTGGAGGCATTCAGCTCAGTACGGAGATGACCTTTGACTTTCGGGGAGATGTACGCTTTCAAGGTAGCAATACCGGAAATATTATTGATTTGGCCGGGCAGCCTCTTTTGCGGAATGTCACCTTTGACGGTACGGGGGCAGCGTGGACACTGGATGACGATTTTCAGGTAATAGGTTTATTTTACTACTACAGTGGTACTTTAATCTCAGCGGGGAATGACCTCATCTGCGAGCGCTTTTATGGGGAGATCAATTCCGCCAATTCCCGTTTAAATTTAAATGGTTCTACCGTTACCCTGACGGGGATTGATGAGATGTTCGTTGGCAATCCGCATACGGTATATTTATCGACTAATTTTGACAATGTATTCGTATTGGATGAGGCCCAATTTGTTCTCAACGGGTCGCGTTGTACTTTTCGTTACTTTTACAATAATGGATTTCCTTCTTCCATTGGCGGCTTAACCTTTCGTAGTGAGACGGGGCAGAGTGAGATTCGGGGTAATGCCCAGCACCCGCTGGTTCTTGGTCGTCTGGATATACAAAATAATGGGATTGTTGACTACGATTTGGAGGTAGATAGCCTTATTCTGGGCGGCGGGAAAAGCTTTGTTTTTGTTAATGGGCGTCGGGTAGACTTTTTAAACCTGGAAGTACAGGGTACTTGTCAGGAGCCTACGCTTATCCAATCGGACCGCCCGGGCACTCCCTTTCTCATGAATGCTCCGGCAAGCGGAACCATAGCAGTAAACTATGCCAGTATTCAGGACGTTACTGCCGCGGGCGGGGCTGATTTTGTGGCAGAAAACAGTGTAGATCTGGGAAATAATACGGGCTGGACGATTAATACCAAAACCTATAATGAGCTCTACTGGGTAGGAGGTACCGGCATGTGGGACGACCCTGCGAACTGGTCTTTCACCAGTGGTGGGCCAGGTGGAGCCTGTATACCTACCCCCGGAGAAGACGTTATTTTTGATGTCAATTCTTTTAACGGCCCACTGGACATCGTCATGATCAATGTAGAAAATGCCTACTGTCAGGATATGCGCTGGGAGAATGTAAGCGGGATGCCCGCTCTTAATGGAGGTGTGGATCAGAACATTCGAATTTTTGGTTCCTTGGCGCTATCTCCCCAAATGACTTACAATTTTGACGGAGATCTATATTTCCAATCGAATGCCGCCGGGAATACGATTCGTACGGCCGGACACGAGTTGAAAAAAGATGTTTTACTGACGGGTTTGGGCGGCTGGACTCTGGAGGATGACTTATTTTTATTCCGTTATTTAGATTTCTTATCGGGATCTCTAAATACTAATGATCAGGATTTGAGTTTTCGGGAGTTTCGGAGTGAGGTGACGACTGATCGTCAGTTGTTTCTTACCAGTTCCCAGATTGAGCTAAGAGATACTACATTTAGAGAGTTCCTTTCCTGGCGGATGAATAATCTGAACCTGGATTTTGACGCTGGCACTTCCAAAGTGATCTTTAATAATACGGGCAGTATCGAACTGTCGGGGAGTGGTTCCTCAGAGTTTCACCACGTGGTTATGATGGCTAGTGGCTATCAGAATAATTATACCAACAATCCCTCGGGCTACCTGGGGATGGACACCCTGGAGCTGTACGGTTGGCATCGCTTCAATAATCATATCTACCCCCAAAACCTAATCATCAACCCTGGTTATGAGTTGAGGATAGAGGGGCAGGACACCCTGACTTTCGACTCTTTAGCGGTACTGGGAGGCTGTGGCAGCTTTGCAGAAATTAGTAGCCGTACGCTTAATACGCCGGTAGTCATTCGACCTACTCGCCCCAATCAGGTCAGTAATTTAATTATTCGAGATTTACATAATAATACCGGGATCCCTTTGACTTTGGACCAATCGGTTGATCTGGGAAATAATCTCGGTTGGGCCTTCAATCAGGATGCTGGCCGTACTCTCTACTGGGTAGGTGACGGTGGTGAATGGAACGATCCGGTCCACTGGTCTTTATCCAGCGGTGGCCCGGGAGGCGAATGTCCGCCGGGGCCGAGTGACAATATTTACTTTGATGGCAACTCCTTTAGCATGCCTGGGCAGACTGTCAATGGCAGCTTCACTTATACTTATTGTCACAATATGGACTGGAGCGGAGCTGCCTTTAATCCCCGCTTTGAATTTTATGAGCACCAAAATTTCGGATCGGTACAAATGATTGATGGGATGAGCCTGGGAGGACTCCGTCTGAAATTGCGAACGGATTCGATGGATGTCCCGGTAGATACGCGGGGCCTAGAATTTTCGCTTGCTACTTTTGAAGGAAATGGATCCTGGATATTATCCGGGACGATTGATGTTTACGCTTTAGAATTTGAAGCAGGCGAATTAGTAACCAATGGGCAGGAATTATTTACGGAGCGAGTAGCTATTTACGGTCAGAATACCAAGACCCTGGACATGAGTGGGTCCTACTGGCACTTTGAAGGGAAAAGGAGCGAATTTGAGGAGTGGTACGTAGATTACCGGACGATGGAAGAAGTTATTGTAGGTAATTCAGTGGTTGACCTGGAAAGTGAGGATCCGGAAATCCGACTCTTTGGTGCCTTTTCCTTTGATCATCTGCTAGCCTCTAACACCAGGGGTAGTACGCAGCTCAACAATTTCCTGGATGTCAACCAAGCCGATTCCGTTCTCTTTAATACCCTAGAATTACGTAATAGTACAATATTCACGGGGAGTATGTACGGCGATACGATTCTTTTGGCGGCGGGTAAGACCTTCCAGCTTGATCCGGGAGCTGAATTAAGAGGTGGTGAGTATATACAAATGATCGGTAATAATTGCACCCCCATTGAGTTAAAGTCAAAATTTTCCGGACAACAGGCTGATCTCGTTTCTCCACAGGGGATCGTCAAAGCCGATTTTGTACAGATGCAAGATGTTCGTGCGGTGGGAGAGGAGCCCTTTTATGCGGGTATACATTCTACGGATATTGGAAATAACAGTAACTGGATCTTTGATTCGGCGGAAGAATTTGTGGAGGAAGGTTTTCTTGGGCAAGACAAGGTCCTTTGCGACGCTACGGGCCTGACGCTTGACGCTAATAATTTCAGTCCGGATGAAACCTACCGTTGGCAAGATGGCAGTACCGATTCTATTTTTATGGTGGATCAACCCGGATTGTACTTCGTTGAAGTCAATTTTACGAACAATTGCGCCATTCGAGATTCTGTAAATGTGCTCCCCCCGAATGATTTCACGCCTCAGCTACCCGATACCCTGAACCTACTTTGCGAAGGAGATACCCTTTTGCTGGATGCTTCCCTTGACCTGGTTGGCCTGAGCTACTTGTGGCAGGATAGCACTACCTCAGCCACTTTTCCGGTGAGCAGTAGCGGGGAATATAAAGTGACCCTGGAGCTGGGGGGCTGTTTCTCTTCGGATTCTACCATGGTCCAATTGGTGGCTTACCCGGGAGTAGATCTGGGGCCGGATCAAACCCTTTGTGCTGATTCTACCTTCACTTTAGACGCCACCACGGACACGGCAACTTACCGTTGGCAGGATAATAGCCAGCTGGCTACTTTCGAAGTGAATAGTCCGGGTATCTATTGGGCAGATGTTTCTTATGGAAAGTGTACGACCCGAGATAGTGTAAGTATTAATTACTTCGCTCCGATACCTCTTGATTTGGGTAATGATACAACTATCTGCGAGGATGCGAGCCTCCTGATTACCGGCGGACTGGCCAATGCAGCTTATACCTGGTCGGATGGAAGTACGGGAAATAGTATAAGTGTATCTACTGTGGGGACTTATGGCGTAGAAGCACTGGTAAATAACTGTCCGGCCTACGATTCCATTACAGTTTCCATCCAGGAATTGCCGCGCTTTGAACTAGGCACCGATACGGCCATTTGCGAGGGAGAAAGCTTGTTGTTAGACGGAAGCAGCCTGCCTGGAACTACTTACGAGTGGAGCACTGGTAGTACGGATCCCACCTTATCGGTGGCTACCGCAGGTGTTTATGCCCTGCAAGCCAGTCTGAATGGATGTACTTTTGCCGACACGCGTACCCTTAGTATTAATCCCTTGCCTACGGTCGACTTGGGGCCGGATCAGGTTTTGTGTGAGGAAGAGCAACGGACTTTGGATGTCGGCCAGGCGGGGGCGACTTACAGTTGGCAGGACGGTTCGGAAGAAAGTACTTTTGTGGTCAGTATGGCGGGCTCTTATGCCGTGCGGGCTAGTCTAAACGGCTGTACCGCCGAAGATTCCGTCCGGTTTAACTTCAATCCCTTGCCACGCTTTGAATTAGGGGCCGATACGGCCATTTGTGCGGGAGAGAGCCTGCTACTCGATGGTACCTCTCTTCCGGGGGCGACTTACGAATGGTCGGATGGCTCAAGCCAGGCCACCCTTTCGGTTGATACCGAAGGCACTTATGCTCTGGAGGCCAGCTTAGATGGTTGTACTTTTAGTGACGCCCGTTTTGTCCGGGTCAAACCCTTGCCGATCGTAGATTTAGGAGCCGATCGTGTGCTCTGTGAGGGAGAAACGGAAATTCTGGACGTCAGTCAGGCCAATGCCAGCTACCAATGGCAGGATGGCAGTGGTCAGGGCACCTTTACTGCGAATCAAACGGGTACCTTTGGCGTAACCGTTAATCTGGAAGGCTGTACCACTACCGATAGTCTTTTCCTGCGCTTCAATCCCGCACCTGGATTTGATTTAGGTAACGATACGCTACTTTGTGAGGGCGAGAATTTGCTCCTTAACGGATTCGTTAACGCTACTACTACCTACCGTTGGAATGACGGTACCACCAATGCTCAACTCAATGTAAGCAGACCGGGAGTATATAGCCTGGAGACTACGGATAATGGTTGCTCCTTCAATGATGAGATTACCGTAACTTACGGGATCATTCCAGATGATCTGCTTGGCATGGATCGTATCCTTTGTGAGGAAGACGTTCTGGATTTTAATCTGGCGGTTCCAAATGCAAGCCGGTACGAATGGATTGATGGTCAGCAATCCGCGAATTACACCATTTCCTCCGAAGGAACCTACGGTGTTCGCGTGTCGGTCGATCGTTGTACGGGGGGCGATACGATTAATGTCACGTATAATCCGCTGCCCCGCTTTGATTTAGGGAGCGACACTTCCCTGTGTGAAGGTGAAACCCTTGCCTTACAGGTTGAGGTATTAGCAGACAGTTACCAGTGGCAGGATGGAACGAACACCGCGAGTTATCAGGTTACGCTTCCGGGGGCTTATTCCGCGACGGCCACGCTGGATGGCTGCTCCTTTACCGATCAATTAGTGGTAGATTATCAGGCGAGTCGTTCTTTTAGTTTGGGACCAGATACCACCATCTGCGAAGAAGACCCATTTATGCTCAGCATTGATCAGCGGGCGGATCGTATCGAATGGCAGGATGGATCTACCGGCCGCACCTATACCGTAGCGCAAGCGGGTATCTACGGGGTAGTGGTCCAGGATGGCGCTTGTACATTCTCGGATTCGATTCGGATTGAAACGCGGGAATGTTTTCGTTTTCAGGTTTACGCACCGACGGCTTTTTCTCCCAATGGAGATGGCGTAAATGACGAATTCCTGATCGGGATTCCTCCCAATATGCAAGTACTTTCTTACGAGATGAATGTATTTGATCGTTGGGGAAATCGCATCTTTACCAGTGAAAATATTAATGAAGGTTGGAATGGTTTAACCGAAGGAGAGGATCTACCCGTGGGGGTATATATCTATTCAATTCGAATTCGATATCGGGATGATTATCGGGAAGATGAAGAAATATTTTCGGGAGATGTTTTGTTGATCAAGTAAGAGTCCCTTTCCTTTTTCCTAAAATCAATTACGATCTTCCGGGCAGGCTTCCACGTCGATGCTGACGACCCGGGTTTTAAAACTATTAAAGGGGGCGAGGGTTGTTTTGTTGATGTACTTGACCACTACCCAGATGTTGTACTTTCCCGCCCAGGGGAGTGGAATGCTTCGAGTAGCTAATGGAGTATTCCATCTTTTTTGGGCATTCTCGTGTTGTGCATACCAATCGAAAGTTAAACCTGCCGACTCCGGAAGGCGAAATGGGGTATCCGTAACAATTTCGACTTTAGCGGTACTATTATCGGTAAAGCCCGCACAAAGTTGTTCCGGATGATTAATAATAATCTTGCCTTCCTGGGCGTGGAGTGGAGTAGTGTAGGCGCAAAGTATTACCAAGCTAATTTTGAAAATCCATCCTTGCGCATGCCTTGAAATACTCATATTTAAATTGTTCACGGGTAAAACCAATGTTATCTCTTTTTACTTTTACGTAAAAAAATAAAAAACGTTACCTGGGGCTTGCCGGAAGGCAATTCCCATTTTACTGTATAATCTATTGGTTTCCGAGAAAGGAGGAAGGATAGTAAAAACCTCCTCTTGTTAGTCGACGCTACTGCTCAAATATAAACATAAAATTAGATTATTGCTATCCTAGCCTTACTCCATTATTGTAAAACTAATTGCTTACTTGCTGTTTTATCCCCCTGGCGGAAAAGTAGGAAGAAAATACCTTTTGCCGTATTAGAGATATCTGTAACGCCACTTAAGTAACTCCAGGCAAAAATGGGTTTACCCTCATTTGGATCATCAAAACAAAAACGGGTGTACAGCAATTATGCCCTACACCCGTTTAGCGAAGCATTTTTTTCTTCGCTTAGTCTAAAGTATATCTAACACCGAGCGACCCGTATCCGGCACCAAAACCATTGGTGAATCCACTAATAAATAAAGTCGGAATCCAGTCGAGCGTGACACTAAGTGGGACATCGTCAAACTTGTAGTCCAAACCTAGATACCCCTGTAGTCCGATTCCGGTATTGCTGCCACCATCAAACCCAAAATCGTAGCTGTAAAATAACACCGTTGCACCGCCACCGTAGTACCATTGCAGACCGTCGATATCTTCGATAGGGGCGTGTTTTTGTAGGGCAGCCGCGATGTTTACCCAGCTGTAACCACTAAAACCTCTAAAGCCTACGTAAGCTTCAGCGGCCAAATCCTCACCTACAAATTTCTTAAGGGAGGCGGATAAGGGATAGCCCAGACGCAGACCAACCGCAGTATTGTACGTGGCTCCCTGTGCGTGTAGTCCTTCGGTGCTTAAGGCAAAGGCAAAGAACACCATAATAATGAGTAAAAACTTTTGGATTTTCATCTGAAATAATTTTAAGTAATTTAGAATATGTAATATCGGTGGATCAGGGTCCAACTGAATATATCAGGAGGAGGCAACTGAAAGCAATCAATACAGAATTAATTTCGCTTATTAATACAGATCAGCGGTAGGGTGTGAACAGAAAAGGCTTGTTTTTTCATATAAATCGGTTTTGGACTTTCGTACTAACAATTATACAATTTTTTTAATTAATTGCCGTACAGCAGCTATTTTTTGTAGAAGTTGTTTAAGAATTCCTGGTGAGATGATTGGTAACGGCTTGGAAGTCAAGACAAGGCTACTTTTTTTTCTCGTAGCCATCCGCCTCAGGCGGACGAAGGGAAAAAAGAGCTGCCGTATTGGCTTTCAATGTGTTGCCAAGGGCTCAGTGAGGAGTTTTTAAGCAACTTCGTAGGGTTTTTTCAAATAAGTAGGCATTATGTTAAAAAAAATTTGTTTTTTTACCATCGGCTCAATTGGCTGATTTTTACTCAATAACTTGCTTTATTACCCATGCAACAACCCGTTTTTTTTCTGGCTTTCGCAAATGATCAGGACCGGCATTTGCCACTCCTGGACCAGGAAAGAAAGGAGGTAATTCAGCATTTGCTGCCCCTCGAGAACGAGCAGTATATCCAATTACTCACCGAATCAGCGGCTACCATCAACGATCTTACCAGCCTAATTACCCAGGTGAAAGACCGGCTGGCTATTTTCCATTACGCCGGGCACGCCGAAAGTGATCAGTTGTTTTTGACGGATCAGGCCGCCAATAGTGACGGCTTAGCTGATTTGCTGGGTACCCAAAGCAACTTGAAACTGGTTTTTCTCAATGGTTGTTCGACTAAGGATCAGGTTGCCAGGCTTTTGGATAAAGGGGTGCCGGCGGTGATTGCTACCTCAGTACCGATCGGAGATACCGCTGCTAAAGAATTTGCCAATGCCTTTTACAAAGCATTGGCTACGCAGCACACCATTAAGGAAGCTTTTGATATTGCCGCTTCTCGCCAGAAAATGGCCAATGGCCCGGAAGTGGAATGGCATCGTGGTCAGGGACTCCCACCCTTAGCCCAGGAGGCATCTCTGCCCTGGGGGTTATATACCCAGGACGAAAGCCCGGAAATACTCGATTGGAAAGTCTCGCTGGTCAGTGCCGGCACTTTTATTATTTCTAATGCCGGCTATAAGTACCAGTCTGGCCAGATCATGAATAAGAAAATTGTAGAAACCATCGCCAATGCGATTGCCGACTATAATTTTAAGATTCAATTCATGTTTCAGGAAGCTAAGCAACGCAAAAAAGAACCCAAGTTGCGAGAATTACGAGCGGCGGTGATTGATGCTTTCCCAACCCCGGTGGGTATGCATTTGCGCCGACTCATTCAGTCGGATAAAGTAAGCGTGGATCGCCTGCAACGCATGGTGAACTTATATTCCGTCTCTGTAGAGTTTTTGGCCTTTATTATGGTCGCTCAGCTCTGGGATGAATTATTCAAAAACCAGGAAATAAATATCCCGGAAAGTCAGGCCAGTGTATTATCCGGTTTTGCGGAAGCGGATAATAATTCCTTTGACTCTTTTAACTACTTCGATCTCATCCGCGGGGTGGGGGATATATTCGAGCTAAATAAGATTACTCCCTTTGTCAAGGAGTTTTCCGCATTAAAACAAGCGGTTTTTGAGGATAGTGATCTGCTCAATGCACATCTGGCTCTGGAGGAGATGAAAGTCCACCTGAAAGGGACCATTGCCGCCGAAGAAATTGAGTCTTATTGCGTTCAGGCCGAAGATCACCTTTGTACCTTATTTAGTCACATTGGTTTCGCGGCTAAATACACTATGGCTACTATTAAAACGATTGAATTGGATAAAGAACGCCACGCTGACCCGAATTTCAGGCACAATCTCGTTATACTGAATCGCCTGATGGAATCGATCGGGGTGTTGGATGATGTGTTAGTCTCCGATGTATACTCTGACAATAAGGCGGTGGTCTTGCTCAATGATGAGGACGCCGTTTACCCTTATCTAAACCTTTCCCCGTTTATCATTGACGAAAATGCCTTATCCGGGCAATACAATTCGAAGCTATTCTTTTTTCGTTATATGGATGGTAATCATCTGATCTACGAGCTGATCGAGAATCGCAAAGATCAGTTATTGGTGTCAGAAGATAAGTACCCATCGGTCAAAAATCAGTTTCAGGCTTTTAAACGTACAATTAAGAAATAATGAGCAACTCACCTTTCAAATTGCTGGAAGCCTACGGCAAAGAAGATAAAGACATCTTCTTTGGCCGGGAGGAAGAAATTGAGTCGCTCTATCAGATGAGTTTTCAGACCAATTTGATGTTGGTCTACGGAATGTCGGGGACGGGTAAGACCAGCCTGATCCGTTGTGGATTAGCCAACCGCATTGACGAAAGTGATTGGCACGATGTCTATATCCGACGTAATAAAAATATAAATGCCTCTTTTTTACAGGAGTTAAAAGCTCACGATCGGGAAGATTCTTTTGAAAAAGACTTTAGGGTACCCGATATGGTGAAATCTCTTTACCTGGATTACCTAAAGCCGATCTATCTGATCTTTGATCAATTCGAAGAGCTCTTTATTCTGGGAACGGAAGAGGAGTACCATACTTTTATTCAAACGATTGCCGATGTGTTGGCCGCCGAATTGCCCGCTAAGATCATTATCGTCATGCGGGAAGAATACCTGGCGCATTTATCTGCTTTTGAAAAAGTGGTGCCGAGCCTGTTCAACAAACGCCTACGCGTAGAACCCATGACTTTGACTAATGCCCGTCGCGTCATCATTGATACCGTCCGTAACCCCGAATTTGGTATCCATTTGGCCGACGATGGGGTGGCCGATACGATTTTAGAGCACGTGACCGAAGGCAAAAATCAGGTGCAATTGACGTATTTACAGGTCTTTCTGGATAAAATGTGGCGAATTGCCCACGAACGGAATGCGGAGCGGCTGGTTTTTGATCACGAGCTGGTTCGGGAGGTAGGCCGCATCGAAGACGTGCTGGTTGGATTTCTCGAGGAGCAGCTGGAGGTCTTCACGGCCGAAGTAGGTCCAAAACACCTGGCACTGAAATTACTGAAAGTCTTTGTATCGGATAAGGGCACCAAGACCCCGGTCGTTTTTACGGAGTTGAGGGAACGACTGCCCGAGATTAGTGAACAGGAAACCCTACGCCTACTTAGCTTTTTTCTGAATAACCGAATCTTACGTCCGCTGGATAATAACCAGTTTGAACTTACCCACGATAGTATTGCCTATAAATTATTTAAGACCCAAAACGTCGGTATCTCCCTGCCAGAATTGATACCTGGTTATGGGGAAGTACCGAGTAATCCCTTTTTGAAGTTTCGCCCCTATCCGCAGGAAATGGCCGCCATTTTTCATGGCCGTTCGGAAGAAATTCAGGAGTTATTCGATATGGTGGTCAACCAAACGAATGTCCGTACCACTCTGGTTTTTGGGCCCCTGGGGGTGGGCAAAACCTCACTGGTACAGGCGGGGCTAATACCTCGTCTTGAACAATTGTTTAAAGTGGCCAAAATACATTTTAGCCGGGAGTTCTTTGATTCGGCCTATATGCAGCGGATGCTAAACGCCGATCCGGATTTTGGCGACAAGCCAATGCTTTTGGAAGCGGCCTACCGCTGGTATCGGGACAAACCGGTAGATGAAGAACGAAAAATAATTATCCTGGATCAGTTCGAAGAGCTATTCATCTGGATTGATGATCACGATCAGTTGGTGCATTTTTACAAGCACATTCAACACCTGCTACGGGCGGAGTGGAATGTAGACCTGGTGATCGTAGTGCGGGATGAGTTTTTTGCACAACTGCAGGATCTGGAGTTCTATCTTCCGGGTATCCTGGATGAGCAGATGCGCATTAAACACATTGATCACGAGGCCGCTAAAGATATTCTACAAAATACCATAAAAAATGCAGATATTCAGATCGAGAACGAAGCCGTGATTGATCGTATCGTGAAAACGGTAGAAGAAGAAGACGGTCGCGTAAACCTAACCTATCTGCAATTATATATGGATAAACTTTATCGCAGCATCGTATGAGCCTAGAAAAAAAGATTACGTTTAACCTGCTCAACCGCATCTCGATCAACGAGAATGTGGTCGACGATTTCCTGGACCAGGAAATGCAGGAAATCGATAATCTTTACGGTGATAACTACGATGGCCTGAGTACAAAAGTCCTTTCCCTGTTTGCCCAAAATGGCAAACGCCTGCAAGTCTCAGAAGAAGACTTTATCCGTGAGCTCAGTGAAAAGCGTAGTCTGTCCAAAGAGGCGGCCTACAATATTCTGGATCGATTACAACGCTCGGATCTCATTCATTGCACTGATCATGATCGTTATGAATTAGCCAACAATACGCTGGTACAGCGGGTCGATAAAAAGGTAGAAGCTGAAAATTCTTTGCTGCGCAATATGCGCGTAGTCATCCGGGATCATATGACCCGCGATGAGTTGCTTGACCAACAATACCTTGATCATATTGCTCCCTTCATGACGCGTCTGGAACTGGATGCCGAGCAAAAGCAGTTTGTAGAGCGTTCCCATACGGCTATTCACCGGGCGCGCCGCCGCCGTCGATTATTAGGGATTTTAGGAATTTTACTACTGCTGGGCTTTGCGGCTGGAACTACCTTTCTGGCTATCCGTAATCAGTTGCTTTATGACGAGGCCCAAACCGTAAATAAGGATCTAAAAAACAGTCAGGTGGCGCTAAGACTGAAAAACGATAGTCTGCGGCAAACGGAAGCTAAACTTCTCATTAAGCAGGATTCCCTTTTTGCCGAAAGTGAGCAGAAACAGCAGCTGATTAATAGTCTGGATAGTGCCTTGCAGGAAGCACTCAACGCAAGAATGGCAGCCGAAGCCGCCCAGGATAGTATCCGCCGGGCAAATTTACGCCTCGACGCCGCCCGTCGTCAGCTACGGGTGGCACTCGAGGCTGCAGAAGATGCTGAAAAGCGGGCTAGCTTGCAAAGAGATACTGCCGTGCAGGCCCGCCGGGAAGCCCTAATGGAAAAACGACAATCCGACTTACTGGCCATTTCGCTAAATGCCGCAGTACGTTCACAGGCGGTGACCAATGCCCGTACGCAGGGACTGATCGCCCGACAATCCTACGAACTTTACCTGGAATACGTTCGAAACAGCAGCGACGCCCTCGACCCCGAGGGTAATCATCCCTACATTTTTACGGCCTTGCGCCAAAGCCTGCGTAATTTGGCACCAGAGATTCCTCGCTCTATCAAAGCCCATAGCGGTAGCGTAAATGATATTCTGGTAGCCCCGGATAGCAAAAAAATATATACCGCCGGTAGTGACGGGCAGGTGAAAGAATGGACGGTTGATTTTTGGTTACCCATCGGACGCCCCGAGATGTCTACCCGTACCTTAATGGGCCTGGAAAAGAACGTCATCTATGATGCACTGGATCTCAGCGAAGATGGGCAACACTTACTGGTGAGCGGACAATTAGATAAGCTACAGCTGTACAACTTTGATAATGATTTTCTGCAAGAGAATCTATTCTTTAACAAACGCTTTGGTCCTAACGAAAAGGTCTACGCCAGTGCCTTTCTGGCGGATGATGATCCTACTCAGGTGATTGCATTAACCAGAGATGATTTCCATTCTTCTCAAATGGTTTCCAAGTCTATTCTACGCAGAGACTTTAGTGATCCTTTTGATAAAATCAGCACCCGGGCCAATACAAGCCTAAAAGTCGCGGGGAAGGTATTGGGTTTATCGGCTTCTACAGAATATGAAGGGGAACGCTTTTTTATTAATCTGCAGGTGATGGACCGCATCCCTAAACCGGCCGAGCAAATTAACTTTGTCGTTGATGGCCAGACTGATCAATACGGAGAAGCGGTCGTATTGGCAGCTCAGCAGGAAGCAGAAAACGGCATTGTAGCTATTGGTATGGAAAACGGTCACCTGATAATTGGAAAGGTAGACCTTCTGGGGCAGAACATCTGGAAAAATGATCGCTCAGGGTTGTTAACTTTCCGACCGCACCAAGCCGCCATTAGTGATATCGCTTTTAGTCAAAATGGGAATTATATGGCCGTAGCCAGTTACGACGGTACCGTTTCTATCTGGGACCTTCGGTATTTTCTGGAGGCTACCTACCAGCCGCTGATTATTGATGATCATCGCGACTGGGTACGTTCGCTGGCCTTCACGCATAACGACCGTTTTTTAGTTGCCGGCACCAAAGATGGTCGCCTGTATTTCTGGAATTTTAATTCTCCGGATTATGCTCAGGCTATTTGTAATCGGCTGAGTAAACCAGCTGGTTATCCAAACTACGATCGGATTGATGATCAGTTGTGGGAACAGTTTTTTGGAAAAAATATTAAGAAAGATGATCAGATTTGTCGCTAAAAAACGTGCCTGGTTTTTGGGCTTCGGTCTGTTGCTGTTCTCATTCAGTGGCTTTTCGCAAATGATACAACGGCCTGCTGAAGAACGTTATGAAATTGCCCAGGATCTCTATGAGGAGGGAAGACTTAATCTGGTCATTGATACTTTGCTGCCTTTCTTTAATCAGCGATCTTCCCGACAATCTGATATACTGAGCCTTTCGGCGGTCACTTATAAATTTCTGGATCAGGATGCCGCCGCGCGACAGCAATTGTTACGCCTCTTTAATATGGATCCTTTCTACCAATTGGACCAGGCTATTCCGGAGTTGCGCTATTTGGAGGAGGATCTGGTGATCTATCCAAAATATGCACTTAAAGCTAAGGGAGGCGTCTATGTCACGTCTCGTCCCTGGCTGGTGAATAAAGCATCACGGGAGGAAACCAATGTCGTTTCAGAAAAATTTGCGCTGGATGCGGGAGATCAGATTGGCACCCTGGCGGAGGTCAGCGCCGGACGGTCTCTGTGGCCGGAAGGTCCTTATTTGTTCGCGGGACTGGGTTTATCTCGCTATTCGTTTCGCTACACTGGTGTCTACGACGATGTAGAAAACCCCGATGGGGACTTGGATCGGGCTACCTTCAGCTTTCGCGAAAAACACTGGTGGCTGCATTTACCCGTATACCTGAAGCAACATTTTTTAATTCCCGGTAGAGATTTCCGGCAGCAAATTTTTATTCCCTACGGTTTCGCGGGTTTTTCCCTGGATTTTATGCGCCGGCCCTCCGCAGAATGGACGGATATTAGTCTGCAATACGAGCGGATGGAGGAGCCCATGCCCACTAATTTTAGTGATATTCAGATTAATGATCTGCGTAATGCGTTTAATTTTAGCCTGATGGCAGGAGGTGGGATTCAGGCCCGCTCTGGCTATCATCTTGGGTTTATTGAGCTGGGCTATGCCCAAATGTTCCGAAACCTGCGTCAAACAAATTCGGTGAATACAGAGCTGGCGGAGCAAATCGAAAATGACTTCCATTATCGAGGCACTGACTTCTTATTATCCAATCTGCAGGTGACCATTGGTTACTCCCGCTTTTTTTACCGGGCCAGTGAAAAGTAAATGAGACACCATATTTTTTAGGGTAAAACCCAATATTCCCTAATTATTTTTGGTCTTTAACTAATGTATTTAGGCTTAGTGTAAAAAATACATTAATTCAGGAACTTTATTACCTACGATCTGGGTAGATTCTTTACCTTTATTTAAGAGAAGCAGTTTTGGGTCGAAGCTCCCGCTTCGTCCTGAAAACATCTTATAAAGAACAAAAACCAGTGATATGATAGAACAAATAAAGGATAGCAACAAGAATCTAAAAAGAATCTTTATCAAGAGTGATCTGCCAGAGGCCCTGATTCCTTTACGGGAGATGGCACAAAACCTTTGGTGGTCCTGGCACAAGGAAGCTACCCAGCTTTTTGAGACGCTTCAGCCTGAGCAATGGGTGGAATCTAACTACAACCCGATAGAGATCATAGACAAGCTTGAACTGGAGCGGGCCAAAGCCCTGGCGGAAGATCAGACATTCATCAAAAAGCTAAATCGGGCAAAAAAGGCATTCGATGCTTATATGAACGAAAAAAAGCAGGTTGCCAGCCCAACTATCGCTTACTTTAGTATGGAGTATGGTCTGCATATTTCTACCCGTTTGTACTCCGGAGGTCTGGGGATTTTGGCGGGCGATTATCTGAAGGAAGCCAGCGACCAAAATGCTAATTTAGCCGCCGTAGGCCTGCTGTATCGCTATGGTTATTTCCAGCAGACTATTTCCCTACACGGGGATCAGATTAGTAATTATCCGCCACAGAAATTCACTAGCCTGCCCCTCCAGCCCGTACGCGATGCGAATGGAGAATGGATGAAAATTACCATCAATCTGTTGGGACGTACGGTCTACGCTAAAATCTGGTGTTTAAACGTCGGTCGGGTCCCCCTTTATTTAATGGATACCGATATTGATGAAAACGAATGGGAAGACCGTCAATTGACGCACCACCTGTACGGCGGCGATAACGAGCATCGCCTGAAGCAAGAAATATTATTGGGGATTGGTGGTATCCGGGTCCTGGAAGCGATTCGTTACGAAGCGGACCTCTATCACTGTAACGAAGGACATGCCGCCTTCATGACACTGGAGCGCGTTCGCCATTTAATTCAGCGCAAACGGCTGGACTTTGACCAGGCACGGGAGGTGGTCCGGGCTTCTTCGCTATTTACTACACATACACCGGTACCGGCAGGGCACGATTATTTTCCGGAAGATTTGCTGCGTAATTACCTCTACGGTTACACCCATGAGTTAGGGATTAACTGGGATCAGTTTATGGCTCTGGGGAAAAAAGACCGACACGACGGACATGAGCTGTTTTCTATGAGCCACCTGGCTATCCGCCTTTGTCAGGAGGTGAACGGAGTTAGTAGGCTACACGGTACCGTCTCCCAACAAATGTTTAAAAATTTATATCCGGGATATAATTATCAGGAACTACACATCGGCTACGTTACCAATGGCGTACATTACCCTACCTGGATTGCCAACGAATGGCATCAGGTTTTGGCGAAAGCCAAAGGAGACAAGTTCATTAAATTCCAATCGGATCCCAAGCAGTGGAATGCGGTAAATGATTTATCGGGCCCGAAGGTGCATGAGATTCGCACCACACTCAAAGAGCGTTTGCTCAACTACGTACGGGAGAAAATTAAAGCAGACCTTACTCGTCGTGGGGATCGGCCTTCTACTATTTTTCAGGTGCTCAATGGCATTAATGATAAAGCCTTGGTCGTGGGCTTTGCCCGTCGCTTTGCTACTTACAAAAGAGCGCACCTGCTCTTTCGTAATCTGGACCGCTTATCCAAGATGGTCAACGATCCGAAGCATCCGGTAATGTTTATTTTTGCCGGTAAGGCACACCCCGCCGATCAACCCGGGCAACAACTGATAAAAGATATCGTCCACATTTCCAAAAAACCAGATTTTGCCGGTAAGATTATCTTCCTGGAGGGCTATAATATGGAGATGGCAAAATTCCTGGTACAGGGCGTTGATATCTGGCTGAATACACCTACCCGTCCGAAGGAGGCTTCCGGGACCTCCGGTATGAAAGCCGCCATGAACGGTGTGATGAACTTTAGTGTACTTGATGGTTGGTGGGCCGAAGGATACCGGGAGGACTCCGGCTGGGCACTGCCCTTAGAGCGGACCTATAACGATCAGAATCTGCAGGATGATCTGGACGCTGAGACACTTTACAATACCTTTGAGACGGATATTGTCCCTGCTTATTTCGACCGCAACGAGGAGGGCTTTTCGGAAGAATGGGTGACTTACGTCAAAAATGTAATCACTAAAGTTGGACCACAATTCACCATGAAGCGAATGCTGGATGATTATTACGAACGCTTCTACGAAAAAATGGCTAAACGTAGCGGTAAATTCAATGAAAACGAGTACAGCCTGGCCAAAGGTATCGTCAACTGGAAACGCCACTTACAAAACAAATGGGAAGCCATCCACGTGATCGAAAGGGATGTCTTCGACACCGATAACTTTTCGCTGAAACTGGGCCAGGATATGAAATCCAGGATTCGCCTCTATTTGGATGATATCCAGCCGGACCACGTGGGCATCGAGTTGGTCTTCTTCAAAAGGGTTGACGAGGAACACCTGGAACTGGTCCGTGTCGAACCACTGCGTACGACCAGTCGGGATGATCAGACGGCTACCTATGAATCTACGATCGCCCTGGATATTTCGGGCGTATACGAGTACGGTTACCGTCTTTTCCCTAAGCATCCGGATATGCCACACCGGCAGGATCTGGGGCTCGTGAAGTGGATTTAAACCTTTTGAGATTCGTGTCGTCTAATATCTAAAATCGATCAAGGATGGCACGAATCTTTTTACTTTTACTGGGTACTGCAATCCTCTTTGCTTGCGAACGAGATGCCGGGGAGCCCGATTCCGCTGATACCGGAGAGGCCATGTATTTTCCGCCTAAAAGCGGTAGCACCTGGGCTACTCTTTCGCCGGAAGACTTGGGCTGGTCAGGAATGGATATTGACGAACTTTATACCTTCCTGGAAGAAAACAACACTCGGGCTTTTCTTTTGCTTAAGGATGGTAAAATCGTCCTCGAAAATTACTGGGGTACTACGCTGCTGGGGAATGCCGATTTTGACCGGGATAGTCCGTGGTATTGGGCCTCGGCGGGCAAAACACTCACGGCTTTTCTGGTCGGAAAAGCGCAGGAAGGCAATTATCTGAATATATCGGAAGCTTCCCAAAACTACCTGGGAGCGGGCTGGAGTAGCCTGAGTCCAGAGCAGGAAACAGCCATCACGATTCGTCATCATTTGACCATGACCACGGGGCTGGACTACCGGGTCAGCGACCTGAATTGTACCGATCCCGAATGTCTGTCTTATCGGGCGGCACCGGGTAGCCAGTGGTATTACCATAACGCTCCGTATACTTTACTGGAGCGGGTGGTAGAGCAGGCGACGAATGAAGACTACAACAATTATACCGATCAGGAACTGCAAAGCACCATCGGGATGGAGGGGACCTGGCTGCAGAATGGTTATAACAATGTGTATTACAGTACGGCTCGCGATGCGGCTCGTTTCGGTCTCTTAATGCTGAACGAAGGTAGCTGGGATGGACAGACGATTATGGAAGACCAAACTTACCTGCAGGCTATGATCACGCCCTCTCAGGAACTCAATCCCGCCTATGGCTATCTTTGGTGGTTAAATGGCCAGGAGAAAGCTATTTACCCGGGATTACCAACCGCATTTTTGGGTGCTATGGCTCCCCAGGCTCCGGCTGATCTCTTCGCCGGGCTTGGCAAGAATGGCCAATTCGTAGGCATCGTTCCCAGTCAGAATATAGTGGTGATCCGCATGGGTATGGCCCCGGATGACGCACTGGTGCCCATCCAGTTCCACAATGAAATGTGGCGATTGATCAGTGGTTTATAGGCCAGTTTAATAACCTAATAAAGCCAGCATTGAATCCGCACTTTGTTCTTCTTTGTACAACTGATCTACCAGATTGCCTTTGTTGTCTTTGTAGACTAATATATGTTTTGGAGAAGGAATCAGGCAGTGCTTAATCCCACCGTAACCACTGATACTATCCTGATAGGCACCCGTATGGAAAAAGCCGAGGTAAAGGGGCTCTGGATCATCTTTGGGATAGGCTGGCAGGTAAACCTGGCTTTCGTGTACTTCTGAATTATAATAATCCGAATTGTCACAACTCAAACCACCGATGTTGACCCGCCGGTATTCGTTTTGCCACTTGTTGATGGGTAGCAGGATAAAGCGTTCGCCAATGCCCCAGGCATCAGGAATAGTGGTCATTAGAGAATTATCGATCATATACCACATCTCCGAGTCGTTTTGCTTTTTTTGCGCCAGCACCGAGAAGATGACCGCACCGCTCTCCCCAACGGTGTACTTACCAAACTCGGTGTAGATATCCGGTTCGGGCACATCGTCTTCTTCGCAGGCATTGGAAATCGTCTTGACGATCTCCTTAATCATATATTTATAATCGAATTCGAAGCCCAGAGAGTTGCGGATGGGCATACCCCCTCCGATATTAAGGATGTGCAGGAATTCCGACTTCTTTTTGATGATGCCGTAGAGCTTCATCGCTTTATTGATCTCGCCCCAGTAATACATACTGTCTTTGATCCCAGTATCGACGAAGAAATGTAGCATCTCCAGACGAAATTTATCGTTGTTGGCAATTTTTTCCTCATAAAAGGGCAAAACTTCCGAGGCGCGAATACCCAGACGAGAGGTGTAGAATTCAAAGTTGGGTTCTTCTTCCGTTGCAATACGAATCCCCAGTTTACAGAGGCCCTTAACGTGTTTTTCGTAATAATCCAATTCCTCCGTATTGTCTACTACGGGTATCAAGTTCTCAAACCCCTCATTAATCAGGTCAACAATGCCCTTTAAGTAGTTTTTGGGTTTAAAACCATTACAGACAATCGTGATATCTTTATCCACTTTACCCGCTTTGTACAGGCGTTTAATCAGTTCGATATCGAAAGCCGAAGAGGTCTCCAGATTGACATCGTGTTTGAGGGCTTCTTCAACGATGTAACTAAAATGACTACTCTTGGTACAATAGCAGTATCGATATTCTCCATTGTACCCGGAGGCTTTCATCGCACGGGTAAACAGATTACGCGCCTTACGGATTTGGGAGCCGATTTTGGGTAAATAGGTAAGCTTAAAGGGCGTACCGTACTTTTCAATGAGGTATTTTAAAGGAACCCCGTGGAAATCAAGCGTACCGCTGTGTGAGAGATCAAAACCTTCCTGAGGAAAATAGAATGTCTGGTCGATGAGGTCAAAGTACTTGTTTTTCACGGGCGCGGTAAATTGAATTTGGTTTCTTGAAAATTAGATTTATCTTTTGTCGACCCTCTACCGAGGTGGAGGTCGTCAAACCGGCTGCAAAGCTAGTGCAAAAACAGATTAACAAAACGAAAGTTTGCTCAATTTTTATGAAAAAAATCGATCCCTTAAATCAGGTGGCTGAATTTCACCGTACTTTTCAACATCCTGTAGAATCAAAACCCACCATTCCGGCTCCAGAACGCTGCGAATTACGGGTTGCCCTGCTCTCCGAAGAACTGAAAGAATTACAAAAAGCCATCGAAGATAAAGACCTGGTAGAGATTGCCGATGCCCTCTGCGATTTACAGTACGTATTGTCCGGTGCCGTATTGGAGTTTGGTCTGGGAGAAGTTTTCCCTGACCTATTTGACGAGGTACAACGCTCCAATATGAGTAAGACCTGCAAAACCCGGGAAGAGGCTCTGGCCACGCAAAAGTATTATAAAGAGGAAAGAGGTTTTGACAGTACCATCGAGGCCTCCGGAGCGCATTTTCTGGTTTTTCGCAAACCAGATCGCAAAACTCTCAAATCGGTCAACTATTCTCCCGCTGACCTGAAAAGCCTACTTTCCTAAATGGCTGGCCCGCTACTTCGGGATTTTGCGGCACGGGTGGCCGACTGGAGCCTCGACGACGAGTGGCTGAGTACGGCCCTGGTACAGCTTCCCCGCAGGGAAAGCGCGGAGCAGTGGCCTGTCTTCTGGGGTCGATCCGAGGTGGGGGATCCCGTTTTGTGTTTGGGACAAGGCTGGCGTGATTTGTCGCCCCGGGAGCAATGGGCCCGGGCACGTCTGCAGGTACACCATTTTTTGCTGGGGCACCTGGTGGAGCAGGCACTGCGGCCCGAGCAGCATTGGGCTTTTTTTTGGCAGGCCTATCATTACTTACCCCGCTCTTTGCAATCCACCTGGCCCGATTGGCAGGCTTATGAAAGTGAAAGGGAAACGGTACCCAGGCATCCCAGTCTTCAGGACTTAGAGCATCTGGTGCTGCGTCATAACATCTTAGCGCGATTTCCCGAATTATTAAAAGAAGTAGTTGATCAGCAATCTTTTTGGCGGCAGCCTTATGGCAAAAAAAGCACCACCACTTCCACCGAAATACTCAGGACGCAGGTTGTGGCTAGTCTATCTACTTCCGATACACCTCCTTCCTGGTCCGCCTGGGTATCGCTTTCGCAAAAAAGAAAGGCAAAAGTGCTGGACTGGTCCAATTTGTTGCGTCGACATTTACGAAAATACCGACGGCGCAAGCTGGATTTTACGCATAAGCGGATCTCGAAACGCTACGGCACAGCACCCGGTATTCGACTGCGCAAAGAAGCATTCATCGGCGTAGTGCTGGATACCTC
Organism: Saprospiraceae bacterium; assembly: GCA_035268885.1. Lineage (GTDB taxonomy): Bacteria > Bacteroidota > Bacteroidia > Chitinophagales > Saprospiraceae > DATFKA01. The sequence goes on from DATFKA010000108.1 coordinate 67,658, forward strand.
GGCCAGTATGTCGACCCAACTATTGACCCAATTTTATCAGGAATTACAGCTGGTCTACCAATTGGGCCACCGTCTGCTCTTGTTGGAAGCGGATACACAAATACGATGCGTACAGTTTTTTGATCCCGCCCGGAGAAAGCTTGCTTTTCCAGGTCGGGGAAATACGAGTTATGACCTGGCCATTCGTTATCTGCGCGATAAGCAGGTGGACCTGGTCCTGTATTACACGGATGGACTGGGACCAGAACCGGTAGCGACCGCCCCGGATCTCCTCTGGATGGTAGAACCACCCCCCGGCCAAACGCCGCTAATTCAGGAAAAAATGCGAAATTGGGCAGGGGAAAAGATCTTTATCGTTTAATCCATCAAACCACCAAACCACCAATCGACTATGAATTACGGCGCAGAGATCAATACCCGACAATTACAAAAATTACTGAAGCACCAGTTTCAGCGCAACCGGCAGCAGCTACGGCGGGGCTTGCCCGGTGTGCCGATCTGTATCTGGGGTCCCCATGGGATTGGTAAGACGCAGATGGTCCGCGATTTTGCGAAAGCTAATCAGTGGAAGATCGTATCCCTGGCGCCGGCACAGTTCGAAGAGATGGGCGACCTGATTGGTATGCCACAAATCGAAGGCGGTCGCACTGTACTGCGTAAGCCCGCCTGGGTGCCGGAAGATTTTGGACCGGGCATCCTGTTATTGGATGATTTCAACCGCGCCGACGACCGTATTCTGAAAGGACTGATGCCTTTGTTGCAGGATGGCAAGCTGGTCAGCTGGGGCCTGCCGCCCGACTGGCACATCGTACTGACCGGCAATCCCGATCGGGGCGATTACCACGTCACGCCTCTGGATCCGGCCATGTTTACGCGTATGCTGAATGTGCAACTCGAATTCGCCGTGTCGCCCTGGGCGGATTGGGCAGTAGCGCACCGCTTACCTACCGTTTTGATTGATTTCGTTTTGTTACACCCGGAGGTGATTGCGGCAGAACGCAGTACAGCCCGCTCGTTGGTGCAGTTCTTTGAGAGTATCCAGGAGCTATCGCTTTCGCGAAAAAATCGAGATCTGATCGAAGTGATTGCCCAGGGCTATCTGGACGAGCAGTCGGTGGGTTTGTTTATGACTTACGTCAAAAGCAGCGACCCTGGCTTACCGGCCATCAAGACCCTACTGGAAAGTGAGGCCTTTACATCGGATGTCGCCGAGCCCCTTGCGGAATTCCTGCAAAAAACAGAGCAGCAACTGGACGTACTCAGTGCCTACTGGAATCGCCTGTACCGTACCCTGAAGGCACCAGCTACGGCCTGGGATGAACGTGCCTTGCAAAACCTGGAAGCTTTTTTGAAGCTCTCGAGCGTACCGGAAGATCTGCGCAAATATTGGGTCTTGCAATTGGTAGGGCTAGACCGTTCGGAGTTGAACGCCCTATTTACCAAAGCAGCGTGGAAAGCTTATCTGCTATAATTACCATTGCTAATCGATAAAAAACCACCTTTTGCCGAAAGGCGGAATGCAATCTTGTTGACCCGCTATGAAATACTTATTTTTAGAAGCTAATTCACTTTGGACCCAATTTAAAAAATCATCAATAAAATAATTTATGAAGAATGTATTTCTTTTACTACTGGTTAGTTTGACACTGGTAAGTAATGGGCTGAATGCCCAGATGGCAGATTTGCCCGAAGACAAAATCACCGCGGCCGAGCTAAAAGCGGATATTTACTGGTTTGCCTCCGATTTTCTGGCGGGTCGGAATACGGGTAAGCCTGGTAATGACATCGCTGCTCAATTTTTGGCCACTCAAATCGAGGCAGCAGGCTTTAAGCCAGCTCCCGGACAGGATAACTACTTCCAAACGATTAATTTTGAGGTGAACACGCCTCCTCAGGAAGGGAGCCTGACCGTTAATAAAAATACCTACCGCTATAAAGAAAACTTTATCTTTTTGACCGGGAAAGCCGCTCAGCTAGAAAAATCTAAAGCTGTTTATGCCAACTATGGTATGGAAGAAGATTACGAAGGTATCGACGTGAAAGGCAAAGTAGTCTTTGTTATGGGAGGAGATCCGGATAACCGCAGTAATCAGGCGACTTTTGATGCCATTCCTAAAAAGCGAAAAATTGCGGAGTCGAAGGGTGCAGTCGCTTTGATCGAAATCTATAACCTATCTTTCCCCTGGAATTTTTTCGTACAGTATTTTGGAAAGGAAAGTTTGTCTTTACCTTCGCCCGATCAGAGTAGCGAGGGTCGCGATATTGTCTATGGCTGGATACAACCCAGTACCGAATATGATGATGTGAAATTACTTCAGGCAGGCGAAAAGGTTAGGGTTAGTCTGTCTTCCAGCGGGTTTTCCCAAAAGATTATGCCCTCTAGCAACGTTGTGGGTGTCCTGGAAGGTAGCGATCCCGAATTGAAAGATGAATATATCCTGCTGTCGGCGCATTATGACCACGTTGGGGTTGGTGCCGAAGGCGGAGGCGCTTACACCGAAGCGGATAGTATATTTAATGGTACGCGTGATAACGGTATCGGTTCGATGGCAATGCTGGCTACCGCAAGAGCCCTGGGGCAAAAGCCCCCCAAGCGCTCGGTTATTTATTTCGCCTGTACCGGCGAAGAAAAGGGCCTCTTAGGTAGTAGGTACTACGCTGAGAACCCATTGATTCCACTCGAGCAGACCGTCTATAATCTGAATATTGATAATGGTGGTTATAACGACACCTCCATTGTCACCATCATCGGGTACGGACGTACCGGGACGGACGAAGCGGTACAGGCAGCTTCCCAAAAATATGGTCTAAAAGCGATTTCGGATCCCGCTCCGGAGCAGGGTTTGTTTGATCGCTCGGATAACGTGTCTTTTGCCGCTAAAGGCGTGCCCTGCCTGTCTTTTAGTATGGGATTCACCGCTTTTGATTCTGAAATTATGAAGTACTACCATCAGGTAACGGATAATCCGGATAGTGTTGACTACGACTATATCCAGAAGTATGCACAGGCCTACGCCAATCTGGCCCGCCGTATTGCGAATATGAAAACCTTACCTTTCTGGCAAGAAGGGGATAAATACGAAGCGGCGGGTAAGGATCTGTATAACAAGTAATTGTAGTGATATTAGGGCTTGGGGGGCTTAGTTCGCGAGGCTTTAGTCTGGCAATATAAGATGCTTCTCGGCCTAAAGACAGAGTAACTCAATTACTTATGTCTGGACAAGAATTAAATAATTAGGGCGGAGGAAATCCTCCGCTCTAAAATTTTTTATATCCACATGGGTGGTATCCGAATCGTGAATTTCGGAGCCAGATCTCGCAAGCGCTGAATGCGATCTTCAATGTGTGGATGGGTACTCATCCAGACGGGTAGGCGCTTTTGTAGGTTATTCATCCGTTGTTGGTTCATCCGGTGCAAACGCTGTAAGGCATCGGCCAGTGCATTGGGATCGCCGGTTAGTTTTGCGGCCAGTAAATCCGCATCAAATTCGCGGGTACGCGACAGAGCCATCTGTAAGAGGTTAGCCAAATAGGGCGCCGCAATCAGGATGAGCAAAGCCCACCAGGGAAAAAACGCCTCACCGGTCATAATGCTGGATAAGTTAAAGATCAATAACAATTGTCCCACCAGGGAAAAGACCCGGGTAATCCGGTTCATTAGCAGGGCGCCTTGCTGTAGCCGAATGTCATTGTTGATGATGTGGCTTAGCTCGTGGGCAATAACGCCGCTGATTTCTTTGAGGTTCAGGTTGCGCAAAAGACCGTAAGTGACGGCAATGGCCGGATCATTTTTACTGCCCGTCGCAAAGGCATTCACCTGGTGACTGGCGATGTAATACAACTTAGGTGTACGCGGCAGTCCTGAATTTTGAGAAAACTGCTGAATAATGTGCTGCAGGTCGGTCAATTGATAGGCCGGTACGGGCTGCGCCCGGTAAAACCGCATGATCATGCTGGTGGGCACATTGTAGGAAAGTACGATACTAATCCCACCGAGTAATCCGGCCCAAAGGATGCCTTCCCAACCCATAAAGGTATAGCCTACCAGTAAGGTCAAGCCTAGCATAGCGGCCAATAGAGTAGCGGTGCGTAAGAAATTCTTATGTTGCTGCGCTTGAATTCGCTTTTGCATATCTCGATTCTGATTTTGTCGATTTACCTAATTAACAAAATCCCGCCGCGAATCGTTTGTTGCGATACGGACCTTAATCGAATCTCTACCCGCTTTTGTCGGAATCTAAATGACAAAAGCTATTTTTTAGCCGCCACACTATTAATTTCAATCCAGTGTCCATCCGGATCCCGCACGTATACCTGGCGGATACCATCCGGGCGTAGACTGACCTTGCCTTCCTCACCCAGCCAACTGGAATAAGTAATGCCATTGGCTTCCAGATTAGCAACGAAGGCATCGTAATTCGAGATCGTAATCGCGAAATGTATCGCTTTATTGATCTTGAATCTTTTCTTAACCGAAGAGATCAGGTGAAGCTCCTTGCCTTCTCCCAGCGAGAACCAGCGGATATCTGGATTGCGGGTTTCGTTGCGAATCTCCTTGAGGTGCAGCACTTCCGAATAGAAATCGGCGGCGCGGTCCACGTCTTTTACCGAAAGGGCCACGTGGTTGAAGATAACGTCAAAGGATTCCGATTTTTGGGCGAAAGCCTGACTGCTGAGGGTCAGGAGTAGAAATAGAAGGTAGGATGGTTTCATTGGTATATTATTTTAGTAAATTTTGTTTTATAAGGACTGGTATCCCCTTTTAATGAGATTCAGCAGAAGGATAAAGGTTAAAGTGTAAAGGTTAAAGTGTAAAGGTTAAAGTGTGGAGAAAACTTTAACCTTATACATTTAACCACACTCTGGGCCAGATGCCAGTCTTACAAGATATCATATTTTTTCTAAAGCTACGGTAAAGTGGCGCAGAATGTCCGCCTGCTGTTTGATGCGGAAGCCGGATGGAATCTCCTGGCTCCTTTTGGCAACGTTGGCCATGGTGGCGGCCACGTAATCCATGTGGGAGTGGGAGTAGACACGGCGCGGGATGGCCAGGCGGAGCAGCTCCATTTTGGGCGTACGATCTTTGCCCGTCTTGGGATCGCGATCGGCGAGTAGGGTGCCGATCTCTACGCCGCGCACACCGCCTTCGATGTAGGCTTCTACGGCTAGTAATTGCGCGGGGTATTCCGATTGTGGGATATGGGGTAGTAGCTTTTTGGCGTCGATGTAGAGTGCGTGACCGCCCACCGGTTCCTGGATGGGGATGTTATGGTCTTTCAGCCTTTCGGCTAAATACTGCACCTGCTTAATCCGGTCATCCAGGTAGTCGAACTCGATGCCTTCTTTTAGGCCTACAGCTAGGGCACCCATGGCCCGGCCACTCATACCCCCGTAGGTCAGAAAGCCCTCGTAGATGATGGTGTATTGCCCCAGTTTATCGTACAGGTCGGGATCGTTTAGCGCGATAAAGCCGCCGATGTTGACCAGGCCATCCTTCTTACTACTCATCCAGACGGTACTGACCTCCTTGAACATCTCCTTGACGATATCGGCAATACTCCAACCTTGATAAGCTTCCTCCCGGGTTTTGATGAAGTAAGCATTTTCGGCGTAGCGCGCGATGTCCATATAGATGGGGATATCGTATTGCTGCGCCATGGCGCAGGTCGCTTTGATATTCTCCAGCGAGACCGGTTGTCCGCCCACGGTATTGCAGGTCACGGTGATATTGATGAAGGGGATGCGCTCCCGCCCGTACTGTTGGATTGCGGCTTCCAGCTGCTCCAGGTCGATATTCCCTTTGAAGGGGTGGTAGACACTGGTATCAAAAGCCTCGGCAATGGTGCAGTCCAGCGCGGTGGCCTTGCGGAATTCTATATGCCCTTTGGTAGTATCAAAGTGGGCATTACCAGGGATGACATCTCCCTCTTTGACCACGGCGGAGAAGAGAATATTCTCCGCGGCCCGGCCCTGGTGGGTAGGGGCCAGGTAATCAAAGCCCATGATTTCTTTGACGGCCCGCTTGAGTTTGAAATAAGATTCGGAGCCAGCGTAGCTTTCGTCTCCCAACATGACCTCGGCCCACTGCTGCTCACTCATGGCGCCGGTACCGGAGTCGGTCATCAGGTCGATAATCACCCAATCGCTGTGCAGGTTAAATAAGTTGTAATCGACTTCTTTAATTTTAGCAGCTCTTTCCGCTTTGGAGCGAAAATATACCGGCTCTACGACTTTCGTTTTATAGGGAGGGATATGTGGTAATAGCATGAAGATTAAATTTAAAAAACATTAAAAAACACATAACATACAGACAAGGCATGCCTTGCCTCAACCGCATGCCTTGTCTCAACTGCATGGCACATGACACACGACCACCTGAAAACGGTCTCTTTCTTTAATATTCTTATAAATGGAAACCTTCATACCGGGAAGATACAAAAAATGCAAAAAAATTGAATCACTTCATTATCTTAGTACACCGTGTACTAAGTTATGCCTTCCGCTGATGTTACGCTGTTACCAAGACCATAAAGAGATGAGAATCCTCAGCCTGTTATTGATTACCCTGTTTTTCGGCCCCTATGAGGGGACCGGTCAGGAAAAGCCCAATGTATTATTCATCGCCATCGATGATCTGAACGATTACGTCAATTGCATGAACGGCGCCCTGCGGGTACCCACGCCTAATATCGATCGACTGGCCAGCAAGGGTACCTTGTTCACCAATGCGCACTGTCAGGCACCTATTTGTGGTCCTTCCCGGGCCAGTGTTATGACGGGCCTGTACCCTTCGAGCAGTGGCAATTACCTGCAATTAAAAGACGTGGACATCAAGAAGGGGAGTAAAGCCGTGGCTAAGGCCACCTTTATGCCGGACTATTTTGAGCAGCAGGGCTATCAAACCATGGCGGTGGGGAAAATCTATCACAACGGCGATGCCGCACAGACTTTTGATGAATACGGCGGACGCTTTGCCTGGTTTGGACCCAAACCCGCGGAGCGGATGAAGTACGACCCCACCAAAATCCCGCATAAAGTGGGCAATACCCAGACCGACTGGGGACCCTATCCGGCACAGGACAGCCTGATGAGCGACTATAAGAGCGCCGCCTGGGCGGTGGGTAAGCTACAGCAGTCTTACGAGCAGCCCTTTTTTATGGCGGTGGGTTTCCTCCGGCCGCACGTGCCCTGGCACGTTCCCCAGAAGTGGTTTGATTTGTTCCCATTGGATAGCATCCAGACGCCTCCTTATAAAAAAGACGATTACGAGGACATTCCGGCCTTTGGGCAGCGGGTAGCCCACGCGCCCATGATGCCGACTACCGAAGAAGTCATCGCCTCCGGTGAATGGAAATCCGTCTTACAGGCTTACATGGCCTGTATTGCCTTCGTGGATGCGCAGGTGGGAAAATTACTGGATGCGCTGGAGCAATCTCCGCACGCGGAGAATACCATCATCGTCCTGTGGTCGGATCACGGCTATCATCTGGGCGAAAAGAATCGCTTTGCCAAACAGGCCCTCTGGGAACGCGATACCCGGACGGTGTTGATTTTCAAAACGCCCAATGATAGCGGTGGGAAAACCTGTACCCGACCGGTAGAACTGCTGGATATCTATCCGACCCTGCTGGAATTATGTGGGCTTCCCCCTAACAAAAAACTGGAGGGAAAGTCGCTATCCGCCCTGATCAAGGACCCGGAAGCTACTTGGCAGCAGCCCGCCCTTTCCTTCTATGGCAAGGGGAATCTGGCCATAAGGGATGACCGCTACCGGCTGATCCGCTACGAAGATGGCTCCCTAGAATTATACGATATGCGGGAGGACCCCAACGAGTGGACCAATTTGGCGCAAAGTCCGGGGCATCAAAAGATCATTCAAAGACTTAAAAAATTCATTCCAAAGAAGTGGGCGGATTTGTCTCCGCATTCCCGATATGAGTTTAACGAGTATTTTATTGGAAGGTCCAGGTGATTTCATCAGGACTTAAGATAAATCCACCCGGTAGGGTATCGACGGCTGCGCCCCCTTTTTTGTGACCGAGATAGCGGCGGCCCGATTGGCCCTGGCAATCGCCTTTTTCAGGCTTTCTCCATCGGCCAGAGCGGCGGCCAGATAGCCATTAAAAACATCTCCAGCGGCGGTAGTATCTACCGCCTGAACTTTCCCGGTGGGTATTTGGGCGGTGTGCCCGTCGGCATCACGTAGGAATGACCCTTCACTTCCCAGGGTGATAATCACGTTTTTGACATATCGCGTCAGGGCCTGGGCGGCGTGTTGGGTAGAAGCTTTGTCCTTTGGTAAAATGCCGCAGAGGAATTCCGTCTCCGTCTCGTTGGGCGTCAGGTAATCGACCAGGGCAAGTATATGATCGGACAATCCCTGGGCAGGAGCGGGGTTGAGGATGGTCGTGACACCTTGCTCGTGCGCGATCTCCAGCGCCCGTTGTACGGTAGGTAGGGGCGTTTCTAATTGTACCAGGAGTACATCGGCCGCCTGGATGACCTCACTGGCCGCTTCGATATCTTCGGGGGAGAGTAGGGCATTGGCGCCCGGAGCTACCACAATGGCGTTTTCGCCACTATTGCTGTCGACCATAATCATGGCTACGCCGGAGGCGGCCTCATCCGTTTGGCTAATGAAGTCAGTACGAATGCCATCCCGTCGATAGTTTTCGATGGCCGCCTGTCCCAGATCATCGGCACCGACTTTAGCGATAAAGTGTACCTCGGCCCCGGCACGGGCCGTCGCCACCGCCTGATTGGCGCCTTTGCCACCTGGGAGTTGATCAAAAGTTTCGCCCATGACCGTCTCGCCGCGCTGGGGCATACGAGAGGTGCCAAAAACCATATCGGTATTACTACTTCCTACAATAACTACGTTTCCCATTAATCAATAATTTACTTTAATCCTTGCTAAGCAAACCTGGCCACAATAATCAAGGTCAGGCCAGCAATGAAACTCAAAAACATCAGCCCCAGTAGGATATTCGTACCCTTTGGAGCGCCCTTGAATTCTCGCCAGATGAATACGCCCCAGATCGCGGCGATCAGGGTAGCGCCCTGGCCGAGACCATAGGAGATAGCGTAGCCGGCCTTTTCGGAAGCGATCAGACTCAGGCTCATACCAATGCACCAGATCACGCCACCCAGGATGCCAATCAAATGCAAGCGTGGCGTGCCCTTTCGAAAATAATCACGATAAGTAGATTTTTCGCCCTCAACCGGTCGGTACATAAAAAAGGTATTAAACAGAAAGCTGGATAAGAAGACGCCAATAGAAAACACAAAAACAGCCGTGTAAGGCGTCAATAAGCCGGCGCTGGGGTTTGCAAAATCTTCCGACATCGAGGCGGCGACAAAACGGAAAAAGAAGCCCATTAGGATACCGGCGGCCAGGGAGATCGCGATGCCTTTGGTCGTGGCCGATCCACTGGAGATTTTGCGATAAGCCAGGGCATCCAGTACAATGGCCAGAGAAACCAGGCCCACCCCCATGAAGAGAAGGATGGGATTACCCAGTGGTGTTGCCATATAATTTATGATCACCCCCAATACCAGCGCTAAGCCAATGCCAATGGGGAACGCCGTTGCCATGCCCGCAATCGCAATGGCGGCAACCAGCAGCAGATTGGCAATATTAAAGATCACACCGCCCATAAAGGCGGAAAAGAGGGCCGAATTGGAGGCCATATTCAAATTCGCCCAGAAGGACTGTCCCGCACTTCCCTGGGTACCCAGGGTAAGCCCAAAGATTAGAGAAAGAATAATCAGCCCCAGGGTGTAATCCCAGTAAAAAAGTGGGAAAGTCCAGCTTTTGGTGGCTAGCTTTTGGGTATTGGCCCAGGAGCCCCAGCAGATCATGGTAACCACACATAGTAAGACCGCTACCGAATAGGATTCTACAATGTACATAGCATAAGTGTTTTATTTTACTAATCGACGCCTAAACCACCCAGTATATTCAGCTCCTGACCTTTTTGGGGTGCATCATCCAGAAGCGGCATGGCTTTAGCAATTAAGTCACGGACGGCCTCCTGTTTTAGGGAGGCGTCGTGATCGTTTTTGCTCTCCCAGATTTCGGTGACCCAAATGGCGTTGGGATCACCCTTATCCACGCTGACCATATAGAGCTCACAACCTTTTGTTTCTTCCATCAATTTGGCGGCCTGGAGTAAGATTCTGGATAGGGTAATGGCTTCGCCGGCTTTAGCCGTTAGGCAGCCGTGTAATCCGTATTTAGTTGATTCGGGCATGGGTCTGATTAATGATTTTTTAAATAATGAACAGGCAGTTGAGACAAGGCATGCCTTATCTCTAGGGCTTGTCCGTCAGTTTAATATAAGTACGCTCCAGCTCGGAGGGATACTTCAGTCGCTCTCCGTACCAGTAGTTAAATTCCACCGGATCGCTGATCTCACAGTTGCGTACTTCTCGCAATAGTGCCTGTTCTTTTTCGTAGAGCACCTTTAGTTTAGCAATATAGCGCAGGTCGGTTGAAGGGTGTTCTTTCGCCTGTAATTCCTGGAAGTCGCTCATAATTTTCTCATCTCTCTCGCGCAGATCGGTACAGGGGCTACTACAAGCGCTCAACAAAGTGAATAGCAGGAAGAAGACAAAAAACGGTGTTCTCATTGTACATATATTGATACTTCTTCGCGTTATGCGATGAAATAAAAGTAAGCAATAAATTCTGATTATTTAAGCTGTGTTTTCGGGTAAACGCAGCGACTTTTCAATCCCTTGATAATGAGTTTTTTATGTAGTCCTAATACTTATTATTCGGTGAGACTTGACGTAAATACGGACATAGTTTGTCTTTTCCTTTTCGGTGAAAAGCCCAGATATTGGTAATAAGAACAAAAGCTATGAACAAACAACTATTGTGAAACTTAGTGTGTGATTAGAGTCTGCTATCTTGTCGTGTGTTGTGTGTACCTACCCCAGGGCCTGAGCGATATCCGCTTTAATATCCTCAATGTTTTCCAGTCCGACGCTTACGCGAATGGTACCGGGCATGATCCCGACGGCTAACCGCTCTTGTTCCGTCAATTTAGAATGGGTAGTAGAGCTGGGATGTGTCAGGATGGTACGGGTGTCCCCTAAATTAGAAGACAGGGAGCAGAGCTGAATGCGGTTGAGCATTTGCATGGCGGCTTCGGTACCGCCTTTCAGTTCAAAGGTGACCAGGCCACCTCCGTGGCGCATTTGCTTTTTGGCTAATTCGTGTTGTGGGTGCGAAGGCAGAAAGGGGTAATTTACCCGTTTGATGCCTGCTTGCCCCTCCAGAAATTGGGCCAGGGCCAGGGCATTGGCGCAGTGTCGTTCCAGGCGGACGGCCAGGGTCTCCAGGCTTTTGGAGAGTACCCAGGCGTTGAAGGGCGAAAGCGCCGGACCGGTATGGCGACAGAAAAAGCGCACCTTTTCGATGAGTTCGGCCTTGCCGACGACGATGCCCGCCAATACCCGTCCCTGACCGTCCATCCATTTGGTACCGGAATGTACGATTAGGTCGGCTCCGTATTTAGCAGGTTGTTGCAGATAGGGCGAAGCAAAGCAGTTGTCAATATTAAAGATCAGCTTGTGCTTTTTGGCGAAAGCCCCGGCTGCAGCCAGGTCTACCAGCATCAGACCCGGATTGGAAGGGCTCTCCAGCACCAGCATTTTGGTGTTTTTTTGTACCGCTGCTTCCCAACTGGATACTTCAGCCGGATCGACGTAGGTATGCGTAATGCCCCATTTACTTAGGATCTGAGTCAGGACCTGATGGGTAGAGCCAAAGACGGCTCGCGACGAGATGACGTGATCGCCCGTCTCCAGAAATGCTGCCATACTGGCAAAGACAGCCGACATCCCGGAAGCCGTTGCAAAGCCATCTTCTGCACCCTCCATCTGACAGACCTTGTGGATGAATTCGTCTGTATTTGGATTGCTGTAACGGGAATAAATACTACCGTCCTGCTGTCCATTAAAAGTATCACGCATCACCTCTGCGGAGGGGAATACAAAACTGGAAGTGAGATACATAGGTACGCTATGCTCCCGATTATGGGTTCTTTTCGCCTGACCACGGATGGCCTTCGTCTCGAATTGTTGCTCTTTACTCATTTAGTATTAGGTTTGAAAAAGATCACACGACACACAACACACGCTATGTGATAATTTCATAGCTCCAGGTGATCTCTGCCGTTTTTTCAATAATCTTACCCACCGAACAGTACTTTTCTACGGATAGTTGGATGGCGCGTTCTGCTTTTTTGGGATCCAGCTCACCGTATAGCTCGTAGTGAATATTAATCTTGGTAAATAGGGAAGGAACTTCGCCTTCGACCCGCTCGCCATTGATTTCCATCTTAATATCTTCCAGTGGTTGGCGCATTTTATCCAGTAGATTAATGACATCTATGGAGCTGCAGCCTCCCAGGGCGGCAATGAGCATCTGCATAGGTCGCATAGCTTTATTGCTACCACCGATGGCGGGGGAGCCGTCCGTCTCGACGGTGTTTCCATTTTCGTTGGTGGCGAGCATATGGTAGGCTTTATCGATTCTGTCTAGTTTGATCTTCATGTGTATATGATTTTAGTAAAAGTCTGTTGTATAGTTGTTTATGTGATTTTAAAAAAATAAAATCCTGCAAAGTTGTATGCCGTTCTTACCTTCTTTATTGTTGTCAATCGCGACAAAAACGAAGCAAAAAACGCCTGGTAAGCCAAACTCGCTCCGCTCAAACAATGCCTTATCTCCGCCCGCTTTGAACTCTTTTTCATGCAGAGCAATAAGTTTTTGGTATCCGAATATTCCCGCGTCTCAGCCATTTTAGCGAAGTCACCTGGATAAATCCGTTAAAAATGCGTCCACCTGGCCGAGCAAAACTAATTTTTTAGCTGAAGACTCCCTTTTGCTTTCCCAGATGGTCAGCGCAAATCGAATGACTCCGCGCGAGTTTGATGCATTTATGATTTTATATTAAACAACTTCGCTGACAATTTTGACCACAAAGGTGGGAAAAAAACCAAAATCAGTCTAGGAATAATTTGATTTTTTGATCCGGGTCAGATACTTTTGTAGTTCTAGCACATCTTGTGCTGGAATCTATCCAATCGAAAGCGATTGTGATTTATGAAGAAGGGTGAAGAGATCGGGCTCAATGAAACCCTGGCAACCTGACCGAATTGGTTCGTGGTGCCAAATCCCGCCATACTATGGAAAAATAAATGAAACAATCATGATTTACCATTCCATTTTTTCTTTTTCAAGACCACTCACCGCAACGAAGGGGAACTTTCGAATGTGTTGTTGTTGCTAAACTGTATCTCCGCTTTGGGCCTTTACTTTCGTAATCACCCTTAGTGTTTTACCAGATATTCTATTATCCTATTTTAATATTTTAAAACAAAAACAATGAGTAAACTTAGATTTGAAACCCTACAATTACACGCCGGCCAGGAAGAGGCCGAATCGACTACGCTTTCCCGTGCGGTACCGATTTACCAGACTACATCTTACGTATTTAAAGATTCGGAGCACGGAGCTAACCTGTTCGCCCTCAAGGAGTTCGGAAATATTTACACCCGGATTATGAACCCCACCACGGATGTTTTCGAAAAGCGGATCGCCGCACTGGAAGGTGGCGTAGCGGCGCTGGCCGTAGGCTCGGGACAAGCCGCTCAGTTCATTGCTTTAAATAACATCCTACAGGCGGGCGATAATTTCGTGACCAGCTCCAACCTGTACGGAGGTACTTACAATCAGTTTAAGGTAGCTTTTAAGCGCCTGGGCGTAGAAGCGCGGTTTGCCCAGGGCGAAGCCGTGGAAGATTACGAATCGCTGATTGATGACCATACCAAAGCGATCTACTGTGAAACCTTGAGTAATCCACGCTTTAACGTCCCTGATTTTGAGGGTTTAGCCGGTCTGGCTAAAAAATATGACATTCCCTTTATCGTGGATAATACTTTTGGTTGCGGTGGTTACCTTTTCCGTCCAATCGAACACGGTGCCCACATCGTGGTGCAGTCCGCTACCAAGTGGATCGGCGGGCACGGTACTTCCATTGGTGGCGTTATCGTAGACTCCGGAAACTACGACTGGGGTAATGGCAAATACCCACAATTTACGGAGCCATCGGAAGGCTACCACGGACTGGTTTTTAATGATGTATTTGGTAAGGGTGGCCCCTTTGGAAACATTGCTTTCGCCATTCGTGCCCGGGTAGAAGGACTGCGGGATTTTGGCCCGGCCTTAAGTCCGTTCAATTCTTTCCAGTTGCTGCAAGGCCTGGAGACCTTATCCTTACGTGTACAGCGTACGGTAGATAATGCCCTCGACCTGGCTAAATGGTTGGAGCAGCATCCGCAGGTGGATTGGGTGAGTTACCCCGGATTAGAGTCCCACTCAGCGCACGAGCGGGCCAAGAAGTATTTGCGTAATGGTTTTGGTGGCGTATTGTCTTTCGCCCTCAAAGGAGAGAAAGCGAAAGCGACCAAATTCGTAGACAGTCTGAAACTGGTGAGTCACCTGGCGAACGTTGGGGATGCCAAGACCCTGATCATTCAGCCTTCTGCGACGACGCATCAACAAATGAACGATGAAGAGCAGGCTGCTGCTGGCGTATTACCTACGCTACTTCGTATCTCGGTAGGTATTGAGCACATCGAAGATATCAAATCAGATCTGGAACAGGCTTTTGAGCAAGTAGCTGCTCCGGTGGCTGCCGCCTAAAAAAAGGTTAAAAGCGGAGGGTTCCCTCCGCTTTTAACCCGGTGTTCAAATCCTGAGATGGTTAAAATGAAATTAAATGACCGTAGATTATTTAAAAGTAGAGGAAGAAGTAGAATTGGAATCGGGGGCCATTTTGGCGCAAGCCGAAATTGCCTATTGCACCTATGGTACCTTGAACGAGACAAAAGATAATGTGGTCTGGGTAGCCCATGCCCTTACGGGAAATGCCGAGGCACACGATTGGTGGTCAGGCCTGGTGGGTGAGGGGCGCATTTTTGATCCCGAACGGCACTTTATTGTTTGTGCAAATATGCTGGGCTCCTGTTACGGCAGTTCCGGTCCGGCGAGTACGAATCCGGAGACCGGTCAGGCCTACGGACTGGACTTCCCACTGGTGTCGATTCGCGATATGGTAGCTATGCACCAACGATTAGCCACTCATCTGGGGATTGAAAAGATACACATGGGAATTGGTGGTTCGATGGGCGGGCAGCAGATGATTGAGTGGGGGATTCTGAAACCCGATCTTTTTGAGCACTTATGCATACTGGCGAGTAATGCCAAACACTCTCCCTGGGGCATTGCCTTCAACGAAGCACAACGCATGGCAATTGAAGCTAGCCTGGAGACCTCCGGAGACAGTCTGGAAGCGGGGCGCAAAGGGCTGGAAGCTGCCCGGGCCATTGCCATGCTTTCTTACCGGCATTACAAGACTTACGTGCGTACGCAATCCGAAACAACGGATGAAAAACTGGATGACTTTCGCGCCAGTTCTTACCAGCGCTATCAGGGGAGTAAATTATGGCATCGTTTTAACGTTTATTCTTACCTCATTCTGAGTAAAGCCATGGATAGCCACAACGTCGGCCGCGGCCGATACGGTATTGAGAAAGCCCTGGCGAAGGTCAAAGCCAAGACCCTGGTTATTGGTATTCAGTCGGATATTTTGTTTCCCATTGAGGAGCAGATGGTACTGGCCAATCACATCCCCAATGCTCAGATCGAACTATTGGACAGTATTTACGGGCACGACGGTTTCCTGGTAGAATTTGAAACCATTGCGGATATCATTCAGCGTTTTACGGATGAAAAAGTATACCGATCATCCGGACAGCACTACAAGAGCCATCCGGCTTTTGATCAGGTAGAGGCCAAACAATTGCCCAGGGCCTTACCAGGCACGGAGCGCTTTTAGTATCCCGCTGCCTGTCCGTCTTTTCTGGATTCCGACGCACCGTAGTAAACCTGCCTGGCGAGGTCGACCATAATGGCTTGATAACCGCCGTAGATACCTACCGCGAAGGCGACACTATGTCCTTTCTTTTCTAGCTCCCGGACAGTTTGGTAGTCGAAACCAGATTCCAGGTTAAGGGTACCACCATTAGTCATACGAGATCCCGTAGGTTGTGAAGAGCCGCGATGGCGCATACGCGGGGCATCTCCGGCCTCTTGTAAGTTCATGCCAAAGTCGATTAAATTCACCACGATCTGGGTATGCCCCTGGGGCTGTACCGATCCTCCCATAAGTCCAAAACTAACCCAGGGCTTTCCGTCTTTGGTGATGAATGCGGGAATAATCGTGTGGAAAGGTCTCTTACCGGGCTCCAGTACATTCATGTGGTCAGGGTCTTGTACGTTAAACATTTGTCCACGGTTTTGTAAGACAAAGCCCAGTCCGTCGGGCACCATTCCGGAGGCGAATTCGGCGTAAATACTCTGGATTAGAGAAACCATATTTCCGTCTTTATCGGCAACGGTCAGGTAGGTGGTGTTGCCAGCTTCGATCTCCAGATCACCGGCGGGATACGTTCTGGCTGCCTGATTGTTATCGATGAGTGCCCGGCGTTCTTTGGCGTATGTTTTGGAAATAAGTTGGTCGATCGGAATATCATTAAAAGCGGGATCGGCATAAAATTTAGCGCGATCTTCAAAGGCGAGTTTCTTTGCTTCGGTCAGTACATGCAAATATTCCGCACTGCCAAAACCCATCGACTGGATGTCGTAGCCTTCCAGAATATTCAACATTTGTAAAGCGGCCGTGCCCTGTCCGTTGGGGGGTAATTCCCAAACGTCGTAGCCCCGGTAGTTGGTACTAATCGGCTCTACCCAATTAGAGGTATGGGCCGCCATGTCTTCGTAGCTCAGAAAGCCACCGTGTTTTTTCATATAGGCATCAATGGTGCGGGCAATATCGCCTTTATAAAAAACGTCTCTTCCCTGCTCGGCAATTTTTTCATAAGTATTGGCCAGATCCGGATTCTGAAATACATCACCCTTTTGGGGGGTGGTTTTGCCATTCGGCATATAGGTTTCCCTAAAACCGGGTAAATCCTGCTTGTTCTGATAATTGGTGCCCATTTCGTAGGCAATCACCTCCGAGACCGGGAATCCATTTCTACCGTACGTGATGGCGGGCTGCAGGATTTCTTCCATACTCAGCTCACCAAATTTTTCGTGCATTTTAAACCAACCGTCTACACAGCCCGGTACGGTTACTGGGAGTGGTCCGGTATAAGGAATGTAATTCATATCGCGTTCTGCAAAATAGGCCCGACTTAAATTTTGTGGGGACCGACCACTACCATTAAAGCCATATAACTGTTCGGTCTCCGCATCCCAAACGATGGCAAAGATATCACCACCAATTCCACAACTGGCCGGCTCCACCAATCCCAAAACTGCATTGGCGGCGATGGCAGCATCCATGGCGCTACCTCCCTTTTTCAGTATGTCAAGTGCTGCCTGGGTAGCCAGCGGTTGGCTGGTGGCGGCCATCCCGTCGCGGGCCAATATTTCGGAACGAGTGGTAAAGGTTTCTCCCGTCAGACGATCCTGGGCATTTAAATGTAATGAAAGAGCTAGAAGGACGAAAAAGAAGATTGATTTTTTCATAGTAGTGTTGCTTTTGTGTTGGGTTCCAAAGATAAACAATAGTCATAACTCACTAATACTTCCTACTGTTTAGGAATACGTAGAGTTTGCCCTACGGATAGGGTGTTGCCCTGTAAGTTGTTGAGTGCTTTGATCGGTTGGACAGAAGTATTTCCGGATGGATCGACGACACCGTATTTTTTCGCAATGGAAAATAGTGTCTCTCCGGCCGCTACTACGTGGAGGGTTTGGTCACCATTTATGTCCTGGCCTGAGATAAATCGCCGGGTTCCGTCGGCGTACTGTACTTCAACACCCTGTACGGCTGGGTATTCAATTTTCACCTGCGGAGGTACTACCGGGGTAGGACCTACACGTACGGTATAATTTAGATTTACCTGTCTATCACCAAGTAGGTTTCTAATCTCGTTCTTATCTTTTTCGTCTTCAAATAAGTCCGTTAACCTTAGGTTGAAGCTCACGGGGACGGATCGGGCCGACCTTCCGGCCTGGACGAGGGTATCGCCCAACTCCACCTGAATCGGGAAAGATAGGGGCTGGTTGTATTCTTCCAGCCCATCCCGATCATTTGTCGAGTTGGTCATTTTTAGACTGCCCGAAACCCTGGCGTATATCTTGTCTCCCGTAGAGCCGCCGTAAGTAGCAAGTGGAATGAGCATATCAGAAAAGGATTGGTAAGCGCTGGGGTCTCCATTTTTATCCATTGGGACCACAATGGGTTCTGCCAAAAAGATGGCAATGGTATCTCCAGTACCGGAGCTACGATTGTTGATGCCGGGCGCTGTGTTTCGGATACGGGACAGGTCAATGGGGGAAAGTGGGATATGGATACGCAGGGAATCGTAGGGCTTTATATCTTCTTCCAGCGTCATGGGAGGAAGGGAGATGTCATAATTTCGGTTGCGATCATCAATGCCGATGGTCTGTCTGTCAAAATAAAGATCAATCGTATGGGGCTGTCGGAACAGATCGGGAAGTACCTCAAAAGCATCCTGGAATACCATGCCGGATAGAAACCAAAGCAATAGGAATACCGCGGCGTATTTCCAGATTCTTTTCAGGAAGGCAGCAATGGCCATTCGATCTCTCTTTTCGGCCAGAATAGGCTCGACGAGAGTGTCGTGACTGACTTCGTAGATGGGATTGTTTCCACTTTGGTTAATTCTACGGATCAGGCGTGACTCTTCTAGTTTTTCCAGTAACTCATTCTCCATGCCCAGTATCTCCTTGATGTAAGCGACATCTTTAGAGGTGCGCTGCCGGGATTTAGGCAGGATGAGGTGATTTTGCAGCAGGCGTCGTGCCAGTTTGCGATCCTTTCTCTTTTCCAGGCTCTGGATCTGGCTTAAGTAATAACCGCGTAGCACGGAGTCGAGATTTCCTACATCCTCTCTGTTCAGCGCCAGGATGGGCCTCGATAGTGTATCCGGTCTTTTATTCTTTGCTGCCATAAAGTAAATCTTTCCAGGTATATTTTTCCTTATGTTTTTGTTGCTTTTTTCTCTCGTTCAATGATCCTGCGTTCAATGTGTTGACATACGATTTGTAATTGAGAAGGATCAATTCGTTGGGTCAGTTTATCCTGTAGAAAGCCAATTATTTCATCCAGTAATTCATTATCGATCGTGAAACTAGGAGAAATAAAGTCAGTGTCTTTCAGGCTAGCCGGTTCGGAGATAGCTTTCTTGGCTTGTTGGCTATCAAAGGGCCTCAATTCATAACTGTTGAGCATCATCTCTGGTAAATAGGCCTTCAAACGCTCTAGATAATGTAATTTGTCGGAACGCATGGAAATCAGGATCTTGGCATCCAGGGGCTCTTCGATACGGGCCATTAGCTGGGCTACTTTGGGAGTGGGTAGACTTCTCTGGAATACTTCCGACTCCGCTTCGATGATCTGCTTTCTTTCCAACCCCTTCCGAACGGAGTCGGGTAAAACCTGGTGGTAAATTTCTCCCAATTGTCTGGCAAATTCTTCCACTCTTTTCTCGGGATAGGAAAATAGCTCTTCAAACTGGTCGAGAATGAAGACGATGCGTAAGGGCCGTACCGCTAAATCAACCATCATTTTTTTAGCGCTGAGCCACAGACTGGTTTTAGGCAAGGGAATAATCTGCTCCCAGTGCGGGGCTTTACCCAGACAAGCGGTTTTGAACCGCTCAATGGGGTCTTTAATGAGTTCGGTGTCCAGGGCCTCTATACCCTGTTTTTCTCTTCTCATTCTGGCCAGTTCCGGATCGTAATTGGTAAAACGGATAGGAACCAGGTGATAGGGTACATCCCAATCTCTGATTTTACTTAAGGCAGGAAGTATACCCGCATTAATGAGGGAGGATTTTCCCATACCCGAAGATCCGTGTAAGATCGTCAGGCTGTCCAGGTCTAATAGTCGGCAGACGGCCTCTATCTCCTTGTCCCTGCCAAAAAAGTATTGCTGCTCTTTTGGAGAAAAGGGGCGGAGTCCAGGATATCGAGATCGTAAGTTTGTCATCTGTGGTCCAAATTTAAGCAGGTATAGTTTCTGAGACGCGATCAATAAACATCGATAGTCGGTTTCTTAACTTCCGCCATTCTTTTTCGAGTTCCGATTTGCCGAAACCGTCATAATTTTCCAGTTCTTTAATTTTATGGTAACTCTGCTGATAATCATTTAATTCCCTTATTAAGCGCCCTTCTTTTCCGTCGTTAATCAACCATTCGTCCAGGCCTTCCAGTACTTCTTCGAAGCGAAATTGCTCGGTCATTATTTGTAATTGCTCATAAGGAGACTTTCTCTCTGTCACCGTATTTTTTCTTAATAGGTCCTCCGCTTCGCACATTTCGTGCAAATTCAAAATGAATTCATCAATCTGTTTATCCAGGAAGGTAATTTTAAAATTGGATTCAAAAAACGTTTTATTTTCCTGAGCCAGGCTGGAAGTACTGGGCGGATGGGCGTAAGAGATTTCTTTCTCATGTACCTTTAATACCCTCAATAAAAGCTTCATGTACCATTCTTCAAAGGAAGAGCCTAAAAAGACCAAGTGACTGGCCGTTTGTACTTTGTCTTCAATGACCTTGGGCAATTGATGAACGCCCAGTATACCAAAAATAAATTGGTACAAGCGGTCCAGTGAGATGACCATTGATTCTTTGTGCTGTTCACTCCCGAAGAGGTTGTAAATCAGTGGATAATTTTCTGAAAAGGGTTTAAGAGCTGCGGTTTCTTGCAGGTAGTTGTAATAGGCAAACTGATGATTGATCTGATTATGTTCAAAGACATCGTGGACCAGGTCAAAGGGGTAAGTAGATAGAATTAGGTCAAAGGGAATCTCACTAATCTTTTTAAATCGATTCATCTGTTTTTCTCCCAGATCTACCAGTTTGATTCGGGTCAGCTCTCTGAACATCCGTTGACCTCCGGGTCGGTTGACCAGTGCCTGGGCGGAAGTGAAAAAGTCAAGTGAGCCATTGCCAGATGGGCTATCCATCCATTTGTGTTGGTCACGCATCAATAATTCCGGTAGAAAAACTTCAGCCTCTGGATTTTCCGCTGATTCCGCAGGCTTAGAAAAAGCATAATTACCCAAAATGAGTACGCACTTCTTCTCTTCCAGCGCGTCCATAATCTCCAGTAGCTGGTATTTTTCCCAGTCGCCTTTTTCGGCCGGACTCGGAGGGGGAGGAGCTGTATTCTGTAGTTTACCCTGCATTGCTTCGGGAGACGGAACTACGAATTCGGGATTGGAGACAGCATATACCTCCATCGGTTCGGAAATATTCTTGAAATGAAAAGACCCCACGGGAGTAAGCGAAAATTCCAGTTTGTTTTTAACCTGATTCCGGATGGTTTTGGAAAGCAAAATAGCACCAGGTACGCCCAGGGACTCAATACGGGAAGCAATATTTACGCCATCTCCGAAGGCATTATCGTTTTTGTAGAGCACATCTCCCAGGTGCATTCCTATTCTGACGGGTACTTCCTGGGCGATAAATTGACGCTGCATAGCCGCACAGGCGCGCAAACAGAGCAAGGCACTATCGAAAGATAACAGGCATCCATCGCCATAATACTGGATGATCTTTGCTTCCTGATCCTGCACCCCTTCCTCCAGAATAGTACGGAAGCGATCTAGTATGGCCAGGGCATTTACTTCATCCTTTTGCATCATGGCTGAGTACCCTGCGATATCCGCAAATACGATAATGGCTAACTTTCTGGAAACGAGCATCTCATAGATTATTTAGGTACCTCAAAATACAAAAATATTTGAATTACCTACTTATTGCTCTGGCTTAAATACTCTGTAATTTAAGTTAATGTGTATTTTGAAACCTCAGATTTTTGTTCAAGACAAGGCGCGGCGGAGCCTTGTTACTTCAGAAAGGGCCCCTTGAATTCCCTTTCTTCGTCTAGCTACAAAGGTGAGTACGCAACGCAATAATGGACAAAAAGATGACTTTCAAAATGCTTAGAAATTTAGATTACAGAGTATT
>DATFKA010000109.1:0-23379 GCA_035268885.1 Saprospiraceae bacterium
TCCATGACGTATAGCCAGGACATATCCCGGGCCTTTTCCCTTGCTTCCGGATCGGTGGGATCAAAGGGCGCATTGGGTCCCGCCAGTAGTATGTCGCCATTGGATAAATACATGGCCCGGGTAAAGCCATAGTGATTAAAGTGTCGGGTTTTGGGTCGGATGATGCCCGTGGCTACCTCCATTTCAAACACCTCTCCCATTGGCTTATCCAGGAAGAGCAAATGTTTGCCGTCGTGCGACCATTCGGGACGCTCCCCAAAACCGGAGGCCAGTTTGATGTACGGAGGGAGATCCTCCGCCGGATGACCAACGATCTGTTCATCTTGTCCAAAGGTACTCAAGGCAGGCAGGAGAAAGCAGAGTGAAAGAAAAAATAATGGCTTCATTTGTATTTAATTTTAGTAGAGTCTTGTTTTATAGATATTTAGGGCCAAGTGGGGATTCACTTATTTAAGATGTTTGGGCCGGAGGGCATCCTCTGCCTAGCCCAGGAGCTTGCGTAGAGGACGGTCATCAGGCTTATTCCAAATCTGGTGGCCGACGGTGTTGTGTCCCCTGCTCGTAGGCAAAAGCCAACTTAATCAGCGTCGGCTCCGCGTACATACGCCCCAAAAACTGAAGTCCGCCCGGTAAATTATCCTCGCCAAAACCCATCGGTACAGTAAAGGCGGGCTGTCCGGTATGTGGCGAAATGATCTGATTGTTATCTCCCTTATACTCTTCCTGAAAGCGGTCGATACGAGCCGGCTTATTATTCCAGCTGGGATAGATAATAGCATCGACCTCCAGGGAGTCCATGACCCTTTCGATAGCTGTGCGGAAAGCGAGTCGCTTGAGATCGTTATAGGCATCTTCACAGCTTAGGTCTACGGCTCCCCAGCGACCAGTGGCCTCCGCATTCCGCTGGAGGCGGTTGCGGGTATAGGTAGAGCTCGTGCCAATGCGCATAATATCTTCGAGGGTTTTAATGGTATCGTTTTTTACGTAAGTGGCCAGGAAATCTTCCAAATCCCGACGAAAACTGGCGCACCACTGGTCTTGTAGAAGCTCCGCAAAATCAGGAATAACAATGGGATCAATAATCTCCGCGCCCAGAGAATCCAGATCGGCGATGGCCCGTTCGAACAGTGCCTTGATCGCGGGATCTGCTCCATCTTCGCTCAATTCGCGAAGCACCCCGATACGGGCGCCTTGCAAGCCATTGGCCTGTAGATAGGCACTGTAATCGTCGTCGGCTTTGCCATTTGAATATTGCGTAAGCGGGTCTTTGGGGTCGACGCCCACCATCACTTCCAGCATTCGCGTGGCATCCTCAACGGTCCGACACATCGGGCCCACCACATCGTTACGTAGATAAAGCGGCACAATCCCCTCGCGACTGATTAACCCAAGCGTGGTGCGAAAACCCACCAGCGCATTGTGGGAGGAAGGGCCCCGAATGGAGTTACCCGTATCCGTACCCAGACCGCCCAGGCCTAAATTAGCCGCTACGGCCGCTCCCGTACCCCCGCTGGAACCCGCCGGCACGTAGTTCAGGTTGTAGGGATTACGCGTGGTACCGGCGGTGGTACTTTCACTATGCATGGGTGAAAAGGCCCATTCCGCCATATTCGTTTTCGCCAGGATGATGGCTCCGGCTTCCTTTAGCTTTTGAATAATAAAAGCATCCTCTTCCGGATAGTAGTCTCGTAGGGCTCGGGAACCCGCCGTGGTCGGCATCCCCTTGGTATTGACATTGTCCTTGACCAGGATGGGAATCCCGTGTAGGGGCCGTAAGACCCTGGTCTGTTCAAATTCTTCGTCCAGGACTTTTGCGCGAAGCAAAGCATCCGGGTTAATCGTGGTAATCGCATTGATGGGTTCATTGCTCTCCTCGATGGCTGCCAAATAGGCCTTTACCAGTTGCTGGCTGTTGTAATCACCGGCCTGATAGGCCTGGTGAATATCGGTGATCGTTAATTCGGTGAAGTCTATATTTTTACTTTTTTGCTGCTGGCAAGCACTGCCGCAAAAAAGTAGAAAAAAGGCGATACAAATGGTAATCCGTTGGTGCATAGTGTCAAATTAGTCATCCAAAATCCTGCATTCAAAATAAATATTTAAATTGATATTTTGCAGTGGCTTGAAAAGTAGCACCCTAAACCCTTAATCCAGCTCCACAATCACCTCATTCCTACGATTGAAGATATGGTAAGGCGGGTTATACCCCAAAAAGTAAAACCGCTGGGTGTAAGCAATACCTTCCGCCTCCAGGGCGGCCATTAAGCGATTTTTATACTTTTCTATTTTCTGATCATTGGCCCAACCGCCGAAGCGAATGGCCGCTACCGTTCTGGCTGGTTCTTCCAGAAATTCAATCTGCGCTTGCCGGGGTTGTGGCAAATCTCCTTTTTTAAATTTTCGGGGTACTAAAAACATAATCGTCATCTCTTCTTCCAGAGACATAGCTACCGGAGTGGTCATGGCAATTTTTTCATTGCGCTCATTTCCTCCAAAAATATAGCCCGCGAGTAGAGAGAAGCCTTTCCTCGATGCTTCGCGGTAAGAGTCCGTAGGTAAGTGAACGGCCGTAAACAGACTAGCTTCGTAGCGGCGTATTTCGAAGCTATCGTATTTTTTCACAAGTGCGTATGGGTAGGTTTCGAGTTGACTCATAGTACCATTATTTTTTAAAACCTGCTTAAAATAGCCTTAAGTAATGATCATCGCAAATTCCGATTATTCCTTTCCTACAACTTTTCGATCAGAATATGATGAATGGTTTTGATCCCATCCACGTAGTTGCCAATCCGAATATTCTCATTGGGGCTATGCTGATTATTATCGCGATTAACCGTGGGGACCGTAACCGCCGGCACGCCCAGTTCATTGACGAAGGGCGAGATGGGAATACTCCCTCCGGAAGTTCTTTGTTTGATGGGGCTTTCGCCAAAAGCCCGGATCAGCGCCCGATTCAACCAGCGCCCTACCTCCGAATCAAAATCGGTACGAAAAGCCAGATAGGAAGTACTACTGGTGAACTGACAAATCCGGTCGTGCATGGCTCTTTCACGGGAAGTAGGCTTGCGGTCAATGACGTAATAGCCCTGGTCGACAATGTGTTCCCGGACCAGGTTAATCAAGCGATCGGGATCACTTTCCAGTACCAGGCGGATGTCAATCTCTGCGGTAGCCGTGGCGGGAACAATCGTTCGCGCCTCCTCGCCTACCCAGCCGGAGCTAAACCCTCTTACGTTCAAAGAAGGATACTGTAGCGACTCCTGATAAGTAGGGGCTACCCCCGTTCCACTGGCTACCCCCAGCCGATTATTGATGTAATCTTCGTGATCGGGGACGGCATCCAGTACGGCTTTCACTTCCTCACTGATGGTGATTCCGTCGTAAAAACCCGGGATCGTTACCCGCTCCTTTTCATCTTTCATACTGGAGATGAGTTGCGACAAGCGGACTGCAGGATTGGGTGCCCAGTTACCGTAATGGCCGCTATGTTGCGGAAAAATGGGCCCAAATACTTTTAGGGTGATATCCGAAATACCACGAGCCCCAAAAGTCAGGGTAGGCTTATTGGCAATGTGCCGGGGACCGTCAAAAATAATCAGCATATCGGCGGCTAGAGCTTCCTTGTAGTCTTTAACCGCCTGCGGTAAATTAGGAGAGCCCATTTCCTCTTCAAAATCCATGATGACTTTCATATTAAAATTCGGGGCCTCTCTGCGGTCATTAATCATATCAACGGCCGTCAAAAACATATTTACCGCGCCCTTGGAGTCGGAGGTACTACGGGCAAAAATGCGCCATTCCGGATCAATCTCCTTCTCTTCCAGCATAGCCCAGTCGATGGCTTCCCAGCCGCCCTCTTCGCCTCTTTTTTTCAAGGTTGCTCCGTAGGGGTCGTCCTGATACCAAAAATCGGGATCCACCGGTTGGCCGTCTACCTGCAGATAAATCAACACAGTTTTCGCATTTACAGCCTGGGTTTTTCTTTCTGCCAGCAGCAAGGGTGCAGCTTTAGTCTCCAGGCGTTGGGTGGTAAAGCCTCTTTGGGTGAAATGTGCTTCACACCACTGGACATTGCGTTCAACATCTTCGGGGAAATGAGCATCGTTTGGAATGGCCAGTAATTCCTTTAATTGCGGAAAGGAGGCCTTTGCGTATTTCCAATAGGTCGCATCATCGGCCCTGGTCTGGGCTGTCAGGTGACTAGAAAGTCCGATAAGGCATAAGAAGAAGGTGGTAATTTTTAAAGATTTCATTTAAAGTAGGTTTAAAATTAGCTTTTGAAGCGACAACTATTGAATTTATGCTGGTCAAGCCAAAGCTTCCCGACCTTAACCCGGACCAGGCTGTTTTTGGTCTAATAGCTTTATTACACCGTGTGCTAAGTGCCTGGACATAATAAAGTCACATTTTTGACCGAGCAGGTTTTTTGCCTATGGCATGGCAAAACGCGTGCGGTTCATATCGCGAACTACTTATTTGTTATATCGTATGTTCTGAGCCGTAATTTTCACCAGTGCCATTGAAGTGGTAGTTACTTTAATTATCGAATATTCCTCTCCCTTTTCAACAGTATATTCTACATTTTCATCGTCCGATATTTGAGGGTATCCGTACTTATTGTTCCGAACTATACTTTGCTGCCCCCTACCCTTAATAACATATTCTAAGTCCCCTTCATACCACGAAATACCAAACGATATTCCGTGCCTCCGTTTTGCATTTTTCGTTGCGTAACTGACCTTTTCAACCATACAGGGTCATTTGATGAAATATGCTCATTATTCGAATAAAATTCAAAAAACGGCAGGAGTGGCGGCATTTTGATTACACCCAAACATAATGGTCACTAATGTAATCATACCAATTAATAAGTAATCTCTTTTTTTTACCTTTTTTACCATATTATCATTCATTAAGAGCAACTATCATCGTAGTCGAAGGTTAGTTATACGCTGCTAAAGACTTGACAATGGCATTTATCAATGGATGATTGCTCATTTCCAGGTCTACTTGTCAAAACCTTTATATATTGGACTTCAAATAATTTCATTTAAGTGACTTGCCTACTATCGGAGGCACATCATACTTTGTTGTCCTTTTATCCTTTATCACACCTGACCAGCGATAAGCTCCAGAAATGCCTGATCGGATACCTTGTCGGCCCGGTTACCTCCGAACCCTACCAGAATGGCATCCACCTCGCTTTCGAATTCATTAAAAACCATTGGGGTCGATATATCTAAGGCCAAAATGACCTTTTTTGCCACAGCTTCGGTGTCCATCTCATACCTCCTGATTCCATAAAAGTTGGATTACCATTTTAGGGCTACTTATCCTGACCAGGGCGAAATCGCACTGGGCAATTTCTGCATCGGAGACTCGTATAATGTCATCTGAATGCAGCGTTAGATTACCCTCTTCGTCAGCGGGCTCAGTAAATGTTTCGGCTAGTTCATCGGTCAGTACATCGTAATATGCTTCGGCTGCCTCTACATCGAAACCAGGCTCTGCCGACGCTGGCGTACTGACCCACCCACGAGTAGCTGCTACATATACTCTGGGAATATACACGCTTGGTTTTTCACCTGCTGTCGATGCCCGGTGAATGATGTCGTCTCTATTTTTAAGCATAACAACGGACTTGAGGTGTGCCTCGTGTCCCGCCATACGCTGCGCCGTGTTATTAGGAATCGTTTCGGCAGTCTGGAGGTTGAGGTATGGATTATCGATAATACCGATGTTAAAATGGGTCCTCAATATCCTTTCGGTCGACTTCTTCATGATGGTATCCAGTGAATCAGGATTAACCTTCCAACGAGCAAAGGGATTCATCT
Source organism: Saprospiraceae bacterium (assembly GCA_035268885.1). GTDB lineage: Bacteria > Bacteroidota > Bacteroidia > Chitinophagales > Saprospiraceae > DATFKA01. Next base: position 5,835 of record DATFKA010000109.1, read on the forward strand.
TCATACCCATCATTTGCTCAACCGGAATTTCATCCACTATGGCTTTCGCCCTTGTTTCAAAGTCAACCCGCCAATCTTCAAATTGATCCAATAGATTGTTGCGATTGAGATCCTTGAAGGCGTAACCATCTATCCGGATCAGCTGAAGGCCGAATTTTTGGAATATCCAAGGGTTGCCCCGCCATCATTAGTGACTCTAATCCAACCATCTGGTGTTGTTGCTTCTGCCCATTTAATCGTGTTGGATTCAGGAAGGTCAGGTTCCAACGGATAATTTTCTGCCTTGTAGACCGACTGAGTAGTACACCCTGACAAAACCAGAAGTAATAGGATGATTTTGAAAAAATATTCTCTTATAAATAAGTCCATTTGTTTTCCTGCTTGTTCGAGAAGTGGTTTGGACGCTTATCGTAAGAAGATATGCACGCGCTTTATCTTCCAATACAAGCCTTTTAACGGTCTCTCAAGATATAAAAAAGGTAGATTTTTTCTAAATTAGGTGATCATGACCAATCAACTATTTATAGCGCTATTCTCTATTCTCTTGTGCGGCATCTACCTCCCTTCTGCTGCGCAACAGTACGGCTACGTTCAATACAATGCCGATTCGGGAGCGCCCTTCCAGCAGGTATCCTCCGTAGTGCAGGATCAGGAAGGATTTGTCTGGATAGGCAGCGATCGTGGCCTTTACCGATTCGACGGGATTGACTTTGATTTGTTTAGTCTCCACACCCAAAGCCAATATATCCATCAATTACAAACGGAAGGTGATCATTTGTTCTTCGTTAACGACCTGAGTATCTATCAAATCGATAATACCGCCCCCCAACCGGAAGCAAAAGCGCTGGTAGAAGGCAGTACCCAAGTCGTAGATACGCTTCCGTTTTATCCCAACAATTTTATCCTGGACAAGGAACAGGGTATCTGGATAAGTCAATCTAATCACCGGATGGGCCACCTGAAAAACGGGGTCTTTAAGTCATATACCTTCCCGGAATCTGACAAAGCTCAAAAACTGGCCATCCAGAAGGATGCCGAAGGCAACATCTGGGTTTTAAGTGCTCTGAGCGGCCTATTCCTACTGGATGAAACGACCGATAGGTTCCAAAAGAGACTGGACATCAAAGGGGGAAAGACCCTACTGATCCACCAGAATCATTTACTCGTGGGGAACGAAGCGCTGCGGGTCTATTCCCTATCGGAGACCCGGCTGCTCGCTAAGCAAACCATTCCACTAAACAATGATTCCATTACGGCCCTACAGGTAGATCAAAGCGGACAATACCTCGTGGGCACCCAAAAAGGGAAACTAATGCGATTTTCGGATTTGGATCAGGCGCCTCAGATTATTTATGGGGCTAATGAGGCCCACCGGGTGGAGCAACTGAATTTTGGAACCATTCACGAAATCTATACCGCCCCCGACAGTATTAGTGACAATGGTAAACTTTGGATCTGCAGCGAGACGGGTTTATGGCTGCTCCAACAACGCTTCTTCAAAACCGTGAAGAACTTACCCATGAATAACCCCATTAGTATTGAAATCGGGGACGACCAGAGAGTCTGGGTGCCCATGAACTACCTCTATGAGATCACCGCTCAGGGCGAAGCGTTTACGGCCCGTCCGGTTTACAATAACCTACAGGTAAATGCAGTGGCCAGAGATAAAGATGGATTTACCTGGATAACGAAGAGTACCCCCCGGGTGGAATTGCTAAAATACAGGGAGAAAGAGTTGATTAAGCGCTACGATTTTCACGAACGCGGAGAGGCGATTTTCAATCTGTATCCAGACCGGCAGGGAAACCTTTGGTTTTGTCAGGCGCCGCTTAGCAAACCGATTCTTGGCTTAGCAAGAATCAATACCAAAGGAGAGATCGATTACTACGGTAGCGAGCAGGGTTTTTTCAGTCGGGTTTTAACCATCCAGGAAAGTGCCCGGGGGGAGATCTACGCCGCAGGTATCGGCAAAAAGACTTATTTATACCGCTACGATCCCCAGGAAAATCACTTTATTAACCTGAGTCCTGAACTCCCCTTTGAGCCCTTGCTCAATTTCGAGGTACACGATCTGACCATTGACGAGCGGGGAGTGGTCTGGCTGGCGACCACGGATGGTTTGCTACGCTATGATTCCGAACAGATCACCCTCATACAAAATGATCTCTTGCGTCAGGAAGAAGTGAGGGGCGTCACCCATTACGCCAATAATAATATATGGGTTGCTACGGCTACGGAGGGATTGATCTTTCATCAGGGGAATAGCTCCACGGCACTTGGCGAGCAAGAAGGATTACCCGCCGTCATCAGCGCCTACCGTTGTCTGGCTACCGATGCTCAAGGGCGCCTATGGTTCGGCACACCTGAGGGGCTGGTTTATTCCCGCCTTTCAGCCGCTACCCTACCCTACTCTAATCCGCCAAAGCTGATGGAGGTGCGTATTCAGGAGCAAGCCATCACCCACGATTTAGACCAGGCTATTTTGCTTCCCCAACCGCAGCAGCTTCAATTGGCGTTTACCAACTTATCCTTTCCGGCTAAAAATGTGCAGTATCAATATCGCCTCCTACCCACCGCCGACCGCGCCATTATGCTCGAGGAACAAGTCTGGCAATCCAATGGCAAGCGTAATATCCTCCGCTTAAGTCAGGTACCGGCCGGAGACTACCTACTGGAAGTCAGAGCTCGTCAACCCGGTGGATACCAATGGAGTGCCCCCGTAGAATTATCCTTAACCGTATTTGTCCCATGGTACCTAAGGTCTTGGTTCCTCTACGGTTTGGTGGTCTTACTTTTGATTTTAACCGCCTATTACTTCCGGTTTTACGTAAGAAGGCGTTTCAGAAATCTGCGACGCGGTCTGAAATATTCAAAGGAAGAACTGGCCAATAAAGAGACGCAATTGCAACAAACGATGCAGGAGTTTGAAGCACAGAAAGAAGAACTGGCACACGCCACTTCTAACATTCAAACACTTGAACTATTCATCCGGGAAATCCCTAAGAAGGCCTCCTGGAACGATGTTATTACGGCCATGAGTAAGGCCGTCAATCAGGCAGACGACATCAACGCTTTCGAGATTGCCTTTAAGGAAGGAGCGGAAATTGTCCACCGGGGCTATTCCAATATGGAGCGCAGTGGTTTTACTTTCCGAAGCAAAGCCTTTAATCCCCAAACCAGCCTGACCTGCTGGGCAATGGTTCATAATAAAGAGGTACTGATCAATAATTTCAAACAAGAACATACGACCTACATCAAAGAAAAAGAGGCCTACTACTTTAGTTCTTTGCTATTTATTCCCTTTAAGCTAGACAACGATCAGGCCGCTGTCTTATGTGCTTACAGCGTTGAAGAAAACGATTTTGATCAGAATGATCTGGTGATGTTTAGAATTCTGGCCCAATTCCTCCATTTTTCGATTCATCAGCAACTAAAGAAACACCTATGAAAAAACAATATCTTCATTTCCTCCTACTTATGATCTTTTTGCCAAACGGCGGCCAGCCTGCTTACGCAAAAGGAGATACCCTAACCGTTGGCATTTACCACAATCCTCCCTTTGTCATTAAGACCGATGATCAAAAGTACGGAGGACTTAGCATTGAACTGTGGAAAAGCATCGCCGAATCTTCTGGTCTGACCTTTCAATATCAGCAGTATTCTGATTTCATCGGCATCTTAAAAAGTCTGGAATACCGGGAGATAGATCTTACCATTAATCCCATGGATGTGAATGATCAAAGAGTGGAAAAGTACGATATGACCCAGCCCTTTCTGGTTACCAGTATTGGCGTAGCGGTCCCCTACCTAAATCAATCTGCACTAAGCGTTTTTATTCGTAATATCTTCTCGCTGGCCTTCCTGGAAATCATTCTGTTACTTGTTCTCATCATTTTTATTTTTGGATTTTTCCTATGGTTGGCCGAAAGGCGACACAATAAATACCAGTTTCGCCCGGGTTTCTTAGGTCTGTTTGACGGCCTTTGGTGGTCGGCGGTGACCATGACGACGGTAGGATACGGTGACAAGGCCCCAAAATCCAATTTGGGTAAGGCGATCGCCATTATTTGGATGTTTACGGCAGTGATCATTATTTCGAGCTTTACCGCCGGAATCGCTTCTACCCTGACCATTAGTAGTCTGCAGACCGACATTCAAACGGCGGAGGACATCCGCCTGGCAGAACAGGTGTCCGTAGTCGGGGCGACGAGTAGTGAGTCTTATTTATCGCAGGAGTCTATCCCCATCCACCAGACTTATGCTTCGCCGATTCCGGCACTCCGGGCCCTGGCTAAAAAAGAGAATGACGTATTGCTACACAACCGTATCGTCTTGCAATATTATATCAACCGGCTTTCCCTAAATGAAAAAGTAAAGCTACTGCCCATTAGTCTTCGGGAAAATTACCAGAGTTTCATGTTCCCCAAAGATCATCCGGCTTTTGATGCGGTCAATGTAGGGCTGATGCAGGAAATTCAAAAAAACGGCTGGGAGGAATTACAGCGGCAGTATAATGTGACCGGGAAATAAACATCACCGCCGTGATGGCAATCTTTCTTTGCTAGTCTGTCTATCATTCGAAGTTGTTTAAAAACTCCTCGCTGAGCCCTTGGCAACACATTGAAAGCGCATAAACCTAGTCAAGGAATCAACAAGGAACTATCCCCGTAACTCAAAAAGCGATAATCATTATCCAGGGCTTCCTGGTATACCTTCCGCCAATCTTCGCCGATAAAGGCCGCGATCAGCAGGATCAGGGTAGAGTTGGACATATGGTAGTTGGTCACCAGTCCCTCACAGATCCGAAAGGTATAACCCGGGTAGAGAAAGATTTCCGTTTGCCCGCCTAACTGATCCAGTTGCTTTTCGTCCATGTAGTCCAGTACATTCTGCAGGGCTACCCGTTTGTCAATGGCCTCTAGCTCGTAGGGATCATCCTGACGAATATAAAAGTCTTCCTGGCCGTGCTGCAGGCGCACCCCAAACCAGTAGAGGCTTTCCAGGGTACGCATGGAGGTCGTTCCTACGGCGATGGTCTGCGAGGAAGAAAGTAAGGAGGCTACGATATGCCTTTGCACCCATACCTGCTCGTTGTGCATGGGATGCTCGGTAATGTTCTGGGTTTTGATGGGCTGAAAAGTACCGGCCGAAACGTGTAAGGTCAGGTATTTTGTCTCTACCCCCCTGGCCTCCAGTTGTTCGATGATGGCATCCGTGAAGTGCAGACCCGCCGTCGGAGCCGCCACGGCACCGTCCATTTTGGAGTAAACGGTCTGGTAGCGATCCTGATCTTCCTCTTCCACCTCCCGCTGGATGTAGGGCGGCAGGGGAATCTTACCAATCTCCGTTAGTAGCTCACTAAAGGTCAGGTCTTGCCAGTGAAAGGTCACCTCATCATCGCCGGTTCGAGTGGCGGTAAAGTCCAGCTCTTTGCTACGCAGTAGGGTACCCGCTTTCCATTTTTTGGCATTGCCAATCATACACTTCCAGGTACAGCTGTTTCGGCTATTCATCACCTGCTCGTGGGCCCGGGAGGGCTTTAATGGTTCGAGTAAAAAGATCTCGATGCGGGCGCCCGTCTCTTTATACAGAATGATCCGGGCCGGAATCACCTTGGTATCATTGAACACCAGGGTAGCTCCTTCAGGGAGTTGTTCTACTATGTCGCCAAAGCGGTGGTGTTGGATATTTCCCTTTCGGTAAACCAGTAATTTAGAGTTGCCACGTTCTTTAGGCGGATGCTTGGCGATCCGTGCTTCGGGTAAATCGTAGGAAAAATCTTTCAAGTTCAGGTTCATGTTCCGATCAGATTCTGTTAGGGGCACACAAGATAGGCACAGCAGATGAAATTTTATACATCAGCACACAAAACACTGGCATCATGGTTTATCCAACTATCTGAATAATCCTGCCTTCAGCCCCAAATAGGCAGTTAGCCCAGAGATAGCAGACTGATCGAAATTTCTGTACGCCATCTGTCCTACCAGCCGGTATCCGGCGCCCAGGTTTAAACGGACATTCTGTTGTAAGTTTACTTCCAGTAAAGCAGCTGGCTCGATTTGTAGGAAGTTGGCCTCTCCCAGGCCGGCTTCGCCCTGCTCATTATCCATTTGTACTTCTCCAAAGCCGACGTAAAATGGGAAAGTTACATGAAAGGCCCTTTTGGCCAGTAGGGTGTATTCTGCAAAGCCTCCAACGGACCAGTAATCCATATACACATTTTGTACGGTCTCACTCTCTGGGTTGATCTCATTGATCGAAGTGTTAAAGTAAGCACCAAAAGAGAATTTATCTTTGATATTCAAGCCACCTCGCAACTGCAATAAGGAGGCCGCACTACCATCCATGGCCGTAATGCCAAAGGCGGGAGCAACAAAAAAGCCCAGGTTTTCCGTACCAATGGAGGTTTCGTTACTGAACAAGGTTTGGGCTTGCGGAGCTACCTGCGCCACTACAGGCTGACTCAAGTATAGCATACCGACTACCAGGCTTGCCGATGAAAAAAGTAGAGCAAACAAAGAATTAATAGCTTTACTATTACGAATCATAGTTTATGTTTTATTTAAGTAATATAAACTATACCCCACGATAGTATTTTTTGTTTTGCCGGGATGATTTTTTTATTAAGCGTGCTTGGCGAAGCAGGAGCTTCGACCGAACAGCTATAACCGCTACAGCTCCCGGATTTTGATATTTCGGAAGGCCACCTGTCCCCCGTGATCCTGTAAAGCGATATGGCCAGTTTTCGCTTTCCCAAAGCCTGGCCAATCTTTAAAACCAGAATCAGCAATTAATTCCTCCCATTCCGGTCCATTTACGGGAAACCGGAGGACTTCTACCCCGTTAAATACGACAAAACCCTCATTTTGCGCCTGATTAATATGAATCAGAAAGTGGTTCCATTCGTTGGCCGGCTTACTAACGATTTCGGCAGGCGCCAGCACATTAAAAAGGGAACCAGCGCGCTGTATATCACCCCGCTCTTCCACGTAGGCAGTCCAGTTATCATCCAGCACCTGTATCTCCGGACCCGTTTCGTAAGTATTGGGATATTGCTCGTCTTCGACTACCCCCCAGAACACTCCTGAGTTTCCCTCTTCGGAGATCATCCATTCCATTTCTAATTCAAAATTGGTAAATTGTTGATCGGTCACCAGGTCCGCATTGCTGGCCTCCGTTCGATCCGCCGGGTCAAACAACAGTACGCCCTCAGAAACCTGCCAACCATTAAAGTTTTCTTTACCTTTATTATAAATGTGCCAGCCATCCAGGTTCTCTCCGTTAAAAAGATAGGTCCACTGCTGATCGCTGCTGCAACCAAACATGAATAGAATAAGCGTAATTAACAGCGTATTTTTCATCGTCACTATTTAACGTATTTGAATGAGATATCAATTTTTAGCTCTGAGCCTGATTGCCCTGATCAGCCTTCAATGTAAACAAAAAGAAGTAAAGGGCGATTTTTCCTTCGCCGAAAAAGAAACGACCGGAAAGGTGCTGGCTTCTAACACCATAAATTTAACAAATAAAGGCGTAGGACCCATCGATTCCGTAAGCATTCCTGAAAAAATCAATCCAGAAATGGCCAGTAAAGGCGAAGCATTATTCACACAGAAGTGCATCGCCTGTCATCGCATTGGGTCGACTTTTATTGGTCCGGCTCCAAATGGCATTCTGGATAGAAGAAGTCCGGAATGGATCATGAATATGATTTTAAATCCTACAGAAATGATCGAAAAGGACTCCCTGGCCCAGGATCTTTTCATGGAGTTTAACGGACAAATCATGACCAATCAACAGGTAACGGAAGCAGAAGCCAGAGCGCTGGTAGAGTATTTTCGGACCCTGGATTGATCATATTGTGCTTTTTCTTATGGTTGCGTCTTTTCCTTTTCTTTATCCTTAAAATGCTCTTCGTACCAACTCAACATCCGACTCCACTGGTCGAGGTAGGTCTCTTCGGTTCCGGCCCAACCCGCTCCGTGACCGGCCATTTTATAATTCACCCAAACGACTTCTTTCCCTAATCGACGAAGGGCATAATACAACTCGCGCGTATTCGCGGCGGGGACATTCCAGTCGCCCTCTCCCGTGAGTAGTAAGTGGGGCGTGTCCATCCGGTCGGCGTACATAATAGCTGAATGTTCGATATACTTGAGCGGGGCTTCCCAGAGGGACTCGCCTATGCGATCCTGCCCTACTTCCGCCGCTGCGTAGTTGCGAGTACCAATGCGGGGGCTGTCGCCCAAAAAGCTGATCATATTGGTTTTTCCCGAAATGTTGATGGCCGCGGCGAAACGGTCCGTTTGGGCAATCAGTAAAGAAGCAGCATACCCGCCGTAGCTGGTGCCGTGAACCCCGATTTTGTCGGGATCCACTAATTCCTGTTCAATCAATTTATTAATGCCCGCCGTAACGCCTTTAATCCAAGCTACACCCGGCCGACCTTCTTCCAGGTTGACGGAAGGTCGGAAACCGAAGTAGCCCTGATTAGCCACAATATTCATGGAATATCGATAGCCATTATCAAAAAACCGTTCATAAATTTCACATACCAACGGGTATTTTTTATTAGGATCGTAATCTACGGGGTAGTATAAGATGCCGTACAGTTCTTTGCCATCGGCATCCAAATACCTAACCAACTCACTTTTAGTAAACTTTTTATCCTTAACCCAGGGATTCAAATCTGTGATCCGTTTTTGATTCTTCAGATCAGTTGCTGCTACATAATACTCATCCGGGCGGTTGCCATCAGAAAAGCGATACACCCAGCGTGTACCATCTTTAGACAGCTGCCAAGAGCGGTAGAGTTCATTGCTTTTGAGCAGCTCCTGAAGCTCTTTTTGCTCGAAGTCATACTGGAATAAGCCCCGTTCCCACTGGTCGGTAGCAGCGTAGGTCAAAAATAACTTTTTGCCGTCAGGCGACCAGGCCTCCACACTATAGCGGGGAGCATCTTCCGCTTCCGGATCAAAAGTCATGAACCGATCTACGCTAAGGGTCTCCCGGTTGATGAGCCAAAGTCCCTGTTTGGATCTGGCTACTAGCTGCGCAGCATCCGGACTCCACATTTCTACAGAAAAATCCACCTCAGTGGTATCCGTTGAGCTTAGCTGCTTCTTTCCCTCCGTCAGTTTTATGGCTTCGTTATCCAACAGTGATTGGATGAAGACGTGCCCCGAATCGGCCCAGGCCATCCAGCGGTTATCTTCGCTAAATATGTATTGCTCTCTTTCTTTGGTCTTTTCCTGAATGACGGCGGTATCCAAAGGGTTGGTGAAACTTCTTTTTTTCCATACGTATGCATACCCATCCTTTCTATTATAGGAGGTTTTCAGAGGGGTGTCTTCCCGATAGGTGAAAAACTCCGCTTGTTGATCTATCCTTACATTGGTGAAATAAGCTTCCGGGAGTAGTAGGTCGACCATTCCATCGTCGATATTAGCTCTGACCAGGGTCTGCAAATCTTCGTGAATACCGAGGGCATCCCATTTCAGGAAGGGTTCCTCGGAATCGTACACCGTAAGGGGACCTTCCGCAGCTTCCCTGTACATTTCCATCCCTTTTTCCAACCAGCCATCGGGTCTCAGGGATAATAGAATGGATTGATTATCCGGCATCCAGTCTAATCCGGAGGAAGCGGAAATCATCAAGTTGGATTGAAGGTTTAATGAATTCACCTCATTGGTGGATCGATCAAAAAGGAACAAGCTATACTGATCGTCTTCCACCTTAAAATAGGCCAGTTTATTCCCATCCGGTGACCAGCTTAGGTTGCGAATATTACCGGCATCAATAACCAAAGAAGAATTTTCCGCTAAGTTATATAGCACCAATTCATATTGAGCCGGACGAATATAGGACGGGTCTCTAAACCGAAAGTGATCTACTCCAAAGCGATTCCGGGTAGACTCAGAGCGAAGCCCGGCTAAATAGTCGCCATCCGGACTAAGCGCAGCGCTACCCAGTGTTTTCACCCTGATCGCATCCTCCGATGTAAAGGCGGTGAGCTGGGCCGGAAGAGAGATGGGAGATATAGATAAGGTCCAAAATAAACAAAGCAAAAGTGAAGTCGATCTAGACATGAGGAATCAATTTTTGTGGTGATAGGAAGATAGTAAAATATTGACATCTCAGAAACCTCCCCTTTCTTGAATTTTTCTGCTTGAATAAGAATTGGCATTGAACTGAAGTCCTTACCTTTGTAATTTTACCGTCCGGCCTCAAGGGTGATTTCACTTTGGTTGATCGCCGTGGGATAAAGGACATACTTGCCCCTGGCATCGGCTTGGAGGTCATCTGGCACCCTTTCTCCATTAATTAAAACACTTTCCCAGGAATCTGGTATGTAGGTTTTTAGCGTAATGGGGACATCGTAAACGGCTGGATCAAGGTCAGAGGATATATTTACCCGGATGCTATTTCCTGCCATGCGACTTTCAACCGTAGTATTTTTCTGGGCCCTGATATACTTGGTCACATCGGCAAAAGTAGCTACCCAAATCTGCTCTTCCCGCTCATTGATGTAAGTAAAATAATCTTCCAGTTCAGCCTCCGTTTTGGGTTCCCAGCCAATTCCGTTTACGCCGTGAAACACCAGGACCAACCAAATGTTATCGTGCGCCAGACAGGTGTCTACCCAGGCTTTCATTTCCTCCATTCCGGTGTCCGTAAGGGGGCCTCTTTGCCACTGGACGTATTCTTTTTCGGATGCACCGGGTTCCTGGCGGCTGGACCGGTTCAGTTCTGCGAGGTAAGGAGCGGGCATCCGGTTCCGCAGGGAAGGATATATCTCATGGGCGTATTCCATTACCCTTTCATTCTCGGTACCGTAGGGACACTCCGCAGAGAAGGTATACTTTTCGCCCAGGAATTGCTTAATATCTTGTTTGCTTGCCTCTAGTTCGTACAGCAGGTTGACTTCATCCAGCACGGCTAGTCGGGGATGTGTCACCGTATGGCTGGCAATTTCGTGGCCCTGCGCCGCGTAAGTCCTCAAATCTTCCCAGGTGGTGGTGTCCTCCGGGTTATCGTGAAAGATCACCTCGTCTAAATCCTTAATGGTGCCCTTCCGGATTTTGCGAAAGCCTTCATCCAACAATTGGTAAGCGTCCTGTATTCTTCCGGATTCGTAAAGGCTACCCGCTCTGGAGTGGTAATCGATTCCTTCCGTAGTGCCGGTAAAAGCAATTAAAGAAGCTCTTTCAAAGAAGTTCTCTTCATTGGTTTCCACCCTGGCTGTTTCCTCGATAATTTCGCGCTTTGGCCTGCCGATGAACTTACCCTTTTGGGCACCTTCGATTTTACCGGTGATCACGTAAAAAGTGCCCGGCATTTGCAAGCTATCCATGATGGGTTTGGCCACGGTAAACTGATTGATAATTCCATCATCGTAAGTGACGGATAGGGCGGCCGTTTTGCCTGCCTGCCATTTGGTAATACTGGTTGAGCCCAGCGTTTCGCCTTGCTCCGTATTACAGGAATAGATAAAGAGTATGCCGAAAAGTAGTAGATTTCTATGCATAATGAGGTAATGCGATCTGTTTGAATTTATTGGGAAGCGCTAGTCCCATTTCCAATCTGAATATAGAAAATTTATGTATACCGTATTATAAGCTGCTCACCTCTTCCGCAGTAAAGCCCTCAACTGTTGATTGATTTCCTCCGATTGTTGCCGGGCTACGTCCATGGATATTCCTTCGGGCATCCGGGGCCGCTGGTGCCCGATATAAGTCAACCAGGCATTTTTCATTAGCACCTGTTTTTGATGGATGAGGTCTAATATTTTTTCGCGGTTGGCCTGATTGGAGAGAAAACCGTCCCGATCTTCCCACGGAGTTAAGTCCTCTTCCCCCACGCCCTTAAGGATTTGAAGCGCCATAAAAAAATGTCCGTCTGCCGTGGGATGAATGCCATCTTTGGCAAAAACAAAGCTGCTCTCCCTTTGCCGACGGTCTTCCAGTGCTTTACGCATGGGCCAGTGCATATTGATCACCTTCCAGTCCTTCGTATACCGCTGACTAATCAACCAGGCCGAATAAATATCCAGCACATTAGCGTAAGCAGCCCCTCTTCGCTCATCGTATATTGGTGGGGTAATGTGTATAATTTTAGCGCCAGTATTTTCTACTTCTTCTTGTAACCAACGGATACCTGTCTTGAATTTTTCAAAGCGACTTTCGTCAAAAGGCAGATAAATACCGTCGTTCATACCGTAGCAGGAGAATACCAAATCGGGTTTTGTTTTCTGCAGTACCCGATCCAACCTATCGTGTAAATCCGGACGGGGAAAAGCACCTCCGGCATGATTCGCTTCGGACAGGCCGGAGAGGGTTTCGCTGGGTAATCCGACGTTGATCAACTCGTACGATTGCTCTGGGTAATGGTTTAGAAAATAGGCTTCCAGGTATTCGATGTATTGCCCCTGGTAAGTAATGCTATTGCCTAGGAAAACGATCCTTTTTACATCGTTCGGGATGGGGTAAGTCTGGGCATAAGTCTGCATTTGAAACCCAAGAAGACAAAAGATAAAAACCAGTTTCTGCATATTCGTATACAATCAAGTTGTTTGAAAGACAATTTCGCCCGCTTAATACCCAACTGCGGCCCCATCCGGACTCGAAGAATCGGAGGCTCCAATCAGAATATGATTCTCTACATCCACCTGAATGCCCATCAATTGCCCTAGGGCGTTGACGGGTACCAGTTTATGATTCATGGCTTCTAGGTGTTGACGGGTATCCGGAGAAAGTAAGCCCCGCTCGTACCGCATCAAATCGGGCAACCATTGGTGGTGGATTTTAACGGCCTCAATCGCTTTGTCTACCCGCATGTCGTAGGCCAGAACATTCAAAGTTGTTTGAAAGACCGTATTGATAATGGTTCTCCCCCCGGGGCTGCCGATCACCAGGTAAGGCTTACCATTTTTGGCAACAATGGTCGGTGTCATACTGGAAAGCATTCTTTTTTCAGGTTGAATGAGATTGGGGTTGGTTCCAATTTGCCCTCTATTGGTTGTGATACCCGGCTGAGGATTAAAGTCGCCCATCTCATTATTAAATATAAAACCCAGCTTTTCAGATCCCATTCCAGAACCGTAGCCCTGTTCCAAAGTATAGGTTAGGGATACTGCACTACCTTCCTTATCCATCACCGAGAAATGCGTGGTACTCTTTCCATCGTAAAGTTGCCCAAACCGGGAGGAATCACTTGGCGATGCTTTGGTGGGGTCGATATTATCAAAGCGGTTACGGGCATAAGTTTTAGAAGTAAGTTTATCTAGCGGTAGATCTATATTAAAATCAGCGTCGCCCAAATATTGGGCTCTATCCGCGTAGGCTCGCCGCATAACTTCCGCCAGGAGGTGGAAATAGGCCGTGGAATTAAACTCAATGGAATCTAGTTCGGCCAGTTCCATGATGTTCATCATTTCCACCAATGCGACCCCTCCCGAACTGGGCGGTGGCATAGAATAGATATCATAGCCATGGAAGGTCCCCTTAATGGGCTTCCGCTCCACCGCCTGGTAACGCTCGAGGTCTTCTTCAGTGATAATACCTCCGTTTACTTCCATAAAGCGAGCGATTTCTTTGGCGACCTTTCCCTTGTAAAAACCATCGTGGCCCTGATCCCGAATTTTCTTTAGGGTATTAGCGAGGGCTGGTTGTTTCCATAGCTCCCCAAACTGGGTTATTTCACCGTTATCTTTTCTAAAATAGTCCCTCAAAAAGGGAATGGGGGAATTTTGCCCTAATCGATCCCCGGCACTGTACAGGCTCCAGCTAAGCGGAAACCCATTTTTAGCCAAATCAATGGAAGGCTGTACCAGCTTTTTCCAGGGAAGTTTACCATATTTTTGATGCGCCAAATATAGGCCGGCCACCGTTCCGGGCACCCCAATTGATTTTGCTCCAATGTGATTGCTCGTAGATGTGCCCCCATAATGATTTTTACCGCGAGTAAGCTGGCCTTCATCATCCAGAAACATGGTCGGCGACGCCTTGAGGGGCGCCTTTTCCCGAAAGTCGATGGCCGTCGTCTTTCCGTCGGCATCCATAAACAACAAAAAGCCACCACCGCCAATATTACCAGCGGAGGGATGCGTAACGGCCAGCGCGAATGCGGTGGCTACGGAAGCATCGATAGCGTTTCCACCTTTTTTTAAAATATCTACCCCCACCCTGGAGGCTATTTCATTAGTAGAAACCACCATCCCATTTTGGTGGTAAACCTGGCTAAAAAGGTAGTGGCTTGGCAAAGCAGTAAAAAGGAATAGGATTAAAAAGCCTAATTTTTGTGGCATGATTATTGTTTTTAAAAGCAGCCGTGGCAAGATCTGGCCTGACCTTTCGGTAAAATAGTAATTTTATGCAAGTAAGACTTTACTCCTTCATCCGACCTGTTTTGTCCCTGGCAGGAAACTATTAAAAACAAGGAGAGCAAGAACGTCCATAAGAGTAGATGCTGTTTCATTTTTTCTTTCCTAACGACTGGTATTTTCATTGTATTTCACATCCACTAGTTTCAGCTTTAACCAGGTCCAGTCACCCGCTTCCAGTTTCCAGGTAGCCGTCATTTCTGCGGGCACCCTTATCCCCTCAAATGTTTTGTAGGCATCCACCAGCAATACCCATTCGTGTCTTTTTGCACCTTGCTCATTCCCCATAAAACGCTGGGCAGAAAACTTGACAAAATCACCCTCTGAATTAAAGTAGAAGGTTCCACTTCCCTGGGTACCCTTATATTCCATGCTTGCTTTTGCGGAAGCCGTATCAATGGGTTCCCAGGTGATATAAGGACTCAATGCCAGCGAAGGAAACCAAACCATTTCCCCCAGGTATCTCTGCAGTGCACCCTCGTCTATTTTTTCACCCTGCTCATTCACCACCGGGAAGAGAGCATTTAATTTGATCAACATATCTCCCTGACCTTCTTCAAACTTATCCCGCCCTAAGAAAAAAAGTAGCGGATTCATGCTGACCCGGGTACTCCAAATAAAGGCAGGCTTATCTATTGTAGAGTACTGTAGGGCCTTAGCGTTCAGCCAATTTTTCTGATCTGGTTTCATTTTCATTTCGGCCTCCTGACTAAGCTTTCCAAGCCTAATGTAAGGCTTGCCGATCATCCCCGATGCACCGAGCCATTTTTTAACGGGGTCAGGTAGGGCGCTGATATCCTGCTCCGTCACTATTCTTTCTTCCACCGTATTACTTTGATTTAACAAATGGGCGGTTTCTGCTTCCACCTTTTTTTGAAAGTGATACGAGCCAAAAGAAACTATACTGACCAGTAAGATAAGTACATTGGGCAGGGTACCCCATTTGGCATCTTTCCAAACCAGAATGATCAAAATTTGTGAAAGCAAAAGCGCCATAAAACCAATGAGCCAGGCATATTTATGATGCCCAAACTGTAAAAAGGCATACAGCAAAAAAAGCAAAGTGCTGATTAGCCACAAAAGCCCTACTGGTTTGGATATGGGGAGTGATAAGGCCGAGACGGCGCTAAGGCCAACTCCCTTTACGAAGCCGAGTAGATGAATGAGGCCGTGTAAGCTGACTAATATTAAAAAAGCGGTTCTCATATCAATGCTAAGTTTTTTTAGTGCGTCCGGATATCGGAAGCAGTACACTTCAGGAGCCGCGTAGTGACCACCAGGAATTCTTAAACAACTTCGTTTTTTTCTTCCTGAACTTCCATATTATTCTTAGTTTTTCCCTTAGAAAACCTAAAATAGCAAAAAACACCCATTCATGATACAGTTTTTCAGCTTTCTGGCCTTCACCCTCTTCGTCGCTGCTTATGCTACCTGGCGTCTGCGCAAGGACAAATTGAACACGCAGGACGGTTACTTTCTGGGCGGCCGAAGCCTGACCGGGGTCGTCATTGCGGGCTCCATGCTGCTGACCAACATCTCCACCGAACATCTGATTGGGATGAACGGCTCTTCTTATAAGAACGGCGCCATCATCGTTGCCTGGGAAGTCACTTCCGCCCTGGCATTAATCGCCGCCGCCCTTTATTTTGTACCTCGCTACCTGAAGATGGGCCTGACGACCATCCCGGAGTTCCTGGAAAAGCGTTTTGACGGTCTCACCCGCACACTGATTGCCCTGCTGCTAATCACTTCTTTTGTCTCGAGTCTCTTGCCAATTGTGCTCTACACCGGCGCCATTAATATTGAGAGTATTTTCGGGGTCTCCGACCTGCTGCAGATAAGTAAGACGGAAGGGTTGTGGATAACCGTTCTGGTAGTGGGAAGCATTGGCGCGACCTACGCCATCTTCGGTGGACTGAAAATGGTGGCCTACACGGATACGATCAACGGTTACGGTTTGTTAATCGCCGGCTTGCTGGTCCCCGCGCTGGCGCTGTGGGATATTGGCGAGGGTAACATCTGGCAGGGCCTGGTTCGGGTATTTGAGCACGCACCCGAGAAGTTCAACCTCGTCAGCCGGGAACCTTCGGTCGGACCGGGGGCCCGGGGTGCCATTCTTCCCTTTGAAGTTCTCTTTACGGGCCTGATTATCAACCAACTCTATTTCTGGACCATGCACCAATCCATTATTCAGCGAGCGCTGGGGGCGGTTAGCCTGAAAGAGGCCCAGAAGGGGCTCTTATTCACTGGTGTTTTGAAGATACTGATCCCTCTGGTCATCGTCTTACCCGGTATCATCGGGTTTTACTACTTTGGCGATTCGCTGTACGAGAACCAGGATCTCGTATACCCCAGTCTAATCAAAAGAGTCCTTCCGGTATGGATGACCGGTTTTTTTGTCGCCGTGGTCATGGGTGCCATTTTAAGTACCTTCAACAGCGCGCTCAACAGCGCTGCCACGATCTTTAGCCTGGGTATCTATAAAAGATATTTCAACCGGGAAGCAAACGAAGGCCGTTTGGTATGGATCGGCCGCCTTTCTTCCACCGTGCTGGCTGTTTTTGCGATTGGCGTAGCGCCATTGGTCGCTAATGCACCGGAGGGTTTATACCAGTTGCTGCAGCAGCTTAATGGCATCTTTTTTATTCCTATTGCGAGCGTCATCCTGGCCGGCTTTTTCTTCCCACGCGTATCGGCTGCGGGCGCCAAGGCGGGTTTGTTATTTGGTCTCGCGTTCTATATCCTGTTGTATTTTATTCTTAAAGTAGAACTACACTTCGTGCACATCTGGGGCATTGAGTTTGTGTTGAATATCGCCGTTATGCATCTGGTCTCCCTTTATTACCGGCGCAAAAACCCCTTCACCATTCAGGATGTCGGCATCCTGGATATGAAACAGTGGAAATATGCGAAAGGCCTTAGTATTTTGCTGGTGGCCATTACGGTATTGATCTATGTTTTATTGGCCAATGTGGGGTAGGCAGGGTTTCTGGCCATTAGTATTCAAAAATCCTTTGCTGAAACCTACTTAAGTAGGTTGCCCAATTAAATCAAGCAATAATCTGCGTCTTTTTGGGGCGATTTCTTCGTTGCAAAAAGCCTTGGATAGCTAGGCTATCCGCGATTTTTGCGCCTCGAACTAGCCCAAAAAAGCCAGCACCTTAT
>DATFKA010000110.1:0-10478 GCA_035268885.1 Saprospiraceae bacterium
TCGCGAAGGCGTAAACGAATGTGGTGTCTACCCGCTCCAATGCGAAAGGAATAAGGCTGTTTATTAGTTGTCCAATTGAAAAATACGGGACTATTATCTACTTCAATGATATAAACGGCCTGACCATCAATGAAGGGTGCAAATTGAGTGATACTATCTTGCGCAGGATAACTGAATTGATAAATCGTATCCTGGGGAAAGCGGAATTGATAGTAAAGGTTTTGATCCAGATCCGTCAGCGTTTGCCAAAATTCGTAATTCAGGGAGGTGGAAGCCAGATTTTGTGGCTTTGGGAGAAGACGAAAGCTGTTAAAAACAATTCGTTTACGAAGTGCTTTGGTCTGGTCTGGAATATCAGGCAGTTGATAATCTTGAAACTTACTGGTGAGGGCAAAAAGGCTTATATCCACGTCGGCCCTTGGCTTTCCGGATTCAT
This sequence comes from Saprospiraceae bacterium, assembly GCA_035268885.1. Lineage (GTDB taxonomy): Bacteria > Bacteroidota > Bacteroidia > Chitinophagales > Saprospiraceae > DATFKA01. The sequence continues at coordinate 437 of DATFKA010000110.1, forward strand.
CTTTCACCGACAAGCTGATGGGGACCTGCTCACCGGGTTCTACCTGGGTGGGTATGGACCAACTGATCTCTAGCGCATCCGACTGGCCGGAAATTTCATAGTTATGCTCTATTATTTCCCCTCGCCAAAGGTATTGTACAGCCAAATAGGTATTTTTTTGGATACCCGCTTCCCAGATAGTATCCAGGTCGGTGGTATAGCCTCGGGCAATCTCCTTATCTAATTCGTAAAAGAAATAGTGGAATGGCAGACGGTGTGGATTAATGGCCTTGATGGACACTTCATTATCCTGTCGATTTGTGCTAAATTGTAAGCTGGCTTCCTCCTCTTTTAAACGAAGCTGATCTTTCCAGGTATTTTGCTCAAAAGTGTAATCCCAAACCTGCGTTTCTAAAGGCCATTTTAGTGGTAAAGCTATCACCTCGCGATGCAGTATTTTTCCGTCCTGGTCCCGGGTAAGCATCGTCAGTGTATCCCGAATCGACTGGCCGTTTTCTTTCAAATGAAAATTGAGGGTATCCTCATCAAGCGTATAGCTTACTAAACGCTCTTCTTGATAGAATTCTAAATCTAGTTGCTTGGTCAAGCGCTCCTTATCCGCAGAAAGTAGTTCAAAATGAGCCGTAATAGTAAAATTTGCTGTAGGGAAGTCTGTAGTCGGAAACTTAATAGGAGTGTTCTTTTCTGCTTCCAGAAATAAAGAATGCTCTAATAGCGTATCTGGTAAAAAAAGACGATCACTCAAATGTTTTTCCACCTGCTTAGTGAGAAGAAAAACCTTTAACTCTGCTCCGACCAGCGGGCGTGCATTATCATCTAAAGCCGACACTTCAAATTGTATACTATCTCCGCGGTAAGCCTTATTTTTCAAGGCACGAGCGCTCAGTTGACTACGTCCCAGTTCATAATCTTCATATCTAACACTACTGTATATCAAGCTCTCTTCTTGATGGCTCAGCTGGAAAGACAAATAACTATCCAGGCGTAGATTCAGGCTGTCTTCCAGGACCAGATAGTCATGATAATTCCCCGGAGATTGGGGAATCAGTGCCCGGCTGGACCAGCGAAGTTTTCCTAAATTATGTAATTGTAGCTCAATGGGCTTTTGAAACGGCTTACCATTTCGCCGTTTCAGCAGATAAGCTTTCCAGAAGAGGGTGTCTCCCGGGCGATAAATAGGCTTATCGGTTAGTAAAAAACCCTCGTATTGGGGAGAGGTACGACCATACGAATCACAATAATAGGGGTCAAAGATACAGGCGATCTTATAGTAGAGACGTGAAAAAAAATTGCCCGTTTGCCGCATCCTATAGGTAGGATAATTTTGAATGAGCGACTGGACACTTTCTACTGGTAAAGCAGCCGCAAATCGAACGGGACGCCAGAGGTAACGGACTAAACCATATTGAATATACCCTTTGCCCAGGCGGTTCAAAAAAGAGCGATTATAGGTGCGATCAACTTGATAGTAATAGGTTTGACCAGACCAGGAAATACTTAGCAAACCTTGCTGGTTTGATTTTTTGAGCCGATAAGTTTGACTGATTTCATCAAAGCGCACCTTTCGGTAATTGATTTTCACCTTGGCGTCTGAAATGATTTGTCCTAAGGAATCGGTCAGCTGTAAAGAAAAATCGCGTGCATTATTCAGTAAATGTAGCTGGAAAGGTTGAATAGTATAAATCTCTGTTTCTACGCGATCTTTCACCAGGCTTAGCCGCAGATAATGACCATTAGGAAAAGTATCTGGTAAAGGTTTTCCGTAAGGAATACTATCGATTAACTGTCCCAGATATTGGTAGTCAAAGTCGGGTGTTCCCTTAGTGGAAAAAATAGTTTTCACCTGTTCTCCGGTTAGGCGAAAAACGAGATCTTGTGCTGCGTGCTGTGGTGCTTTCAGCAGAGCAGGCTGGGCCGACAAATGAGTCGTAAAAAATATTAATATTATGAGTGCTGGTGTACGCATCGGAAAGGTTTTTCATAAAACGGCCAAGCATAGATTGGCGATGCCTGCCAATTTCTGAAAAATCCATCTTTGCCAAAATAAGCATTTCTCACAGCACTCTTCCTTACCTTTATTATAGAAGTTGTTTAAATCGCTTCTATTTATTAACGATTCACTGCATCTACCAGGATTAACTTCTTGGTGGCCGACTGATTCCCCGCCGTCAGCGTGTAGAAGTATACACCAGAAGATGGAAGATCATTAGCATCAATCCTTACCTGGTTGTATCCTTTTGCAAAACCCCCTTCAATCATCTTAACCGTCCTGCCGGCTACATCCTGAAGCGTAATGGTGGCTGCCTGCGCCACGGGTAATTGGAACCGAATGACCGTTTCCCCATCGAAGGGATTAGGTGTATTTTGCTGTAAAGCAAAAGAGACTTCTTTGTTAGCAGTACTTTGCCTAAAGTCCAATTGTACATCCAGTTCTGCTCCTTCCTTTGAATAAGCTTCCGCAGCGGTATATCGAGAACTAAATTGAATCGCTTCACTTGCCTTAATATCGGCATTAGCCCGAACTACTACACTGAATAGTGTCCCAAGGGCGGCCTCTCCGTTGAACGAAGTCGTAATGATGCCTTCTTTAGCAAATACACCAAAGTGTTCGGCTTTGGCAGCACCGTAGATCACATCCACAATTTCTACATTGGTAAGTTCCAGTGTAAACTGATAGCCGCTGATGTTTTCTTTTTCAGCCGTAAAGTCAAATTTATACTCGCTTCCGGCCATCATTGCCTGCTCCTGCGTATGAATCGTGAAAGTTCCTGTAGTTGCCCGTGCTTCCACCAGAGCCGAAGCATTCACATCCCCGATCTTGACGGCTACGAAGTTCGCGTAGTCCGCTCTATCCAGATTGTTGATGTTTTTAACTTCCGGGAAAGTACTTGCCCAGGGGTTCTTGGCAGCTGGGAAACGGTAATCCGACTCTACAAAACGCCAGCTGGTATTATTGCTAAACTCGGTATCAATGTTCAGGATCAATTTCCTCAGTTGAATCAGATCCAGCGTAGAAACAGATTTAGAATTATTGACATCGGCTGCAATCAATTTATAAGGACTATCCAGCAGGCTTTCGCCTAAAATATGTTGCTGAATCAGGATTAAATCAAAAGTCGATACGCCATTTCGGTGATCTTCATCCTTTTGAGGAATAACAGAATAATCGTAGCCTTCCTCCAGGTTTTCAAATCCGTATTCACCTGCTTCATCCGTCAGGTACAGCCTAGATTGATTACCCGACAGACTTATTTCCACACCTTCTACGGGTTCCTCCATCTCGGTGCTAATCGCACCCGCAATCAGACCACTGGCAATATCAATATCACAGCTCCGATTATTATTTTGTACAAATATTTTTGTTACACAAAAATCATGGTTACCCGCCTCATCCCAGGCGTGTACTTCTACGAAAAGAACATCATTTGAGTCTCCGCAATCAAAAGTGAGGCCGGTCTGCTCCTGAAAAACGGTAGAGTCTTCCCGATTAATCGAATATTTAGCCACCTTAGGCAGACCGTTGATCAAATCCGGCCCCTGACCCGTACAGTCGCCAATATCAGAGGCGATCAGGTCTGTAGCCCAGATTTCCGCAATTGCGCTATTTATACCTTCTCCAGTTGGCGATAATTCTACTATCATATCTTCGTGACAGATCGGAGCCGGCGCTTTGCAGTCTTTCACTTCGAATTCTTCCCTTACCGTGGCTACGTTGCCACAACCATCCTTAATGGTCACCGTCAGAATATGTTTACCCAGCGGGGCTCCTCCGAAGGTAGCAGAGAAGGTAGCATTGGTATCGTCATCCGCATCAATTATTCCCTGATCAGCGCCGTTGATAGCATAAGATACTTCGATGAACTCGGTAGAACAGGGATCGCTTACACTTACCGTGAAACTTACGTTCGCATCACATTCCGTGCCATCAAGCGAGCATAGGCTGGCTTCGTCAATCGTCAGGCTCGCCTGCGGATCAGAGCCATCGTAAACCACGATGTGCTGCGTATACTGCCAGTAGCCGTAGCTACCGTAGCGGTAATCATCATCATCGTTGGTCGTCCTCCCACTTAAATCGGAGTGACCTTCAGCTGCTCCAACACCACCATCGGAACCCCAGCCACTGGAATTGACACACCTAAAACCACTCTCATAATAAGCTTCTCTGGATTCGTCCGTAGAGCCACTCACTACTTTCCACCAGTAACCTTCTACTTCATTTTCAGTCTCACTGTTGTCAGGTATATTGTTGAATGGATCTGAATCACGGTCGTAATAAACAACATCCCGCGAAGCATCAGAGAAGTCTCTATCAACAATTACATAAATAGCTTCATCTCCGGGATCATCATCCCCATCAGGACGGTTAAACCCTGCATCCAGGCGACCACCTACTATATTCGATTCAAATGGTGCAATTACTGCTCCACTCTGATTCTTGATTTCTACACAATCTTTTCCATTCCAATTATCCCAGTCACGAGACACCACTACCGGCAGCGATTCTCCATCGTATTCACACCAGTTGATCACCTTATAAGTACGGAAGATCTTGTAACAAGCTTTCGGATCGGCTACTGACTCAAAGCGCTCATCGTCTTCATACACGGTCAGCAGGTCGCAGGCTACCTCCTCGGATACTTCCACACCAGCAGCTTCTTCTTCCGAACAGAAGTACTGGTCATCGGCCGGAAACTTTACCCAGTAGCTGTGTACGGCGACCACCTCTATTGTAATGACTTCATCATCCACAGAAGAAGCGTTCTTGGAGACTTCTGTATTATTATCCGCAATGGAAACTTCGTAGTAACCAAAGCCACACTGATCCAGGAAGGTATCTATCTTGATCTCAATGTCTGCATTGAAGCAGCCCAGCCCGGTAGTCGTAATTGAGTAATGATCTTCCGCTACGAATACTTCTTCACAAGAAATTTCCAGGTCACCTTCAGCCACTAAATCAATGGCGTAGTTGGTCCCGTTTTCTATGTCAACGTCCAACCAGCAGATAGACTGATTACCTTTGGCATCGGTACCCTGTAGCTGTACTTCCACCGGCTCACCTAGGTCACCACAGAAGAATTCTACCAGGTCAGCCCATGGTGTATAATCTTCCTCTTCGGCCAGTTCTCCGTTCTTTCGTTCCCAGTCAGCGCGAGCCGCAGCGTTCGTGATGTCCCGACGTACTTGCAAGCTATCCAGCTGACAGTTATCCCAGGAACCTTCGTCTACATCCTGGTAAGTAGCCAGTGCGTAGCCCTTAACACCCAATTTCTCATCCCCTTCAACCAAGGTAACTCGTAGCTCATCGTCACACTTCATCACCGGCTTAACCAGATCTTCTACCCGAAAGAATAGTACCCCCAATGCAGACGGATAGCAATCGTCAGAAGCTGTGATAGCCATGGCGTGAAAGCCTTCCGGTAATCCCGTTAGCATACCGTTCCTTTGCCTATAATTTCCTCTAAACCAGGTAGAATCTCCACTCGGAATACCTCCGATTGTTATCGGCAGATAAGAGTATACTTCAACCTGAATTGAGGGCCCACTACAGTCTTCCACTATGGTAGAACCAAAGCGCTTTCTTAGATCCTCTAGTGTAGTACGGATACTCGCCGTGCAATTCATTGGTCCGGTTGAGATGGTCGGGTAAGTACATACGCCAGGCAGACCATCAATCACCATCGGACTGATCGGCAGATCTGGACCCTCAAAATTCTGCAGAACCGTTAAAATGGTATCCAGATCTGATTCTTCTACGGCATCCAGCATAATTCTGGTGCCATTAGCGAGCGTATCTCCCGATACCAGCGCACATTCGTCAAATAGGGGCGCTTCAAAATCACCGACTTTGACTAAGACGGTGTCAAAAGCGATGGATTCCCCGGCACACCAGTCGAAAACCCGATAATACCGCTCAAATTTGTATCCTCGCCCCTCACAAATGGGGAAACGAGAGCTTTCTTCTACATCATAGGAATAACCACAGGTGATTTGACTCAGAAAAGTCACATTACCTTCGAAAGCACTGCTGAAGAAAGGTACATCCGGTCCTGGTACACTAAAATCATCCGGATCACAAGTATTAAATTCTTTATTAGGCAGATCAAACAGATCCTCCAAATCTGGCAAATAAATACGGAAGACCTGCGTAGCTTTGGATTTATAGCCATTACAATCTTCAGCGGTCCAAGTACGGGTAAGTTGGCCCACCGTTCTGCCAATCCTCCCATCATCAACAGCCTGTACCGCACAATCATAGTATTCCACCTGGTCGGTAAATGAAGTCGTCACTTCACATCCACAGTCTACACAGCCATCTTCAAATACAATTTTACCGACGTAGTTAAAATTATTCTCCAATACTCGACCAAAGAAATCAGTGAACAAGGGCTCTGTAGAGGAAGTTTGATTCAAAATATTATCAACCAAAGAGCAGTCAATATCCGTGATAGCTCCATTTGGTGGCAGGATAGTATCCACCGGCATAGGGCCTGATTTGTCTTCGGCGGTGACCGTACCCCAGCAGAGCTGTTGGTTATTTCCATCGTAAACGACATATTCAAAAGTGCCCGGACAATCGATCATGGCTCCATTATCTGGATTTGTATCTCCAACCAGTACGCCTACCCCGCTGCAAGCATCGGATGTTCTTACCTGATCCAGTTGTAATTCAAAGCCACAATTGTCATCCAGGGTGACGATTACATTATCACTACAGGTACAGGAGTCTGTTGTGATAGTGGTATTTCTGATAATTAGAGGTTCCTGTATATTTGTTTCACAACCGGGATTAGCGGGCATCGCTAAGGTGCCCCCCTGGCTGCCGGTAGAGTCAGCTTTAAAGAAGCCTTCGACCTGGTAAGTCCCAGGACCTACTACCACCGGTTCAATTTGCGTTTGTACCATACCATCCACCGTAAAAGTAGCCGGCTGATCCGGATCTTCGGGTAGGCTATTTTCATCGGTCAGGCCAAAAACCATAGGCACAGCATTTTGGGGTAAACCCTGACTCAATGCCGGATCGAAAGCTACGGTTGGGTATTGGCATATGTTAGACACCGTAAAAGTGCGGTTATTAGGAGAACCGATTGCGTTGGGGCCTTCAATTACTAATTCGTAACCTGCATCATCAAAATGCAGAAAACTTATCGTGTGACGGTTCATGACAGGATCATAAACCATGCGGGTACCCATCGTAACGGGCATATCACCGTCCGTTAAGGCCCGATAAGGCCCTGTTCCGGGCGTACCTACATTATCTCCTCCTGCTGATAGGGCCATAGTACTCTGTTGGTAACCCAAGAACCCCGGGATTCCCAGATCCTCGCCAAAACGATCAATCCCTAAGGTATAGTCCATGGGTACCGCAAACACATTCGACTCGTCCAGGAAGATCGAGTTGCCTTCCGTATTATTCCCGTAGGCTACCGCCCAGAGAACCTGGTCAAGATCATTGATGAGTACAATTTCGTCTCCGCTGTTACCCAGCGTAAAACTGCCCAAACCTTCTACTACAACAGCATTAACTGCACCAAACCATTCGGTTTCAAAAGCGGACTTCGCATTAGGCTGGACAATGACCAGATATTCATTCGGAGCTATACTTACCCCTGGTAAATCCAGGGTGTCGGCGTTGGGAGCATTAGCCTGATCAATGAGCCGATAACCCGTCAAATCAACGGTAGTAGATCCGTAATTAAACAGTTCCACAAATTCGTATAAATCATCATTCCCGTCCGGATTCACCATGAATTCTGTAATCGCTACGGCATCGACCGGCGGAATTTTCACTGGCTCAGATGTTATATTTCCGGCTTGTCGATGCAGACTTTCTACCGTCCAAATCTGTCCGGCCGTGGTGCCAGACAGGACCACCGTTTCCGAAAAGGAACCATCCTGGGCGCCGTTCGCGCTTTGGTCATTATTACAAACACAGGGATCTTCCAAAGCGGGTTCCGTACAGTCGACGGGGGTTACTGATAAAGTGATATCTGGATAAGCAAAGGAAGTGGCATCCTGGATACTCGTCAGACTGAAGGATATCTCCGTACCTGCCTGTACATTATCAGGTAATGGTAAAGTCAAATCGCCACTAGCCGCGGATAAGGGGTAGGTTACTCCATTATATTCCACGGAATAAGGCGCCTGCCCCACCTGGAAGTTATAGGCCACCACTAATTCTGATTCCAGACAAATCAGGTCGTCCGTGACAAAAGAGATAGCGCCCGGAAAAAAATCACAGGCATCAATAGTCGTATTAAAGTTGGCAGCTCCTCTAGTCTCAGCCAGGGAGCCTACCCATGTATCATCTGATTGGCGTTGTAAACTAAAGCCAATTGGCGTGGAACTACTTTCGCTAACGCCGATATCTTCGGAAGTTTCGGTGGCTGCCGGACCTTCGATAGCGGTAAGCGTTCCCTCATAACTGATGAACTCTAACAGCGTACCATTTTCGCTTAAGGCCAGGCCATCATTAGTTCCGTTCTGAATACCCGAAAAACCCAGAACGTATACATCGGCATCACCATCTTGTGACATCGTTCCGGATGCTACCATTTCAGAATCATAGATCGTACCGGTACTTTCGTATAAATCAATATTCAGCCCGCTTACATCGTAGCCGGTGGGTAACATTACCTCAATGAATTCCCCCGTATCTCCCCCGGCATTATCGTAGTGGATTTCAGAAATGATAGGTACACACAATTCATAGGGAGGCCGGGTAGTGAAATTCCAGGTAGTATTAGTATTAATTCCCCCAAAAGGATTACCGGATAAATCTTCCAGCGCCCCATCCTCAATGGTGAAATAATAGGCCGTTTCCGGTAGCAGGGGTACTGATGGACTAAAAGTGACCATATTATCCATGATGGTAATATCACTAGTCACGTCGAAGGACTCCACCACTCCATCGTCGCTAGCTAAATGTAGACGGATAATCCCTGTTCCTGGCTGGATATCTTCGTCGAAGGTAATCTTGAAGTCTGTATTCGTAGTTACGTCGGTGGCATCGTCGGCTGAAGATAGCTCAGTAATTGTCGGAGCGGTAATATCAGAATTGGTGATGCCAGGTGTTGGAATTTGAGTTACCCAATTAACCCCACAATCTTCGGTTCTGGAAATAGATTCGGCAGCAGCATTCCCATTTTCATTCTCATTATACTGAATACCCATTTCATTAAACACAAGTAACCCTGCATCATCAGCATCATTTGTATCGTAAACCAGTGCACTAAGGAGATTATTAACGGTGATGGATGTACCATTTGGAAAATCACTGGCATTCCCCAAAAACAGCCCCACTGCATCAGCTCCATTTTGTAATGAATTGACACTAAATGCTAAATCAACATTAGGCACATCGGTGTTGCCTGCCACAAAAAAGCCATTATCATCTAATAAAAAACCATCCAAATCATGGGCTGCGTAAGATGCATCATTACTTCCGTTAAAAAACACCAGAACCAGTCCGTCTAGAGAGGTGTTGGGGTCTCCAAACAACTCCACAAACTCCATATTATCTGTACCAGCCTGGTCGGCATCTACTTCGTTAATGCAGACATTTGGTGGTATAGAACCAGTACCCGAAATGGGCTTGGAAAATTCCTGGGCAGATACGCTACCAGAGGCTATATCAGACAATATCAACCCTACGGAAGTAGTGTTTTCAAGAAAGGAATGAGAAAGTAGTATGGCCAATACTACCCAAATACCCATCGACAAGAATGGTGTAAAAGTTTTTTTCATGAGTACTGTTTAGTAATGATTTGTTAGTCAGACACTTAGATGTCTGCTATTACTAACCGGTCTTTGGGAGCTATCTATGGGGTTTTTTCAACTTTGTTTTATAGGTCATTGGCCAGAAAAATACGAAAGTTTTTCCAGTACTTCAAAAGATTGAAGTATAGAAGCGATTTAAACTTTTTCAGTTCGCTGAGTCTTAAAGTCTTATAGAACCTGGACGGCAGCTAATTTTCGATCCGTAACTTTGGCTACGCATCTCAAATTGAGCTTTGCCAGAACCTACAAGCTTTTTAAGACCGCT
>DATFKA010000111.1:0-44876 GCA_035268885.1 Saprospiraceae bacterium
ATGATCCGAGATGCTAAGTCTAGATTCGCCTACGCTTCCTAATTCTTACCCATTCTAGCAAAACCACAAAAGCCCACCTAGATCACTCCAAGTAGGCTTTCGTTTCTTTACTCCGTATTTTTTAATTCAGTTATTGCAGTAATGTGTCGGCGTCCATACGGATAAATTAGGCGTAGCCGTACGCCTAACATCTCGTTTTTGATTTTGGCTGACAAACTACGCTCAGCTGGGGCCGTACACCTAAGCTGTTGTTCTATTCTCTGTTAATTGGAATATTGAAAAATGAACTTCTTCTATGTTTTCTGTAAAGCATTAAATTTTCATAGTTTGGGTCACTACTATCAATTTTAAATACTTCAGTTCTCTCTCCGTTATTCCCAAACTTACTACTTTGAACTTTGATGCCGAATTCATAAAGAGATTCTTCGGTCAACTCTCCATATTCATTCCATTCCCAAAATACACCATGTACATAATTATTCTCCATATGCTTTTCAGATCGAAGTATTCCTGATGGGTACCATTCTCTTGAAATCCCTGTTTCTAGGCCATTGATCATCATTACTTCATCCCATCCTCCATTAATTTTTTTTTCAAATACGATTCCTGAAAAAGGGGTGCCATTAAACAAGTTTAGCCCATTTTTATATTCTAATTCATCAAACAATATCATAGCTTAATTTTTAATTAACAACATTAACTCCCCTTGTTAACTCGGCACAATCAGCACATCTTGGAGGCACACCTGTTACTTTAGAAGTACCTCTTAATGACCTATTATGCAAGAAAAATTGATTCAATTGACTTTCTAGAACGTTACCTCTTTTCTGTAAAGCTTGATTTAAAGCGCTAATCGCCGAATGGCTTCCCGGAATTTCATTTAAGTACTCAGGTCTATTACCTAAACCTCCTGTTCTTTTCACCAATGAATTTAATCTCTTTTGCAAAATTGGGTGTAAACTAGAAATTGCTTCATTTGAATTTAGACCAAAAAATATTTCTCCAGTCTTCGAATCCAAAACTCCTGATAAAACTGGCCCCCTTTCCTTGTTGGATAAAGTTTCAACTAGGCTTTTAGCCTTTTTAGTAGTTTCCCTTGCTAATGATTTTCCAGCCGTTTTAATGCCAGCTTTTCCTAATTTAATGCCAGGGATAAATATAGCAGCCCCTTCAATAATAAAGTCTCCACTAGAAGAGTTGGGATTTATCAAAGATCCACCAGGAATGAATGCAGTCTGAACATCTAATACATTACTGGCGCCTTCACCGATACCATTCAACGCCAGCAAGCTAGATTTCTAATTAAGACCGAATTCAACTTCCAGCACAAAAGTTATTAAAAAAGCCGCTTTTTATGCAGACAATACAATCATGCACAACTTCCTCATCTTTTTTGTGCAGGTAACTGGCATACACACAAAAATGAATGTATTTTTGTATGCATAAATACTCTCCATGCCAAAAAAACACTATCAAGTATCACCACTACCCGGACAGACCGACTTTTACAATAAAAAAGTTTTCAATCAACTGGTAAAGGCCTCCAGGGCTTTAGCAGAACTAAAGGGGGAAGCTAAAACCATTCCCAATGAGCACATATTACTTAGCACACTGGGTCTGCAAGAAGCAAAAGACAGCTCCGCCGTAGAAAATATCATAACAACCAATGATGAATTATTCAGAGCAGAAATGGATACCACCTATTCAAATCCGGCTACTAAAGAAGTACAGAATTATGTAGAGGCCCTACTTACCGGATATGAGGAAGTAAAAAAACATGGGCTTTTGACCAATCGAACGATTCTCACCATACAAAAGGCCTTAGAAAAAAATAATGCCGGATTCAGGAAATTACCTGGTACCAACTTGAAAGATCAGACCGGACAGATTATTTACGAACCGCCACAAGATCCTCAGCGCATCATTGAGCTGATGTCTAATCTTGAAGCCTACATTAACGGCTCACTGGAGGAAGACGTAGACCCGCTCATCAAAATGGCTATCATCCACTTCCAATTTGAAAGCATTCATCCTTTCTACGATGGTAATGGCCGGACGGGACGTATCATCAATATTCTTTACCTCGTAAAAGAAGGGCTCTTAGATATCCCTGTTTTGTACTTAAGCCAGTACATCATACAAACCAAAAGTGAATATTATCGACTCTTACAGGCAGTACGGGAGGAAGATCTCTGGGAAGAATGGATCTTATATATCCTTAAAGGTGTTGAACTGACTGCTTACCGAACCGTAAGCCTCATCAAAGAAATCCGGCAATTGATGCAGTATTATAAAAAAGAAATCCGGACGAACACCAATTTTTACCGGAAGGAGTTACTAGAAAATCTCTTCCAACATCCTTATACCAAAATTGCCTTTATCGAAAAAGTCCTGGATGTACATCGAAACACGGCAGCCAGTTATCTCAACCAGTTAGTTGAGTTAGAACTTTTGGATAAGATTAGACTTGGAAAGAGTAACTACTATGTCAACCGTGCCTTGTTTAATTTGCTTAAGCAAGGCTTCGACGCTTCTTAAATAAATACATACACATTTTTTTCGTGCAAAAATTCGTGCAACTTTTAAATTGAAACCATAAACTACTGTAAATCAAACATCTAAAACAAGGTATTCAAGTCCTAGTGGGACCACGAACTAGTGAAGGCAGTGATTTTCATGATCACTGCCTTTCAGTTTTTACAGCCTATTTTATTTATTCATGCCCTGAATATCTCTTCATACTGCTCTTCAATCTGAGCAATTTCTTCTGAGGTCAAAGCACTAAATTCTTTCCTTTGGGCACGTTTGGACAATTTTCCTTTTCCTTGCTCCAGGAATCTGGCCAGTAATACGACCATTTGGTCGGGCATTTCAAATTCTTCATTAATGTATTGCGTAAACTCGTCGTAGTTTCTTAAGTAGTTGACCTCCTCCGGAATAATATTGACCAATGTATCTTCTACACAATAGTATAAAAACTCAGCCTGCTCGGTAGCATCAAAATATCGATAATAATCGATCGTATTATTCAATACCTTCACATTGTTGTTGGCTGTTGCCCGCCAATCGATATAATCCAACAAAGGATGAGAATAGGCTTCTAAAACCTTTCTGTATTCGTGTATTTTATCCAAAATCGAAGCGGAAATAGGAAAAGTGATGCCCTGAGGCGTAAAGCCTTTACTGGCTAAAATATGATGAATCAGGTAGCGATGAATACGACCATTACCATCCTCGAGGGGATGAATAAATACAAAGCCAAAAGCAATTTTTGCGGCAGCAATTACAGGATCTATTTCGTCCTTTTGGAGCAATTGATTAGTTGCTAATAAGCCTTCCATTAATTGCTCAAGGTCTTGCCACCTGGCCGATATATGATCAGAAAAAGGAGCCCCGGTATTCCTGTCGTGTTCTCCAACGAAACCGCCCTGCTTCCGGAATCCCATTTGTACAAATCGGGTATTTTCAATGACGATCTGTTGTAAACGGAGTAGCTCGCGAATGGTCAATTCGTTTAGGCCTGCCTGTCCAATGGCCTGCCCCCATCGGGCAGCACGCTTGCTTTTAGGATTTTCTCCCTGAATCGTCAATGCCGAGGATTTGGGCTTTCTTATTAGATATCTTTTGTATTCAACTTTGCTTCTGTTACAAAGCCCAAAGGAAATAACTCCTCTCCGATATACTATTGATGTTTAGTACACCGTAACCTAAGTAAGTTGATATTTCTACTTTTGACGAAAGTCATCCCACTCTAATGACAAAGGTTATCCCCCTCCGGCGTGGCAGTATCTATCTTTGATGTATAATCAAAACACAATAGAAAAATGCAGTATTTCAATATTTCACTAGTCACCGTGATGCTTCGCTTTTACCTTATGATGGGATTCGTTATTGTAGGCGTATTCACGGGTATGCATTTGCTGACCATTTTGGCTTTGCCGACATTCTTGTCCATCATGTTAGGCATTACTTTCAAAAAAGAAAAGAAAAAAGCGACAACGGCATCCATCCCGCGACAAAACAAACAAAAAAACGCAGCATAATCATCATAGCAAAGTCTATGATGCCAACCAAATAAGTTACAGGATAGGTACTTACCCTTTCTCAACAAGTTTAGAGTATGTTTGAAAATCTTGCGAACTGATTTTCTGCATTTTATACCTATCCCCTTCTCCTTTTTAGTGCAATTCTTGTACACTTTGAAAACATATTAGTGTAAGGCATTCTTATCGTGCTTTTCAATAAAAGCCCTTTTTTGTGCATGTGATTAGTACGTGCACAAAAATAGGCGTATTTTTGTTTGAACAAATCCTGCTACTAAAGAAGTACAAAATTATGTAGAGGCACTTCTTACAGGATACCAGGAAGTTAAACAACATAACCTTTTGACTAATCGTACGATCCTGGTCATCCAAAAAGCATTAGAAAAAAATAATGCGGGATTTAGAAGGTTACCAGGTACCAGCCTTAAAAATCAGACTGGAGAGATCGTTTACGAACCACCTCAAGATCCTCAGCAAATCATTGACCTGATGTCCAATCTATAAATCTATATTAATGATTCGCTAGAGGAAGATTTAGACCCGCTAATCAAGATGGCTATCATCCACTTTCAATTTGAAAGTATTCATCCTCTTTACGATGCAATGGAAGAACGGGGTACTTATCAAAGAAATTCGATAATTAATGCAATACTATAAAGATGTAATTAGGACACAAACCAATTTTTACCGAAAGGAACTACTACGTAAATCGAGCTTTAATCAACTTACTGAAACAATACTTCGATGCCCAGTAGAGATGCCTAATTCCCCGTATCCTCTCTTTGATTTTCTGTGCAAACTATGAGACCGAATAATTTGTTGCAAGGATAAAGCATAAAAGTCTAAAACATGGCACATACTATCAAAATACTCAAGATCGAAAAGTTAACGCACGATGTAAAGCGATTCACTACCGAAAAACCGGAAGGATATTCTTTTACTCCCGGACAGGCGACTGAAGTGGCTATCAATAAAGAAGACTACCGGGATAAAAAGCGACCCTTTACCTTTACCTCACTTCCGGAGGATGATCATTTGGAGTTTACCATTAAATCCTACCACGATCACGATGGGGTGACCAAGAAGATCGATTCTCTGGAGGAAGGAAAGGAGTTCATTATCGACGACGCCTGGGGAGCCATTGAATATAAAGGAAAAGGAACCTTCATTGCCGGAGGTGCCGGAGTCACGCCCTTTATTGCCATTCTTCGCGATCTGAGGGCCAAAGATGAGTTGGACGGCAACCGACTGTTATTTTCCAACAAAGAGATAAAAGATGTGATCATGCAGGCGGAATTCGAACAGATGCTGGGTGAGGACTTTATTTCAACCTTGACCAGAGATCGTAGCAAAGGCCATAAACACGGACGGATCAACCAGGGCTTTCTAAAGGATTACGTCAGGAGCTTTTCTGAACACTTTTACGTATGCGGACCGGATCAAATGGTGAAGGATATCAATGAACAACTCCAGGACCTGGGTGCCGATAGCGACTCTTTGGTGTTTGAAAAATGAGAAAGCTAACATTGGTGACCAATATCTGACTGAGATCTAAGTTTGTGGGCGTGCTGGTTTGGATATGATTGAACTTATCAACAGTACTAAAATAATGAAGTTGTTTAAAGTTTCCTCGCTGGGCTATCAAAAACGCCTTTTAAGGCTACTTTTTTTCTCGTAGCCATCCGCCTCAGGCGGACGAAGGGAAAAAGAGCTGCCGTATTGGCTTTCAATGTGTAGCCAAGGGATCAGTGAGGAGTTTTTAAACAACTTCTCTCTTAGGAAAGAGTAGATTTGTAATACGCGACACGAATTAAGTACCGAATATTCGTTATTTTGGCTCGAGGGAAGATGCCTTACTAAAAGCGAATATCTCAGGAATGCCCGAAGCAGTATGGTCTAATTACAGTTCATAGAAAATAAAGACTTTCGTGCTCTTCGAAAGAAAAAGCAGCAGCAAAATATGAAATTAATTTACGTGAAACCCATAACCTCTATTTTGCTAGGTTTATTCTTATCTGCCAATTATGGCCTTACTCAATCTCTGGAGGAACTGCCCTTAGACTCTCTCTTACAGTGGGTAAGCGATAATGCCTACGGTGTTTATACGAATAACAATGCTCCGGAAGTCCATCATTATGCGTGTCTCTCTTTAAGGAGAGCAAAGAAAAACAATACCATTCCGGAAATTGTAGAAGCCTGCCAAAATCTCGCACTTGTGCATTATGTCATAGAAGATGAAGAGTTGCCTGATTCTACTCTTTTTTACGATCAAATGGCACTAGACTATCTACTAAAAACGGACGACCAAAAGGCCATTGCTAGTGCCTACACTTATGTTGGTAATGATTACGCTAGTTTAGGAGATTATGAAAGCGCACAATCTAACCTATTAAAAGGATTAGAAATTTATGATCGTATAGCGGATTTAAAAGGCGTAGCAAGAGCTTACAAAAATCTATCTTTTCTTTACAGAGAAAGTAAAGATTACAACCGGGCAATAGAATATGGAGAAAAAGGTATTGAAATAGCAAAAACTTTAGGCATTCCCGACTCCGTGGACCTGGGAATCAGTTGGTTTTATTTAGTTGATGCTTATGTAGCCTTAGAACAATCAGACAAAGCTTTAAAAGCAGCGAATAATTCTATCCAATTAATTGAGCCTTACGCAGCTACAAACCCCTTTGCATTAGTCAGAGCTTATAGCTATCGTTCAACCGTTTATAAAGATAAGAACAAATATGACTTAGCATTAAAAGATGCTTTTTATGCCTGGGAATTTGCGAAATCAAACGTATCAGATGAAAGTACGGTAGGCGGCTTTCAACAAGAGATTGCCACAATCCTACGACTCCAGGAAAAATGTGAAGAAGCTATACCTTATTTTGAAGGTTTTTTTGAAACAATGATTGAAAGAGATGCTTCCAATAGTTTGAGTCTTTCCTCAATCCATTTGGGTTTAGCAGATTGTTACGAACAAACCGGTGACTATCCAAAAGCACTGAAACATCAAAAAATTGCGGCCCAACTACGGGATACCTTAAACGAAGAACGCTATAAAAGTTTAGAATCTGAATTGATTCAAAAATATGAAAGTGAGCAAAAAGATGAACAAATTTCCTTGCAAACAGCTACCATTCAGCAGCAAAAACAGATTCAATACCTGAGCTTTGGCATTGGAGGTTTACTGACCATATTATTAGCTGGCCTTTTTCTAACATACCGCAATAATCGCCAAAAGAGCCGCCAACTCGACGAACGAAACGCTCAGAATGAACTCCTCCTCAAAGAAATCCATCACCGAGTAAAAAACAACCTGCAAACGATATCGAGTCTACTCAGCCTGCAATCGGAAAGCATCAGCAACAAGAGTGCTTTTGATGCCATACAAGAAAGCAAGAACCGCGTTAGCTCCATGGCATTACTGCACCAAAAATTGTACCAGGGAGAAAACCTCGCAGCAATTGAAATGCGCGATTATTTTGAAACGATTGGGGAAACGATCGTCGACAGTTTCGGAGAAAAAGCGGAAAATGTTTCTCTGAAAATAGATATGTCAGAGCTGGAGTTGGATGTAGACACCGCCGTTCCCATTGGTCTCATTACCAATGAACTGATCACCAACTCTTTAAAATATGCCTTTCCCAATAAACAAAAAGGCCAAATATCAATTACCTTAACAAGCGAAGAAAATGGCTTGCTAAAATTGAATATTGCAGACAATGGTCAAGCCACTCAGGAGGAATCTTCCAGCAAAAAAGACAAAGGGTTTGGCACCTTATTGATTCAATTGTTAACTACTCAATTGGGAGGCAAATTGGAGACCTCAACTGCAGCAGGCACCTCAACGATCATTCAGTTCCCATTGCAGCAGAAATCGGTCGCCTAGAAATGAAAAAAATATGGCAAAAGATATACTACCAAAGATTTTAATGGTGGAGGATGATATGATCATCGCAGCAGACATTTCTATGCAGCTGACCAAACTCGGATATGAAGTCATTGGGATCAATACCCGCGGCGAAGATGCCCTACAGACCATTGAAAACAATCGTCCGGACATCATCCTGATGGATATTGTCCTAACTGGGGAAATGAATGGGATAGAGGCTGCTAAAGTCATCCTGGAGAAGTTTCAAGTCCCCGTCATTTTTCTGACCTCCAACGCTGATGATGTCTCTTTCCAGCAGGCGCTTGCCGCAAAACCCTACGCATTCATTGCCAAACCCTTCCAAAAATCTCACTTGGAACGCACCATCAAGTTAGCGCTGCAGCGTATCGCGGTGGAACAGGAATCTGCTCCTGTACTTGAAGCTAGCGATCATGTATCCGCTATGGAGGATCGGCTTTTCATCCGATCTAAAGAGCAAATGGTCAAAGTTTTACTAAAAGAAATCTTATACGTGGAAGCAGATCGAAATTACTGCAAGGTGTTTACGGAGACCGAGAGCTACCTGTTGTCTGTGCCGCTTCGAAATATTGAAGCTCAGCTGCCGGCTGATCAATTTATCCGGGTTCACAGGTCCTTTGTCGTCAACCTCCAAAAGATTGATGCGATCAGCGAATACCACGAATACCTGACCGTCCATTCCAGGCAAATCCCTATTGCCCGGCGGGCCAAGAAGGAAGTGGTAAAGCGGTTGAGATTGGTGTAGTCTAGCTCAAAAAAAGATATTTTGAAGCCTATTAGCTTTCAACTCGATTAGGACCATGCGGAGGGTAAGCATCGGTTTATTTTGCGTTTAAGTATTACGGGCGATTGGGGCACCATGTAAAAATGGGGTGCCGCTCCTTGGCGACACCCCATTTCTCAAATGAGCACTTCCCGCTTAATTAGTCTTTGAAATAACGTAGATCCGGAATGGGGAGGTATTATTCTGATCACTGTACATCACCTCTTTATTATTGGTATCGAGGTTGATCTTTACGCCCTGCCGATCTTTGTCAGATAAATAGATAACGCCCTGGTCACTTCTGATTTCACTGAACCGGAATTTTGTATTTCCATTTGTATCTGTTTCTACCCAGCCATTGCCGTTTTTCTTGAAGTAGCCTACTACGTTGCCTCCGTTGTCACAAACTTCTACCTGTGAGGTGCTTGTCTTTTCGACTACGGGCTGGGGTGCAGGAGAAGGATTTGGAACAGGATTGTCATTGGTAACTACCTTTTTTACTTCATCACAGGTATAACAAATCGGTTTGCCTTTGTCCTTGATTATAAACTCTGGAATTTGATCAAGTTCATCCTTTGAAAAAGTAAGGAACTGATGATCAACCTCAATATGCGAGTCCTTTGAAAAGGGTAAGTTATTCTTCAATATATCTGCGCTTCCTGCTACGGTTACCTTAGTTCTTTTTACTATTAAATATCCAACGTATCCTGGGTAAACCTCCATTAGTGGGAACTCTTCATTTCTTTCTCTGATTTGCTCTATTTCCTGATTCACACGTCTAGTAGTTTCATTGTAAACTTCTAGTCCATAAGCCACATCCATGGATACGGATGCCCCGACCGGTGACTCATATGATGTGCTAATATCGATATTAAGCGAGTTCTTGATACTATTGGTTTCTGTATCTTCCTCCGCAGAAGTCTCTCTTTCTATTGTTGTTAAAGTGGTCTTACTCGTCTTGGGTTCACTGCCAGGTGCAGCTTGTAAATTTGCTATATATTCAATTTTGTCTGGCAAGGGTGTTCTTACTACCTGACAGCAAGTTACATTTTTCGATGCATCAAATAAGCCATCGGCTCTAAACAAACTTGTCCACTCTCCTTTTATTAATCCCTTTCCACGAAAAGCTGTAAACGTAGAGATATTTCCAGTGGTTTTATCTGTAACGGTAACTTTTGTTACTTGCCAGTGATCACTAGCACTGGCTTTTAATGCTATATCCGTAATACTCCCTAAAGGTTTATCACTTCGATAAGTAAATTTGTTGGTTGCCCGGTGCCTAAAATCATCGCCAGGCCCATTTAATTCAAAGGGTTCTCCGGCAACTCCTTGTGTCCCTACCAATAAGATATAGACTGATTTATCTGTTCCATTGGTACCAGTGGTGGTTGCTACTTCGTATACAAATTGTGCAGAAGCCAGGTTGGGTAGAATAAGGCATAGCAACAAAAAGACAAAAAAAGAAGGTGTCTTCCAATGAGAGGGCTGGCTAAACGCCGTTGTGAAAACTTTCATAGTACTTGTATTATTTTTTTTAAATATTTTATGAACAATACAAATCTACAGGCTACCAGAATCAGATTCAGCGGTACTGTCTGAGTGGTGATCATCAGTTTCCGAACGGTCAGGTTTCGAAGTTGAGCGGAAAAGTGAGTAAAAACAAGCCCTATACCTTTCGGACAATGAAACTTACCGCCCGAACAGTTGCGTTTACACTCCTTGCGATTCTGCCTACCTTCCTTTCTTTAAGGGATAAAGCGCACAAATAGCCATGACCATATATCTACCTCCAAAAATACTGATTCTTGAAAGTCGGATGATCGTAGCCGCGGATGTATCCCTGCAGCTTTCCAAATTGGGATATGAGGTGATAGGTATTCATATCAAGGCAGAAGGAGCCCTCAAAACCATTCAGCTCAATCGGCCGGATATCATTTTGATGAACATCGATACCAGAAGTTCGACAGGAAGGCTGAATACAGCACGGGGCATTACAGAGACCTTAAGTATCCCCATAGTATTTCTAAGCGCCCACACGGATAGAGTGTTCCTGCAACAGCTTATTCATTTGAATCCTTACGCTCTGATCACTAAACCCTTTGATGTAAAGGACCTGCAAAGAGGCCTGAAAATGACACTCGGGCGAATGGTGGCGGAAGGGCTATGGCCTGTATCTCTGTAGCTGTATCAGGTCTAGGATAGGGCATTGCACCGCTTAGCTTTCTTGGAAAACCACTCGGACAGTCATCAGAGCCATTCGGACGGTAGTGCCAGACACCGCTGTATGATGCGCTAAATTTGAATCAAGCTTTACGGCTTATAACTAATTATTAGGAACACGTCTAATTATTCAGCAATAACCATGAGAACCCTATTCTTAACCACCGGCTTCTTCCTGCTTTTTGCGTTTTCCCTAAATGCTCAGCTCACCGACTCTGTAAGAAATTCAGTGGATACCTTCCTAAATAAGCTGGAGCAGTCTGTATCAGCGTACGAGCAAAACGTGGACATTGCCGCTTCCACCAGTACAATCACCGCCAAAGATATTCAAAACCGAGGTTACGATAACCTGGACGAGTTGATCAACTCCGTACAGGGCATGTACCTTACCCACGACTGGACAAACACGCAGTATGGCGTAAGAGGGGCCAATCCGGGAGAGTCGAACAGCCGGCGCGTGTTGATTCTGATCGACAACATTCCACTGAACGACCCCATAACGGGCCGTGCCCCCTCTGGTTATGAGTTGCGGGGCATGCCTATGGAGAATATTGAAAGCGTGACGGTCATCCGGTCCCCGGTGGGTGTCTTATACGGCAACAATTCGATGCTTGGTGTTATCAAAATTAAGACCAAAACAGCCAGAAAGGGACTTGGTCTATTCGCCGACGTAGGTAGCTTTGGAAAATACGATGCGGGCTTATCCCTGGGGCAAAAGTGGCGCAATACCTCTTTTGCGCTTTCCACCCGGGTGGGCTCCGTTGCGGGGCAGGACATTTATATTCCCGGATATGGTGATACGATTCCCGCGGGCGACCAAATGGACTATGCAGCCCTGCAGTTTAAACTGAATCACCGGAATTTTTCGATCAAGGCTGGCTACCACCAAAGAACAGGAGCTATTGCCTACGCAGAAGATCCTGTGGATGCCCCTGATTTGATTTCGGTTGCCTCTTTTGAAGAAGGAGCTTTCACAGAGCAAACCCTGTATGCCGACATTAGCTACGAAGGAGACATCAAGGAAAACCAGTCCGTCTATGCGCGACTGTTTTTGAACTACGACCGTGATGAGCAGCAGCTCGATTACGTTTGGAACGTAGATGAGATTACAGAAAGAAACAAGGTACTGGAAAGTACATGGGCAGGCGCAGAATACCAACACCTATTCAAGTTTCAGCCGGATCACCAACTCTTACTGGGGACAGAATTTTGGTATATTCCTACTGCGAATTATAGGGCTACCGTTTTGAATGAACCGGATGCCAATCTCGATTTCAGTTACTGGACACTCGGTTTTTTTGCCCACGACAGCTATCAAATCAGCGAGAAGCTAGCCATAAACGGCGGCCTTCGGGCCGATATCAACTCCCGCACAGACCCGGTTTTCTCTCCGCAACTGGCCATGCTTTATGCTCCAACGGACAAGAGCACCGTACGGGCCGGATATAGCCGGGGCTACCGGCTTCCCAGCCTTTTGGAGGCTGATGTGGCACAAGAACTTCAACCCCTGCCCAACCCAGACTTAATCCCGGAGGCTTCCAACAGCCTGGAACTGGCTTGGAAACAACAAGTAGGTAGAGATTTAAATATAGACGTTGCGTTTTACTACCAGCGCCTCGACGATCTGATCCCCAGTGATCCCTTTGTACCGCAGTTTATAAATGCCGGCACGCTAGAGGCGATGGGGCTGGAAGCCGGGGTGTCGGTCGACTTACCGGAAGGTATTCAAACCTATTTGTATTACAATTTTCAATTTGATAATACGATGAGGGCGAATGCCCCTTCT
Source organism: Saprospiraceae bacterium (assembly GCA_035268885.1). Taxonomy (GTDB): domain Bacteria; phylum Bacteroidota; class Bacteroidia; order Chitinophagales; family Saprospiraceae; genus DATFKA01. The sequence goes on from DATFKA010000111.1 coordinate 12,720, forward strand.
CCGCTCTGCAAATTTGGCCTTACCGTTCCCTTCCTAAAGCACTTTACCCTTTTTGCAGAAGGGCAATACGAGGGTAGCCGGTTCACGCTCGACGGTAATTATACCTTGCCGTTTTTCCTTATGAATTCAAATTTGACGTTCAACCCAAGGACAGATCCCGCGAACAAAAAAAATAAATGGTTAGCCCCCTTAAGGCTTTCGTTCAGGGTGTATAATTTATTTGACCAATTCTATCTGCATCCTCCGAGGCGAGGATTCCTGCCCCGGTTCGTGGGGCAAAATGGCCGTATTTGGCAGGCGAAGTTCGCGCTGCAGTTTTAGAAGGTCTAACAAACATTGTGTGAGTAGTTTTTACCCAAGGTCAGTATAACTTACTTTTATGAAACAGCTTGTCATTTGTCTATTGTGTTGTTTTATCATTTCTGGCATTTTTGCCCAAAATGATCCGCCGGTAAAAGGATGGTCCGTAGGTACACAAAAGGGGTACGCTCAAATTGCAGGCGAAGTAAGCCCGGGCAGCGGGTTCGGTTTTGGTATATACGGAGATCGGGCATTCAACAATCTTCTGTCCGCGCGTTTGGTACTAGGGATGGGGGAGGCGCGTGGTCTGGATAGGACCGCCAGCACCAATTGGCTAAATCACCCCGTTTGGAATGGCACTGTGGATCCTGCAATTAACTACAACAATGCCAATTCAAACGCTATATACGCCAACTACAAAACAGGGTATATAGAAACCAACCTACAGGCCGTTTTTAGGTATACCCAACTCCCCTTTTTCAAGAACAACAGCCCCTTTGACGGATTCCTTATAGCTGGGATAGGAGCTATGCGTTACAGGACCAGTATTGATGCGGTTAGAAAGGATGGCCTGATTTACGATTTTACTTTTGTAGACATCACACCGGTTTCCACCAAAGCTGAAATCCTTGCCAATGTGAGTACCTTTGGAGATGGCAATTATGAAACCCAAAACCAGCGGAATGCTCAAATCACTCCATTGTATCAATTCGGGGCGGGCTTTAAATGGCGCGTAAGAAAGAACATCACCCTTTCCCTGACGCACCGGGTTTCCTTAGCAGGTACAGATGACCTGGACTCTTATCGGTGGAATCCAGACAACAGCGTAAACGGCGTAAATGACATCCACCACTTTTCAACGATTGGCGTGAATTATACTTTTTATAAAAAGAGAAAACAAAAAACGTCGGAGAGTCCACCCGTATTACCGAAACCGGAACTGGAACTAAACCCAGTACCAGAGCCTGTTTTGGAGCCCATACCAGAGCCAGAGTCCATTTTAGAACCAGAACCAGAACCTTCCGTGGACATTGTAGCGTTGACAACTGAGGAAGAGGAAGTGGTAAAAAGAGCATTCGAGAATACGGAATTTGAGACAGATGAGTCGGTTATCAGAGCCGTTTCGTTTAGTCCTCTAAATGAACTAGCAGCTCTTTTGTTGGAACACCCCAGCTGGAAACTCAGAATTACTGGGCACACGGACAATACCGGCACTGCTGAATGGAATATGGATTTGTCTAAAAGAAGGGCGGAGTCCGTTAGGGACTACCTGTCAAGTCGCGAAATTGATGCAGAACGGTTTATTGTCGCCTGGTACGGAGAAGAACAACCTATTGCCAACAACTCAACTGCTGAAGGACGACAGCGGAATCGGCGAGTAGCTTATGAGATCGTAGAAGAAAAATAACGGCTACAGCACTAGCCTGGTGAGATGATTGGTAACGGCTTGGGAGTCAAGACAAAGCTACTTTTTTGTCTCGTAGCCATCCGTCTCAGGCGGACGAAGGGAAAAAAGAGCTGCCGTATTAGCTTTCAATGTGTTGCCAAGGGCTCAGTGAGGAGTTTTTAAACAACTTCAATACCAAAAAACGATAAGGGCAATAAATAACACCTATTGAGGTAGCTGTATTCCTCATAGTGTTTCATAGCTGCTTCTACATAGCCCATTTTTGTAATGTTCCTTTCGAAAGCGTCCATCCGTAAATCTAAAGCGGGAAGGTCTATTTCATTGTGAACGGGTTCCCTGGTGAAGTTGAAGTGTTTGTACATCGCAAACTGCCCAGGAGATTCCAACATCCCTGACATTTTACCGCTATTTAGCGAAATTCGTACAGTGGACTTTCTGGTTCTGAAGGAGTCAAATAGGCTTAAGACCAATTGATCTTCATTTATTGATTCAGGTTTGATAAAATCTTATTTAAAGTACGCTCTAGTTGAATCAACTCTTCTTCGCTTATTCCTGCAAATGCTCTTTTTCGGTTACTCATGATGACCGGCGGTAATTTTTTCAACACTTCTTTTCCTTTTACAGAAATTTCAATCTTAAAACTCCTACGATCTTCCTCATTCACCCTTCTTTTAAGGTAATCTTTGTCGACCATATTGTTGATGATACGGGTCATAGATGCTTTGTCCTTAAATACTAAGTACTCTATTTGTTTTTGATTTAAGTCAGGATTACTGTCGAGGTATTGAAGCACTAATTTCTGGTCAATGGTAATATCGCTAACTACGCTACTGATATTTTTTTGAGAGAATTTCCTGTAGGTTTTTATAGTTTTCTCAATGGTAAAAAAAACGGTTTTTGCAGGAATATTCATTACTAATGTGGATTGTTTAAGGGCGTCAACTATATCAAAATTATTGCCGTGATTAATCCTAAGGAGATCATCAAATACTTCACTTCACCGTAATCCCCCCATCTATCGTCACAACCGCTCCAGTCATCCAGGCCGACTCAGGAGTAGAGAGAAACAGGCATAGGTTGGCGATATCTTCCGGTTTTCCTAATCGTTTTAATAAAGTGTTGGCCGCGGCATCCGCTACTGCCTGATCCGGATCCGGGAAAGCGGCGGCAGAGGACCAGATCAGGGGCGTATCGACCGGCCCCGGACAAATGACATTGACCCGGACCTTAGGGCTGTAGTCCAGGGCTAGCTGCCGACCAAAAGCGACCAGTCCAGCCTTGGAGCTACAGTAGGCGGGGTGATTTGGAAAGGATTTGGTCGCCGCGATCGAGGCATTCAGCACGATTGCCCCCCCGTTCTGCATGACCGGTAAAGCGTGGTGGGCCAGGTAGAATACCGCGTCCAGGTTGGTGCTTAGCGTTTGCCGCCAGGTCTGCGGGCTTATCTCCGTAACGGAGCCCAGTCCCAACATTCCTGCATGGCACAGAAAGCCATCCAGTCGGCCAAAGGATTCTAAAGCCATCTCCACTAATCGTTGATTAGTAGCCTCCTCGGCGATGTCCCCGTAATGTATGGTGACATTGGGGTTCGATGACTTCAAGGCTGCCAGCAATTTTTCTCCCCGCTCCCTGGAGCGTCCACTGAGTACCAATTGGGCGGACTGAGCCGAAAAAAGGCGAGCGGTCGCCTCCCCCATACCGCTGGTAGCTCCCGTGATGATGAACGTTTTGCCTTTTAATTTATTCGTTTTTTCCATTTTGAACTGTGTTTTTCCTTCCTGCATAATGAAGTTATTTAATCCTGCTCACCTGGCTACAAAATAGCATAAAAAGAGCCGAACGGAATACTTCCCGCTCGGCTCTATTATTTCACTTGTTTTTTAGGTATACCTAAAATATTAAGGATTCTGATCCGCTGGTCCTATGTTAGGGTTTGCATCAAGCTCCACCTGTGGAATCTTGAATACCCATCTTGTTTCAACCGAAGGTCTATCTACGATGTAGGCGTTCTGGTACAATACCTGAGAGGCACCTGACCCGCCATCCGCAGAGTGGTCGATACCCTCATCCCAACGGATTTTATCCTGGAATAAGAAACCTTCTCCCCACAGCTCTACACCACGCTGGAACTTGATATGCTCCATCATGCTTTCTTGCGTATCATAAATGGTTACATCGTATTCGCTGTCGCGCTCTTCACCCAGTGGTCTCAGCGCATCCTGTGCACCATCGATATCGTCCAACATCGTTCTGGCTTCGGCTTCAATCAGGTGCATCTCTGAAGCACGCATGTAGATGATATCATCTGGCTCGATACTTCCGGGTACTTGCTGACGTAACTTCACGTGCATATAAGGGTGCGCATTGTGAGCGGACGTCCATCCCCACCGTGCTTCCAGTTCCGCTCTTGCGGCATTGAACTCTGCTTCCGTGGTGTACAGTGGATTGGTATTATTATCCCAGCCACCTTCACCGTTGGCAGCAGACAAGTTAGTGTTCGGTGCATCAATCAGGAACATACTCTTACGATAATCTGTATCCGGAATCGCGTCGATCAATCTTCTATCCCCAATTTTTGGATTGTTCCGGTTCTGACTACCATTAAAGGTATTAGAAGCCAGGTAGAAGTAAGAACGGAAGAAAGTCGTCTCCGTGGTAATCACATTAGATCCCCACATTACTTCAGGTATTAAAGTTGAATTAAAACCTGCTTTCCAGTCTTCTTCACCCATAATGGAGTAATCCTGGCGCGCTCTGACCGCAGATTCTGCCGCTAATTGCCACTGGCCGGTGGCCAGGGCCATTCTGGCTCTCAGACCGTAAGCGACGTCAATATTCAAGTTAGCTTTATCGGCAGCAGTACCCGTTGGACGGGCAGCGCCCTGCTCAAAATTGCTAATCGCCGCTTCCAAATCTGAAGCGATTTGGTCATAAACTTCTTGCACTGTTGATCTGGGCGCACTGGTAAATGGTGATTCAGAGGCAAATAGTAAAGGTACCCCCGGATCCGTAGACGGATTACCAATCAGATACCCCTTAGCGTAGTGCTGTACCAATGACATGTAAGCGTAGGCCCGGTAGGCGTAAGCCTGTCCAATAATCGAACGTAATTCTGCACTCAAAGGCAGGTCACCTTCTTCCACTCGGTTGATAATGGAGTTGGCATTCGCAATGATGTTGTAACGGTGGTACCACAGGATTCTTACCGTCAGAGACGTCTGATCCGTATGATTATTCCACTGCGCCTCGTCGCGCCAGCCCAGGTTGTTGGCATTAGCAGAGTGAATTAGGCCACCCGCCAAACAATCGCCCATGGGAACCCACCAGTGTTCGTTCGCTCTGGCGGTGTTACCACCAGGTAATACAGTTTGTGATTGAGAATACATCGCCCGGTGCATCCCGTCGATGATCAGTGACATGTTGGCTTCGGTAGCCAGGGCATCGGCCGACGAAATCGCGTCGGTCGGACTCGTCTCCAGGAAATCCTCCGCACAGGCGGATACCATGAAGGCGATAAAAATCAATGATAAATATTTTATATTTCGTAACATAGTTGGTTATTTTAGAAGTTAGCATTTACACCGAATGATACAATACGAGCTGGGTTAAAGTCATTACCTCCGGGCGTACCCGCCACGTTGTACTGTGGGTCCAGTCCTGTTCTTCTACTGAGCAGTAAAAGGTTCTCACCGGTAACATTAACTCTTAAATTACTTACTCCTAGCTTATCAGTGATATTGTTATTAAAGCTGTACCCCAAATTCACGTTCCGGAAAGACACAAAAGAAGCATCCGTCAGGAAACGAGTAGACTGCCCACGTACCAGGTTAACGTTACCATTTTCCATTCTGGGTACATCCGTGATATCACCGGGTTGACGCCAGGCATTTAAGATATCCGGGTGTAGAGAACGCCCGTAAACCCCACTGTGCATCTGTGAAGAGTAACCACCATCCAGGACATCGCCACCGATACCGAAGGTAACCAGTACATCTAGTGAGAAACCCTTATAGTAGAAGCTATTGTTTACCGATCCTAACAAGTCCGGAATTGAACTTGCTCCGGTGTAAGCTCTTTCGGTTTCTTGCCAGTCGTTAGTGGTTTCGTGAACCCCATTTTCGTCCAATACGGGAACGGTCTGTGTACCTTCTTCATTAAACTCATACATGTAGAACAATTGATCGCCATTCTCCGGATCAACACCGGCGGTATGTAGAATCCAGAAATCAAATCTGGAACGACCCTCGTCCCAACGCTTAGAACCATTGATGAATGGATCGGGTAAGCTAGTGATTACATTATTAAAGGTAGAGGCCGTAAGCCGTACATTCCATCTGAAATCTACATTGGTAATCAGGTTAGCAGTTAAACCCAACTCAAACCCTTCGTTGTACATGTCGCCGATGTTAGTCGGGAAAGAGTTCAAACCATTACTCGGTGCAATCGGCAGATCGTATAGCAGGTCAGAAGAGTTTCTGCGGTAGTATTCGAACGAACCGTCCAGGAAGTTATTAAACAAGGAGAATTCTACGGCCACGTCGAAGTTTTCGATGGTCTCCCACTGCAGGCCGGCATTACCAATTTCTGACCAGATAATCGCTGGACTACCAGCGTTAGAAGTCAAGCTATAACGGGGCTGAGACAGGAAGAAGTCTCCCAGGTTGTCGTTACCTACTTCACCGTAAGAAGCACGTAGTTTCAAGCGATCAATAAAGTCAATATTCTGGATAAAGGGTTCCTGATCTAATCTCCAGGAAGTACCTACGGAGTAGAAAGTACCCCAGCGCGATTGCTGGCTAAATACAGAAGAACCATCTCTACGAGCTGAAAGGCTTAAGTAATACTTTTGAGCAAAATTATAATTTACTCTGGCAAAATAGCCTTCAATTCTCTTCACGGTAGTTGCACCACCCAGGCTTACCGGCGTAGCGAAGTTATCAAATTCGAAAATTCCTTCCGCCGTTTGTTCGATGGCCAAAGCGCTATTACTGGTGAAGGTACGATCAAAGCTTTCATGCCCCAGTGTTACCTCCATGCTATGTGCACTAAAGTTTTTGGAATAAGTCAACAGCTGATTGAAGTTTTCTACCTGTCTTCTAAAACGCTGCTCAAAGTAGCGTCCGGTAGGTTGTGCATCACCAATGATGTTGTTCTCATATTCCTTAGTCAAACCTTCTTGTAGGTCACGACCATAGTTCAGGCGTAGATTCAGTCCTTCCAGAATCTGAAAATCAGCAAAGAAACGGAAACCGTACAGGTTATTTCTTTGGCGCTCATCATTCAGGAACAATTCCTGTAAGGCATGACGCCCCTGGTTAACCGGTCTGGAGCCAATACCAAACTCAGGGAAGCCTTCCCCTGAATCAAAAACAGGATTACCGCCCGCATCTCGTACCAGATTACCCTGACGGTCGTTTACGTATACCGGATAAATGGATCCAATACCTTGTGCAAATCCAAAGGGGTTCACAATACTCCCCGTACCCGCTGAGCTAGGGCCCTGCTGATTGGAGATCGTCACGTTGCTACTACCACCCATGGTGATCCAATCGTTAACAGTGAAGTCTGCATTCAGACGAGTCGTCAAACGATCAAATTCGGAAGTTTTCACATAGCCACCCTCATCCAGGTAAGAAGTAGAAAAGAACACCCGGTGATTGTCGCCACCACTGGCTACGTTGACGTTGTAGTTCGTACGCGTATTGGTTTGCTCCATTTCGTCAAACCAGTCCAGGCTTTGGTAAATCACTTCTGCGTTTGGGTTCAAACGTCCATCCGTACCTACGATTTGATCATTGGCCACATTGAATGGATTATATCCCAGGTTATTGAAAATATTTGCGGAAGCAAAGGCAGGATCTCCATTAGCAGCACTCGAATTTTTCAAGGCCTCCCACATGGTTTCGTAATACTGACCTGGCGTTAATTTATCATAAAAAGGAACACCTCGTGATACGATACCGTGCTGGACAGAAGCAGAAACCTGTGTTTCCCCTTTTGTTCCTTTCTTAGTAGTAATCAGTACCACACCGTTCGCTGCACGAGATCCATACAGAGAAGTAGAAGAAGCATCCTTCAATACAGTGATTGATTCGATATCTTCCTGGTTGATACTGGTCAGTGCACCTTCGAATTGGATACCATCTACGATGAATAAAGGCTGAGTAGAACCGTTCAGCGTACCCACCCCGCGGATAATGATCCCCGGAGAAGAACCCGGCTGTCCGGAAGGTGACGTAAACTGTACCCCGGTCGCGTTACCTTCAATAGCCGCAATCGGTGAAGTAACTTGTCGAAGCTCTAACTCTTTGGATCCAACCACATCGGCTGATCCAGAGAAAGCTTCTTTTTTAGTTACCCCGTAAGCCGTAACGATTAATTCCTCCAGTACCAAACTGGATAATTCAACGTTTAATACACTTTGATTCTCCAAGGTGACTTCCTTGGTATTCATTCCTGTGTAGGAAAAAATCAAGACGTCTCCGGTATTCGCCTGTACGGAATAATTCCCATCCAGATCAGTAACAGTACCCGTCGAGGTACCCTTAATGAGGATACTAGCTCCAATGAGGGTTTCCCCCTCCTCATCGGTCACCACCCCAGTAACGGTTCTTTGTGCCATAGTTAGACCTACGACAAAAAACATTAACCCTAAAACTAGTGAGAGTTTTTTCATGTTTTGAATTTAATTAAAAATTAATTATAATATAAAGTGTAAAATGTGATAAAATCGATAACAATCACCCCTTAATAAAAGGGCTTATCCAAAACAACTATCCAGCTTTCTAGATTTATTAAAGAAAATCCAGCGCAAAGGATAACATACTAGACAACAGAGACAATACTCTGCTATTCAGAAAGCCTTTTGAGGTTTGATGAATTATTCCGAAGTGTGTTGGTGTGTATTTGTATTAGTCTTTGTGTTATTGCTGGGTTGGTGTAAAATAGTACTTTGATGAGTCTTTAGGCCATTATTAAAATAAGCTGGCATCGTTTTACCATTGTACGACTCAATTCTTTTATTGACTCGCTGGCAGGTAATTGTCGGGAAATGCAAATGAACATCGCTTTCAACCCTACGTTTGATACATCAACAAAGATATGAAATTTCACTAAAACAACAAATTATCAAATCTAAATTTCACAGAGGTCTGTTTAAATAATATTTAAGCCAAAAAAAAATTCAAATTAAATCATTTATCACCATAAAGATTATTTTATTGGCAATAAACAAAATTTGGGATTCGTCTTGTCTTAGATTCATTTCATCGACAAATAAACTCATTTTGCAACTAATTACTTGTCCACCCCAAAAAGTACGGACTTTTAATTTATAGTTTTTATCCTTTAATTATTTTTAAAGTTTATTTTTTAGGTAGCGACTTTAATCGTTCGTAAAGGCACCAACAAGCAAAAACCGGCCTTATTCAATTGGGTATTTTATTACCGGGCAGATGTATCCGTTTAATCGAGGAGTAGAGAAAGCACTAAATCACCCTTTCAAACGATCCTTTATCCCTCCAATGCGTATTAACTAGGCAAGTGGGTTTCCTACCCGCAAAAACTTAAAAAATCATGGATTATTTACCTATAGAAAACTATGGCCTCATTGGCAATATGCGGACCGTAGCCCTAGTCGGCACCAACGGTTCGATCGATTGGTTCTGTTATCCCTACCTAGACTCTCCCAGTGTCTTTGGGGCATTGCTAGATCACCAGAAAGGAGGCTTTTTTCGGATCCATCCGATCGATACCGACTACAAACACAAACAATTCTATTGGCCCGACACCAACGTTTTGGTCACCCGATTCCTAACCGACGAAGGGGTCTGTGAACTAATCGATTATATGCCGGTAGGTCCCTCCGAGATCGGTGCGGGCGAAAACCGCCTGGTGCGCAGCATCCACGTCGTTCGGGGGAAAATGAAACTTCGCATGGAGTGTGCACCAGCCTTCGATTACGCACGCCAATCTCACCAAACCACCATTAATGAATACGGAGCAGGCTTTCACAGCTCCGACCTAAGTTTAGGACTGGCCACCGGTGTGCCGCTAGAAAAACGAGACGGCGGGGTCATTGCCGATATGGAGCTGGAAGCAGGCGAGACGAATAATTTTGTTGTCAAGAAAATACCCTCCGGTGAAGAATGCGATGGCTGCTTTTCCAATGAGGCGGCCGACACGGGCTTTAAAGCAACCGTTCAGTTTTGGCGGGACTGGCTCAAACAATCCACCTATACCGGTCGCTGGCGGGAAGTTGTACATCGGTCGGCGCTTACGCTAAAACTCCTCACCTTTGAACCCACCGGAGCCATTGTAGCGGCACCAACCTGTTCTTTGCCGGAAAGCATCAAGGGCGAACGTAACTGGGATTACCGCTACACCTGGATTCGCGACGCTTCTTTCACTATTTATGGCTTTATGCGCATTGGCTTCAATCAGGAGGCAGAGAACTTTATGCAATGGATCGAGGCCCGCTGTCAGGAACTCCGTCCCGACGGGTCTCTACAAGTCATGTATGGTATCGACGGGCGACACGACTTAAAAGAAGAGCACCTCGACCACCTGGAAGGATACCGAAGCTCCAGCCCCGTGCGTATCGGAAACGGCGCTTACGACCAATTGCAGCTCGATATCTACGGAGAGTTGATGGACTCCGTTTATCTCTACAATAAATATGGAGATCCGATTTCTTACGACTTCTGGAATAACCTTCGCAAACTCGTCAACTGGATTGCCGACAACTGGGATCAAGCCGACGAAGGCATTTGGGAGGTAAGAGGTGGCCGACGTCATTTCGTATACTCCAAATTAATGAGCTGGGTCGCGCTTGATCGAGCACTGCGCCTGGCAGATAAACGATCCTTTCCCGCCGATCGCTCTAAATGGCTCAAAGTCCGCGATGAAATCTACGAGGACATTATGGAGAAAGGGTGGAATGACGAGATAGAGGCTTTTGTACAAAGCTACGATAATCCCACCCTGGATGCCGCTAATCTCCTGATGCCCCTGGTCTTCTTCCTATCTCCTAAAGATCAGCGTATGCTCAAGACCCTGAATGCCATTAACCGCCCCCCCCAGAAAGGGGGGCTGGTCTCAGACGGACTGGTATTCCGCTATAACGTCGGCCAGACGGAAGATGGCCTGCCCGGTAAAGAAGGAACCTTCAATATCTGTACCTTCTGGATGGTCGAAGCTATGACCCGTGCTGGTCAGGTCGAGGAAGCCCGTTTACTCTTTGAGCAGATGCTGGGTTATGCCAATCACCTGGGGCTTTATGCCGAAGAAACCAGCGCCAAAGGAGAAGCGCTCGGTAATTTTCCACAAGCCTTCACCCATTTGGCACTCATTAGTGCCGCTTACAACCTCGACAAAGCGCTAAAGGAGTGAAAATAGTTTTTTAAAGCACCCGAGAAACGGTATCTTAATCCTGGTTATTAATTGCAAGCCTTAACACCCTCCTTTCATGAAAGCACTTATCTGTACCCGACCCGGACAATTTGATTATGTCGATAAAGCGGAGCCCACGCTGAATAGCGGCCAAAGCCTAATCAAAATCCGGCGCGTAGGCGTCTGTGGTACGGATTTACATGCCTTTGAAGGGACTCAACCTTACTTTAGTTATCCGCGCATTCTTGGCCACGAAATTGCCGCTGAGTTTGTAACAAGCAGAGACCCATCGGACTTTACCGAAGGCGAAGCTTTAACCTTTATTCCGTATTTCCACTGTGGCCAATGTATTGCCTGTCGCACAGATCGACCGAATTGCTGTGTAAACATGCAGGTCTGTGGAGTACACATCGATGGTGGCATGGCAGAATATCTATCCGTTCCTTCCTCTTCCCTTTTGAAAGGACAAGGTCTGGCTCTCGATACCCTGGCACTTGTCGAGCCACTAGCCATCGGTGCCCATGGCGTACGCCGAGCGGCTATCCAGAACGGAGAATTTGTTTTGGTCGTCGGTGCTGGTCCCATTGGATTAGGAACGATGGCGTTCGCTCGCCTCTCGGGCGGAAACGTAATTGCTCTTGACCTAAACGAGCAGCGACTTCAGTTTTGTCGCAATAAATTGAATATTCAACATACTTTGAATGCTATGGATACCAAGGTCTTAGAAAAAATCAGAACCATCACTAAGGGAGATATGCCTACGGTAGTTATTGACGCCACCGGTAGTCAGAAAGCTATTAATCATTCCTTTCAATACATGGCTCACGGCGCTCGCTACGTTCTAATTGGTCTGCAAAAGGGAGATATTACTTTTAGTCATCCTGAATTTCACAAACGGGAAGGTAGCCTGATGAGTAGTCGTAACGCCACCCGGCAAGATTTCGAGCGGGTCATCAGTGTCCTGAAAAACAACACCATTAATCCCGGTACTTTCATTACTCACCGGACTACCTTTAATCGAGTAGGTCAGGAATTCAGCAATTGGTTAAACCCTGAAAATGGAGTGGTTAAGGCCATGATCGAATTTCATTAGAATAAAGTCTATTAAGCATTCAGCCATTCTTTGGCATCTAAATCCTAATGGTTACTTTTAAAAGTAAAACAATGACAATGTCTTTACCGCGCGCCCTTTTTTGTTTCTTAGTTATACTTTCCGTTTGGTCTTGTCGATCCAGCCAACCTGCTGCCACTAATCAACTGACCCCCCGGGAAGTGGAAGCGGCCCAGCGACTCTTCGGTCTTGGACTTAGTCCCAGTGAAATTGATACCCTGCTACCCAGCCTACAAAGTAATTTAGCAACCTACCACGCCCAACGACAGCAACCTCTCAGTAATTCCGTTTTCCCGGCCTTATATTTTGATCCACACCCCCGTGGTTTTCAAATACCTACCTCGCAGCAAGTTCAGGACTGGGGACTCCCCTCCTCCGTAGTGCTACCCAAAAACCGGGAAGAACTGGCTTTTTATCCCATTGCTGAGCTTGCCGTCCTGATCCGTCAGCAACGGATCAGCTCCCTGGAACTGACGCAGCTCTATCTCGACCGACTGAAACGCTTCGATGATCAGTTGCAATGCGTCGTTACGCTTACCGAAGAACTGGCACTTGAACAGGCCCGGCGGGCAGATGCCGAACTGGTAGCCGGACGCTACCGGGGGCCATTGCATGGTATTCCTTACGGGCTAAAGGATCTGGTTTCCGTACCCGGCTATCCTACGACCTGGGGGGCGGGGCCCTACCGGGATCAGCAAATTGACACCCTGGCTACGGTAGCTCAAAAATTAGAAGCAGCCGGAGCGGTGCTCATCGCTAAACTGACTTCCGGCGAGTTGGCCTACGGAGATGTCTGGTTCGGCGGGCGTACGGTTAATCCCTGGGATGTAAGCCAGGGCGCGCGTGGCTCCTCCGCCGGATCAGCCGCCGCAACTGCCGCCGGCCTGGTAGGCTTTTCTCTGGGTACGGAGACCTGGGGCTCCATTGTCTCGCCCGCTACGCGCTGCGGGGCCACCGGTTTAAGACCTACCTACGGACGCGTCAGTCGTCACGGTGTGATGGCGCTCTCCTGGTCGCTCGACAAGGTAGGGCCGATTGGGCGCACCGCTCAAGATTGCGCCCTGATATTCGAAGCCATCCGCGGCACAGATGGGCAAGACCGTACCGTCGTAGAGGCGGCTTTTAATTTTCGCGCTCAGCGGCCACCGAATCAATGGCGCGTGGGATATCTCGAAGAAGCTTTTGCCCGGGATAGCAGCACCCGGGGCGAAGCTAATCGTTCGGCACTGGCCACCTTTCGGGAAATGGGTCTGGAGCCACAACCGATCGAACTACCCGACCAGCTGCCCTGGAACGGTGTAATCTCAACCATTATCCGGGGAGAATCTGCTGCCGCTTTTGACCAACTGGTATTGCAAAATCAAGATGATGAACTGGCTCGACAAACCCGAAGTTCCCGAGCCAACTCACTACGGCAATCGCGCTTTATTCCCGCTGCCGAATACCTGCAAGCCAATCGACACCGCAGTCTACTCATCGAGGATATGGCTAAGCTCTTTAAGAATTACGACGTACTTATTCTGCCCACCTATGGAAGTGACCAGTCGGCCATTAGTAATATGACCGGTCATCCCGTCATTAGCCTGCCCATTGGTTTTGATGAGCAGGGACGCCCCCTGAGTATCATCCTCATGGGACAACTTTACGCAGAAGCCTCTATCCTTGAGGTGGCTCATCAGTTTCAGTTGCGCACGGATCACGAAGGCAATCCACCACCCCTTTTTAAACCTTAAGATCGGAGTGATAAATCAGTGAAGCGCTTTACAAAATCACTTCGCACTCGACACCAGTACCTTTCATTCTTGTAGGGGAAATCTTTTTCATTTTCTAGCTTTTTTAGGTTATCGTTACGAAATAAATATAGATTATCCCACTATGTATTCCGTAGACAGAAGCCCCTTTATTTTTACCTGAAAAAAAAATGAAAAAAGAGAGTAATACAAATCAAACTCCTAATTATCAGACACTTATAATTATTTTAATTTACCCCGTGGTATTTATTTTTAAATTACTTATCCCCCGATTCCCCATTGATCCGACCTGCGCTTTTCCCCCTTTGCCATTTGGTCAGGTCGTCGGGTAATAAGATAATTACCGGTTATTGCCTCTTTTTCTTTTGGCAACAGTCCGATTGCGGCTACCTGCTTTGTTTTTTCCCCTCCGTCCCAATTTATTCCTTTGCTTCAGGTTTTGTCGATTTCCCCTACGCTCTTTACGTAGCTTTTGATCATCCGCTTTATGATCCACTACCCTGGGAGTACCTTTTCGCAACTTCTGATCATCCGACTTATGGTCCACTACCTTTTTATTACCTTTTAATAGACGATTCGAAGATTTAGCTTGTAATTCTTCGTCGGAGCCCTTGAAGGGTAAGGAAGCTCTTTTCGCATTAGGCTTTACTTTTTTCTGTTCTACCTTCGGCTTTTTATTTACTCGTTTTTTGGTCTGGGCTTCGAGTGAAAAAGAGAAAAATACAAGAAGGGCAAGTACTAAAAAATACGTTTTCATAAATTGAGATTTTGTTTACTGATTCTTTGAAAGTGAAGTTGTTTAAGAATTCCTGGTGAGATGATTGGTAACGGCTTGAAAGCCAAGGGCTCAGTGAGGCGTTTTTAAACAACTTCAATTTTATACTCCCTTGCAATCAGGGAGGATAAGATAGGAAAAAAAAATAAGTCGTATTACTGAATTTCAAACCATAGCAGGGATTCGGATTGGGGCTGCAACATGGTCGATCCACCACTCATTACCACCTGCTGACTAGCTCCCAGTTTTTTAGATAAAGCTTCGGATAAGGACAAGCCATTGGGCATGGTAATGCGGGTAAGCGGTTTATCCGTGGCATCTAATTGAATAGCTGTTTTCCCTCCATCGAGCTTCATCTGACCGGTGAATATCCCCTTTCCTTTGCCCTGCTTCTTGCCCATACGTATACCCATTACTTCCACTTCAACGCCCTGCGCAGTCCGCTTGACTACTTTAAGCTTAAGTGAGATGTGTACAAAAATATTTTGGGGTGCCGGGGTAGTATCGACTGCTTCCACAAAAACCGGAACGTTCCGGTCATTCGCGGATAAAGTAGATCCAGCAAAAATAAAGAGACCCAGGCAGAAGATAATAAGTAAGTTTTTCATGATACTTGATTTTTTGTTTCGGTGAATAATTGGCCACTTTGCCATTTACGTCCAATAGACCCCTAAGCAGATGCTTTTTCCCGGCGGACTTCCCATTTTTTCTCGGAAAAAGCATCTACTCGAACAAAAACACGCTCTTATCTTTCTAAAAATGAGACATTTATATACTCCATGTTAATAAAAACCATCCTATGAAAATCCAATTATTGAGTCTTTGCTTATGCTTAAGTCTTTTTGTATTGAGTTGCGAAAAGGAGGATTCTCAGCCTACACCCCCTGATTTCGATTATGATTTCACAATGGACACAGAAGGCTGGACCGCTGATTTCGCAGATTACCCCACCGATGAGGGCACTCGCTTTGAGCTGACCTATCAGTACGATTCGCTCCCCATGCCTTTGGACGCCAACGATGGGGCCCTGATGCTCAGTGGAGCTAATCTCAGCGATGACTTGTTCATGTACATCAAAAGAAAAGTGGAAGGATTAAGCCCCAATACCCGCTATGAACTACAGTTTGAAGTAGAGATAGCCACCGATGCCCCTGACGGATCCGTTGGTATTGGTGGGAGTCCGGCCAACAGTGTATACATCAAAGCCGGAGCCACCTCCATTGAACCCGTACCCATCATTGACAATGATGACTATTATCGCATGAATATAGACAAGGGGAACCAATCACAAGATGGCAAGGATATGCTTGTGATCGATGATTTTGGTCACGAGGGAGAAGATTTCGTCTACCAACTAAAGACAATTAGCAATCAAAAAACCATTTCCGTACAGACGGATGCCGAGGGGGCCTGCTGGATCATCCTGGGTACCGACTCTGGTTTCGAGGGTAGGACAACGATTTATTTCAACTCGATTCGCGTGACTTTTGAATAAAAAGAAAGCGTCGCTCCCCCCAGGGGAAACGACGCTTTCTTTATTTTATCCTAAGTCTAGAGCTAGGCCGTTGCGTTCTCCGCAATGAATTCCTTCACCCAGGCAGAGGTCATTGACTTCGGACGCTCTAATGGGAAGCCCAAAGCGCGAGACCAACACTGAGCCGCCAGTACGCCCAGCGCACGGGACACACCAAATAGCACGGTATAGAATTGATATTCTTTCAGACCGTAATGTACCAGAATCGCCCCGGAGTGCGCATCGACGTTGGGCCAGGGGTTTTTCACCTTACCGAGCCCCTTCAGGATATCCGGCACCACATCGAACAGGTCCCAGACGATATTCACAATATCATCATCCTGAATATTTTCTTCTGCAAATACTTTTTGTGCGACAAATCGTGGATCCGGCTTACGCAAAACAGCGTGGCCATAACCCGGAATCACCTGACCCGCATTCAAAGTACTATGGACATAATCTGCAATTTGTTTCTTGGTCGGCTTGGTCGTCCCCAGCGCATCGACCATTTTGAAGATCCACTTGATCACTTCCTGATTCGCCAATCCGTGCAGAGGGCCTGCCAGTGCCCCCATACCGCCCGCGAATGAATAGTAAGGATCACTTAAGGTAGAACCAATCAGGTGTGTCGTATGTGCCGAAGCATTACCCCCTTCGTGGTCGGCGTGAATAGTCAGATAAAGGCGCATTAAGGACTTAAAATCGTCTCCTTTGATACCCAACATATGAGCAAAGTTGCCTGCCCAGTCCTGATCGGTATCTGGTGCAATATGATCACCATTATGGTAGGTGCGACGGTAGATATACGCGGCTATACGTGGCAGACGGGCGATTAGGTTCATGACATCCTCGTAGGTCGCATCCCAGTATTCGTCTTTGCTCATCCCTTCCGCATAACGACGAGAAAAGCAACTCTCCGTCTGCATAGAAGCGATAGCGGTTACAAATTGGGTCATCGGATGCGTATCTTCGGGCAGGCCATCCAGGATAGTAAAAGTATGCTCTGGCACATTGCTTCTTCTGATCCATTCTCCGGTCAGCCAGTCTACTTCTTCTTTGGTAGGCACCTCTCCGACCAGCATCAGCCAAAACAGACCTTCGGGGCGTGGTTCTTTGCCATTGATCCCCTTAGGTAAAAGATCTTTCAGCTCGGGAATGGAATACCCTCTAAAACGAATGCCTTCGATTGGATCCAGCTGCGAAGGCTCCCAAATCATCATTTTGATACCACGCGCACCACCATAAAGTTGCTTCAGTACAACTTCATCGACTTTCATGCCGCCATGCTCTTTCAATAATGCTTTTACTTCGGTACGTAGTTCAGAGGCTTTGTCAATAAACTTCTTTTTGAGTGGATCCATCTATGCAGATTTGTGTTTATGGTTTATTTAAAATGGTTAGGTAAGTTCGGTAGACACCGATGCGTTATCCGCAAATTTACCAATTTTTCTCTTATTTAACCCCGTCATACCTGAGAATTGTTCAAGCCAGAGGCTCCTTTTTAGGGAATATTTCGGCAATTTTTCTAGCTTTCATTTAGCTTTACGGATCAGCCAGGCCTGAACTTCGTTTATTAATCAAACTAAATTCGAACTATGCTGATCGTAAAAGGCAAGCTCATCGGTGACGAAATATTACAAGAACACTTCTTATGCAACCTCGAAGCTTGCAAGGGTGCCTGCTGCTGGGAAGGCGACTGGGGTGCTCCTCTGGAAAGCACAGAAAGGCAAACGCTGGAAAGGATTTACGATGACCTTAAACCTTACCTGAGCCCCGAAGGCCGTCGGGTCCTGGAAGAAGAAGGATTATTTACTTACTATAAAGACGCTAAAGATTATGGCACTCCACTCATTAAAAATGGAGCTTGTGCCTATATGACTTATACAGAAGAGGGCATAGCGACCTGTGGCATAGAACAGGCTTATCACGAAGGAAAGACCGATTTTCGAAAGCCGATTTCCTGCCATCTCTACCCCATCCGTATAAATCGGGAAGACAAAACCGGTTTTGAAGCCTTGAATTACGACCGCTGGGATATTTGTTCGGCTGCCTGCCAAAAGGGAAAAGAACAGCAAATGCCTATCTATCAGTTTGCGAAAGCGGCCTTAATCCGAAAATACGGAGCGGAATTTTACGCCGAACTGGAAGCCGCTGCCCAACACCTTAATTCGTAAAATGTGCAAATTTTATGGATAAAACTTGCATTTCACTGAGAAAAAGGTCATTTTTGAGAAGTGTTTACTTGAGTAGATTTCTATAATGTTTCTAACTCAAATGACTTCTCATGAACATTAAAGGTATACCGCAACGCGGTTAAGTGTCCTTCTATCCCGTGGGGCATTCAACAAAGAAGTTAATTTTTAGGTTAGTTTGCTTTAATTATAAAGAAACATAAGATTACGCTACTCAATTTTATGAAGTTGGTTTCCTTCGGCCTGGCTATGTTCCAGGCCGCTTTTTTTACACCCCGTAAGCTCCCGCTTTCTTTCTTCCTCTAATCAAATAATTTTATCCTCTTCTTGCTGCCGCCGGCTTCGTTCTTTGCGTTTACCCCATATCTTTTTATCCACCAACCGGACTACCATGTCTTCCTTCACACTAATTTGACAACTCAACCGCGGATAACCAAAGCGCTTAGCAGCCTTATCATGCCAATGCCTTGGTCTGGGAGCACCACTCTCTATCCAGACGCCGCAGGTCGCACAAAGCCCCCGTCCACCACAGTTTAGGCGTTCGGTGTATTTCGTATAAGGACTAATCCCTTTTTCCAGCATTACTTTCCGTAAATTAGATCCTCGCTCCACCCGCAGGCGATGCTCTACACCATGTAGATCGTAGATGCGTATTTTGACTTTTTCTTCCATTAATTTCTTTTATATGGCCTGATATTGAGACACCACACGCCTTGACTTTACACCTCTGATATCCGTCTTCTGGTTCTTGCAGGAAAGCCCCTCACCAGAACGGGGCGCCTCCATCGGGAATAGATTAAGCAAGCCAGCGGTCTACATTGCGCAGAGTGACCGGTGTACTGGCCACTACAGCCCAATTACTGCTAATAGGGCATCCGCAAAAGGGATGGATAATCCCTCTAGCGTCATTTCTTCGTAAGTAATCTTACGAAACAGCTAATTTTTCAATTTTTGCCCACCAAAGATAAAACTTTTACAAACCTATTTTGATTTTTTTGGTTGGACCAATGGAAAAGGAAACACATCCGAAATGACCGCAAAGTATCGTCGTACCATTATTGTACTCTTCTTATTCCTGGCTGCCGCAAGCGGCTATTATGTCTTTCAATTAAAGTTTTCCTTTGATTTTGAGCAATTTTTCCCTGACGGCGATGAAGACCTCGCCTTTTTTCAGGAATTCACCAAAGAATTTGAGACGGATGACAATTTCCTTCTGGTAGGCGTACGCCGCTCAGAGGGGGTTTTTGATTCCGCTTTTTTGGCAAAGTTCCACGATTTTAGTCTGAAGTCCCGGAATTTACCCCATGTGCAAAAGAGCCAGTCCCTGACTATGGTGGAATATCCAGTCAAGACGCCCTTTGCCATTACAACGACGCCCGTTATTCACCTAAGCCAACCGGATCGTTACGCTCAGGATAAAAAACGAATCCTGCAGGATGAGCGCTTCGTACACAATCTTATCTCCGAAGATGCCACCACCCTGGTGCTGTTTATGAAAATCATCAATAGTATTCAGCTGGAAAACGCCCAGGAACTCATGGGGGAGTTGGAAACGCTCCTGACAGAATACGACTTCGAAGAAACCCACTTCCTCGGTCGCCCTTACTTTCAGAAAGAGATGGTCGCTATGCAAAAACGAGAAATTGCCGTCTCTACGATTATCTCTGGCATTCTGGTTACCCTGATCATGTTCCTGATTTTTCGGCGCTTTTGGGGTATCAGTGTAGCGCTACTATCCATTAGCCTGGGTATGCTGCTCTTCCTGGGCTTTCTAGGCGGTGCCGGCCGCGAACTTAACGCCATGGCGGCACTGTACCCCGTACTAATGATTATTGTGGGTACCTCTGATGTCATACACATCATGTCGAAATACGTGGACGAATTGCGTAAAGGTTTTGATCGCCGCAACGCTATCCGGACGACCATACGGGAGATCGGCCTGGCGACTTTGCTGACCTCCATGACCACTTCCATTGGCTTTGCTTCACTGCTCTCCAGCCGGATCGGCCCCATTCGGAACTTTGGTATTAACGCGGCGGTTGGGGTGATGATCGCCTACCTGACCGTGGTGATTTTCACCACGGCCGTACTGAGCTGGTTTCATTCTAATCAGATTGTTAAACTAGGAAAGGGGGTTTCCTTTTGGGAAGAAAGCATGCGTAAAGCATACCGCTATACCCTACGGGCTCCCAAGACCATTATTGCGGGAACCGTAGTCGTTGTGCTGCTAAGTCTCTTTGGTATTTCCATCATATCCACCAACTATAATATCACCAGTAATCTGCCTCGGGGGGCAAAAATCACCAATGACTTTTTGTTTTTCGACGATCAGCTAGCCGGCTTTCGGCCAATGGAATTTGCCATCTTCACGCAGGGAGACTACGAAGTGCGTGACTTCGAGGTGGTACAGGAGATTAACAAACTGGAAAACCACCTGCGAATATTCCCTTTTATCCGGGCCATCAACTCAATCACAACGGTTTACAAAAGTATTAACCAGATGAATAACGGTAATAACCCAAGTGCCTATACGCTACCCGAAAGCGAGGCCCGCTTTACCCGTTATCAGCAAACGATTGATCAGGTGCCACAAATGAACATGAATATCCTGGTCAGCAAAGACGGAGAAAAAGCACGCATTTCCTCCCGTATCGATGATATTGGTGCCGACCGCATCAAAGTATTCGAAGCCGAACTCAAGGACTGGATGGATGCCAACATTGATTCCGACATCATAGAGGTGGTAAGTACAGGTACCGGCGTCATTGTCGATAAAAATTCTGAATATATCCGAGATAGCCTGCTACAAGGGCTGGGTCTGGCCATAGTGATTGTCAGTATACTGATGATGCTACTCTTTCGGAATGTCAAAATGCTACTGATCTCTTTGATCCCGAATATATTGCCTTTACTTTTCGCAGGGGGCTTACTGGGTTTCCTGGGTATTGAATTAGAGGCGGGTGTTTCCATCACTTTTGCTATCATATTTGGGATTGCGGTAGATGATACCATTCACTTCCTGAGTAAATATAAATTAGCCCGGGACAAAGGACTGGATATGGAAGCTGCTCTGGAAATCACCTTCACCGAGACGGGTAAAGCGATCGTACTGACCAGCATTATTCTGTTTTTCGGTTTTCTGGTGATGCTGTTCTCCATCCATCCACCTTCTGTGACCGTGGGATTACTAATCAGCGTAACGCTATTCACTGCTCTAATTGCCGATTTATTACTCATTCCAATCTTGATCCGGAAATTTTTGTAAATCGAGAGCAGGCAGTATGGAAAAGAAGGCCAACTGCTCCAATACGACGAATAAATTTCATAGCTCTATGAAAAAGCGCTGTTCATAGATTTGAGCTGTTAGTGTTTCGTTAAATCTTAGGTTTTGCCCGCTTTCGACCAAACTTATTTGCTGTAAAATGGTATTTTTAGTTAAATTTATCGTCTTTCGCTTTTTATCGACTTTAAATTTCGCCTGGAAGTTCCCGTTAGCTTCAATTAAAATATAACAACAAGTGAAACATATGAAATTACGAGGTCCGGTTTTATTCTCAGTGGTTGCCTTGACGTTTTTATTTGCTGCTTTTTATCCAAAAGCGATAAATACGGAGCAAAAAGAATCTATGATTGTACGGACACTGCTCACCTTCATGAAGCAGTTGCATTACAATCCCAAGGACGTAAACGACAAATTCTCTACCACCTTATACGATTACTATTTAGACCGCGTGGATGGTGCCCGCCGCTTTCTGACGCAAGAACAGATTGACCAATTGACTACTTACCGTACCCAGTTGGATGATGAAGCGAAGGAAGGAACCTTTGAGTTCTTCGATCAGTCGCTTAGTTTGTTAGATGCTGGGATCGACAAGGCTAAGATCTATTATCAGGAAATATTAGAAGAACCCTTTGAGTTTTCCACCGAAGAATATTACGAGCTGGATAGTGATAAGCGGCCTTACGCGGAAAATGATGCCGAGCTGAAGGAATACTGGCGTAAGTCTCTGAAGTACGATGTACTAAGCCGCGTAGCTCGTCGCCTGGAAGATGAACAAACCCGAGGGGAAGAAGAAGAGCCTAAATCAGTTGAAATACTGGAAGAAGAGGCGCGAGCTGAAGTCAAAGAAAATTACGACAAATATTTTAAGCGGATTGAAAAGCTAAAGCGTTCCGATCGTATGTCAGGTTATCTCAATGCCATGACACAAATTTTTGATCCCCACTCTGGCTATTACAAACCCATCGACAAAGAAAATTTCGATATCCGTATGTCGGGAGAATACGAGGGGATTGGTGCCCGCCTGATGCTGGATGGCGACTACACCAAAGTATCTGAAGTAATGGCAGGTGGGCCCGCCTGGCGCAGTAAAGAAATCCAGAACAATGATGTCTTTCTGAAAATTGCCCAGGGTGATGATGGCGAATGGCAAGATATTGTCGGTTGGGTACTAGACGACGTGGTTCAACTCATCCGTGGTGAAAAAGGCACTAGGGTCCGCCTGATGCTTCGCACCACCGAAGGAACGACCAAAGAAGTGGTACTCGTCCGTGACAAAATCAAGACGGAAGAGACCTTTGCCAAATCCCTGATCCTGGATGGTCCGGAAGAGGGAGAGCGCATTGGATACATCTATCTGCCGAGCTTCTACGCTAATTTTCAGGACCGCGATGGTCGCTCCTGCGCCAAAGACGTAGCCAAAGAAATTGAAAAACTGAAAGCAGAAAACGTAGATGGTATTGTCATGGACTTACGCAACAATGGCGGTGGTTCCCTTTCGGATGTCATTCGCATGACGGGTTTCTTTATTGAGAAAGGACCAATTGTGCAGGTGAAATCACGCGTGCGTCCTGCGGAAGTATACCGCGACGTGGATGCCAATGTACAATACGATGGCCCACTAGCCGTAATGACCAATAACTTCAGTGCTTCTGCTTCCGAAATTTTGGCAGCAGCCCTGCAAGACTACGATCGCGCCGTAATCGTCGGTAGTGAATCGACCTTTGGTAAAGGTACCGTGCAGCGTTTTTACGATATGGATCGGGTTGTCAGAGGAAACGATGATATCAAGCCCCTTGGAAATGTGAAATTAACGACTCAGAAGTTCTACCGTATCGATGGTGGCTCAACGCAACTACGGGGGGTTACTCCGGATATTATTCTGCCCGATAGTTACCAAAAAATTGAAACGGGCGAAGAGCAGGAGGACTATCCGCTTTCTTGGACGGAGATTGAGGCGGTTGATTATTCCCAAACAACTTACGTCATCAATGATAAGCACATTAATAAGCTGAAGAAAGCAAGTGAAAAACGCGTGGCGCAGAATTCAGCTTTCCAGTTGATTAATGAAAATGCAGCACGCATTTCCAAAAATCGCTCAGAGACTTTATTCCCCTTACAATTAGAGGCTTATCAGGCGCTTACCGCAAAACGCGAAGCGGAAGCTAAGAAATTTGAAGATCTATCCGCCGACGAGGCGATGATCTCCGCTTCTAACCTCAAGGCCGATTACGATTACGTCAATCAGAATGAGAAAAACAAAGCGCTGAATGAAGACTTCGTGAAGAACGTCTCCAGAGATCACTACATCGAAGAAACACTACATATTCTTCATGATCTAATTGATCTGAAGCAAAATTAAACCGCTTTTTAGCGACGGCAACAGCCTTCTCTGGAAATTTTCCGGGGAAGGCTGTTTTTTTAGGGGATTCCGTTTCAGCACTGTATCTTAGCAAACCGAATGGTTATTCTGCTGTACCATCACTTTTGAGCCAAATCAAAAAACGACACTTCGTGAATTATCTCAGCCTGGAAAATGTGAGTAAAGCCTATGGCGAAAAGGTCCTTTTCGACAATATCTCTTTGCAGATCAGTCAGGGCCAGAAAGTCGCATTGGTTGCGAAAAATGGCTCAGGTAAGTCCACTCTGATGCGCGTCATCATGGGAAAAGAAGCACCAGAAGGAGAAACCGCCAGGGTTGAAATCCATAATAGCGTGCGGGTGGGATTCCTGGAGCAGGATCCAGACTTCTACCCCCATCATACCGTCCTAGAGGCTGCTCTCGATTCGGATAACCCTAAAATACAAGCACTTAAGGATTACGAAGAGGCCCTACTTAAGCCCGAAGACACTCAGGAAATGCAAAAGGCTGTACAGCGAATGGACGACCTCAAAGCCTGGGACTTTGAAGCCCAGGTAAAAGAAGTGCTTTTCAAGCTGAACATCAGTGACATGAAGCAGGTCGTTCAGTATCTATCCGGTGGACAGAAAAAAAGACTGGCCCTCGCTCGCCTGATCATTAACGCGCCGGAATTCCTCATTCTGGATGAGCCCACCAACCACCTCGATCTCGACATGATCGAATGGCTGGAGGAATATCTACAACAAACCAACCTCACCCTGCTGATGGTTACTCACGATCGTTATTTCCTCGAAAGAATATGCGACAACATTGTAGAACTGGACAGAGGGACACTTTACCGTTACTCGGGTAGCTACGGTGATTTCCTACACAAAAAAGCCACTCGTCACGACAATGAAGAGATTGAGTTGGAGAAAGCACAAAAGCTATTTAAGAAGGAATTAGAATGGGTCAACCGCATGCCCAAAGCACGTGGCACCAAAGCCAAATCCAGGGTATCCTCCTTTAAGGAACTCAAAGATAAATTATCCGGCGTCCGGCTCGAGGGTGAGATGCAAATTGATATCAAGGGACAGCGCCTGGGCAAGAAAATCCTGGAGCTACAATACATCAGTAAAAGCTTCGGAGATTTTAAAATTCTGAAAGATTTCGACTATAAATTCAAAAAAGGAGAGCGCGTTGGTATCGTTGGGCCAAACGGCGTTGGCAAGACTACTTTCCTAAAGATATTAACGACTGAGATCCGGCCAGATTCGGGTAAAGTTGTCGTGGGTGGTAATACGGCCTTCGGGTATTACACCCAATCGGGTATGAATCTGAAGGAAGATAAGCGCGTCATTGATACCGTCACGGACATTGCCGAATTCATCCCGATGGCAAAGGGGCAAAAGCTCACCGCACCACAATTACTAGAACGCTTCCTATTCAGTCGCAAACAGCAGCAGGTCTACGTCTCACAGCTTAGTGGTGGTGAACGCCGACGGCTTTATTTATTGACGGTGCTCATGACCAATCCGAACTTCTTAATCCTGGATGAGCCCACCAACGATCTGGATATTATGACCTTAAATGTCCTGGAGGATTTTCTGATCGAATTCCCGGGCTGCGTGGTGATTGTTACCCACGACCGCTATTTTATGGATAAAATCGTGGATCACCTCTTTGTCTTTGAAGGCGAGGGAAAAGTCCGGGACTTCAACGGAGATTATTCGGAGTACCGGGTACTCCAGAAGGAACTAGACCTGGAAAAGAGAAGAAAGGAACGCGCCGAACAGGAAGAAAGAAAAACAGAAAAAGAAGCTGAAAGGCCGGGCCTTAGTTATGAGCAGCGCAAGGAACTAAACCGGCTCGAAAAATCCATTAGCAAGCTGGAAACCAAAAAAGAAAAGCTCCACGCACAATTTAATGATACGGCAAGCCTTACACCCGACCGGATCAAGGAACTCTCCATCGAATTGGAAAACATCAAGGAACAAATAGAGGAAAAGGAGATGCAGTGGATGGAGCTAGCGGATCAGCTGTAATCAGACCCCATGCTTCTGTTTTTGCACAAATAGATTCTGACACACCTTCTTGGAAAGAGAAAATTGCTTACCCCGATTGTTAATCTTTACTTTAAGCGATTCGTCGTATTCGTAGCGTTCAATGACGTTGACGGTCACGCCCAGTACCAATTTCATCTTATCCAAATACTGTAAGAACTGAGAGGAATGATCCTGCACCCCAACGATGACCCCGTCTTCACCAGGCTGTAAGTCACTCAACAAAACTTGTTTGCGGAAGGTGAAATTTCCTTCTTCATCGGGAATGGGGTCTCCGTGCGGATCAAATTTGGGATTTCCTAAAAAGTTATCCAGGCGACCGACCAGATCGCTGGACTTAATGTGTTCCAACTGCTCGGCGATCTCGTGTACTTCATCCCAGGAAAAACTTAGCTTATCTACCAAAAAGACCTCCCACAGGCGATGCTTCCGGATGAGTAAGGTAGCGATCTCATTTCCTTTTTCCGTAAGGGTTACCCCTTTGTATTTTTCATAGTTGATGAGCGACTTCTCCGACAGACGTTTGACCATATCCGTAACGGAAGCAGCGCTCGTATCTAAGGCCTGGGCAATACCATTGGTACTGGCATTTCGACCCGTTTTTTCCGAAATTTTAAAAATTGCCTTCAGGTAATTCTCTTCTGTATGTGAAATCTTCTGCATTATTCCAAAGATACGATTTAGCTATAAAATATTAAGGCGACTCATCAAAATGGACTTATTAGCCTTACTAATACTAAGATTTACCCGCCTGCATATCCGCATAAGCCTCTGCAATCTGAGGCTTTATCTTGACTTCCAAGCCGTTTTCTCACCAGGAATACTTAAACAACTCCATGAGATTGGTTCCTATTAAGGAATAATACAATCTAAGTTAACGCTCTCCCGGTTCCCAATCAAAATTAGCAAAAGGATCTTCCTCCAGTCCTATATCTTTCCAGTCACGCCCGCCGCGAACTTCCGTGATGGGTATTTCGACCCGATCCAAGAGCATTCGCTTACCCGCAATCAGGGCACCGGACTCCAAAGTCTGCCAATCAGACCAGGAGGCTTTTAAGCCCCCTATCGGAATAATGGATACCCACATCTCAAAACTTTCCGGCCGATAGTCCTTATCCAATTGCCAAAGGTAAGCGTCTCCGGGGGTCACTCCACCAGATTCGTAAGTCACTAACAGCTGGGGCCTACCAGATTCATCCTCCACAATGGCACGTTTAGTCCCCGGATCAAAAACTTTGTAAGGCGCACAGAGCCAGTAAGCATCATTACAAAAATTGGCCCAGGCCGTCTCAAAGTACTGGTAGTGTTTGTCTTCCTCATCTCTCGGCTTAAGCACTTGGTACTCCAGGGACTTGGTGTGGATGACCACTCGGGTATCGCCATTGCTTACTTCGACCAGATTGGCTTCGCGGTCCCAAACATACTCATTGATACCACGAAAGGTCCAGGTGACGTAGCGCGTAGAATCCCAGGCCGTCTCATTAAGCGCATCCAGCATTTTTTCGGCCAATGCATCTGCTGCTGAGTCAGGCTCGGCTTTAGGCCGGGGCTCATGAATAATTAAGCCTGCGATAAATAATCCTGTTATAAGAATCAGTACGCTTATTCCTATCCACAAAAGTATCCTCTTCATACTGCACTAGCTTTTTTCGTTTATACAAAACGCTATCAGTTCATGCCTGATGCGTCGGTTTTTAGTGTAAACGAAAGTAAGCGACAGATGGGTCGGTTAGCATCCGGATTATCTGCAGAAAATCGCAAATAAAGCCGATGTGCTCCGCTCGTTTCGGGCAAAGGAAGCTGAAAGGTAGTCAGCGCAGCCGCGTGATTCGAAACGGGCTGTACATCTATTTTGGCGAAAGCCGGGGCCTCCGGATCATCCAAATACAGGGCCACTTGTCCTGCCTGACTCTCTTCCGCCCGCAGATCCAACTTTAACTCCAGACTACGGACACCGGTAAGATCCATCGGACCAAAGCTTACCTGCCCGCCGTTATCCATTGCCAGGGCTTCCTGGTTATACGCTAACTGGGGCAAGGCCGCACTCGTAACGGTCTGCTGTTCGCCCCCTCTTAGCTCCGCGTATTCCGAAGCACGAATACGAGGCGACCGCAAAGAAACAATAGCCTGCCCCTTAATGGGGTCCATCCCTTCGGCGCCTTTATCCACGTAATTAGCAATAAACACGAATACCCCGTTTGGATTCTTTCCGGCGGGAGGGCTCAATTTGAGTTGCCCCGAGATGGGCAGGTCACTATCATCTCCTACTGCCGCCAGGCTAAGTATATAGCCTGCGATGGCCTCCGCTTTGGGAATGCTGATATCGGGATGCGCGGCCATTGCCGTTTCTCCCCAAACACCACTCCCGCCGTTGATAATTTTATTAGCCAGATACGATTGAGCTTTGGGATCTTCCTGGTATTTTTCGGCTACCCGCAAATAACTGGGACCGATAGATGTCCCCGCCTCCTTATGACAAGAGCCGCAGTCGGCAGACTGTATCAGGTTTAGCCCCGCCTGATTATTGATCCGCGCTTCGACAATCTGATGTCCCTGGGCAATCTCTGCCAGATCGTATCCTTGCTCGAGGTAATCTACGGAGCGCCGAACCGAGCCGGGGGCAATACCTGCTTCCAGACGACCATCCTCCCGATCTTCCACCGAGAGGGTATAACTTACCGCTTGTCCCGCCCAGTAGAAATCCTGATTCCCCTGAATATCCCAGGCTAATGCGGGGGCTTCATTGCCCGCCATGATTTTCATCTGGGCTTCTCCTGCTTCGCCCTCCCCATCTTTTACCGTTAAGCTTACGAGGTAGGGTGCCGCTTCGGTGAAGGTGTGTGTCACCGTCTGACCTTCTGCGGTCTGGCTTCCGCCAAAATCCCAGGAATAACTTAGGGCATCGCCATCGGGATCCTCTGATCCTGTGGCGTCAAAGGTAACGGTCAAAGGCAGGCCACCAACCGACTTATCCACCTTAATTTTTGCCCGGGGTTTACGATTACCCGGACTATATTTTAAGTGTACCAGCCGGGCATCTTCATTGGCCGTATTCCAACCGCGACCGTACTCCAACATATACATATCTCCTTCGGGAGACACGATAATATCGACCAGATTGTTCCAGGAGATATGGGGCAAAAAACGTTCTTGCAGCAGCAGATTCCCTTCCTCGTCCAGGGTATTCGCTAAGATAATCCCCCGTATCCAGTCGTAAGAGAAGAACTTTTGATCGTAGTAAGCTGGATAACGCCGTGGATTGTCGGGATAATCGTTGCGGTAGAAAACGGGCCCCGCCATGGCATTACGCCCTCCGGATCGCATGAGCGGGAATGCGGGGCTGCTGCGATAGGGATAATAAATCATGGCCGGTTGAGCAGCTGGCAGGTCCTGTATGCCCGTATTATTCGGACTATCATTCACCGGCTGATTGGGATCAAAAGGAGGGCCTGAGACTCCCTGGGCAAAGTCATGATCGTGGTAAGCCTTATTGTTGCCAACAAAATAGGGCCAGCCATAAAACCCAGCAGTTCGGGCCTGATTGACTTCGTCGTGGCCCATCGGGCCACGTTGAGGGTCGTTTTCATTTGCATCCGGTCCGACGTCTCCCCAATACAGATACCCTGTACGCTGATCGATGGAGGTCCTAAAAGGATTACGACATCCCATGACATAAATTTCTGGCCGGCCCCGGGAGCCATCCTCCGGGAATAAATTTCCTTCGGGAATACTGTAGCTTCCGTCCGGCTCCGGCTTAATGCGCAATATTTTACCGCGCAAATCATTCGTATTGGCCGAAGAGCGCTGAGCATCCCAGGCCGCACGACCGGGGCGCTCATCAATCGGACCATAGCCATTAGAGGCAAAGGGATTAGTATCGTCTCCTGTAGAGATAAACAAGTTACCTTCCGGGCCAAACTCCAGAGAACCGGCCGCGTGGCAGCATTCCTCCCGCTGCACGGGAATACGCAAAAGCAGCTTGGGATTACTGAGTGGTTCTGGGTCATCTGGATTCAGGTCATAGCGCATGATGTGCTGTTCCCAATCTTCCGGGTGCGACTGAAACAGGTAAATCCAGTTGTTATCCTGATAATTGGGGTCCAGGGCCATACCCAATAAACCGTCTTCCTGTCTGGAATACACCTCTACTTCCGTAAGGACACTGGTTTGACCACGCTCTGGGTCGTATACATTGAGGCGACCGTGTCGCTCATTAAAAAGGAGTCTCCCATCAGGTAACATCTCCAGTTCCATGGGCTCGTCGAGGTAATAATCCAGTACTACTTTTTCAAAGCGGGAGGGCTCTGGCATTACGGTTTCCTTCTCATAGTCCAAAGGGGCATCGGCCATTGCGTACTGGATTCCTCCTAGCAGATGATCCAGGAATTTAGATTCTGAATAGCTTTCTTTGGTATGGCCCAGGGCGGTATAGAAAGAGCGTCCGCCATCATACTCGTGGTACCAGGCAATGGCGTGATTTCCCGGATGTTTTCCCCCCTGATAAGAAGATTCGTCGAGTGAGAGTAAGGTCTGGGTAGCCGGGTAGCGGTTCTTAAAATTGTACCATTCATCGGTACGGACCCATTCGGCATCCAGGTGTTGGGTAGCCGGATGGGATTCGTCTTCCACGATGATCCGGGCTTCCTGTATAGCTGGGTGATCATCAAACTGGGCACCGATAAGTTGATTAAACCAGGGCCAACTGTATTCGGTAGTGGAAGCCCCATGAATACCTACAAACCCTCCTCCTGCCTGAATATAGCGGCGAAAGGCAATCCGCTGCATCGGATCGAGTAGTTCTCCGGAAGTATTCAAAAAGACCACCGCTGCGAAGTTGGATAAGGCGGAGTCAGTAAAGTAGCTGGTCTCCTCGGTCGCCAGAACAGTAAAGTTATTTTCTTCTCCCAGCTTTTGGAGCGCCGAGATCCCTTCCGGAATAGATTGGTGCCGGTAACCGTTCGTTTTAGAGAATACCAGAATCTGTTTTTTGCCGGAAGGCGTACAGGTAGATAATAAAAAAAGCAGGAACATAAGACCTGCGAGTACAGGATACTTTTTGATCATGATAAGGAATGATTATTTAGGGAATCAATACGCCGTAAAAGGTACTAAATAAGTGAGGTTATTCCACGAGCTTCCCCTTTCTACTTTAAACTTTCTCTGTCAGAGTAAATCCTTCATTTGGGATTGGAGGCGCTGGGTCAGCAAATCAAATATACGGCGACGGGCCTCTCCTTCCATAGCAATAAAAGTAGAAAGTTCACGATTCGTGAATTGCCCCATGATCATTCCCAGTAGAATCCCTCTCAGACGGTTATCCCTGCTTACGCTTTTCGAGATCCAGTTTTTGCGCTGTTCGATTGACATGCCATCGAACTTCACTTTCCGTTTCATTAAAAAGTGGCGATACAGATCAAGGATTAAATCATTCTGCATTTTGAGAATAGGTCGCAGCGTCTCGTTTTGAAACTGTTCGGCTGGAGATTGCGCAGGAGATAGATTAGGAATAACCGGCCGCAAGTCGACGCGCGACGATTCGGAGTTTGGATGGGCATTCATAATGATCGGGATTTTGATAGAATATACAGGCTTTTTCAATAAGAGTAAAGCTAGAATGTCTACAATAATTTTTTTACCAAACTACTTGCGCATTATAATGATTAATCCTTATATTTGCGCTCGCGTTTAAGACATTTGGTCCGATGGTCATCTACTTACGTGGTCAGGCAAATTCAAATACGACCACACGATACATAACCAAATGACACATGAAAATGGCGTGGTAGCTCAGCTGGTTAGAGCGCCCTACGGGAGGTCCTAGGGAACTTAAATTAGCTTTGACAATATTTGGCGTGGTAGCTCAGCTGGTTAGAGCGCAGCATTCATAATGCTGAGGTCGAGTGTTCAAGTCACTCTCACGCTACTCTCCATTGGCTCGGTTTCCTTCGGGAGGCTGGGCCTTTTTTTTATTTCTCAATACCGCTGCTATGTTTTACTTCTACGTCCTATACAGTCTCAAAGACCACAACCTTT
>DATFKA010000112.1:0-11680 GCA_035268885.1 Saprospiraceae bacterium
AGTTTAGATTTTGACCGAGCAGATTTTTTGCCTAATCAAGGCAAAAACTGCGTGTGGTTAACACCAGTAGCAGTTTTTAACGCAGAGTAGGTGAAAAAGATGCCGTCATAAATCATAAAGGTTAATTTTGTGGACTACTTATTATTGACTCATTCCTAACTTATAAAGCGTTTAACTCTAGACAGCAGATGAACCAAAATATAGACGGAGGAGCCTATGAGATCATCAGAAACCGACTACAGGGTTTTGCCGGTGATCTGCGCACGCAACTAAGCCAGCTCAATGCCGCCCGTAAGGAGGTGTTCGGGGCGATCGATACCCGGCTTATTGCTAATGATCGGATCCATACCCAGAATTATTGTATTGCTCGCGATATCGTCTCGGTAGGGCCTTATACTATTCTGGGCTATAATGTGCACATGGGCTTGCGCAAGGGCATCCGTCTGGAAGACGTGTTTAGTGTTTACGATTTTGGAGATAATAGCTTTAAGGAAGAAGGGCTGGCCCTGTTAGCAAAAGGAGAATTTGAGATCGACTTTCTTAATCTCTACCGCTACTATAAGGATGCCTATTTCGCCCGTTTCGCACAGCGGGGCCGCTACCTGTACATGGTTTTTCACCTGAAGGAAAATTCCGAGGACTTCAAGACCTTTAAATGGCTGATGACTGAGCAGGGACTGGAGTATATTGATAACCGCTCCGACCACGAAGTACAGTATCCGGATCAGTACGAATTTCGCTGGAAACAGGCCGGGCGTGATGACCAACGCAAGGGAAGTTTTCCGCACGTCTCGATCATGGATCGCGTTTTTGTGGAGACCATGGGCGGCGATCTGACCATCAAGGTAGAAGACAATACCGACGATGGCCTCGGGATCTACCGGGAGGAAGTCGAATACCGGGATCAGACCCTCGACGACGCCGAATACGCCTACGCGGATCTGGGTAATCTGATTGCCTTGCGTATTCGTCCCTATCAGGAAACCTACCGCTATTTTATTTTTAATGAAAAGATTCAGGAAGCCAAAAGGATTGATGCATTAGAGCAATCGGGCGTTTTACTACCGGATAATCACGGGCTGATTTTTGCCAATGGCTACTATCTGCAGACGGGAGAGTACAAGCTATTTGAGACACCGGCAGAAGGTCGACTATTTAAAAAACGAATTGCGGCACCTAATGGGGAGGATTTTCTCTACGTGTTTTACCATAATCAAACGGGCGTCTACACCCTGATGCATTACAACCTCATTTCCCAGGAGGTGAATACCCCCATTATTTGTCACGGATATACCCTTTTACCGGAAGGACAGTTGTGTTATTTTAAGGCAGAAGACGAGCCGACCAGGCACCACGTCATTCAAATCTGGCAGACGCCCTTCGTTGCCGGAGAGGCACCACCTTCTGAGCATAAAGACAGCTATTTGTACAAGGTGGGAAATAAAAATATCGTAAAGGCGATGGCGGAATGTCAGGAAATCCTTACCCTGATTGGTAAAGACGATTCCTACGCCAACCTCTACGATGACTTGGTCAAACGCAGTACGGATTTGCTCGACGCTTATTACTGGCTCGATCAGGATGCCGCTTTTCAGCTCGACCAGCCCCTGAAGGATATCCGGGAGACGGCCAATGCCGCTATCGAAGAATACGAAAAGAAAGTACGGGTGGAGCGCAGCACCCGCGACAGGATTGAGCAGTGCCAGACCCGGGCAAAAGATCTTTTTGCTAAAATGAAGCGCGAAAGCTTCGATACTATTGATCTTTATGTACAGGTGCTGGCCGATTTACGGGTATTACGCGGCGAAATCATTGGCCTGAAAGATTTGCGCTACGCCAACCTGGAGCTGATTGAAGCACTGGAAGAGCAGGCCGCCGAAGCCAGCCAGCAACTAGCGGACGATTGTGTGCAGTTTCTCTTACAAGAAGATGCCCTGGCGCCTTACGACAAAAAAATAGAGGCGGCCTCCACTTCCGTGGAAAAAATCACGGCGGCCAGAGTCGCCAGGGAACAAATTGCGCAGCTGGACGCCATCGGAGCGGAGCTGGAACTACTGATCGATATTGTGAGTAATCTGAAGATCGATGATGCTACGCAAACTACGCGCATTATCGACAATATCTCGCTGCTTTTCACCCGCCTCAATCAGCAAAAAGCAGCCCTCAAAAACCGCCGGAAAGCATTGCAAAGCACCGAATCACTCGCCGCTTTTAATGCACAACTCAAATTGTTGGATCAAAGCATTATTAATTACCTCGACGTCGCCGATACGCCCCAGAAATGTGATGAATACCTCTCCAAGCTGATGGTTCAGTTAGAAGAGATGGAAAGTAAATTTGCCGAGGTTGACGATTTTATCGGCACGCTGGCCGAGAAAAGAGAAGAAGTGTATACTGCCTTTGAGTCTAGAAAAAACAGCCTGGTCGAGGCGCGAAATAACCGAACGGCGGCCCTGCAATCGGCGGCCCAGCGTATTCTTTCCGGTATACAGAAGCGCGTGGAGAACTTTCGCGAAGCCACGGAGATCAACAGCTTCTTTGCAGCTGACCTGATGATTGAAAAAATCAGAGACATTGTGCAAAGGCTGGAGGCCCTAGAAGATAGTAATAAGGCTGATGCCGTACAGACCGAACTAAAGACCCTAAAAGAAACGGCCCTGCGGCAGCTGCGGGATAAGCAAGATCTTTTCGTAGAGGGAGAAAATATAATAAAACTGGGCAAGCATCTCTTCTCCGTCAATGTGCAGCCACTCGAACTGACGACCGTACTCAGAGAGGGACATTTGTTTTATCACCTGACGGGTACCAATTTTTACGAAAGTATACAAGCGCCGGAAATCGAAGAGAGCCGAGCCATCTGGGATCAGGCCTACGTTTCCGAAAATCAGGAGGTCTACCGCGGTGAGTATCTGGCTTACCAGTTGTTCAGGAACCAGTCACCATCGAAGACACAAAACTTAATTGATCTTGTCCGTCAATACGCGGCGACCCGTTATCAGGAGGGTTATACCAAGGGTATCCACGATGAGGATGCTGCCCTGATTCTGGAGCAACTGGTCTTACTCTCCAAAGACATCGGCTTGTTGTATTATACACCGATCAGCCGTGCCCTGGGCAAGGTCTTTTGGACCCAATTCCTAAACCCGGAGCGCAAGGCGCTGCTGGATCACCAATTAAAAAGCGCAGGTCTTATCTTGCAGGTCTTCCCCAGAACCCACGAATTTGATTTTCTGATCACTGAGCTGGAGAAAGAGCTGCGGTACTTTATAGAAGCGACCCATTTATTCCCGGGCTTCCTGGTCGAACAAGCCGCCCGGTATTTATTCCGGGAGTTGCGGGCCGACGATCAATTTGTCTGTAGCGGTGAAGCAGCTACTCTCTACCAGACCTTTCGGGACTTTATCAAAAAGAAGAAAGCCATCGGGCGTTTCCGCAAAACCGTGGAAGAGCTGAAGGATAATCGCCTGGAGCAATACCAACTTTTACGCAAGTGGGTCCAGGCCTTTTTTGATCAGACCGATGCGCAAAATAAGGAGCCTTACCTGGATGAAGTGGCTACGCTACTCATGTGCGATGATTTTGAGCAGGCAGAAGTGATTGAAACGAAGACCCACCTGAATATTAGTGGGCTGCGGGGCGATCACGTACTAATTAAGGAGGGAATCTATTCATTAGATTTTCACCGCTTCACCGATAAGATGGAGCGTTATTGCAATGAGGTGGTACCTCTGTACAAGCAATTTCATCAGACCAAACGTCAATTGACCGAGCAGTTCCGCCAGGAGAAGCAGTTGGAAGCGTTCAGGCCCAGGGTGCTCAGCTCTTTTGTACGTAATAAACTAATCGATCAGGTATACCTACCCATTTTTGGAGATAACTTCGCCAAACAACTCGGCACGGCCGGTGGGCAAACCCGAACCGACCGTATGGGATTATTATTGCTGATTTCTCCTCCTGGCTACGGCAAGACCACGCTGATGGAGTACATCGCCCACAGTCTGGGCCTGATCTTCGTTAAGATCAATGGTCCGGCAATTGGACATCAGGTGACCTCGCTGGCTCCAGTCGATGCTAATAGTATGGCTGCCCGCCAAGAACTGGAGAAACTGAACCTGGCTCTGGAGATGGGGGATAATATTATGCTGTATTTGGATGATATCCAGCATTGCCATCCCGAATTCCTACAGAAATTCATTTCGCTTTGTGATGCTCAGCGTAAAATTGAGGGCGTCTATAAAGGCCAGGCGAAAACCTACGATCTGCGGGGACGCCGGGTAGCAGTGGTAATGGCCGGTAATCCGTATACGGAGCAGGGTACCCGCTTCCAAATACCCGATATGTTGGCCAACCGGGCTGATATCTATAATCTCGGCGATATTATCGGTGATGCCGCCGGGGTCTTTAAGCTGAGTTATATTGAAAATGCACTGACTTCTAATGTCACCCTACAACAGTTAGCGGCCAAAAGTCAAAAAGATGTTTACGCCATTATACAAGCGGCAGAACAAGATAACCTGGAGGGAATCGAACTGGAAGGAAATCACAGCTCTGGCGAACTCGATGAATATATAAGCGTAATGAAAAAACTGCTGCGTGTGCGGGATGTCATCCTGGCCGTCAATCAGGAATACATTCGCTCGGCCGCCATGACCGATGACTACCGGACGGAGCCACCTTTCAAACTACAAGGTTCTTACCGCAATATGAATAAGCTGGCCGAAAAAATTGTCCCTATCATGAATGAGGCCGAATTGGAAACCCTCATTTTGGCGCATTACAACGGAGAATCGCAGACCCTGACCGCCGATGCCGAAGCCAATCAGCTCAAATTAAAGGAAATTTTGGGCCAATTATCGGATGAGGAAATACAACGCTGGGCTGAAATCAAAAAAGCATACAACAAGAATAAACTATTCCGCGCAGGGGATCCCAATGATCCCATGAGCCGCGTCATTGCTCAACTTTCGAGCTTTAGCGAGGGGCTGGAAGGTATCAAAGACGTGATTAAAAAGGCGGGAAAATAGACTTTTCGTGATATAAATCACCTTCCCGGGTGGGGTTATGTCATATCGAGATGGGGCTTTTCACTACTACTTTTGACCTGTAACAAAAACAACAGGAATATGAAGTCCTTACCAATTTACGCCATCGCACTATTCGTTTTTATAAGTACTGTGACCTTCGCACAAGAATCTTATCAATTAGCAGCCAGTAAGTTATCGGTTGCTGGCACCTCTACACTACACGATTGGGAATCTGAGGTGACGGAAGTAAATGTCCAAGCTAGCCTCGATATGGTAGATGGTCAACTACAGGCGATCCCTGGGTTTATGGTCAAAATTCCGGCTAAGAGTATCAAGAGTACGAAGGGACGGATTATGGACAATAAGACTTACGGTGCCCTGAAAGCGGACGACCACCCCACGATCACTTACAAACTAACTTCTACCAAGATCCAGGATGATAGTAAGCTGACGGCTTCGGGAAAACTGACCATCGCCGGCCAGACCAAAACGGTTAGCTTCCCGGTGAAAATGAAAAAGGGAAGCGATGGAGCCATCACTTTTAGCGGAAGCTATAGCTTGCTGATGAGTGATTACGGCATGGACGCACCTACCGCACTGATGGGTTCCATTAAGACAGGAGACGAAGTAACGATCCACTTCAGCTGCACGCTGGAACCAGGAAAAGCAACTGCTAATTCGAAATAATAATCAATCAACTTTTAACTAACACAAGCCTAACGATCAAAACAACAACTGATATGAGAAATTTTCAAAAGTTTTTAGGAATCCTTACGATCCTGAGTATGGCAACCGGCCTGATGGCTCAGCGCACTGAAATCCAATACTTCAGACCTTACGATCAGGAAGGTATCAATATCTTTGAGCCTTCTAAGGTAGACAACGTTAAATACGACGGTTTTGCGATCCGCATCGGCGGTAGTTTTACCCAGCAGTTCCAGGCACTGGAGCACTCTAACGACGCTAACCCCAATCTAGTACCTTACCGGGGTGGTCAAGCCGATGCCAACGAACTGTATAACCTGGGTAGCGGTTTCAACCTGGCTACGGCCAACCTGAACTTTGACTTCCAAATTGAAGACGGTATCCGGGTTTCTCTGGAGAATTACATGTCTTCTCGTCACCACCCCGAATTCTGGGTAAAAGGCGGTTACATTCAGGTGGACAAGCTGCCTATGTTCGGTAATCCCGATTGGTTTACGAAGCACGTACGGGTGAAAATCGGTCACTTCCAGCCTAATTACGGCGACCAGCAGTTCCGTCGTACTGACAACGGTAATGCGATCTGGAACCCATTCGTAGGAAACTATATCATGGATGCCTTTACGACCGAAATTGGTGGGGAAGCTTACGTATTCCCAACGGAAGACCTGATGTTTATGGTAGGTCTGAATAATGGCCTGATCAATGGTAATATTGCCGATGTAGAAAAAGCGCCTTCCGTTTACTTTAAAGCGGCTTATGACAAGCAGGTCAACGATGATTTCCGCTTCCGTCTGTCCGCTTCTTACTACAACAATAATAACTCTGCCCGGAATACACTGTTTAATGGTGACCGTACGGGATCTCGTTTCTACCTGGCTATGGAGCCCGCGATTACACAGCCAAGAGGGGCTACCGCCTACTCTCCGGTGAGTGCTTCTGGTAACTTTACCTCCGGACGTATCAGCCCGAACTTTACTAATACGGTCTCTACCTTCCAGATCAGCCCATTCGTGAAGTACAAAGGAATGGAATTATTCGCAACCTATGAGGCTGCAACCGGTCGCGCTGGATTCGAAAACAGCGAACGCGACTTTGGTCAGTATTCTGTCGAAGGTATCTACCGCTTCCTGCCTAACGAGCAAGTTTTTGTAGGTGCTCGTTATAACAGTGCCAGTGGTGACCTGGGCGGCGGTAACAGCGACGTAACCGTTAACCGTACAGAATTGTCTGCCGGTTGGTTCCCAAGCCGTAACCTACTGCTGAAAGTGGGATACATCAATCAGGATTATCTCGACTTCAATGCAGATGATCTCCGCCACGAAGGTAATTTCAATGGTATGATGATCGAAGCAGTAGTTGGCTTCTAGGCTTTCGCCTAAAAAGCGTACCATAGTCGGCAACTGCCTCCCGGTAGTTGCCGACTGCTTTTTGAATAACCTGAAAAACCAGCCGCCATGAGATTGTATCCCAGCACCTGCTTATTATTCCTACTGCCCCTGTTTTTGTTCCCTTCCTTTGGACAAAAGCCCCAGAAGATTCGCATTCTGGAGAAAAGTAAACTCTATTTGGAGGGGCGCAGTAATGTCAACGAGTTTACCTGCGCCTGCGAGCAGGATTTCGGCACCCTGAAAACCAGCCTGGCGATTGATCACGAAAATAATACGGTCTCTTTTCCGCACACCACCCTAAAGATTAAAACGGCGGGGCTCGACTGTGGCCACCGCATCATGAATAAGGATCTACAGAAAACGCTGCAGGTCGACCAGCACCCTTATATCGAAGTAGAACTCAACCGGGTACTGTTAAACGTCAACCGAAAAGAACTCACGCAGTACTGGACCCACCTGATCGCCGAAACCTGCATGACCATGGTCAATAAACGCTGTAATATTAAAATGCCCGTCCAGGCACGCCGGGTGGGTGCTAATGTTTATCAGTTTCGTAGCTTCCAGGAAATTCGCCTGAGTGATTGGGATATCGAAGCCCCTACCGCATTACTAGGTGCCATTAAGGTAGCCGACACCTTCGTGATTTACTTTGACTTATTCGTTGAAGTCGAAGAAGATAACTAAAAGGATACACTGCTTTTCTTTTTCTTACGATTGAGAATCATGGTTCCCTCTCCTTTACCCGGGATACGAATATTGACCATGTTTTTCTGATCGTCAAACATATCCAGTAACAAAGTATTTTTGACTTCCAGGCTATTTAGATTATCTGGTGCCTGTTTAAAGCGCATCTGGCAAGTGACCGAAGGGAAGTTGGTCTCTTTATCTATCAACTCGTAGACCAAAGGCTGGCCGTTCGCTTTAATCGTCAGGTGTTCCTCCAGATGCTTCAGGATCAGATCATCTACGGTCATTTTACCAGCGTTAATATCCGCCGCATATTTTTCATATTCCGCGGCCGTACCAAAGTCATCCATAAAGAAAGTGACCGAAAAAGCCAAGTCCTGGCTTTTTTCTTCGGTATAAATCTCCGTTACACTCAGATGGATTGGATGCAGTGCCGCCGTCAGTAATAACAATTTAAGGAAGGTTAGCATAGCTTGGTTATTTCCATAAAAACGTTTTTGATGCCTGGATGTATAAACCAGCGGAGCATTTTAACGAATCTTTTAGAAGAATACCGTATCTTATGGGACTTATTTCTTTATCTAAAACCATAAGATTATGCGTTCTTTATTTGTTTTGCTCTTCATGCTTTCCTTTTCTGTGATTGGCCTTAGCCAAAGTATCGTCGGTACCTGGTATATCGACGAAGCGGGCTGGAAACTATCTTTTAAATCAGATGGCACTTACGCGGTGGATCTCGGTGTGGACGGGACCATTGATATTACCGGAAAGTACACCATAGATGGTCAAACACTGACGATTAAAGACGATGCCGGATGTACGGCCGAGGGCAAGTACAAGTTTGGATTGGAAAGCGGTAGTATGTGGGTCGACCCCATCTCTGATGGCTGTTCCGAACGGAACCCTCAACAAAAGGTATATTTTCGAAAGGGATAACTTTGCCTACTCCGTCTTAATTATTGCTGTTTAAGGTTCGCCTTAAACAGCAATTGTGTTTTTGGATCTAATTGTAGGTGATGCGCTTTTCCGTCTACCCGAAAGGTAGTCTGCGTTCGACCCGCCTTTAATTGGACCCGGGTTTGTCCCACGGTTCGCCCATTGCTATCTGCTGCTTCCACTAGCAGCTCCAGTTCATGTCTCGTAGATGGACTTTGACTAATGCTTAGTGCCAGCAGATTACCCGTCTGCTTCCATTCGACGTTCAACTCCGGTACGCCCGGCTCAAAGAACCATTGTCGGAAAAAATCATCCAGCTCCTGACCAGATACGAGCTCCATTACATTTTTAAAGTCTTCCGTATAGGCGTTGCCCAACTGGTATTGCCGATAGTATCTCCGGATACCTTCCC
This sequence comes from Saprospiraceae bacterium, assembly GCA_035268885.1. Lineage (GTDB taxonomy): Bacteria > Bacteroidota > Bacteroidia > Chitinophagales > Saprospiraceae > DATFKA01. Next base: position 9,153 of record DATFKA010000112.1, read on the forward strand.
AGAAAGTATCCGTTCCTACTTTTTGTCGCAACATATGTAAGACCCAGCTGGCTTTTTGGTAAGTATTGGTGCTCAGTACCTGCGTGTAGTCTGTGATCCGGGTATCGACGATCGGCTGATCCGGGTTCTGCTGAGCATAGCGGATGATATTGGTGCGATCCGTCTGTAATCGATCGATAAAGACATCGTAGCCCTGCGTGTGTTCAAAATAAAGGTGGGTGAAGTAGGTCGCAAAGCCCTCGCTTAGCCAGACGTGGTGCCAGTCGGCCTCCGAAGCGGAATTACCAAACCACTGGTGGGCGATTTCATGCGCGATGAGGGCCTCGCGTTCTTTATTTCCGGTAACGGAATTTTCAAAATAAAAAATATTGGAAGCATTCTCCATGCCCCCGTAGCGGGTTTTCGACTGCACATTAGCCAACTTTTCGTAAGGGTAAGGGGCTACGTGTTGCTGGAACCAATCGAGTACCGGTACCGCCTGGGCATAATCGGTAAAACCAGCTTCCCGGTTTTCCGGAAAAACCCAGCTCGTCACGGGGATACCTCTGACTTCCCCCGCTAATGTTACGGCGAATTCGGCGGCTCCGATGACCATCACCTTAGTTGGTAAAGGCACCTCCGTCCCCCAGTGCGTGCGGCGGCGGCCATTCGGCAGGTTGGTCTCTTCTTGCTTTTCGCCCGTCCCAACCACCTGGAAGCGCTCCTCGGTCTCTACAATGAACTCGACGGTAGCCTTATCAGAAGGGTGATCAATGGTTGGCAGCCAGTGGCGAGCCCGGTTGGGCCAGTTGTCGCCAAAGAAAGTACGATCGCCAAATTTGTTTTGCCCGATTACCAGCCCGTCAATGGGGATTCCCGCGTAGCGAATACGCAATTCGTAGCTTTCACCCAGCGTCAGTTCTACTGGAAAATCAATGGCCAGTTCGTCCTCTTTTTGACGAAAGTCTAAGGAAACGTCTCCCAGGCTGGCCGAATGTACCTTCATCCCTTTCCCGTCCGGCCTTTCGGCAACCAGATCTAAATGGATCGAACTGACCGGCTTTTTAAGCTGAAAGTACAAATGCGCCTCCCCTTCGATGCGATCGGTATCGTCGAAGAGCGACAGGTGAAATGCATAATGCTGTACATCCAGTGTGGCCAGCCGTTCTTGATGCTGCTGTGCCGTGGCGGAAAGAAAGGAAACTAAAAAGAGGAAACTAAAATAGAAAATGCGCATACCGTGAATTTTTTCCACAATATACGCATTCGCGGTTCATCTACCGGACAAAGCGATAAGGCTACTTAATGCGGTAATTTTTTCCAAATCAGTCCGTAGACAAAAGTACCCAGCAGAGCCCCCGCCAGAATGAGTAGGGCAATGCCATAACCATTACCAATCAGTACATAGATCGGGCCCGGACAACAGCCCGTCACGGCCCAGCCCAATCCAAAGATCGAACCGGCCAGAATATGCCGTTTCCAGTTTAAAGGGATGTTTTTGGTGTAAGCCACGTATTTACCAGCCAGGGTCTTCATGCCGGATTTCTTCATCAGGTAGATGATCGTAGCACCGAGGATGACGGCGGTACCAATGATACCGTACATGTGGAAGCTTTCAAAGCGAAACATTTCGTGTATGCGGAACCAGGAAATAGCTTCCGATTTGGTCATAATAATGCCGAAGAGAATACCTACGGCCATAAAGGATATATTTTTCATTGCTTATTGTCGTATTTTAGTTAGAGGAAATAGGGCAGAATCAGGTGAGTCATCAGCAGACCGCCAATGAAGAAACCGACTACCGTAATCAGAGAAGGTAGCTGCAGATGCGACAGTCCGGTAATGGCGTGTCCGGAGGTACATCCCCCTGCGTAGCGTGCACCAAAGCCCACCAGGAACCCACCACCAATGGCTAATAGTATACCCTTTAGGCTGGTGAAATTCAGTAAGGCGGTGGGTATAAAACCAGCACCGGTCTTATCCATCTCCGGGTATGCGTAACCGTAGCTTTCCAGTGAGGTGATGGTCTCTTCGGAGATAGCCACGGCCTCCGGACTACTCAGAAAAGTTGAGGCGATCCAGCCACCAATAATGGCACCACCGGCAAACATGAGCCGCCAGTAATGGGGTTTGAGATCCATCTTGAAAAAAGGAGACACCCGGCCGGCTCCAGCCACCGTACAAAGGTTGTTAAAGGTGGTAGAGATTCCAAAACTCTTACCCATCCAGGTCATTAAAAATACGAGTGAGGAGATCATTACTCCTGAGAAGGCCCAATGCCATGGTTGCCTAAGCCAATCTACCATGAGCATTGGATTCGAGGTTAATTCCATTATTTGTTCGATTTTCTAGTTTTTGTTTATTTGAGTACTGTTGTCACTAAGAAGCGGTTTAAACTTTTTGCTTCAAGCGGTCTTAAAAAGCTTGTAGGTTCTGGCAAAGCTCAATTTGAGATGCGTAGCCAAAGTTACGGATCGAAAATTAGCTGCCGTCCAGGTTCTATAAGACTTTAAGACTCAGCGAACTGAAAAAGTTTAAATCGCTTCTAT
>DATFKA010000113.1:0-24242 GCA_035268885.1 Saprospiraceae bacterium
TATGATTTATGACGGCATCTTTTTCACCTACTCTGCGTTAAAAACTGCTACTGGTGTTAACCACACGCAGTTTTTGCCTTGATTAGGCAAAAAATCTGCTCGGTCAAAATCTAAACTTCAATATTGTGAACTACTTATTTATTTCCAGACTTATATTTACCAAACTTCTTTATGCTCGCCTTACGTTTGCTGGGTTTGTCAAGGCCGATTTTGAAAAAATCAATATTAACGACACCATTAACTATCCTACAGGTATTTGCATCCCGGCAAGTATAGCCCTGCGGCAAAAGTAATTGTCCACTAGTACAATCATCGTACCAGGTCTTACAACTTGTATAACTATCATAACGGTAGGGTCTGCGATCTCCCTTGAATCTAATGTCAATAGCCTTCGGTGCGTAGTCCTTATTTTCAATTGACTTCATATCAATCTTAGTATTATCATATTCAATATTAACGGCACCATTTTCTACGCTGCAGGTTGCCGCATCACGGCAGGTAAAGCCAGTTGGCGTGCCTATTTTTCCCGTCGTACAGTCATTGTACCAGGCCTGGCAATTCGTATAATTCTCATAGCGAACTTTCTTTCTTTTGCCCTTAAAGCCTATATCTACCGCTGGTGAGATAGCCTTCCCCTTTGAAGTATGTACCTGCCCATTAGCACTACTCTGCGAAAAGCCCTGAACGGAAAGCAAAAAACAAATGACAACGATAATTAAATTTCTCATGATGCGATTTTTTGATATTCTTTAAAGTGATGATACCGACAATAAGCTCTATCACCAATACCACCTTTTGATAGGTAATGGGAAATGAGTCGGTTTTATAATCACTCTTTTCAAAAAAACGAAATGAACAGTAAAAACCTGTAGGATGTTTTGGATCGAAGTGGAGCTTCCGTCCGGGGGTAAACTACTGTTGCTCCTTTTCCAGAAAATGGTGGTAGTAGTCTGCTTCCGCCGCCAGGTATCCAAAAGAATTCCAGCTTGGATTATTCAGGATGGTCTCATACCGTTCTTTGGCGGTGGCCAGATCACCATTGTAAAACGACCAGTTAGCCAGTGCGTAAGCGATGGCGTCGTTGGCGGGCGCCTCTCCTTCGGGATCCATTAAATCAGCTTCTTTTAGCTCTCCTTTATAAAATAAGCAGGCCTGGTGGTAGGCCATATTTTCAATGACATCCAGGTTGGGGCTTATGGGCTCCAGATATTTTTCAGCTTCTTGCTTGAGTCCCAGGCGGCGGCTAATCATATATAGCCAGTGGGTAGATGAGACCAGGTTATCATTATTATCCGACGAGGCCAGGCACTTTTGGTAGGCTGCCAGGGCTTTTTCCATATCTTGCTTCAGGTAGTAGGCTAGCCCCAGATGGTAGTAAATATTACCGTGCAGGGTGCTCACCGGAATGTTTTGTGCGTTGGGCATACCATCCGGTTCGATTTCGTTTTCTGTACCCTGAATAAGCGCTGCTGCTTTCTCAAAGTCGGCGATGGCCTGATCATACTGACGAATGGTCAGGTGGCGGTGACCCCGGTGCCGGTAAAGGCGAGCGTCTTTGGGGAAGGCTTGTATGCCCCTGGAGTAGATGTCAATGGCTTCCTGATAGTTTCCGATGTAGGCCGTGAAACGGCCGTACCAAATGAGGTTTTCCACCTTGGTACGGTCTAACTCATAGTTGGCTTTTCGGGTTTCGTAACGAGCCAGGATTTTTTCTCCGGGAGGCGGAGAAATCAGGGAGTCGCCCATCAGAGAAAAACCCTGGAGGTTCTGAGAAGTGCCGTGCACTTCCCTTTTTTTTGTGTTGTTGACCTTTTCTGCGTTGATGCAAGCGAAGGCTCCGAGTAAAATAAGAATGGAAAGGATGGTTCTCATGGATTAAAGTTGTTTAGTTTCCTTAAGATATAGAAGACTTTTCAAATTTATGGGTCCAAATCAAAGTGTCTGGGTGAAAGCCGGGCTTCCGTCCAGCAAAGTAGCGGCGTAGGGAATCCTACGCCCAGCGTTGGCGAAGTTTCTGCTTCGACCGGATCATCTTAGGTTTAAGCCCCTCCAGGAATAAGCAATCTGCTGGATAATACCCCGCGCCACCATAAACACCAGTAGCGTCAACCAGAGGCCATGATTACCTTGAAACTGCCCGTAGCCGTAATACAAGCCTAAAAAGATGGCTATAGCAATCAGCATACAATTACGCATGGCTTTGGAGGCGGTCAGTCCGATAAAAACGCCATCCCAGATATAGCAGGGCGTGCTTAAAATGGGAAAAATAGCCATCCAGATCACAAACTCCCGGGCCGCGGCGAGCACATCGGCCTCATTGGTGAAGAGTCGTAACATCGGTACACCCGCCAGGCCAAAAAGCAAACTAAAACTTACGGCCAGTCCCATGCCCCAGATAAAAGCCAGGCGAATGGCTCGATTGGTCTTGGGGCCGTCTTTAGCTCCCGCGTATTTACCGACCAGACTTTCGGTGGCAAAGGCAAAACCATCGACGCCGTAAGACATCCAATTTAGGTATTGGAGCAGAATGACATTGGCAGCGAGCACCAGCGGCCCTTCACTGGCCGATTGGCTGTAGAAGAAACCAAAGGCAAAAGTCAAACAAAGCGTACGGATGAAAATATCAAAATTGAGACTCAGAAACTTCTTTAGTTCCACCCAGTAGAACAGGGCTTTTTTGCGTAAGCTCTTTACATAATGTCCGTACTGGTAGCCAAAAAGAAAAATGGCCAGGAACAAACCGAAGTACTGCGCAATTAAGGTTCCGTAGGCGACGCCCGCCACGCCCCATTCCAATTCGCGAACTAAAAAATAACTCAGAATAATATTTACCACATTAATACTGACGGTCAGGATCAGAGGAAAGATGGCATTTTGCATGCCGAAAAACCAACCCATAAAAGCGTAGAGCGCCAGCGTTGCCGGTGCGGCCCAGACCCGTATATAAAAATATTCGCTGACCAGTGCTTCTTGCGCCGCATTGACGTTCATGAGCTCAAAACTGAGCCAGCCCAGCGGATACTGTAGCAGTAAAATCAAACTGGAAAGGGCCAGCACGACCACCATGGCCCGCCCCATGGTATTTGCGATGGCGGTCTCCGATTGCTGACCAAAGGCCTGCGCCGTCAGCCCGGTAGTCCCCATGCGGAGGAACCCAAAATTCCAATAGACAAAATTAAAGATCATGGCCCCGACGCCGACCGCTCCGATGTGCAGCTCGGAAAGGCGACCCATTAGGGCGGTATCCACTGTGCTGAGCAACGGAACGGATATATTACTGATGATATTCGGGATGGCCAGACGCAGGATCTCTCGATTCATGGATGTTTATTTAAGATGATCCGAAAATAAACATTATTTTTAGCTTCCTTAATAAACATAGCAATGAAGCTAAAAGCCGGAATATTTTGGGGTGGCGGGGAAAAGCTAAAAGCCTACCAAAGCGCCAGTGCTATTTTGCAAAAGCTGGACCCTCAGCTCTTTGAGCCGATGCTCTACTTCATTGATGAGCAGCGGAAGATCTATGCCGTTGATACAAATCTTTTCCGTAAGGGAGGTTGGAGTGCCGTTCATCCCATTGCCCCCGAAAGGCTTAAACAAAGCATCAACTTTGCCTTTGTCGAACTCTGGGGGGAGGATAGCGCGGCTGTGCTGAATACCTTCGAAGCGCTAGGAATACCCTACGTGGGCCAGCGCGCTACCAACCGGGAAGGCGAAGAAGTTTTGGTAGTCAAAGATCCTGGGGAATTCCGTTTTTCCTGCCTGGTCCTTGATCAGCTGGAGGAGGAACCACTTGCCCTTTACCCTCGCCTGGAAGCCTCGCCAGGCGCTAATCTCACGCAGCTACAGTTGGAACAAATCCGGTCTAAGGCCCTTCAGCTTTACCGACAACTGGATCTGGGGCCCTTTGCTCGTATACGGGGCCGGTATACCGGGGATGATCTTTTGCTTTTTGATACGCCCCAGGTGTCCTATCCGCTTACCGAAGGGGGCTATCTTGAGCAGGATCTGGCTCCTTATCACTGGACCGCGACGGAGTGCTGCACCTATAGCGTATTGGTCTCTTTACGGCGTCGCTTTCGCGAAAATCCCGGACAAAAAGCCTATCCCGCCCTTTACGAGCATCTCCTTTCGCTTTGTCAGGGCCAGGAGCCGGAGGAATCAAGACCCCTTACCGTATTGATCGGGGCGACGGGCTCCGCAAGGGAAGTGGCGCAATCGGCCGCGCTTTTTTTTACGAAAGTAGGCCGAGAAATAACGGATAAACCGATCGTGGCTTATGAGTGCCTTTCGGCAAATAGCAATACGGAGCTACGACCAATCCCACTGGCTCCCCCCGTAGAAAATCTTCAGGTAAATGTCTCTGAAGGCGACCCGTTATATACACAAATCAAAGCAAGGACTGAATCCTTAAAAGCGGTATTTCTTCCCGGACGGGAAAGGGCAAGCGGATTGGACCTTACTCTCTCAAAACTGGATGCTGACTTTGTCTACCTCTGTCTGAGTGGGAAGTTTAACAGTGGTTTTTTACAATATGCCCTGGATGAGCGGGGCATTGCCCACAGCGGTACGCCGCTACAAGCCATGCAAAAACTGGACCGGTTGACTTCGGCGCCGAGTAGATTTGAGCCCGGCATGGTGCACCTGAAAAGTTCGGTCTGGTGCGGAGAACGTGCTGCCTGTCAAGTACTGGGCCACAGTCTGATTGAAAAAGATGGCCAGTTGATCACCCCGGCTCGTCATCAATTACTAGTGCTGAACGATACCGAGGTGCAGCGCAATATTGAGCAGGCAATAAGGACGGCCCTGGCGACTTGTCAATTGCGAGCCTATGCGGTGATTGAAAGTTATTTACGTATCTTTGAGGATAATAGTGTACAGCTTTCTGTCGTTGAGGTGGAGGCGACACCATTGCTGGCGCCAAATCATATTCTTTTTGCACATGCTAAAGAAGCCGGACTGGACGCCAAAGCTGTATTTAACCGTCTCCTTGATCCGATCTTGACAAGAAACTTAGCATCACAAAACTTTAGATTAGTACCGACTATGGTCAATGAAAACGAAGAAGAATTAGAGCCAAGGCAGGAGCCAACGGAACAACCCAGCGAATATAGTGCCGTTCCCGAAGAAGAAAGTAGTAAGGAAACCGAAAATTTAGGTTTTTTTGCAAAGGCCTGGCAGGGTACCAAAAACTTTATTACCGCTCCTATATTCCTGCGCAGCCTAGGTGGAATCCTGATCGCCGGCCTATTATTTTTCGTCTTGATTAACGTATTTTTGGGCATGTATACCCGTCATGGTAGTGCCCAGATCGTGGTCGATAATTATCTGGATAAAACCTACGATGAAGCCCGCCGACAAGCGCGAGGTAAAGGCCTAAAGGCCGTAATCACCGATTCTACCTTTGTGATTGGTATGCCACCCAATATGGTGATTGAGCAAGATCCCGAGCCCGGTAGCAAAGTGAAAAAACGGCGGACGGTATACCTGTGGGTAACGGGCGGACAGGCACCCGATGTGCTACTGCCCAGCCTGGCCGGGAAAGATGATTTCGAAACCTATCAGCGTGAATTAGATCGCCGGGGGATAGCGCTCAGGGTCAAAGAGCGACAATTTGATCGCAAATTAGAGGAAAATACCATTCTTGGATTTTATTATCAGGGAGAACCAGTATCTCTGGAGCAGGTCCGAAACGGCTTCAAGGTACCTAAGGGAAGTACCATGCAGGCCATTGTATCCAAGCGCTCGGATGGTATGGTCGCCATGCCCGATCTGGTCTGCCAGACTTTCGAATCTGCCAAGTTCGAATTGGAAAGTAATCAGCTGAAGATAGGAGAAGTCTACGGCACCCGAAACAACCAGGCCTACGTCTGGAAACAAGAGCCGGCTTACGCAGCTGGAGAACGTATACCCATTGGGAGTACCATTAATTTACACCTGACGGCAGAATTGCCGGCCGAGTGTCAGTAGGTTTATTGCTGTAACAAAAACTACTTTCGTTCATCATTCATTCAGAACAGTCTAATGGCTCGGGGTGTCAAGGATTTAGTTCTTGAGCCACTAGGTAATTGACAAAGATCATCGTCGAGTAGCCTATAGTGTCAGTGCAATTTTCCCGAAAAAAGGGTAATAATTATATAACCCTATTCTTCCCTGGAATAATTGTATTTCACTAAAAAACAGAGCTATGAAAGTCTTATGTCCTACCGATTTTTCCAATGCCTCTTTTAATGCCTGCCGTTGGATGGCACAGTTACTTAAAGAACAAAAAAATGCTTCTCTGGAATTGCTGCATTGTATTGATGTGGTTAGCCGGGCCTCCGTTTTTCTCAAGACAGATGATATTTTTAAGGAAGTGGCCGAAAGAGATATTGCCGCTCTTAAAGAAGAGTTAGAAAAGCTCGCACCGCAGCTGGAGATTAGTACCAGGGTGGTCAATCTGAGTCCCAAAGCTTACACCACAGATTACGCAAAGCGGAAAGCATTCGATCTGATCGTTACGGGTACCAAGGGCCTGAGTGCCCTAAAGGAAGTAACCGTAGGATCCGTCACGGCCTACTTGATGGATCATGCAAAGATTCCGGTATTGGCGATTCCTGAAGAGGCGACTTACGACGGCTTAAACCACATTGTACTCGGCATTGATGATGACGGGGAGTCTACTGCTACCCTGGCTCCTCTGGTGCGTCTGGTAGAAGCCACTCAGGCCCGACTGGAGATCGTCCATACCACTAATAAAAAGGAGACCGTACCCGTAGATTCCAGTCCTTTAAGTAGTTTACCACTGGGGGAGATCAACTATAGTTTCTCCACCATTCCCGAGGAGCGTTCTATCCCGGAGACCCTGACCAATTATAGTGTTGATCAGGATGCCGACATTATGGTTATGGTCCATCGCAGAAGAAACTTTATGGAGCGGTTCTTTGTGGGTTCTTTCTCTCGCGAAGGGCTGTTTATTATTAAAACGCCCCTGTTAATCCTTCCCCAGCTGGGGTAAGGAAGGCTTATTTGTTTTTACGAGCTTTCTTACGGAAAAACTTACGGAAGGGCCAGCTATACTGGAGCGCTTCCATGTTTTGATCGAACTTATAGGTGCCCTGCTCTAGATTGTGCAGGGTGGCCTGTAAGTCCCTGGTGACACTAGAGTCGACGAATAGGGTGTCGAGATCATTGATCAGATTGTTTACCAGTCGGCTGGTTTCCGTCAATGAGGAAGCCAGTGTTTCAATGCTGTCCAAAACGGGTTGCGTGCGTAAGGTGACCAGGGTGTCGAGGTGGCCACCGAGTCTTGTTATTTGGCTTTTGAGGCTGGTATCCCTGACCAGATACCCCAAGTTACCACTGCCGGAATTCGCCTGAGCCATCAGCTCGGCTAAATCTTGAGAAGCGAAATTAAGGGATTGGCTGGTGGCTGCCATTTGCTGCATGCTTTGGCCCAGGTGGGTAGCCATTTGCTGGTCGTTCAATAACATAGAGATACTCCCTTGTCCCTGGTTCATTTTCTCCGTAATCTGTAAAAGTTGATGGGTGATTTGTTCAATGCGGTTATTACTAACCGCCAGGAGATCAACCATGTCGTTCATCTCTACCGATGGGTTGGTCTTTAGAATATCACCCGGCGACACCAGCTCCGCTTTTCCCGGACCCGGTTTAATGTTGACGAGCATATTCCCAACTAGGCCACTACTACCTACTTCCGCCTGTGCGTTCTTACGCAGGTATTGTACTGCTCTTTGTTCTACCTCGAGCCGAACACGCAGGGTGGTGTCATTCAGGATGTTAATTTCTTCCACACTACCAATGGTAATACCCGAATACCGGACATTGTTTCCCGGTCGAAGCCCCTTCACATCTTTAAAGTCGACGTATAGCGTTAGGTAGTTGCTAAGGAAACTCTGTCGGTCACCAATCCTGTAGAGACCATAGGTGAAAAGAATAAAAGCGGCGAGGATAAATACGCCTAATTTGATGTTATTGAGGTTCTTTCTAGCCATGGTTTCTGCTTTGGACTTCTTTAAAAAATGCTTTTACCTTGGGGTCCTTACTTTGGGCCAGTTCTTGATAAGTCCCTTCCGCATAGTTAATCCCATCTTGTAAGATGATCATACGACTGGAAATGACCCTTGCACAGTCCATGTCATGCGTAATGATTAGGGAGGCCGTATCGAATTCGCGCTGTATTTTGAGCATGAGCTGAATAATTTCATTGGCCGTAATTGGATCCAGCCCCGTGGTGGGCTCATCGTAGAGGATAATACTCGGCTTGAGAATCAGGGTGCGGGCCAGGGCTACCCGGCGTTTCATGCCGCCCGACAGCTCGGCGGGCATTAGATCGATAGCATTCCCCAGACCGACGCTATCCAGCGCTTCCCAAATCAGCTCTTCTTCATTTTCTCCCAGTTTGCGTTCTGGATGGCGTCGCAGTGGGAAGCGCAGGTTCTCGCGAACCGTCATGGAGTCGTACAGTGCTGATCCCTGAAATAGGAAGCCTACTTCGGTACGAATATAATCCAGCGCTTTTTGATCCAGATCGGGAATAGATCTACCCAGCACCAGTACCTCCCCCGCATCAATATCCATTAGCCGAACCAGGCACTTGATCAATACGGACTTCCCAGAGCCTGATTTGCCCAGAATGACGACATTCTCTTTGGGGTATAGCTCCAGATTGAAGCCCCGCAGGACTTTATTTTCACCAAAAGATTTTTGGACATCTCGAATGATAATGAGCGCCTCCTTTGGAGCCGTATTCTTAATGCTGTTATGTGTAGCATCCGTTTTCATATGGTATAAAATATATCAGCAACGAGTACCGCCAGAAAATCTACGACAAAAAGTAATAAGCTGGAAAGTACTACGGCAGTATTAGCGGCCGTCCCTACTCCTTTCGTCCCTTTTTGAGAATGATAACCCTTGTAGCAGCCTACGGTCCCAATCACCAGTCCGAAGAAAAAAGACTTGACGGTGGCGGGAATGATGTCTCCAAAGGACATTACCCCAAATGCCCGGCTGAAATAAAGAGTCATCGTGACTTCGCCTTTGGTAGACTCAATGATGTAGGAGCCCAGTAGCCCTACCGTGTCGGCCATAACAACTAATAGGGGTAGCATCAAAATACAGGCCCAGATGCGGGTGACAACCAGGTATTTAAAGGGATTGGTACCAGATACTTCCATCGCATCGATCTGCTCGGTTACTTTCATTGAGCCCAGTTCTGCACCAATACTTGAACCGATCTTACCGGCACAAATCAGGGCCGTAATCATCGGACCAATTTCCCTTACGAAAGCAATACCTACCATGTTGGGCATGTAAGAGACGGCCCCAAACTCAATCATGGTGGGACGTACCTGTAAGGTGAGTACCAGGCCCATTATAAAGCCAGTGGCACAAACCAGAAATAAAGAGCTGTAGCCAATGACGTAGCACTGATGGAGTAGTTCGCGCCACTCAAAAGGCCGTCTGAAGGCCTGGACGAAAAAACGTCCGGCAAAGGCGGAGATTTTTCCCGTTTCATCCAGAAATTCAAGGAGGTTTTTGATTAGGGTGTTCATCTCCTCGTTTTTATTACTCGACAAAAAATAGATGGCGAATGCTCAAACGAACTTCGCCTCTCTAGAAAACTAACAGGAATCGCTTAAAAGAGAAGTGATAATGGTCATATAGGCGGAGTGATAAGTGTCAGAGGGCGTAGCTTATAAGCGCACCTTCCCCTCTACCGTAATCGGGGAGCCTTCGGCCAGCATGACAGATTTTGGCGTAAGCCCATCCAATACGCTGAAGGCAGGACCGTAAACCCGGGCAAAATCCACGGCTATTTTATAATCCTTCACCGGATAGCACTGCCAACGAGGATGGGTCACCCCGTATTCGTAAGTGAGTTGCTCTTTAATACGTGTGTAGCCCCAGTAGTGCTCGGTAATGAATTCGGCCTCACTGCCGGGAAGAATATCTTTTGCCTGCCGTTCGCTTTCTACCGCAAAAGATTGCCATTTCCCCCCGTCTTTCCAATCATAAGTGGTCCATAAACTGGTTTCCGTCTCTCGCCACTCGTGTCGCATCTTTCGGGTTTGGTAGTGCTCCCGATAGATGGTGTTGGCCACCAGGGTGAGGGCGGGTTTGGGCACGATCTCCTTGATGAAGACGACTCCTCTTTTCCATTCGCCCGCGTCTTTATACTTGACGTAAAAGCGCAAATTAACTTCCTCAAAATTGACGTGGAAGGGTATTCTGATACCTAGCATCCGCGTATTCTTAAAGAGGAAACCCACCAGGCTGACGTAGGTCGTACCCCGCCACTGATCCAGTACCGTGTGGTAGGGAACAAAGGGCTGTAGTATGGCCGGGTCAATCGCGTAATTGGCCAGGGCAAGTCGACGCCATTCGGCTTTGAGGAAGGACATAATCTGTTTTTTAATAGTCCGGCAAGCAAGCTTTAGACCACTTTACTGCTTAATATTTTACCACTTTTACGGTTTGTTGATTCTTTGTATTCAAATCGATGGCTTCCAGCCAATAAATACCTCCGGGCAGATTAGTCAAATCAATTGGTCGACCGGAGGTGATGAAAAGACGATCAGCCGATTGAACGGGTTGTCCCAGCTGATTATACAAGATATAAGAGATGGTGCGACCACCCTCTGCCCCCAGGTAAATATGATGCCTGGCGGGGTTGGGAAAAACGTCTAACCAGTCTTGCTTTTTGGGCGTAGACTTAAGGTCGGTGGCATCACTCCGGAAATACTGCTCTGCAAACTGAAAAGCATCAATCCCCACTTCTTTGCCAATAATACGACCGGGGATATCATCAGCCGGGGGGTGGATGCCTCCCCATATACGGGAGAGGCTGGTCTGATCAGAAGCATCGCGGTAGGTCGCCCATTGTAGGGTTAGATCCACACTAGGACCCTGCTCGAAGACCAGGAATTCGTTTTTAGGTGCTTCAAACTCTCCCATCCCCCCGGGGAAGTATTCATCTCCCGTCAGTAGGGTTAATACTTCCGCAGCACCGCGGGAATAGGTACTGTGACCAGAGACGTAGCCGGCAAAGGGGGGCGTCACGAAAGAAGGACGCTGGTAGGGCCACCAGTTCTCTGCCAGAATCCAGCCGACACCGGCCAGGTCGGTCTCCGGATCGTTGATGTAATCCGGTCCTCGCCAGGAATAGAGTTTGATTTTGTTAAGGTCTGATTGTGCAAAATCACTATTATTGATGTCGCTCTGAGTGACCAGCTCTACATAGCCCTCTTCCAGTGGGATTCCTCCGGGATGATAATTGGGCAGGTTTTCGTCACTGCTTTGCCCGAGGTCAGCCATAGCACGAAGAGCAGAAATAGGTCGGATATAGTCGTAGTAGCCCTTTATCCCCCAGGCAGAGATGGCGCAGTCGTGCATGGCGCCTCCCAGAATGAAGTAAGCTTTTACATCCCACTCCAGGTCATCGAGGATGGGCCCTTGGCCTTTGAAGCGTTTTTCCAACTGGGGATGATCATTGACGTAGTTTAGGATGGTGAACCAGTGGCCGGGAGGCGTCTCTGAGTCGGGACCATCAGCCCAGAACTCGGCCAGTACCCGGGCGTAATCTGCCCGCGGAACAATTTGGGGCTCGTAGGGCTGGCCAGTGGCCGGGTTAAGCACATGCCCCAGGCTGGCGTCTCCCCCTTCGTACAATTTGTAAAAGTCAGGGTAATCGGCCACGGAGTCGGGTAATACGGGAATATTCCCAATTGAGCCAGGAGAAATATCCCAGTAGATCGAATCGGCCGGATCCAGGTGAGCGCCCCAAATGGAGACCAGTGAGAATCCCCACTTATAAGCTTCCGAAGCGGGATTGGTAGTAGTCGTATCCAGATAGGGTGGTGGTCCGGGATCGTGGTAGACCAGGAAGGCTGCATTATCGCGGTCGTAAAAACTGGCGTCCTCTTCCTGCAGGGCAAAAGGAACGACCCAACCCCATTCCGGACTCTGAAATTCCGGGGTGTTAAAGGGGATGGGATTTCCTGCTTGATCTATGAATTCGTCTAAGGTCAGGGGTTGCCAGCGATTGTAATCGACAATAGCGGGATTACCGGGGTTATTCGTAACCAAGGGCGGATTGACCGGTAGGTAGAAGAAGCTTAGATAATCGAAAGCTTCATTACTTCCATCCTGCAATCCAAACTCAATCATTTTATCAGCCAGGTAGTTACCTAGTGCTGCCGGATTGCCGTTGGTATAATCGGTATCCGTATAACTGGGGTCATAACCCAGGGTATTCATTAAGCTATCTACCTCGGCATAAATAATATCTACGCCGGGCGCATATTCAAAGCGGTGTTTGAGTAGTCGGTACATCGCATAGCTGATGGCCTCCTCCCTGGCTGCCTGCACATTAGGCGGAGCGGGCACCCCCTCGAAGGGTATTTCAAGGCCCCGAAAACTGTTACCTAGAAAATAAGTGTCGGCGCTATCGCCGTAACTGGCCCAGGCGTCGTACATGAGTACCGAAGAATGGAATAAATTCCGGGCATGTATCGTCGGGCGGGCAAAATCATTACGCACGGCATCCAGCTGAATTTCATTCCACTGCCGGGCAACGGAATGTTGTGCCTCGGCGGAAAAGGTAGACAGGAGTAGTAAAAAAAGACCGGTTAATAAAGTAGTTTTTTTGATCATGGCACCTATTTCTGTACAATCTCGCATTCTCTCTTTTGAATATTGGTTAAAATTAGTACTTTTCGGCTCTTCATAGAAGTAACTTTTGTCAATATTTTGCCAAGTCATGATTTCTACGCAAGAAGCACAAGCGTATATCGACAGTACCGTTCATACTTTCGGCAAGGAGTTTGTCTCTCTTGAGCAGGCCTATGGCCGTATTTTAGCCGAAAGCTTATACTCTGATCGCCCGCTTCCCCCCTATGATCGAGTAACGATGGATGGCATTGCCATTAACTTTCAGGCCTTCGCCGGGGGACAACGCACCTTTGCAATAGTGGGTACGGCAGCGGCCGGGGCTGCACAACTGTCTTTACAGGCGCCCAGCACTTGTCTGGAGGTAATGACCGGTTCGGTTTTACCGGAAGGTACAGATACCGTTATTCGCTA
This sequence comes from Saprospiraceae bacterium, assembly GCA_035268885.1. Lineage (GTDB taxonomy): Bacteria > Bacteroidota > Bacteroidia > Chitinophagales > Saprospiraceae > DATFKA01. Next base: position 13,084 of record DATFKA010000113.1, read on the forward strand.
CGAAGATCTGAAGATCGAGGAGGATCGGGCTACGATCCAACTGGAAGTTTTGCAACAAGGTAAAAACGTGCATAAAATCGGCGAGGATCGCCAAAAGGGAGACCTCCTGGTGCCCGTCGGTAAAAAAATTGGCGCAGCGGAGTTGGGCGTGCTAGCTACGATTGGTAAATCGGAAATATTAGTGCAGCGGCACCCTCAGATCATGATCATTTCAACGGGTGACGAATTGGTACCAGTCAAAGAGACGCCACTTCCCCACCAGGTACGCCGCTCGAATGTGCATAGCGCCGCCTCTGCCCTACTAAGTTTGGGCCTGAAAGCCGACACCCTGCATTTGGATGATCAGTATGACCTTATCCTTAAAGAGATGCGACAAGTTGTGGTCGACTACGATCTGATTATTCTGAGTGGTGGCGTTTCTAAGGGCAAATTTGACTTTTTCCCCAAAGTATTGGAAGAACTGAAGGTGAAGAAGTTGTTCCATCGAGTCGCGCAGCGACCGGGGAAGCCCTTTTGGTTTGGCCGCCAGAAAGAAGAAGATACGGTGGTCTTTGCCTTGCCGGGGAACCCGGTTTCTTCGTTTGTGGGAACGCACCGTTACATTCTACCCTGGCTGGAAGCTTGTATGCAACAACAGGGCAGAGCACCAGAGTGTGCGAAATTAACAGCTGATTTTCATTTTAAACCTGCCCTGACTTATTTCCTTCAGGTAAGGCTGACGATGAATCAAGCCGCTGAAATTATGGCAACCCCGGTCACCGGAAATGGCTCGGGTGATCTGGCTAATTTGGCCGATGCGGATGCCCTACTGGAGTTGCCAGCCGATCGTACGGTCTTTCGAGCCGGCGAAGTATTTCCTTTGATTCGCTTTCGCTAAAACCCATTGCTGGCCGTCAAGATCTCCACGCCATTGTCGCGCACAATTACGGTATGCTCGTGCTGGGCCACGTAGCTGTCATCCTGGGGCTGTAGGGTCCAGCCGTCGGACGCCTGGTGAACGAAGGTCGCTTTAGTAGAAATAAAGGTTTCGACGGCAATGACGCTGTTTTTGCGGAAGCGCTCTTTATTATAGCGATCGCGATAGCAGGGAATCTCCGTAGGCTCTTCGTGTAGCCGACGACCAATTCCGTGGCCGCAGATGTTTTTCACCACCGCAAATTTGCGGGCTTTGGCCAGCTTTTCGATATACCCACCGATGGCGGCTATTTTGATGCCGGGCTTAATTTTTCTGAGTGCCAGGAGTAGAATGTCAAGCGAAGCATCTACCAGGCTTTGCAGGTTTTGATGGTCTTCGCCTAAAATGAAAGAACTACCATTATCTCCGTAGAAGCCGTTCCGTTCTGCGGAGACGTCAATGTTTACGAGGTCCCCTTCTTTTAAGATGCGATCTGCTTTGGGAATGCCGTGGCAGGCCTCCTGATTAAGGCTAATGCAGGTATGGCCCGGGAAGTCGTAGTCTTTTTTAGGAGCAGATCGGGCACCGTACTGTTTCAGTAATTCGAATCCGATCTGATCCAGCTCCAGGGTGCTCATACCCGGACGAGCCCGGAGCTTCATTTCCCGTAATACCTTACCCACGGCCTCGTTAGCCTGTTGGATGCCCTGATACTCTTCTTCTGTGTTTACGATCATTCCTTCCCGGTTGAATTCTATTGTTTCCGCAGTTGCTTCAGTGCAAAGCGAGCGCTGTACCACAAGTTATCCCAGCCTCCCAATGGGTATTGACTTAGGCGATCCTCTTTACTTTTAATCAGTTTGCTACAAAAAGTCTCTAGCATATTTGCTGCAATACCGAAAACTTTAAACTGAGGATTACGGGTCTGCTTGTGATAATAGCGGAAATAAATCTGCTGGATAATCACCGCCAGGCGGAATAAACCAAAAATGTAGTAAAACTTGCGATTCTCAAGTGTTAAATTTCTTTTGTCGAGATAATAATCCAGGAATTCATCGCGGCTCAACATACCGGGCAGGTGGGTGGGTTGTCGGCGTAGGAGTCGCCAGCAATAAGGGTCATTGGCTTCAATCCAGTAGGCCAGGCTGCCTCCCACATCCATGAGAGGATCTCCCACCGTCGCCATTTCCCAGTCGAGCACCCCAATAATTTTACTACTGTCTTCCGGGGCGTAAACCAGATTGTCGAAGCGAAAGTCATTGTGAATGATGCAGGGCGCCAGATCGGCTGGCATCTCCGCTTTTAACCAATCCATTACGTACTGATAATCGGGTACATCCGGTGTGCGGGCTTGTTGGTAGCGTCGGGACCAGCCCCCTACTTGCCGTTCTACATAGCCCGGTCCTTTATAAAAGGAGGCAAAACCGACGGCCTGGTAGTCCACTTCGTGTAATTCGATTAATTTATCAATGGCCGCCAGGCACATTTGACGTACTTCTTTTTCCTTGAGCTGAAGTCCGGAGGGAAGATTGGCGCGCGGAATCATTCCGCTGAGCTTTTCCATGACGTAGAATTCGCTACCGATGAGCGATTCGTCGGCACAGTGGGCGATCATCCGCGGCACTTTGGGGTAGTGGGGACGCAACTGCTGCATGATTTGATACTCGCGTTGCATATTGTGCGCTCCTTTGGCTTTTTTGCCGAAAGGCGGCCGACGCAGAATAAAAGATTGCTCCTCAAAAGCCAGTTCATAGGTCAGATTAGATGCCCCTCCTTTAAATTGGCGGATCGTAGGCGTGCCCTTGAGTTCCAGATCTTGCTTTCGCAAAAAATCGGCTACAATTTGGGGATCAATTTCTTCGCCGGGACGAACGCGGCCTGCCCGGTCTAGCGTGGAATCAGCCATGGTTATTTGTATTTTCGGAGTTCGTACCGGGCCACCTGTGCCCGGTGGACTTCGTCGGGCCCATCCGCCAAGCGTAAAACGCGGGCATAATTATACATGGCCGCCAGCGTATTGTCCTGGCTCAGTCCCATACCACCGTGGAGCTGCATGGCATCATCAATAATCTGGCAGGCAATTTCCGGAACAATGGCTTTGATTTGGGAGACTTCACTCAGGGCACCCATAATACCATGGGTATCGAGCAGCCAGGCCGTCTTCATGACCAGGAGTCGGGCCATGTCAATATTCATCCGGGCGCGGGCGATGAGATCAACGTTCCCGCCCAGTTTAACGAGTGGCCTGCCAAAGGCCGTGCGGCTCAGCCCTCGCTTAATCATTAATTCGAGCGCGCGCTCGGCCGCACCAATTAAGCGCATACAGTGATGTACCCGACCGGGGCCCAGGCGGCCCTGTGCAATCTCAAAACCTTTGCCGAGACCGGCAATGACCGCCGATTTGGGCAGGCGAACGTCGGTAAAGCGGACCTCACCGTGGCCATAAGGTGGATCATAGGTGCCAAATACTGGGAGCATGCGTTCTATTTTGACACCGGGCGTATTCAGCGGTACGAGCACCATGGAATGCTGATGATATTTATCCGCCTCGGGATTGGATAGTCCCATGAAAATTAATACCTGGCAGTCGGGATGGCCGATACCCGTGCTCCACCATTTGCGGCCATTTAGCACAATGTCTTCCCCATCTTTACGGATGTTTGCTTCCATGTTAGTGGCATCGCTGGAAGCCACCTGGGGTTCGGTCATGCAAAAGGCCGAGCGGATTTTACCCTCCAATAGCGGTGCTAGCCATCGTTCTTTTTGGGCTTCGGAGCCGTATTTCCAAATCACCTCCATATTGCCGGTATCGGGTGCATTGCAATTGAAGAGTTCGGGGGCCAACAGACAACGCCCCGTCTCTTCGGCAATGGGGGCGTAATCCAGGTTGGAGAGCCCTAATTCCGGCAGGAATAGATTCCAAAGGCCCTGCTCGCGGGCCTCTTTTTTTAAGTGTTCTATTCTGGGATCAATTTTCCAGTTGCGCCAGTCGGGATCGAGGTGTTCTACGCTTTCGCGCAAAAGAAGATCTGCTTCCAGAGGAATGACCTTTTCATCGATAAATTGCCGCGCTTTTTTGCGGAGTGTCTTGCCCTTTGGGCTGGTAGTGAGGTTCATGGTTAAGCGAATTTTCGCTTAAGATAAGGAATTTCTTTTGGTCAAAACTTGTCATTATTTTTGATCCCTTACTTTACGATAATAAGACGGACAAAAATAGACCGCTTTTCTTATCTTGTCGGGGATTTACCAATTCCCTGTTAAACGAGCATGGCAAAAGAAAAAAAACTACCCGATTGGTTAGAGGGCCTGCAGGCTAATAGTTGGCAGATTGAGCTGCTCATTGCAGGTGGAGTAGTGATTACGCTCTACCAATTACCGGATTATTTTAGGCGTTATTTTATTCTCACCTATGAGACGGTAGGGCTGACCGACTTTGTTGTGCTCTTCTTATTGAGTGTCTATTTATTGACGCGTTTACTCTTGATTGGTTTTTTTGCGAATTTGTTACTGCGATCCGTCTGGGTCGCCTACATTGGTATTTATTCCTCTTACCCCCAGGGGATTAATGATACGCCCCGAAACTTTAAGGCCTGGTATCTCCGTCAGAAGGCATTACAGCCGAGTATTCGTTATAAGCTGGAGCGATTGGATCGCGCCTGTAATACTACTTTTTCGCTGGCTATATTGTTGTGTCTGATCTCCTTGAGTGTCATTATTTTGATGTCAATTTTATTCTTTGTCATTGGTTTGATTCCTTTTTACTCCTTTTTGGATACGGCCTGGTTTAAGTACAGTGCTATTTCGATCTGTATATTACTGGTTATGGGAGTCTTTGAGCGCTTTAGTTTTTGGTTGTTTCGGAATCGGCCGCGGGCTCAAAATTGGAGTTTCCGTATTTTCCGTTTTTTTGATTATATCACGCTAGCTTTCCTGTACAAAGGGGCCTGGTTGACTTTGGTCTCAAATATCAAAGCCTGGAAGATACAGGCCCTGGTTATCGTTTATTTTTTGGCCGGTCTACTTTTGTCCATCAACCAGATTGGGGACTATCTCAAATCAAATGGTTTTTTTCACTACGACATTTTGGAACAACGGGACTTTTTGGAGGTGCCGACGGCTTATCGAGCTAATTATAATGACTACTATAATCGAATCCCGCAGAAAAAAAGTTTCTCTCTGAAGGGCTGTATTGAACGAGATGTGATCAAGGATCGTTACGTGTGGGTTTTTGTATCTTATTGGAAAGGTATGGATCGCGGTTTTAGACGTCATTTGTCCGAGCGGGGCGTGCCTTTAGATTACGGAGCAATGCGAGAACTGGAAGGAGAGACGGCCTGGGATCAACGCTTGCTAGCCGACAGCTTATACAAGCAGGCGCTTGCAGATTACATAAGTGTGCAGATCGATGGCCAGCCGATGAGGAATGTACAATGGTTCGATACCCAATTGGAAAAAACGACCGAGAAAGGCTTTATCGCCTACATCGATACGGATTCGCTCTCCGCCGGCAATCATATTATGGAGATTCGTTTGAATGATTACAACTGGCGGGGCGAAGCCTTTGTGAATAACTGGATGAATATTCCCTTTTGGAAAGAATGAGCCCGCCCGCTTCTACTCATTATCCCCCGGTTAGCGACCCTAATGGCTGCAGGGGCGGACAGTATTAATTGTGGCATTATTGGCTTACCGTATTCGACGATTGAATCCATCAAAATTCAACAATTAATGAAATAGAAGGATGTGTCTGGGGAGCCGTCACGGCATTCAGCACCTCGAATTCCAAGTTAAAAGATGCCAGTTCTTCTATTGTTTTTACCTGAATAGTTGTGGTGGTATTCGGGGCCACGACGATCACATCCGTATTGGCGTGTAAGGTGTACTTGCTTTTGTTCATTAATATATATTCCACATCGCTATCGTTCCTGATTTCTACTTCGGCGACCTGTGAGGTCCCGATATAACTGGCCTGCTCTACACTTAGGCAAGCGTCGATCAAGGGCCTGAGGTGCTCCTCTCTTCCCACTAAAGTATTATTGAACCAGGCGATGGTGCGTTTTTCGAAGAAGGCTTCTTTGATGGATTCGATCGATTTTTCTTTACACAAAGCGAGGGTGACCGGGCGGTGCCCGCCCTCCTGGATATCGAATTGCCAGTCGACGAGGCCGTGGATGTCGGAAGTGCCGATGATGGCTAAATCGTAGTCGAGCGCAATCTGCAAGGCTTCGTCGGAATAGGTCAGGTCGTTGACGACTTCGATACCGTGTAACAGACCCTCTTTGACCAGATATTGATGGGTAGGGGTCATGGTAGCGATGCCATCGCGCTGTTGGGCGATCCAGTTGGCGTGGTTCCAGAATACAAAGCCCCCCTGTCGGTTGGCTTCTCGGAATACTTCGACCGAGTCTCTAATCAACAATTTATTGGCATCTTCAATGAAGATGGCATTGTTGTGTCCGGGGGGGAGGCTGCGCGTGATTTCTGCCCCTCGAATCACCAGAAGATCGTAGGGGCGGGCACTGCGTTCGGTAATTTCGTAGGAGCGGTTACGGTCCGGATGCGGGATGTCCGCGCTGTGGGGTTGATATTCGAGGTGTTCGGTCATAGAGATGGCGTCCACGCTATCCCGCAGGGCTTCCTGTACCCTGATGTCGGGCCATACGCTACCGTCGGAGAAAACGGTATGTTGATGGAAGTCGCAGACGATGGTCTGATAACCAGGCACATCCGGGAAATGAATGGCGCGATTGTGTTGGTGTGGGGCTTGCGCCAAAAGGGCAATCGACATCAGACTGAGGGCTAAGGTGAATAGTGTTTTGGTCATGGCTTGTCGTTTTGTTTGCTCAAAAATAAGCATTTAATATTACGCGTATATTAATTGTTGGACAGTCTTTGTGTCAAGAAGGCACTCAATTTTTCCCAGGCCAGGGTCGCACAGGTCTCCCTTTCGGGAAAATCACGCGCAGCGGCAAAAGCCAGTAGGTCTTCGCTCTCATCGGGCAATGCTTGCTTTGGGTCTACTATCGCCTTCATTTTTTGGCTGTAGCTCAGGGCTTCTTCCTTGCTAAGACCAATAATGTTTTCTGTCAGGATAGAGGCGGAACTCTTGGAGATGGCGCAGCCGTGTCCGTAGAAGGCCGCGTCTTGAATAATGCCGTCTGCCATATCCAAGTAAAGGGTAAAGCGATCGCCACAAACCGGATTATTAGCTTCGATTTGGTGGGTGGCATCCGGTCGCTTTTCGTACTGAAAGGGTGCTTTGCTCTTCTGAAGGATTACGGTTTGATAGAGTTGTTTTAGTTTTTCATTCATAATAAAAAGACGATTTTTTTTTCGCAAGAAGAACAAAATTTCTTTCGAAGATAAATCCTACCTAGTAATGTCCCATCACTTTAGGAAAAAAAGCTATCTTAAACAACTTCTTAAAAAGTTCTTGGACGATATGGAACCAATCAAAAACAAGGAATATAGAGATGCTCACCTGGAAGATCTGATTGATCATTACTGGGGGAGTCTCAGTCATATTTCCAATTTAGTAAAAGCATCGGAAATTAAAGCCGGTCTTATTCTGTCCTTTTACGGTATTCTTTTAAATTTTGTTTACCAGAGTGTAACCACCTGGCTTGATGCCAGTATTAGTAGTGTTTTGTGGTACGTTCTATTTAGTACTTGGATTACGACAACGATTATCTCTATTTTTTTCTGTGTTCGCTGCTTTATGCCCCGGATCGAAGGGGATTATGATGATAATGTTTTATTCTTCGGGGATATTACAACCAAATTTGGGACTATTAAAGAGTTTTCCAGGACTTTTTACAGGGTCAGTATCGATGAAGAAAAGTTGTTCCAACAGATGGGTGAGCAGATTTATATCAATGCAAAGATTGCTGGCTGGAAGTTCGATAATGTAAAAAAAGCGATTCGTTTTTTGGCGATCAGCCTCGTTATGCTGGCGATGGTGGTGGTTTATTACAGTGTGTTTGTCTTATCTTTCACTTAGGATAAATAGTCGTCTTAAGCATAATATGTGTCACGCAGACCTGCTTGCGGCCCACTTATTACGATTCGGTAGGCTTATTCTACGACTCATCAACAAATATTTCACATCAGCCCCTTTTTCCTGCACTTTGGTGATAACCAATGCAAGCAGCCATGAAATATTTGTTCCTTTTTATTTGTACGATTAGCTTCTTTCTGCCTGCGGTAGCACAGGATACCCTGCGGGGTACTGTCACCGATCGGCAGGGAGAGCCTTTGATAGGCGCGAATGTTTACCTCAAGGGTACTTATGATGGCGCAATTACGAACGAGCAGGGGCAATTCAGCTTTCTGACGGATCAGGAAGGGGCACTTACTATCGTGATTTCTTACCTTGGATACATTACACAAGAACAAAGTGGGTCCCTTGAAGAATTATCAACGCTACGGATACAGCTTCGTGCTTCCTCTACGGCTTTGGATGCGGTAGAAGTCACGGCAAGTACCTTCAAAGCCGGAGACAATACTAAGTCTGCCGTACTGAAGCCGCTTGATATCGTCACCACCGCCGGTAGTATGGGGGATGTGGTGGCGGCGATGCAGACTTTACCGGGTACACAGTCCAACGCCGATGATGGCCGTTTGTTTATCCGCGGTGGCGATGCCCGCGAGAGTGCGATCTACGTAGATGGGCTGCGGGTATTTACGCCTTATACCCGTACGATCGGGGGCACTCCGGCGCGTGGCCGTTTTTCACCCTTCCTGTTTAAGGGCGTGAGCTTTTCTACCGGAGGTTATTCTGCGGCTTTCGGACAGGCACTTTCGGGCGTGCTGGATATGCAGACCATCGATGAACCACAGGTAACCGCCACGGATATTTCGCTGATGACCGTGGGGTTGGGCCTGGGGCATACCCAAAAATGGGATCGGCAATCGCTCAGTGTGAGTACTTCTTACACCAACCTTACACCTTATAATTGGATCGTACCCAACCGGCTGGATTGGGATCGGGCCTTTCGTGGGTTTTCTGGAGAAGCTGTATACCGCTATAAAACGAAAAAAGGCTTGCTTAAAACCTATCTGGCGGCGGATCGAAGTAGCTTTTCTCTTAGGCAAAAAAACCTGAATACGGCTCGGGAAGAGAGCATTGCTATAAAGAACGAAAATATCTACGCCAACACCTCTTTCTCTACGCTGCTGACGGATCGTACTTCGCTGTACGCCGGATTGAGCGTAGGATCAAATAATGATCACCTTGGGATTGAGGAACAGGCCTCCATCCAGAGCAGTCTGAATGGTCTTCATAGTCGCCTGGCCCTAAAGACGGTACTGCGCGACCACTTCATACTTAATTATGGTGTGGATTGGCTTTTTCAGGAGGATCAAATTCAGAAAGGTACGTCTGCCAACGAAGCCGTATTTGAAGATCAGCTGGGACGACAGATCGGTGCCGGCTTTGTTGAGGCAGATTATTTCTTGTCGAAAAACCTGGCCCTTAAAGTGGGGTTGCGTAGCAGCTACCATGAGCTTTCGGATCAACTAAATATTTTACCCAGGTTTACGCTTGCGCAAAAACTGAACGCCCACAGTCAGATTAGTTTGGGCTATGGGCAGTATAGCCAGGAGGTGAATCCCGATTTCCTGTTTTTCGAAACCACGCTACGCGAAGAAAAAGCGGATCACTACCAATTGAACTATAATCTCAAGACCGATAAAAGCAACCTGCGACTGGCTGCTTTCTACAAAGATTATCAGGAGTTGTTGAAATATGAAGGGGATCGCAACCAGGCGACTGAGCTGAATAATAGCGGATCGGGTTATGCCTACGGGCTGGATGTATTCTGGCGAGCGAATCAATTAGTCCCCTACATGGATTTTTGGATCAGCTACAGCTGGTTACAGCACGAGCGCGACTATTTAAATTATCCCACCGCCGCCATGCCGACGTTCTCCACGAACCACAATTTGTCGGTAGTGACCAAGACCTGGATAGAATCTCTGAATTCACAATTGGGGGTGAGCTATAATATGGCCAGTGGCCGTCCCTACGAAGACCCGAACACACCGGGCTTTCAAAACGAGCGTTCTCCTTTTTACCATAATGTGAGTCTGAGTTGGTCATATCTGATTTCACCGCAAAAAATTCTATTTGCTTCGGTATCCAATGCGCCTAATTTTCGCAATGAATTTGGCTATCGCTATGCGGATAGGCCCAATGACCTGGGCTTTTACGAAAGTGAAGTCATCCGGCCCAATGCAGATCAGTTCTTCTTTGTAGGTCTCTTCATCACCATTAGTGCCGATAAATCAATGAATCAATTAAATAATTTATAAAATCACCACAGATGAAAAATGTATTATCCATTATCGCTTTACTTTTTCTGACTTTTCATTTTGCGGAAGCGCAAGACAACACTACTACCCTGACGGTAAAAATTAGTGACCTGCGGGTCCAGAAGGGCACCGTTTACGTGGGTTTGTACGATGCTGCTGAAAACTGGATGGGAAAACGTGCCTACAGCGCCATGGCCAAGGCTAAGCAGGACGCAGTTACAGTCACCTTCGAAGATATCCCCGAAGGGAAGTATGCGATTTCCATCTACCATGACAAAAATGACAATGGTAAATTCGATACTAATTTTCTGGGTATTCCCGCGGAGCCTTACGCGTTTTCTGCCGGGGCTAAAGGCCGCTTCGGACCACCCTCCTGGGAGCGGGCAGCTTTCCAGGTAGCAGGGCCAAAAAGTAGTCATGAAATTGCATTCTAGTGGAGGTACGCAGGCGGCATAAATCTTCTATCGATCAAAAAAAATAAAACCATGAAATGCCCATGCGCCTCAGGCGCACCAGAACGCGGATGAATATGGGGAAGATGCTTAGTGATCATAGTTTTGCCCTTTAGTGCATCTTCTTTTTGACCGCAAAAAGAAGCCAAAACTCCCCGCTAAGATTAGCCATTTCTTAACGCTGCACTGCCAGGAAGCAGCCTAAAGCTGGCAAACTCGTGCGAAATAGGGAATGCTAAACTTAATGGTAGAGTAAACTTGGCATAGTCGGTAAGCCTGGGGTTTTGGTTTCACTCAAACAAGGCCAACTTTTTAACGGCTTCTTCCTGACGACTTCGCTAAAATGGCTGAGACGCGGAAGTCTTTTTTCTGGAATATTTTTTTCTATAAGAGGACTCCGGTATTGAAGAATTCGCGTTAAGAAAATTCAAATGGCGGGTAGGCCCAAAGAGAAGATCACGAGTGAGCCCGAAGCACTGAAGCATACGCGAAAATCTTAA
>DATFKA010000114.1:0-2905 GCA_035268885.1 Saprospiraceae bacterium
GGCCTGTGAGGAAGAACTTCTTGACGATTACATATTAGATATAGATGCAACCTCTGAATCCTATGGACTTCAGTTGGATGTTAATGGTTGTAGTGGGCTTATCTCCAAAGCTCGAAACGGAGAAATCAATTTTAAGCCAGGTGCATGCACAGAGGCTTGTTGTGATTCGGATGGCGCTATCTGTTTGTTGCAAGTGCTATCTAGGGTGGAAAGATACGAGTTCGATGGAGATAGCTTGATATTGTCTACCCCTTCTGCTGAAATCATTTTTCGTGCTCAATAATTTTATTCAAAGTTTTTGGGCGATCCCTCGCTTTTCAGGTGGCTCAGCCACCTGAACGCTTCAGGCGCTATGGTCGGAAGCTCGCTCAATTATTCGCTCTCTGTCACCCTATGAACAGGGTGACTCCGAGCGTTTCGCTCGGCTCCCGCTCAGCCAGGTGCTTCGCGGGATCTCCCCGGCACCGGCTGTGGTCTATTAGCCCACAGCCGTTTTTGGGACTTCCTCTCAGCGCTATCGCATAGGCTAGTTGGTACTATTCATATTATTTGGCAATAGACATAGCAGTGGATTAATGGAAAATAGGGGTCAGGCACACAATGAATTCTCTATCCGGCCTGATCCCTGCTCCAGACCTATTTTACTTTAAGACCATCCTCTTCCTATTAAACCAAGGGGCATATCCGCCTTCAAGTATTACTAGAAGTACGTCGGTCCAAAACGCTCAAAAGCAGCCATTTCCAATGATTCTCTATGGTCTGGATGCGATATAGAAATCAAAGATCGAGCCCGCTGCGCCAGGTTTTTACCGTAAAGATTTACCACGCCGAATTCTGTGGCAATGTAATGAACGTGAGCTCGGGTCGTTGTCACACTGCCTCCCATTTTTATAGTGGGAACAATTTTAGACTGGCCCTTACGCGTGGTGGAGGGCATGGCAATGATGGGCTTCCCATCCGGCGATAAGGCTGCGCCACGCATGAAATCCATTTGACCACCCACGCCCGAGAACTGTAATTGTCCGATGGTATCGGCACAAACCTGGCCGGTTAGATCCACCTCAATGGCGGAGTTTATGGCCGTCACTTTTGGATTCTTTCGAATAAGGGCAGTGTCATTGGTGTAGGAGGCTTCCTTAAAATGTACCATGGGATTATCATCTACAAAATCGTAGAGGGCCTGACTGCCCATGGCAAAGCAGCTTACAGTTCGTCCCGCTTTTACCTTCTTGTATCGGTTCGTGATCACTCCTTTTTCTAACAATGGAAGTACGCCATCGGAAAACATCTCCGTATGTATACCTAAATCCTTGTGATTGTCCAACTCAGCCAGAACTGCATTGGGGATAGCGCCGATACCCATTTGAAGGGTAGCACCATCTTCTACCAGTGTTGCTACTTGTTGACCAATTTGTGCAGCTGTCTCTCCGATTTGTGGGGCATCATGTAAATAGACCGGATCGTTAATTTCCACACCCAAATCAATGTCGGATACATGAACATGTCCATCTCCATGCGTTCGGGGCACATTGGGATTGATTAAAGCTATGACGCTTGGGGCTGAGGCCACGGCCGATAAGGTAATATCGACTGAAGTACCCAGCGAACAGTAGCCGTGTTGATCCGGCGGCGATACCTGAATAAACGCAATATCTAGTGGAAGAATCTGCCGGTCAAATAACTGGTGGATTTCACTCAAAAAGATAGGAATGTAATCTCCGGAAGGTGAGCTGATCGCCGAGCGCACATTCTGTCCGACAAAGCAAGAATTAATTCGAAAAACCTTTTGATAGGGAGGTTCTGCGTACGGTGCTTCCCCCTCGGTATGCATATGAATGATTTCGACTTCTTTTAGCTCCGTATATCGGTCACATATGGCGCGAATAATAGGTATAGGTGTCATGGCAGCGCCTTGAAAGAAAATACGGGTGTTAGACTTTACGCATTCAGCAGCTTTTTCCAGAGTCGTCAATTGCATGTATAGGGTTTTGTAGGGTAAAGATAGTAGAGAGGGTTTGGTTTTGCCTACTTATTAGCTGTTTTTCCCAGGCCAAATTTCCACCAGGGTTGAGAGTCTACGGAGTCCCCGGTCCTGTCATCATCCATGAGCACGGCCAAGGGTTCCAGTGCATCATAATGTCTGCAGACCACCTTAAGCATAGCAGCAAAGGGGAGAAATAAAATCATGCCTGAAAGCCCCCAAATAGCAGCTCCTATAAAGAGGGAGAATATCGCGGTGAATGCATTTATATTTACACTTTTCCCGACGATCTTGGGATTGAGAAAATTACCCTCTAAAAGTTGAACACCCCAAAATAAGATCGCCACACTAAAGGGCATCCAGATGGAGTCGTAAGCCATCAGGGTATATACAATAGGAATGGCTGCGCCCATCGCTGTACCAATGTAGGGTATTACCGATAAAAAGGCTGCGAGATAACCAAATAGGAATGGAGTATCTACACCAATGATCCACAATCCGATGCTATTGAGCAAGCCAAGAATGGCGATGAGCGTTACCATGCCGACGAGATACTGTTGCCCGACTTCTTGAATTTCCTTGAGCATTCCAATGAATGCGGTCTTTTTATTGCGCGGGGCTGCCTGGCGGGCAGCCTCCACTATGGTTTTATGAAAGAGTAGAAAAAGGAAACTAAAGAGGATAACCATAAAGGTGTCACTCAAAAAGCTAGTCGATTCCGAAAAGGTTCGGCCTAATACCTGTCCCCAAGATTCAGTAATCCATTGTATGGCATCGTCCACAAGTTCTTTCTCGTTAAGATCTTCCATCCAGGGCACATTTTCATTGAAGAAGAGAATAATAGAGGAATATAGATCCAGTAGGCGCTTTCGAAAGGTCGCCCATTGGTCTGTGAGAGCGAGCACTTCATTGGAGAAGAAGGTT
>DATFKA010000115.1:0-73046 GCA_035268885.1 Saprospiraceae bacterium
GTGATTGGTCAGGATTACACGGAATCCGAGTACGCCTTATACCAGAACCGCCCGAACCCCTTCCAGGCTGAAACGGTGATTAGCTTTAAGCTGCCTGAGGCGATGGAAGGTGTGCTGGAGTTCAAGGACATCTCGGGACGGACAATCCTGCTCAGAGAAGGAGACTTCACCCGTGGCTATAACGAACTGCGATTGAAAGCGAATGAGCTACCGGCTTCGGGTGTGTACTTCTACACCCTGCACGCGGGCGACTTTGTCGCGACAAAGAAAATGATCTTGCTTAATCGATAAGATGAGATCAACGTTTAGATAAATAAAAAAGCCTGGCGAGCATGCTCGCCAGGCTTTTTTACTTGACAGCGATAATTAATCGGCAATAATCTTTAGTTTTTGCTGTGCCCTTTTAGCTCTCTGACGGGTTTCTTCCAGCTCAGTCCCCAGAATAGTCGCATGCCCCATTTTCCGAAAGGGTTTGGTCATTTTTTTACCATAAATGTGGGGATAGACACCTTCCATGGCCAATAGCTGATCCAGGCCTTCGTATTTCGCCAGTCCCGTATGGCCGGGAGCCCCTAACAGATTAATCATAATACCAATGGGCGATTTAGCCTGGGTGGAGCCCAGTGGCAGATCCAGAATGGCACGCAGATGCTGCTCGAACTGTGAGGTGTAGCTACTGTCTATGGTATGATGTCCGCTATTGTGGGGGCGGGGTGCTACTTCATTGATCAGGATATTACCTGCTTGGTCTAAGAATAGCTCTACGGCTAAAAGCCCACATAGGTCGTAGGCCTCAATGGTCTTAATGGCAATCTCCATGGCTTCCTGTTCCTGTTCGGGTGTGATTTGGGCCGGACAGATCAGGAATTCTACCAAATTGGCAATCGGGTTAAATTCCATTTCGACCGTGGGAAAGGCCTTGACTTCACCCGCTGGGCGACGAGCAACGATGACGGCCAGCTCTTTGTCAATATTAACTTTGTCTTCGACCATGGAAGCGCCATCGAGTATTTTATCCAGATCAGCTGCACTATTGATCACCGCGACCCCTTTTCCATCGTATCCTGCTGTACGTGATTTTTGGACAAAAGGGTAGGGGCGTACTCCCGAATCAATGGCTGCTAACAGACTTTCTTTATCCGGATAGAGCTTAAAGGGAGAAGTGGGTAGTGCTTGTTCTGCATAAAATTGCTTTTGTAAGCCTTTGTCTTTGATAATGTTAAGCTTTCGTGGAGAAGGATGTACGATGACACCTTCTTCCTCCAGTTTCAGCAGGGCATCGGTATTGACGTGCTCTATTTCAATACTGAGTACATTTTTATCCTTACCAAATTGGTAAACATCATCGTAGTCCTTGAAATTTCCTTCGGTAAAGCCCATACCGTAAGGACCAGCGGGAAAGTCTGTTTCCTGATCCAGAAAATAAATGGGCAGATGCCAGTTGCCAGCAGCTAAGGCCATCATTTTACCCAATTGGCCACCACCCAGAATACCTAATTTAAAATCATCGTTGATATAATCCATACTTGTCTTCAGTTTATCATGTGTTGAAGTGGTTTAAAATTTTTGATTCAAGCGGTCTTAAAAAGCTTGTAGGTTCTGGCAAAGCTCAATTTAAGATGCGTAGCCAAAGTTACGGATCGAAAATTAGCTGCCGTCCAGGTTCTATAAGACTTTAAGACTCAATGAACTGAAAAAGTTTAAATCGCTTCATTGTGTGCCTTGTGTTATGTGTCATCTATTGTGTGTATTAGAATAAAAAAAACACATTACAGGGCACTTAAAACATGGAACTTGATTTATGTTTTTGTATAATAGTGCAAAAATAATAAGTATGTCCACATTATTGATAAAACAAGGTACGCTGATTAATCGAGGCGCGCGTTCCGTAGCAGATATTTTTGTGAAAGATGGTGTAATTGAGCAAATTGCCTCCCATATAGATCGTCCGGCCGATCAGGAAATTAACGCGGCCGGTAAAATCGTTATGCCGGGAATTATTGATGATCAGGTGCATTTTCGGGATCCGGGCCTGACCCATAAAGCCGACCTCTATACCGAGCCCAGAGCTGCGGTGGCCGGTGGCACGACTTCTTTTATGGAAATGCCCAACACCAAACCTCCGGCGCTAACACAGGAATTACTTCAAAAAAAATACGATCGGGCCGCCCAGGTTTCACTGGCCAATTACTCCTTCTTTATGGGGGCCTCCAATGATAATCTGGAGCAAGTCTTAAAGACGGACCCTAATACGGTATGCGGGGTTAAAATATTTATGGGCTCCAGTACCGGTAATATGCTGGTGGATGACGAAACGGCACTGGAAAATATGTTTTCAAAAGTTCCCATGCTAATCGCCACGCATTGCGAGGATGAGGAAACCATCCGGCAAAATGCCGCCGAATATCGCGAAAAGTACGGAGAAGAGATACCGATTGAAATGCATCCCATTATTCGCTCCATTGAGGGCTGTTACAAATCGTCTTCTTTTGCCGTAGAGCTGGCCAAACAATACAATACACGCCTGCACATCCTTCATATTTCTACAGCAGAAGAATTGGAGTTATTTCGCAACGACCTACCGCTGGCGGAGAAGCGCATTACTTCAGAAGTATGCGTACACCACCTGTATTTTGATGCCGATCAATACGATGGCCTGGGCGCACAAATCAAGTGCAATCCGGCGATCAAAGCCCCCCGACACAAGGCTGCGCTGCTACAGGCACTATTAGACGACAAGTTGGATATTATTGCTACGGATCATGCGCCCCACACCTGGGAGGAAAAGCAGGGCACTTATTTCGAGACGCCTTCGGGGGTACCGCTCGTACAGCACAGCCTGAATATCATGTTGGAATTTGTGCAGCAAGGCAAGATGACTATGGAGCGGGTAGTTGAGAAGATGTGCCATGCGCCTGCCGACTGCTTTCAGGTCAGTAAGCGTGGTTATCTCGACGAAGGATACTGGGCGGATATCGTTATTCTGGATCCGGAAAAAAACTGGACGGTGGCTAAAGACAATTTGTACTACAAATGTAATTGGTCACCCCTGGAAGGAAAAACATTAAAGGGGCAGGTGCAAACTACCATCGTAAATGGTAATGTCGTGTATGATCAGGGGGAGTTTTACGAAGACAATAAAGGGCAAAGACTGTTCTTTGATCGTTAAGTCCTTTTGCTGAGGAACCGTTTCTTGAGTACCTGATCAATGGCAAAGACACTGACGATACAGAAACCAGTTAAGGCGGCGATCATCAAGGCAGAGCTGGGTAAACCCATAAATTTATCGAGGTAGCTTTGCCACTGGATGAAGCTGTTTTCCCCACTGCCCGTTCCCGTGCCGGATAATGCCGCGGTAAAGCTGAGCAGAACGGAAGCTAAAAGGAGCAAAACACCCCGCCAGAGGGATTGCTGGCTAAGTACGGGTTCTACGGATACTTTTTTATAGAGTACCGGCAGTTGGTCCAATACGTTGGCCGTAAAACGCATAGATGGCTCATCGGCTTCCACCTCTTTTAAGTGAGCTTCGAGTTGCTGCGCTTCCGCAAAAGCGGCACTTAACTCGGGGTCTTCTTGTAGCTTTTGCAAAAAATCCGCCTGCTCTTTTTCATTGAGCGCGCCATCGAGTTGCGTCCAGACTCTTTTTATGTCTTGATTTTCTTCCATTATAGTAAATCTTTCACTTCTTCCTGAAGTTGTTGTTTTAATTGTTCTCGTAATTGCTCCCGCAGTCTAAACAACTTCGTTTTGATATTTGATTTAGTCAAACCCGTAATGACCTGAATTTCCTGTACATTTTTTTCATTGAGATAATACAGCGTGATTAAGGTGGCATCAATGGGTTTCAAATGTTGTATGGCTGCTTCGAGTTGTTTGTTCAAATCCGCCTGTTGTAGGTCGAAAGCCGGACTTTTCCCATCCTCGTCGGCAATTTGTAAATGCTGATCATCGGCTTCTATACTTAGCGAATACCGCTTTTTTTTACGGGCCTCGTCCAGGGCCGTTCGGTAGGCGATTGTATATAGCCAGGTACTAAATTTTGATTTTTGCTGATACGAACCCAGCATTCGGTATACCTTTATGAAAACGTCCTGGGCTACTTCCTCTGCCGATTCCCGGTTCTTCAGTACCTTATAAGCAATGGTGAAAACATAGGATTGGTATCGTTCCATGAGACTGCGGAACGCCGCTTGATTACCTTTTAGCACCTGTTGTATCAAGTGTATGTCTTCTACCATTCCTCCTTAGACGCAACGGATCATTCATCCGTTACAAAGATTAATTTATTTTTTAAAGTTTGTAACCGCATTCAATTTGTCCCCGTCATAGGGTCAGCATTACAAAACAAACTAAAAATACAAAATCGTTTAGATATGGGAGGAGCAGAATTATTAATACCAATTATGGGGATCATCTGGCCAATGTTGGCTTTGATCATTTTCGTATATATGTACTTTACGACGCGGACCAAAATAAAAATGGCCCTGATCGAATCGGGACGGGATGCTTCCATTTTTCGCAGGAGCGGAAAAACCGTCAATCGGCTGCGCACCCTCAAGCAGGGCGTTATTTTCCTAATGGCAGGTTTGGGTTTACTCTTCGGCTCCCTCTTGGAAGCCATGACAAATATGCCCGAACCGGTAGCCTATTTCGCACCTATCCTCTTACTGATAGGTATGGGCTTGATTGTCTTTTATGTTTATTTAGGTAAGCAACCACTAGAGGACACCAATGACGGATTAATGGAAACCCTCTGACTACAAGAATCGTAAATTGACATAAGCTCTTTGCTTATGTCAATTTACCAATCACCTTTAGCAGGCCGTAGGTGGCAATTCCGCTCGCCATCGCCACGTTCATGCTACTATTCCTGCCCATCATGGGCACGTGCACGCTTTCCTCACACAAATCCAGCACTTCTTGAGAGATTCCTCTTTGTTCATTTCCGATGACTAGGGCCAAAGGGACTTTTCCACTATATTCATAATATGGAACACTTTTATTCGTGATTTCCAGGCCAACCAGGCGATATTCCCTTTGGAGGGCGGTCAGATCGGATAGCTGATGCGTGCTTCGCTGAGGGACGAATTCCTGGGCCGAGCGAGCCACCTTTTTCACCTTGTTATCTTCCTGTGTATCAATACCACATTGATAAAGAATAACTTCTTTTACCCGCGCCGCATCGGCGAGTCGAAGTAAGGCGGCGATATTTCTCCGGTTTTTCACCCGGTCTAAGATAAGCGCAATCGGATGCCGGTTGGCTTCCACCGATTTTAAGTATTCTTCCAGATCCGGGCGCATTTCCCGGTAGTTTAGTGCTTTCTCCATAACCACATTCTAAAAAATATAAACCATTGGCCACGATGAGTGGGCGTAGATACATTACGGATTTTTAGGAAGCATAAAGATAGTATTTTGGGCCTTATAATTTTACATAGCCAAAAACGTTATGTATTAGAGTTTTTGAGTAGATGCCTCTATTTCATGGCATGCGACAGAAAATCCGATCATGGTGAGTATGAACACAAGCCTTATGCCCTCGACATTATTTAAATACAGCCTATTGGTCAGTTGCCTTTTATCCTGGGCTACTTTGATCCGTGCGCAGCCTTACTTTCCAGTAAAAAAACAGCACCAATGGGGCTTGATTGACGCAGCAGGACAAGTTATTTTACCTCCCACTTACGAGGCGATGTCAAGCTTTGATACTTATGGCTACGCTACCGTACAAAAAGACGGATTGGTAGGTGTTATTTCTAATGCCGGCAAAATAATCATGCCGGTTGCTTTTTCAGACATTAAAGTTCTGGATAGCCTGTATTTTGCCGTAAAGCAGGATGCGGGCTGGTTATTATTAGACCATCAGCAACAGGTTTTGTCTCCCGGCGGTTATCAGGATATTCGACCCTTTGATGAGCGTTTCTTTAAGATTAAGCAAGAAGACCGGTGGGGATTAATCAATACTTCCGGGGAGGTTATCTTATTTCCTGGTTTTGAGAAGATTAAGCGCCTGGGCCAAAGTTATCTAGTTGTCGAACAAGCCGGGGACAGGGGGGTAGTGTCCCTGGCCGGAGAAACGATAGTGAATACGTCTTACGAAGAGATATTGTTACTGCGAAACGGCTTGTTCCTGGTCAAAAATAATAGCCAGTGGGGAGTGCTGGGGCCGAAGGGTCGTACACTGACGGAAGTAAAATACACTTCCTTTGACTTTCTGACTGATCATTACTTACGCTTGTATACCTACGGAGAGAAGCATTTATTTTCTCTGGCCTGCCAACGGATTATTGCCCAGGAGCGAATTAGTCGCTTTTTACCTATCTCGGAGCAGTACGTCATGATCAAACAGCGGCAGAAAGTGGGGGTAGTAGATTTCTGTGGACAACCGGTATTATCAGAAGATTACGATGAAATACTGTGGTTTGCCGATGGTCTTTTTCGTGTTAAACGACAGCACAAGTGGGCAATCGCTGGTACAGGAGATCGAATGTTAAGTAGTTTTCAATACGATTATATTTCTCCCGCGAATACCATTGGTCTGGCCAAAACCAGATTAGCGGGGAAAGTAGGGCTAATTAATAAAACGGGGACGGCCATCATTCCTGCTCAGTACGATAAGATCGAGTTGGAAGACCAAATGGCAAAGGGATTTTCCGGACAAGAGGTAGACTTATTTAAATTTGATCAACGAGGACAACTGCTGGGGGATGTAAATTTGAATCAACACTTTCAGGTGCGAATCGGTAGTGCTGCCCCTACTTCCTGTTCCGATCAGGATCGCCCCTCCTATATTTTGGATCAATTCGAATGGTTTTACCATTCCGAAAAAGGACGGTGGGGCTTACGCGACCATTCCACTGGCCAACTTAAGGTTTCTCCTTCCTTCGAGGAAGTTAGTGTTTACGAAGATCTGGGGCTTAGTATTGTGGGCTTATCGAGTAGCCGGGATTTTGAATGGGAACGAACGACTATCCGGCTAAATAAAATATATGGCATTGTAAATAATCAGGAAGGCTATTTGATTGGGGATATGCAATACCGTCATATTTTTACGGAGGATTTTCGTTTGGGAAGTCCCCTTGCCCGCTGTATCTTAGAGGATGGTAGCTATTCCTTTGTGAACAAGATGGGACATTGTACGGGTGATCGCTATACCTACATCGGACCCTTTCGGGAAGGATTTGCCCGGGCACTGATCGGTGGGCAATTGAATGCCCGCATGAAAAGTCACTTCTCTATTGCCCCGCTTTATGACTATTTGCTTGACCTACGGACTTCTTTTACCTTGATTGATCACACCAAATACGATGAGTTGCTCCTTAATCGGGGTAAGATATACGCAGAAGGGGGAGGCTGGACTTACCTGGATCAGCAGGGTAAAAGGCTGACGGACGATGACTTTGATTTCGCCATCGATATGGTTAATGAGGTGGGCATGGTCTACAAAAGTGGTAAATGGGGCCTGATGGGCGCAAAAGGGCGATTACTTATTCCCTGTGCTTACGACGACCTTGCTTTTCTGGAAAATACCGGGAATCAAATTGTTAAACTTTACGTGCGCAAGACGCGCTACGGGCTGATTGATACCCTGGGAAAGTTGACGATTTCGGCAATTTATGATGAAGTGGGTGAAATAAATGAAGGTCGGCTATCCGTCATGAAAGATGGCTTATGGGGATTTACGGACCATCTAGGACAATTAGCGATTCCCTGCGAATATGAAGAGGTGAGAGATTTCAGCGAAGGCCTGGCTGCAGTGCGTAAGGCGGGACGCTGGGGGTATATTAATCGACGGGGAGAATTGTTGATTCCTTACCAATACGAATCTTGCGGTGACTTTAGCCAGGGCTTAGCCTGGGTGGAATATGATCAGAAAAGAGGTTATATTGACACTACCGGACAGCTTAAAATAGCCCCCAGTTTTGAAGAGGCAAGAACCTTTTTTGGAAGGACGGCTATTGTGAAACAGGAGGGCTTTTTTGGATTGATTGGCCCGGATGGTACTTTTATTGAACGGCCTAAATATTTAAGTATCAGCGATTTTAATCAATATGGATTAGCGATCGTTCGGTACAATCGGTCCGGAGATCGCTACGGCGTGATTAATGCACGCGGTATACAGGTTACCAATAAGGTGTATCGGGAAATCCAGGATTTCTCCAATGGGCTTGCCCGGGTAAAAGAAGCAGATAAATTTGGCTACATCAATATTTCCGGAGAGGAAGTAGTTTCACCAACTTATTGGAAAGCGGGCCCCTTTCAGGAAGGAAGAGCGGCGGTATACGAATCTGGTCACTGCGGATACATTGATCGGGAAGGTCGGAAAATCACCGATTTTACGTTCTCTCGCTGTCAGCCTTTCGAAGATGAACGAGCCGTTGTTTACCGGGGCATGCGTCGTGCTGGCCTGGTAAATATAGAGGGGGAACTAGTACTGGAACCCAGTGTCAATCAACTCATTACCTTTAGTGAGGGAAGGGGGCTGGTGCGGGATCAGGAATATCGCTTTTATTACATCACGGAAGAGGCCGACCGCTATCAGGGCTTTTATGAGAAGGCGACAGAATTTCAGAATGGAGTAGCTGTTATTCGAATGAATAACAAATGGGGGATCATAAATCGCAAAGGTATTACATTGGTTCGACCCAAATACAGCCGGATAGAAGACTTTGAAAATGGCTATGCCAAGGTACAATTGGAAGGCGTAAGTGGACTTTCTGATATCAAGGGTGAGATGATCGTTCAGCCTGGTTTTGAGTATATTAGTTATGCTGGTCAGGGCTTGTTCCGGGTAGAACAAGGAGACCAAATTGGCTACTTTGATCAGGAAGGAAATTGGGTTTGGGAATTACAGAATTAAAAGTGCAATACGATCAGGTAAAAAAAATAACTATGCAACAAGAAGAATCCTTAAATGTATTTGGGCAGCCTTTAATTGCCTGCAGTACCGCACCGATGACGGGGTTTTATCGCGATGGTTGTTGCAATACCGGGCCGATGGATAGCGGCACCCATACGGTTTGTGCAATCATGACCGACGATTTTTTGGCTTTCAGCCGGGCGCAGGGGAACGATTTAATTACACCACGTCCACAGTGGCAGTTTCCCGGCCTCAAAGCCGGTGATCAGTGGTGCCTTTGCGTTTTACGCTGGAAGGAAGCGCTGGAGGCCGGGGTAGCCCCCCAGGTCGTTTTGGAAGCGACCCACGATAAAAGTCTGAACTTTGTAGAAATGGAAGATCTGCTTGCTCATGCCTATAAAAAAGCATAGCCCACCTTCTCTTAAGAAGACGGACTATGCGGTTGATTTTTTCTTCGAAGCACTTTCAGTCTCTTGTTTTATTTGCCGAATTTTTCAATGGCAATGGGCGCCAAGCGCTCCAGATTGGCAATGCGTTCCTGATTGGGCGGGTGCGTAGATAAAAGCTTGGGTGGGGCTGCACCTCCGGAAAGGGCACTCATTCTTTCCCAAAACTTGGCTCCCTCGTAGGGGTCATAGCCAGCCATCGTCATAAAGTATAAGCCCAATTCATCCGCTTCGGATTCGTGTAGGCGGCTGTAGGCCAGGATACCCAGTTGGGAACCAATACCCAGCGCCGTTGCGGCCAGATTTTTGGTGGTTTGTGGTTGTTCAGCCAATAAGACCTCAACGGCCACCGCACTACCAAATTGGGCCAGAACCCCCTGACTCATGCGTTCTCCACCGTGTCCGGCAATGGCGTGTGCAATCTCATGGGACATTACTACGGCAATACCATCATCCGTATTACAGAGGGGCATAATACCCGTATAAAAGGCAATTTTGCCACCAGGCATGGCCCAGGCATTGACCTGATCATCCTGAATGAGATTAATCTCCCAATTATAGCCATCAAGCTGCGCGCCCATGCCGTTGGCTCGCATATACTGCTCAACGGAGGCAATAATATCATTTCCTACCCGGCGCAGACGCTGGACATCGTTATTGCTTTCGGCAACGGTTCTACTTTGGTTAAGTGCTTGTTGGTATTGCTCACTGGCCAGGGACATCATCTGAGCAGCGGGAATGATGGTGAGTTGCTTTCTACCCGTAATCGGTACTGTAGAGCAGGCTGCGAGTACAAAGACCAGGAAAAGAATAAATACACGCTTGATCATAAGATTGGTTTTTATATAAAAAGTAAATATAAAACGAAGTGTTCGCGTACTCCGTTCGTGTAGAGGCAGTATTAATAAAACTTTAATTAAAAAAGCTTGTGAAAGGCTTAAGGCCCTCGAAGTCTCTACTTTACGAATATACGGGAAATGTTTCATTGATTCAGCCCAGAAATCGCTCACGGTTCTGACTTTCAATGGCTTTTCGTACGCTACCGTGGGTGATGAGCAGTTGATGCGCCCGATCGTATTCGATCTGCAGGGCACTCATGACCATCTTGGTACCTCGCTCCACCAATTTTTCATTACTTAATTGCATATCTACCATTTTATTATCCTGCACGCGCCCCAGGCCAATCATTGTGGTGGTGGATATCATGTTGAGCACCAATTTCTGTGCCGTTCCGGCCTTTAACCGGGTACTTCCCGTGACAAATTCCGGGCCTACAACAACTTCAATGGGATAATCCGCATATTGACTTAGTGGCGTACCGGGGTTGCAAGTGATACAAGCGGTCGTGATGCCATGGTGTTGACATTCTTTGAGTCCATGGATGACGTAGGGCGTCGTTCCGGAGGCCGCAATTCCGATAACGACATCCTGAATATTGATATATTGATTATTCAGATCGATCCAGGCCTGCTTGGTACTGTCTTCTGCTTTTTCTACGGCACTGCGAATAGCCTGGTCACCACCGGCGATTAAACCGATTACCCAGTCTTCCGGGACACCAAAGGTAGGTGGACATTCCGAGGCATCCAGGATACCCAGTCTTCCGGAGGTGCCGGCACCAATGTAAAAAAGTCGTCCCCCCTGCTTCATTTTATGGATGATGTGCTCTACTAATGGGGTGATTTGTGGAATAGCCTGACCAACTACCTCAGGTACACTGCGATCTTCTTGGTTCATCATTTTTAAAAGATCAGCTACTCTTTGCTTTTCGAGGTGGCGGTAGGGAGAAGGTTCTTCTGTTACTTTACTCATAAATAAATGGATTCCTTTTGCTAAAAAGGCTATGTTTTTCGGGTACAAAAATCTAGCTGTAAATTATACTTTTTTGTTTGCTAAAAAAAACCGATTTTAGGAGATAAGAAAAATGGCCGAATTATCACCCAAATTATGAAGATAAGAAAACAATCCTCGATCGGCGTGGCACTGCTACTTCCGATCTTTCTAATATGCCTGTTCCTCCTGGCTTCCCTACCGGCACCCCAAGGGGTAAACTACCGGGGGGCGAAGATCAAAGGCTTCTCCTGGGAAGCTACAGATTCCGTAGATCAGGAGCACATGCAATCCATCATGCCGTATCACGTCAATTGGATTGCCCAAACCCCCTTCGGCTGGCAAGCCAATGTCCACCAGCCCGAACTGGTCTACCGCAGTGACCGGGGCTACTGGGGCGAGCGGGATCGCGGCCTGATTCACACCACCGGAGTGGCGCAGCGAGCGGGCGTGCAAACGATGCTTAAACCACACATCTGGATGGGGCGCAACAGTGGCGGTTGGCGATCAGACATTGAGATGCAAAACGAGGCGGATTGGCAAATCTGGTTCGAGAATTACGAAAAATTTATTCTGCATTATGCCAGGCTGGCAGAGGAGCAACAGATCCCCCTCTTTTGTATAGGAACGGAGCTTTACAAGTGTGCCAGTCAGCGAGAAGCGGATTGGCGAGCATTAATCGCCCGAATTCGCGAAGTGTATTCCGGTGATTTGACTTACGCGGCTAATTTTTATGAAGAGTACGAATCTATTCAGTTTTGGGATGCCCTGGATTACATTGGAGTGCAGGGGTATTTCCCACTTACTAAAAAAGAAGATCCCAGCCTGGAGGACCTTAAAAAAGGCTGGCGCCCCCATTATAAGTCCTTAAAGCGATTTGCCGGGCGCTGGGATCGCCCGGTGATCTTTACGGAATTGGGTTACCGTAGTATGCGTAACGCGGCCATCGAACCCTGGACCTGGCCAGACCGTATGGAGTATAAGGAAGAAGATGTATCCACAGCGGTACAGGCACGGTGTTACGAGGCTTTCTTTAAGGTCTTCTGGGAGGAAGACTGGGTGGCGGGTGTTTTCTTCTGGAAATGGAGCCGTCGCAATTATAAGCCGGAAGCCTACGCCGCTCGTCAGCGCCGACGTCAACGGGATACTTCTCCGATCGATTTTTCTCCGAAGGAACCTGCCCTGGACGTTGTGGAAGATTGGTTTTCCAGGGGGGATTAACGGATGGTATACAAGGAGACGGGACGTCGCTTACCACGCAGCTGCAAGTCGCTCATCTCGCGGGGACGCAGGCCGTTTGGCGCAGACCCTGGTCCAGCTTCCAGATGATGACAATCTCATCTCCAACGTACTGGTGAATGATACCACGGGAATTAAGAATCGGTAGGGTGGCCTCCCGAAAAAAGGCCCGTAGAAAATTGAAGTATTTTCCAATAAAAAATCGCGCAAAACGCCCGGCACGTATTTGTCATTCACCAAAAGGGCGGCTATACTGATGAAGGAAATGATGAGCCACAGGGAATAATTCTTGAAATACTCCAGACTCCAAAGGTAGTCCCCGATGCTCCAAAAAAAAATACCATAATATAACCGCCCACTAAAGCTGCCGCCAGTGCACGGAGCACGTCGTAGGTTAAATAAGTCCAAAAGGGATAATTCGCATCCAGGTCGACGTGGTTTAGCAGTACTTCGTATTCGAATAAAAATTGTCCCACGGCAATAAGTACCCATAAGCTTATGATTCAGCTGAGTTTCTTGAGTTGCAATTTTAGGTGGTTTCTTGCCAGGACTTTCATACTTGTAATTTAGGAAATTGCTAATGGATTTTTTGGCGAAAGCCAAGAAAACCCTGCGATCAAAGAATTTACTTTCCACCCTGGTCATTTGAAAGTAAATTTGTACATTAATGGCTGTATTCGATCAGTTAACCTAAAATCCATTTCTACCATGAAAAGAGTAATGAAAGTACTGTTTATCTTACTTGGTGTTGCCGTCTTATTAGTTGCGGGCTTTCTGGCTTTCCTCAAATTTAAACCACTTCCCAATTACAGTGATGTGCCGCTTAAGGAAATAAATATCACCGCCGATAGTGCCACGCTGGCGCTGGGCAGAAAGCTGGTCGACCACAATTGTGCGGGGTGCCACCGTCCCGAAGGCCAGGTTTATGCCGGAGGCTATTTCGAAGATGAAGCAGCACACAAAGCCTTCGGAACCCTTTACGTTCCCAATATTACCCAAAGCATGGAAAATGGCATTGGAGATTATACGGCTGCCGAACTGTACCGCTTGTTACGTACGGGCGTAAACAAAGAAGGAAAACCACTTCTGCCGGTTATGCCCCGCTACGTGATTATGGCCGATGAAGACCTTAAAGCCATCATTGCCTATTTGCAGTCCAGCGATCAGGCAGTACTAGCGGATGAGACCGCACAACCGCCGCATAAGCCGAGTTTATTAGCCAAAGGTCTACTAAGCTTTGCGATTAAACCCTTTCCTTATAAGGAGCAATACCCGGCCAAACCGCCGATCAGTGATCCGGTGGCCTACGGAAAATATCTGGTAGACGCTCAGATGGGCTGCTACTTTTGCCACTCGGCCGGCCTGGATAAGTGGGATATGGAAAACCCGGTAAATACCGAGGGCTACCTGGGTGGTGGCACTGCTTTCCTCGTCAAGGAAGATACGATTGTATCTCCCAGCTTGTTGATGGACGGTGAATCTAATGTCAGTCAGTGGACTAAAGAAGCCTTCATCGGGGCCGTGAAATACGGGCAGCGGGAAGGACAGGCTGGCTACCGTAAGCCTATGCACCCTTATCCTATGCTGGATAGCCTGGAAATTGGTGCGATTTACGCCTATTTAAACGATTACTCCGGAAAATAAACTAAAGTATAATATGAAGCTGTACAGAGTCAGGCAGGGCATACTCATGGAGCAGAAAGATCAGTTCTTCTTACTGGAAAATGAAGACTGGGATACCTTTATCAACGATGATGATCTTTTTGCGAAAGCGCAAGCTCGCCTGGCCAAACTCCCGCCTATTCGCAGGCCCGAGTCCTATCTGCCTACGCATCTGTTACCCCCAATTGGTACACAAGAAGTTTGGGCCAGTGGCGTCACGTACTTCAATAGCAAATTGGCCCGCCAGGAGGAATCTAAAGAGGCGGGTGGGGGAGACTTTTACGCCAAAGTGTACCTGGCCGACCGGCCCGAGCTTTTCTTTAAAGCCACGGCACAGCGGACCGTAGGGCAGGGGGGCAAGGTACGCATCCGCCGTGACTCCACCTGGAACGTACCCGAGCCGGAGTTGACCCTCTTGCTTTCCTCCAGCGGTAAAATTGTAGGCTACACCATCGGCAACGATATGAGCTCCCGTAGTATCGAAGGTGAAAACCCACTGTATTTACCTCAAGCGAAAACCTACGATGGAAGTGCCGCTCTGGGCCCCGGTATTTTAGTCCGGGAGCATCCCATTGACATGGATACTTCCGTGAAAATGGACATATACCGGGTGGGGAAGTCCGTTTTCAGCGGACAAACCAGGCTCTCCGAAATGAAACGCCAACCCGAAGAATTGGCGGCCTATCTATACCGGGAATGCAGTTTCCCCAAGGGCTGTTTCCTGATGACGGGCACCGGCATCGTACCGCGTAGTGACTTTACCCTGGTCAGTGGCGATCGGATCAGTATTACCATTCCACCCATTGGGGTGTTGGAGAATGTGGTTGCAGAAACATGAGTTTGCTTAAGGAAATATACGCCATCATTTTCCTTTGTTGCAGGCGGCAGGGCTAATAGAATCTGGGCATTATCTTTTTATTAGGTCGTTGGTTCTCTGATTTTCAAATAATTATGATTGCAGACGGCTCCTATGCTGTAATGGAACTGTTTGCTGAAACTCGAATAGGTCTAAAATAAAAAAGGCATCAATCAATTTAATGACTGATGCCTTGTACCCGGAGCGGGAATCGAACCCGCACGGCCGCAATGGCCACAGGATTTTAAGTCCTGCGTGTCTACCAATTCCACCACCCGGGCCTTGGTACTCATTTAGTTAAAAGGCTTTCTCCTTTGAAAAAGTTCCTTCCTTCAAGAGCGATGCAAAACTACTTCAAAATTCAATAATTTCGCAATCTTTTTTAAAGTTTTTCTTCCTACCCACCCAAAAAGTCAAACTCACCCGACCACCCGACCACCCGAAAATCTGGCATAGCTTTTGCTTCTTCTCTTGTAGATAACCTTGCAAATCCTTTATATGAGAAAGCCATTACGATCCCATGCCTTATTTTATGGATTATTACTTCCGATGTTCATGCACTTGTTGTATGTCAACCACAGTCCCAAGACAGCCCTGCCGGAAAACAGTAGAGTAGTAGCCGATATTGTGGGTTGTGCCGGAAATGATACCCGTCTGGAAATTTGTACTTTTTGTAGTGATATCGATATGGAGATCAACTTCATGGAGCGTTTAGATGGTCAACCGCGCTCGGGAGGAGTCTGGACGGATCTGGACAATTCGGGCTTGGACATCAGTGATTCCACCCGCGTGGATGTGGCCGGACTGAATACGGGGATTTATCGTTTTCGCTATAATACCAGCGCCCAGGGAGCCTGTCCGGATGATTCGGCTGTGCTAAGCCTGGATGTGACCGGTGCCAATACCATTGCCTGTGTAGATCGGATTGAGGCACAGCTCGGAGCTGATTGTGCCTTTGAATTGATGGTCGATCAGGTGCTGTCGGGCAGTGCCGTTTGTGAAGACGAACTCAGCGTGCTGGCCTTTGATTTTGCCACGGGTTTTAATGGAAGCGTTCTTACGGAATCCCAGGTGGGAAAGGAATTGGACGTTGTCCTTTTTAAGCAGGGCTGCGCTGTACCGCTTTGCAATACAACCATCTTTTTGCAAGACCGGGGAGCACCCAGTATTAGCGATATCAACTGGTTGGGGGATGATTATACCCTGTATTGCGAAGATATGAACCGAATTGTCAATAATCCCCGCAGTTGGGAAGATCCTTCTTATAAATATTACTTGGGTGCACCGCTGATTAATGACTGTAGTGGCTTCTTTGTCTCCGTTACTGATAATGTAATTTACGAACCCTGTGGCACTAATGAATATGCCACTTTACAGCGTACTTTTATTATTACCGATGCGGCGGGTAATTTCTCTTCTACTACACTGGACGCCACTTTTATCTATCCCGACCTTAGCCAAATTGCCAAATTACCCGACCTGACGATTAGCGAATGTGACCCGAACGGGGTGGCCGTACCCGATACCTACCCTTATCTGATTAATGCTTTTGGAGATACTATCTATTTGAAAGAAGATGGCTGTAACTACTCCATTGGTTTTGAAGATCGAGATTTCTTCGTTTGTGGTGGCGCCCGAAAAATTGAACGTGAAGTCCGCTATTTTGATTGGTGTACCGATCAGTTTTACCCGATTGATACCCTGGTTATCAAAATTGGCGACTTTAGTGGGCCGGTGATTGAGCGGCAGGTGGATACCGCTAATATTCCGACCTCGCCCTTTGGTTGTGGAGGGGCGATTTCCTTACAACGCGAAGCCATAGAATTATTATTCGACGTAAATATCAGGGATTGTAATCCCAATGTAAGAGTGAGTGGTAAGGTGGAATCCTGGGATGCCCAAACCAATACTTATCAGTCGGGAGTAGCGCTACACCACGACACCTATATTGATCAGATTCCGGCTGGATTAAATCGCTTTATTATCTCGATGGAAGATGGCTGTAAGGGGCAATCGGTCGATACCCTCTATTTTCGCACTATTGATCAGATTCCGCCCGTCATGTCCTGTATTGATCGCCTAATTGTATCCATGAGTGAAGGGCCCTACGCCAAGGTGGGTTATGTTGATATCAACGAAGGCAGTTCGGATAATTGTGCCATCACTTCCTTTAAGGTAAGACGCCAAGTGGCTCCCGAGGCATACGAGTACTACGATTACGACGGAGATGGTCAGGTTCTGGGAGACGAGTTGGATGAGAACGGGTATACTCGTTTTGACGATTTGCGCTCGGATGGAGATTACGTGGAGTATTATTGTAATGATTTACTGCAGCCAGAGCAGCCCGTGGAGCTCTGGGGCTGGGATGCTTACGGAAATATGAATACCTGTTGGGCCACCGTGCTGCTGGAAGATAAACTGCCCCCCGTTTGCATTGCACCGAAAGATACCGTGGTGGCCTGTTACGATTATGTACCAACTGATCTGAGTCCGTTCGGCACCGCGGAGGCCTCCGATTACAGCTGTGGTGATTTGCTTATCGAAGAATTACCCGCAATCCATTCCACGAATCAGTGTGGACAGGGTACCATCCTACGTCGGTTTCAAGCGACCAAAAATCCAAACGCGGACCAGCCCCGGCTAGGACCGATTTGTGTGCAGACCATTCGTATTGAAGCGATTCATGATTACAGTATTTGTTTTCCGGCGGATACCAGTCTGGAATGTGGCCTGGAATTGGCCCAAATGGAGCCTGAGCTCAATAGTAACGGCTGCGCCCTTTTTGCCGTCAGCTTTGAAGATATCAGGCTAGAAACCGAAAATGCGGCCTGCTACAAGCTCATCCGTACCTACAGTGTGATCAATTGGTGCGAGTATCAAAAAGAGGATCCTTTTATCCACATCGAACGCGACGTAAATGACGATAACATCCCGGGGAATTTACCGGTTTGTGTTGTGGTCAAACCGGGAGATAGTACCTTTTTGGATAGTAATACCAATCCCTACGATACCCTCCCCGACCATAAGGGCTACTACTACGGTAGTCAATCCAACCCTAATCTTCGATCCACGGGTTACTGGAAGTATACCCAGCATATTCAGGTACGGGATACTACGCCTCCGGCACTAAGCTTTCCGGATAGCCTGGTTTTTGAAAGCCGCTATGCTACTGGGCAGGATCAGTGCTTTGGCTTGGCTACCATCCCCTTTACGATTGAGGAGACCTGCGACACCTTTATAGACTTGAGCCTTTCGTTGGATTTAAATGCTCAGGGAGAAGATTTTGTTCCGCTGTCGAAGGAATATTTGTTTGGCGACTTTCCGAATTATGAGCTCATGACCGAGTTTCCAATCGGTAATCATCAGCTGCGCATCAGAGCAAACGACGGCTGCGGAAATACCAGTATTGTTCATATTCCCTTTGAGGTAATAGATAAGAAAGCACCGGCACCTATTTGTGGGGATATGCTGGCCGTGGAGTTGTCTTTTTGGGAAACCGATGATACCCTGACAGCCATTGCTACTGCACGGGTAGATGCGCTATTACGTAGTCCGGTATACGACTGTAATGGGCAGGGAGAGAACGGCCTGGTTACGGATTATTCCATCAATCGGTCGGATAGTAGGGTCGTACGGGGGCAGCGGGAATTGAGCTTTGGCTGTGCGGATGCCGATCGATTCATCGAAGTAGAAATTTACGCCTGGGATGAAATGGGTAACCACGATTACTGCACGACTTACATTCATGTACAGGATAATCGCTCGGTCTGTGAACAGCTGGCTAATGCCGGAATGATCTCCGGAAGTATACAAACGCCGGATGGCGATCGGGTAGAGGAGGTGATGGTCGCCTTGTCGGGCGAAATGAATGCAATGTACGCTACCACTAGTACCGGAGATTTTATTTTTGAGTCTCTGCCTTCCGGCAAAAACTACCAGGTACGTCCTACGAAGGATGACGATCCCCGAAATGGCGTCAGTACTCTGGATTTGATCAAAGTGCAGAAGCACGTACTCGGCATTACCCCAATTATCAATCCTTACCGCCTGATTGCCGCTGATGTCAATAACTCTAAGTCGGTGACTACGCTGGATATGATTCAGTTACGAAAAATTATCCTGAATATAGACGATCACTTCCGGAACAATACCAGCTGGCGCTTTGTAGAAGCCAATTACGAATTCCCGGATCGGGAAAACCCCTGGATGGAAGCCTTCCCGGAGACGATTCGGGTCGAGGATATGAAAGGCCCCGCGGATATTCACTTTGTGGGGGTTAAGATCGGAGATGTTAATGGCAACGCCACCGCTAACCAGTTACAGGGTTCTACGGTATCGCGGAGTGCCGGACAATTAAATCTCTTTATCCGGGAGCAGGCGCTGTCGGATGGAGAAGTACTGGCGGTTCCGATTAGCGTCAAGGAACTGGATGAAATTGATGGCTTGCAGGGTACCCTGTCTTTTGATACCGACAAATTACGTTTCCTAACTATGAATTATGGTCTTTTGCAGTCAGGGCAAATTGGTCATTTCGAAACGGATCGTCGACTGTCATTTAGCTGGAACCGGGCACAGGAGAAAGAATGGAAAGACGAAGAAGTTCTGGTGACCATTTATTTCCAGGCCAAAAAGAATTTATACCTGAGTAACGCGATTCAACTCAATTCCAGCCTGACCCAAAAAGAAGCCTACAACATTTTCGGAGAATACCTGGATGTAAATCTGGTCTTTGAACAGGTCGAAACCAGCGATTCCAGCTGGAACTTATTTACGAATCGGCCCAATCCATTCCGGGGGCAGACGACTTTCCCCTTTTATCTGGAAAAGGAAAATCTGGTAAAGGTAGCCATTTACGACCTGCAGGGGCGCCGGGTTTGGTCTGGCCAAGAGCAACGATCGGCCGGTTTGCAGCAATGGACAGTATCCGCTTCCCTTTTTCCCGCTAAGGGGCTCTATTACTTCCGGATGGAAATCGACGGGCAGGAAAGGACAAAACCTATTCTATTTGAATAGTCCTACAGCCTTGGTATTTAAAATTATCGTTCTATCTTAGCCCTCGTCCCAAAAAAGACGGGAGCCAGAAGCGATATGAACTACGAATATTTTATAGCCCGAAAAGTAGCTACCGGACAGAAAAAGTCCTTTACCCGCTTGATTATCCGCATTGCGATCATTGCGATTGCCCTCAGTATGTCCGTGATGATCTGTTCGTCGGCACTAATTGCCGGGTTTAAGCAAGAGATCAGCGAAAAGATCTTTGGTTTCTGGGGGCATATCCACATTACGGGGTCGAGTATTTATCAGGCAGTAGTAGAAAACGATCCGATTAATAAGCAGCAGGATTTCTATCCGAATTTATTAGAGGAAGAACGCATTACTTATCTGGATCGGGGTACTTTTATGGGGCGCGAATACGTACGTGAGCAGCAAACCAGGGGAGGGGTCTCCCACCTTCAGGTATTTGCGCTGCGTTCGGGCATCATTCAGGCAAATGAAGAAATTGAAGGAATTGTCCTCAAAGGGGCCGGTGAAGATTTCAATTGGACTTTTATGGAGGATTATCTTCGAGAGGGAGCACTGCTTTCCTGGCAAGATAGTGTGGTTTCCAATGGCATTTTAATCTCCCAGCAGACCGCCGATCGCCTGCGATTAAGTGTGGAGGATCCCCTGCGCGTGGTTTTTGTAGAAAATGAGGAGCCCATTCAGCGCCGGTTTGTAGTGAAGGGTATTTTTAAGACGGGGCTGGAAGAATATGACTCCCGTTTTGCACTAGTGGATATAAGAAAGATCCAGCAACTCATGGGCTGGACCGAAAATCAGGTTGGTGGGTTTGAAGTATTTATCGATGATATTGATGATTTAGATCCGATTGCTAATCACATATACTACAATGTCTTGCCCGAAGATCTCTACGCCGAAACCATAGAGGAAAAATTTCGCGAGATTTTTCAGTGGTTGGCTTTGCAAGATATCAACGAGGTGGTCATCATGGGCTTAATGATCATTGTAGCCATCATTAATATGATTACGGCGCTGCTGATTCTCATTCTGGAACGCACCAATATGATCGGTACACTCAAGGCCCTGGGAAGCTCCAATTGGGGGATTCGTAAAATCTTTCTGTATTATGCTTCCTACATTATCATTCTGGGGATCTTTTGGGGGAATTTGATTGGCCTGCTGCTCTGTTTTTTGCAGGATAAATTTCGCTTTATTACCTTAGACGAACAGAATTATTATCTGGATTACGCACCAGTGGAGGTTGATTTTTGGACGATTTTGCTATTAAACCTTGGAACCTTGCTGGTCGTTCTGCTGTTTTTAATCATACCTTCTTATCTGGTGACGAGAATTAGTCCGATTCGGGCTATTCGGTTTAGGTAAAGGGTAAAGTAGAAAGGATAAAGTAGAAAAGATGGATGTGACAAAACTAAAGGAGGCCATTGAGCAATGGGTAGAAGAAGGCCTGGATTATGAGGCCATTAAGCAAAAGGTAGATGCACGAAAGCCGGAAAAAGAAGTCCGCACGGTCTTACTAGAATTTGCCGACGAGCGCCTTTATCATAAAGAACTGGAGCGTGACTACCGTTCAAAAAATTATTTCCAGCTCCTAATGGGCATCGCACTGGTTGGTTTTGCGGGGTATATTGCCTACGTAACCCGCGATGAGGTTTTCATCAATGCCAATTTCAAAAGAATTATTCAGTTTATCTTTCTGTTGATCGGTCTGATCGGTACCTGGAATATTAAGGAAGCCTGGAAAAAGCTTTGTACGCCTTTCGAACCCCCCGAAAACTTCGGCTATAACCGCAAAAAATTCCAACGCTTCTAAAGTGGTACAGACAAGCTATGCCTTGTCTCAACGAAAAAAGGCCCGCCAATTGACGGACCTGAAACCACATTGTTCACCAGTTTATTATTCTTTTCTCTTCGCTTTCGCTAAAAAACTATCCATCACTGTCTTCTGCACAATCTTCTCGTAGTGCTTTTAGGTCTTCTCGTGAAGCAACATCTACGATGGTACCATCCCGATACTCAACTTGAATGGGGAAGGCCAGGGCTGGACGCTCTTCAGCATTAGGATTGTTCGCTTTCCATCTTCTTGTTTTTTGTTGTAGATCCCGACGATCGGTAGCCGTGATTGTATTGCCATCCGGTAGTGCAATATTAAGAGGGAACACAGGCCGGAAGCAATCTCCTCCGAGGTGCTTTCCACGCTTGTCGCGTCTCTCTTTAAAGAACTCTCTACGGCATTCAATACGTAATTTGCGTAAATCCGCTCTGGATTCAACCGAAATGATAGTCCCTTCCTCGTCCATCACTTCCAAAGGAAATGCCAGATGGGGGCGGTTTTCAACATCGGGATTGGCTTCTTTCCAGTCGCGGATGGTCGTTCTCAGGTTTTCGTAGTCTTCCACTTCCACCACGCTACTGTCGGGGAACTGAATGCTGATGGGAAAAACAAAGGAGTAGCAGCCAAAACGACCACAGTTACCTCGCTCTTCGATGTCAAAGACCGAACTGTTGACGTAGAATTCCACGTCTTCGGTAACGTTTAAATCCTCCTTTTCACAGGAAGTAAATAAGGTGATAGCACCCAGGGCTAGTAAGAATGAGAATTGCAATAACTTGTTCATGTTCTTGTTTTTAACTTTTAGTAAATAGAGCAGTTAATTTGTCAAATTCATAAGGAAAAGACCGGCTTCCACTTTTTGTAACCGGATTGATTTGTTAAAAAAATGTTAAGAAAAACGAGGGGTGTCGCTAAAGGGCACAAATTGGGGAAATGACTGAATTGCGCTACCTTTGTCAAATAACCTTACTCAATCTAAAATATTCATGCGATCAGATAAGGAATGGTGGTCTGCACTAAAGGCGGGAGAGGAAGATGCTCTGGCCCATATTTATACCACCCATATTGCCGATTTGCTGCAGTATGGTAATCGATTTTCTCAGGATGAACTGCTGGTAGAGGATTGTATTCAAGAGTTGTTTGTACAGCTGTGGAACAGACGGTCTGGTCTGGGCGATACCTCTTCCATTCGGGCTTACCTGTTCGTTGCCTTGCGACGTAGTATTATCCGGGCGGTCAAAAAAAATAGGAAATATACGAGTAATTACAGTCCGGATGATTATGACTTTCAGGCCGAACTGGACATTGAAGAGATGATCATTGCCAAAGAAATTTCTGAAGAACAGACGGCTCAATTGGCCGCTGCTTTTGAGGCATTGTCCAAACGGCAGCAAGAAGTCCTGTACCTGCGTTTTTACCAAAATATTGAATACGAAGATATTTGTGAGATAATGGATATTGGTTATCAGTCGGTACGTAATCTGGTCTCTGCTGCGATTGGAAAACTGCGTACTTACCTGGAATTAATCATCTTTTTGTGCTACTTTTTTCTAAAAAATGGAGTACAAACGGTTGACTTGAGTCTCTTCCTATAAAAAAAAGTATGCGGACAGTATCTTATTCCATCACTTTATTTATTGTGTTTTTCCTGTTTTCCGCCTGCGAAGAGGAAGAGGTAATTTATCTGGACAATGAGCTGATTGCTTATTTTGAGCGTTTCGCCGTGGAAGCCAGCCACTTCAATATTCAATTTGATAATCAGGAGGATAGAGTAGAGGGCTATTTGAGTGATCTGGAGGAAAGGGCCATCAGCGGGAAATGCGAGCGTAATAGTGTTTACCCCGATCGGGTATATATTGATATAGATTTTTGGCGTAAGGCCAATGATCTGGAGCGGGAATTTGTGGTGTTTCACGAATTAGGGCACTGCTTTTTAAATCGGGGGCACCTCGACGATGCGGACGCTAATGGGGCTTGTAAAAGTATGATGCACAGTGGCGAAGGGGATTGTCGAAATTCGTATAGTCTTTCGAGTCGGGTCGCTTATTTAGAAGAATTATTTACCTTTTGATAAGGTATATTAAAGCAAAGATATGGGAGATCAATTTTTACCAAATGACGAACAAGAGGCAGAAGACCAACTGCGCAAAAACCTCAAATTTAAAAAGGTACGGGTCGAGACCGATTCTTCTGCACTTTGGGATCGCATCCGTAAAGATATTCAGCAGGATACACCGGTACGCTCTATTCGCACTGCGCGGCGAAATCGTCTCTATTGGTTGTCAGCGGCGGCCACGATACTTCTAGTTTTGGCTTTTTTCTTTCTTTGGCCTTCTGGGATGGAAGAGTACCAGACGCAGATGGCCGAAACCATAGAGTTAAGCTTGCCGGATCAATCTAGCGTGGTGGTCAATGCCAATAGCGAACTGAGATATAATGCCGAAAACTGGTCTGGGGAGCGAAAAGTGACACTGCGAGGTGAAGCTTTTTTTCAGGTAGAAAAAGGGCAGCGTTTTACGGTAGCAACCGAGCGGGGGGAAGTAGAAGTCTTAGGTACCGCTTTTAACGTTTATGCACGGAATGAATCCTTTCGGGTAAGTTGTCAGGAAGGCCGGGTGGCCGTCAGGAGCACATCTGGGCAGGAAACCATTCTGGAAGCTGGAGATGCAGCTACGCTTATTGATGGAGAATGGAAAAGAGCAGAAGTGCGCACAGCTGATATCGCCTCCTGGCGGAATGGCTTATTTGTCTATGAGGGAGAAAGTGTAGCTTTTATACTGGATGAGCTAATGCGGCAGTACGGTGTAGATATTCGTTATCCCGAAAATATCTCGGAAGAAGCCCTTACCATGCGCTTTGATCGAAACCAGTCTCTGGCAGAAAGCCTGGAGCCCATTCTGTTTTCCTATCGCCTGTCGATTAAACGGGATGGCCAAAATGTAGTCTTAGAATAGAAACGAAGAAGAGCGATATGCGACCTTGCCTGGCTTTAATCATGATGTTGGCTTGTTTCCTTGCGGCTAAGGCGCAGCGGGCCTCGGCTTATTTTGAAATTAAAAAAAGCCAACCATTAGAGCAGGTACTCCAAACCATAGAGGAAGATTATAATCTGGTTTTTTCCTACCCTGATCGGCTCGCCAAAGCAGTGAAAGTTGCTCCGGCTCGCTGGGATACCCGCTCTACGGATGCCTTACTCAATGCACTTTGTGAGCAGAATAACTTAGAATACCGGATTTCTGATCAGGGGGATATTATGCTCAGACTCCAATTACAGCCTAAAATAAACGACAAGGTTCCCGACCAATGGCTACTCAGAGGAAAGGTGGTCGACCAGGCGGATAATGGTATTGCGGATGTCGCCATTTATCTAGATACGCTGCAACTTGGCGCTTTCAGTGACGAGCAGGGAAACTTTCAGTTTAAAATTCCCTTCGCCAGTCGGGATCGAAAGTTGATTTTTCAGCTGATCGGTTACCAAAGCCAGAAAGTACCGGTCCATTTGCTAGAAGAGCAGGAGCCGATAAAAATGCAGCAGGTATCTTTAGACCTGGATCCGGTAACGGTGACGGAGCGCTTACCACGACTACAACAACTGCAGGCCGATGGCGGCCTGAAATGGATAGGGCTGGATGGAATAGAACCCGGTAGTATTCTCGGAGCGGATATTTTCCGGACGATCCAATTGTTACCTGGCGTTAGTGCCCACGATGATCTGAGCGCAGCGGTAAAGATCCGGGGTAGCGGGAGTGACGAAACGCTGCTCTTACTTGACGGCATACCTATATATAAGGCGGAACATTATTTTGGTATTTTTTCGGCGATAAACAGCCAGTACGTTCAGCAAACCACCTTGTACAAAAATGCCTTACCCGCTGCTTTTGGTGGCAAAACGGGAGGTATGCTATTAATGGAATCGAATGGGGAGTTATACAACCGAATGGGCGGCCATCTGAATGTCGATTTACTGACTTCTTCGGTCGTACTCAGAGCCCCGCTGGGAGATCAGGTAGCCCTTAGCCTAAGTGGGCGGACCACCTATCAAAACGCGGCCAGTAATCCAATCTTTGATGCCCTGGAGAGTGAATCCCTCGCGTCTTCCCAAACCATCCGGGAAAACTTTACCCGTCCGGATTTATTGGAGACGGTACCTACCTTTCAGTTTTATGATGTAAACGCCCGGCTGGTATACCGGCGGAATGAGCAAAGTAGTATGGATCTTAATTACTATCAGAGCCAGGATGACTTTAGTAATGAATACGAGAACGATTTTCGGGTGAGGTTAGGGGCAGATCGCTTCGCGCAAAATGTCGAAGCTTTTTCAAATTTAGAAGCCTGGTCGAATCGGGGTGCAAGCTTAAATTACCATTACGATTTTTCGAATAGCTGGGATCTTAAAGCCAATCTGTATTACAGTCAATTTGAAAATGAAGGTTCGGTAAGTTCGACTTTGACCCGGGTACGTCCGGGGGAAGATATCGATCTGAGGAGTTTCGATAATTTCCAGAAAAACAAGATAGCCGACAAAGGGGCTAAGTTGTTATTTTCCAGGTCACTGGCTCATCTACGTAATTTAGAGGCTGGCCTGGAATTCATTCAGCATCAAAATGAATTCACTTTACAGGAGGAAGATCGCCGGATGCTACAAAATGAATCGGCTGCCCACCAAACGGCTCTTTTTTCTACCTTGCCGCTGCTCAATCGAAAGCAGGTCTTTATTGAAATGGGAAATCGGCTCACCTATTATTCGGCAAGTAATCAAATTTACTGGTCGCCACGACTGAATATAAAATACCAGCTGCAAAAGCAGGGCTATTTCAAAGCAGCTTTTACCCGTTCCAATCAGTTCGTTCGGGAATTCATTTACAACAATCGGCTTGGACAATCCCTGTCTTTTTTCACCCTGAGTAACGAAGATCAATTCCCCGTTGGGATTTCCAATAATTATATGCTGGGTAGCCACTGGCGTCTGGGCGACTGGAGACTGGATCTGGAATTGTATAAGAAGGATTTCTGGGGACTCATCGAATACGGTCGGGTATTTCCGGGCTTCGATCCCGAGGAGGTCAACCCCGGTCGGCTACGCGAATATGCTATTTTTAACGGGCAGGGAAATACCCATGGTTTAGACTTTATGCTGAGCCTGGAGCGCGAAAAATACCAGGGCTGGCTTTCCTATACCCTGAGTAAAACCACCCACGAATTCAAAGCGATATATCGGGGGGCGAGCTTTCCCTCCGAAGACGATCGCCGACACCAGTTGAGTTGGGTAAACAATTACACCTGGGGACCGCTTAGCCTGTCGGCTACCTACGTAATGGCCAGTGGCCGCCCTTTTCTGAATCTAGCGCAGCTGCAGGAACCCAGAGACCTGCGTGAACTCAGTCCGGCACAATTATTTGATCGCTTGCCCGCTTATCACCGAATAGATCTGGGAATCCGTTATCCATTTACCTGGAAGTGGGTAGAT
The DNA here is from genome assembly GCA_035268885.1 of Saprospiraceae bacterium. Taxonomy (GTDB): domain Bacteria; phylum Bacteroidota; class Bacteroidia; order Chitinophagales; family Saprospiraceae; genus DATFKA01. The sequence continues at coordinate 27,214 of DATFKA010000115.1, forward strand.
TGTGCACTGGGTTTGTCGGTCTACAATGTAACCAACCGGCGAAATGTAAAGTACCAGCAATTCGTTTATTCCATCCCTTACCAAAACCGGGACAACGGTATGATTCGCAACCTCAATCAGGTTATCGGAAATACCACGGGCATGTTGGATCGTACGGTCAATTTGAGTTTTTCAGCTCGATTTTGATACAGCCGCATTTTCTTATACCTTTGTTTTAGCCAAGAACAGGGTCTATGCAATGCCTGGTGAAATTTATTATTATAGGACTTCGTAAGCTTACTTTTCTACTGCTTCGCCTGGTAGAGATTTTCTATTATTTCCCCATGCGCCTGGGACGACTGTTGCGGCATCTTGGTAAGGGAGCAAATCGGTACGCAAAGCTGCGCAACCGCCCCGTGGCCAGGATTGGCTTTTGGTGGTTAGAAACGCTACTGTATCTTCTTGACCTGATCGGGTTCGCCGAAATTTACGAGGCGCTGGCTAATATAATCAAATTTAACACGCGTCCCTTATACGGTTGGGAGATAGAACTGGGAAAAAGGATCTACGGGGAAAGTATACGCTGGCAACGGGTTAGGCTGGATGAGGCTGCCTGGATTGGGCCCCGGCAGTTTAGCTTGTGCTACGTAAGCGGCTTCACTATTAATAGCTGGGGACCAATGAATAATGCCCTGCTTATTCATGAATTAATGCACGTCTGGCAATATCAACAAATGGGCCTGGTTTACATCGTCCACGCTTTACGCGCTTATCATTCTGAAGAAAATTATAACTACGGCGGACTGGAAAAACTCCGGGAAGTGAAAGCCACTCAAAAAGGGATTTGGGTTTTTAATCTGGAACAACAGGCCGATATTATGTCTGATTATTATCGGCTCAGCGAAAATCAGCCTCCCCAATGGGGAAACGCTCATATCTATGACCTGCCGGTTTATGCTTATTTTATCGAGCAGGTCCAACGGGGCTAATTCACCGCAAGCTTGGGAAATACTTAGTTTAATCGTATGTTTGCGAGCACAAAATGGGTGATTTATGATTCAGTACTATGCCAAGGTAGAAGGCCGACTTAAGGAGTTGGAGCAAGCTGCTCCCGGTTGCTGGGTCAATATCGTGCCACCCTTTAACCAGGAGGAGCTCGAAGAGGCCTCTCAGCGCTTTGATGTGCCTCTTGATTTCCTTTTAGACTCTCTGGATATTGATGAACGTTCGCGTTATGAGTACGAAGAGGAGGTGCGCCTCATTCTCGTCAACACCCCCGTGCTCAATCCGATGGATGAGGAAAATGATGCGATTTACACTACGGTGCCGATTGGTATCATCCTTTCCGAAGAGAACTTGATTACCATCACTTCCGTGGAAAATCCTGTGCTTGAGCGATTTCTGGATGAAAAAGTCAAAAACTTCAACCCGGGCAGCTTAAAACGCTTCATCCTACAGATTTTGGAGCATAATGTTTATCGGTTTTTAACCTGTCTGAAGAAATTAGATCTCAAGCGAAACCTCATTGAACAGGAACTCTATCATTCCAGTCGAAATCGGGAGCTGAGACAACTACTGAGCATCGAAAAAAGTCTTGTTTATTTCCTGAATTCCCTGAGCGCCAATGATCTGCTCAAAATGAAGATGAAGCGCACCGATTTCCTCAATATTCGAGACGATGAAGATCTTTCTGATTTGTTTGAGGATATCATCATTGATAATGGCCAGGCCCTGGAAATGGCCAACGTCTATAATAATATCCTGAGTGGAACCATGGATACCTACGCTTCCATCATTTCGAATAATATGAACGTCACCATCCACCGCTTAACCCTGGTGACGATTTTTTTGGCAGTGCCCACCTTGATTGCCAGTTTCTACGGTATGAACGTAGAGGCGCTTCCCCTGGCTGGAAATCGCTATGCCGTCTACTTTATTTTGATTTTCTCTATTGTTATTAGTTTACTTCTCGCCTGGTATTTTCAACGCAAGCGACTCTTTTAAATCAGGTTATCCACAAGTGTTGATAACTTTATCCACATGATCAGTTTACTGTAAATCAATAGTTTGTGGTGCTGAAAATGGCAATGTGGAAAACTTTTTCCACGGGTCTGCTTAATAATACTTATAATTGAACAGAGTTAGAAAAAATTAGGGGTTTTAATCGGCCCTCCTTTGTTATTAACTTACTGATATTGAGCGGACCTGCTTTTAGGGTTCGCTTTTTTTTTGGTAAAAAAAGAAAGGCTCCATACCATATTCTTTATATAGTCGTTTTTCTTATATTCGATATATATTTATTCATTTGCCGTAAGGCTCCCCCCACCGTACGTACTGTGTAATTCAATTACCTGATAACTGTCCCACGAGGAATCGAGACGCTGGGATACTGAAAAGTAATCTTATGAGGAGCTACATTCTTGTTATGTTCTATTTGGCCGGCAGCCTGACCGGATTTGCGCAAGCCAAATGGGAGCTTGGAGGCTTGGTAGGAACAACTACTTACCAGGGGGACTTAATGCCTAGAAATCTACCGGAGCTGGAATCATTCGACCTGGCTTATGGGGCATTTGTTCGACATCATTTATCCCCAACCTGGGCCCTGCGTGCGAATGCACTGCTGGGCAATTGGCACTCTTCTGATCAATACGCTACGGATATTAACCGACAAAACCGGGGCTTTACCTTTTCCAATCGACTTACGGAAACCAGTCTGTTACTGGAATGGGATCCCTGGGGTAAGTTGCGTTATGTAGATGGGCCCTATCGGTTTCGTCCTCGTGTCACGCCTTTTGGTTACCTGGGTATTGGTGCAGGTTTCTATCAGATCGAGAATAGTTATCGCCAAAATGCCGGGGAGGGCTACTCTGATTTGATTCAGCAAGACCAGGAAGCCAGCGCCGGTCTGGTGAGTCTGGCGATTCCAGCTGGGCTGGGCCTAAAAATTGATTTAAGCAAACGAAGTACCCTGAGTCTGGAAGGAGGTCCCCACTATGGCTTCAATGATCTTTTTGATGGCGTAAGTCAAAGTGGGGAAGCCAGTACCAACGACTGGTACTGGCATATGGGGGCTTCTTTATCAATTCGTTTGGGTAAGAAAGACAGTGATGGAGATGGTCTGCCCGATAAGGAGGATGCCTGCCGCCTGGTGGCGGGAAGTCTTTCAGCCCGGGGCTGTCCGGATCGAGATGGGGATGGGGTAGAAGATGCGGAAGATGTCTGCCCGGATTTACCCGGTCTTATGGCTTTTAGTGGTTGTCCGGATACCGATAAAGACGGGATCATGGATCCGGCCGACAACTGTCCACTACTTTACGGTTACGAAGAGACCAACGGTTGTCCGGATATAGATAACGACTGCATCACCGATTCCCTGGATCGCTGTCCTGAAATAGCAGGCTTACTGGCTTTTGAGGGCTGCCCGGACCAGGACGGTGATGGGATTGCCGACCCCGATGATCAATGTCCCGAGGAAGCAGGACTACCGGAGCACAATGGCTGTCCCTTACTGGATACCGATTGTGACGGGATTGTCGATATTTTAGATGACTGCCCGGAAATTCCCGATACGATTGGTTTTACCGGCTGCCCCGATTTGGATCAGGATGGCATACTGGACAGTCTGGATCTTTGTCCCACCATTGCCGGACCCGATAGTACGGGTGGCTGTCCGGTGGTCACTGCAGAGGCAGAAGTACTGCTGGCAGAAGCCCAGCAAAATGTACGTTTTCAAACGGGAAGTGCTGATTTATTAAGTTCTTCGAAAGAGATTCTGGACGAGGTAGCAAAGCTTTTGGAAGAAGCCCCTTATTACGAACTTTTTCTGGCTGGATACACGGATAATGTAGGTCGAGCCAGCAGCAATAAGTCGCTATCGGAACGTCGGGCAAAATCCTGTTACGAATATTTGATGGGCCGGGGAATATCACCGGACCGAATGTCGTTTAAGGGGTTTGGTGAAGAAAATCCAATTGGTGATAATTCTACTACTACCGGAAGAAAAAAGAACCGTAGAGTGGCTTTTAACCTAAGTGTAATGAATCAGGAAGAGTAATAATCTTGTATATTTGACCAAAATCATCCCAAAAATCGATTGTAATGAAACTGTTTTTATCTTCTTTACTTTTTTGTTTACCACTATTGGTGGCTGCTCAAATTAATTATTGGCAGGGTGGGCTTTTTTTAGGAGGCGCTGGTTTTTCCGGAGACGTGAATCCGCAAGCTACGCCTGATCTCTCGGAAGTGAGCCTGGCCGTCGGGTTTATCGGCAAGGTAGACGTTACGCCAAAAATTGGCTTCAGGGGGAGTATTACCTACGCCAACCTGGTCGGTGATGACGCAAATTATCCCATTCGTGTAGACCGTGGATTTCGTTTTAATACGACTTTAATCGAGCTGGCCGGAGTGGCGGAGTGGGAGCCTTTCGCTAGTAACCGCTACTATGCCAATGCGAGGGGAGGGGTTGAAATGGATCGCATTGTTTCTCCTTATTTGTTCGCTGGAGTTGGCCTGGGTTTTGCTAATTTGAACACTGATTTTTCTCAATACGAGGGAAATAACCCATTAATCGAGCAGGGTATTCGGGAAGACCGATCAAAAGGCTCCTCACAGACGGCTTTTGTTTTGCCCTTGGGGGGAGGTATTAAATTCGATCTGTCGAACCGGCTGACGATTGGTATAGAATTTAGTGGGCGTCTGTCCTTTTCTGACGATCTGGACGGCATTAGTGCCTCCGCAAATCCGGATAATGATGATGTATACTTTTTTAGCGGTTTGAATACCTACTATCGTTTTTTTAATTAGCCTTAGCCCAGAAGCTCTCGTTTAAGGCGTTGGACGCCAACGGTAGCTGTAGCCTCAATCGTCCTTAAGTGCCTGCGAGCTTGTAATTCATAGTTTATCGATGGCCGTGGATCGACATAAAAAATGGGAGCGGTTCTTGGTGCGTAGGCCACTAAGCTTGCGGCGGGATAGACCTGCATAGAAGTACCAATAATGACGATGATATCCGCCTCGCTCGTAAGTTTTACGGCGGGTTCAATCTTAGGGACGCCCTCTCCAAACCAAACGATATGCGGGCGAAGCTGGTAGCCTTTTTCACAGGTATCTCCCATTTTAAGGTCTTTCTCCCAATGGTATACCAGCTCCGGATATTGAGTCGAGCGGACTTTGTTTAGTTCACCGTGTAGGTGTAGTACTTTGTTGCTGCCAGCTCTTTCGTGCAAGTCATCAACATTTTGTGTAATGATTTGCACATCGAAGTGTTCTTCCAGTTCGACCAGGCCCTTATGGCCGGCATTGGGCTTTACTTCTGTCAGTTGCGCCCTGCGCTTATTATAAAAATCCAATACCAAATCTCTGTTTTTAGCCCAGCCCTCTGGAGAAGCCACTTTTGTGACATCGTGGTTTTCCCATAGTCCGTCATGATCTCTAAAGGTTTTTATTCCGCTTTCTGCGCTCATGCCAGCGCCAGTTAGCACGACTACTTTTTGCATTTGTATATAGTTTTAGTAAAGTCCTTTTTTACAGGTGTTTAGCTCCTAAGTGGATGCACTGGGTCAAGGTGTTTGAGGTGGACCCGCCTAAGTAGGATTCGGCAACTTACTACCAGACTTGCGATGGCGTAATTTTTGAAAAGCTTTACCCAGGTGTAAGATAATATCGCTAGCGATCAAGGCTTCTTCTCCCATTTCCTCCCTGGCGAAATCACCAGCACTTCCGTGCAAAAACACACCTAGCAGGGCGGCCTGCTCTGGCGAATAGCCCTGAGCTAGCAAGCCCGTTAGTATTCCCGTTAAAACGTCTCCACTACCGCCGGTAGCCATACCGGGATTGCCACTGGTGTTAAAGAATATTTTCCCATTGGGTAAAGCAATGCGGGTATGGGCGCCTTTTAGGATAATGATTAATTGTAATTCCTGACTCTTTTTCTGCAACCAATGCACTTGTTCCCAGCTATCCTCACTGGCTCCAAAGAGCCTTTTGAATTCTCCGGGATGGGGGGTAAGAATACTATTTTTGGGTATTTGTTTCAGCTTTTTGGGGGCTTTCGCCAAAATATTAAGTGCGTCGGCATCAATGACCAGAGGCTGCCTGGCCCGCTTGAGCAATTGCCAAAGAGCAGAGGCTGTAGCAGACGATTCACCAATGCCGGGACCAATGCCGACTGCTGAATATGGAGATAAGTCGGGCACCTGTTGGATATCAGTAGTGTTAGGGTCCACTTCGACCATTGCTTCGGGGATGGCTAGCTGTAGTACCTCATAGGCGATTTTGGGAGCGTACATTGTAAGTAGACCTGAACCCGATCGCAGGCAGGCTCGGCCGCAAAGTTGTGCGGCTCCTAACATTCCGTAGCTACCGGCAATTAAAAGGGCATGACCAAAGCTTCCCTTATGGCTAAAAGCGGTTCTTTTCTTTAGGATAAGACCCAAGTCTTCCGCGCGGTTTAAAAAATAGGGGCTGTATTCTTTTTTTGCGAAAGTAGAAGCCAAACCAATATCGACGGCTTGCCATTGCCCGACAAAGGGAGCATTTTCGGCCAAAAAGAAAGACAATTTAGGCCGCTGGAAGCTAATGGAATAGTCTGCCTGAAAAGCAGTGCCAAAGGCGGGCCCTTCGGCCGGTAAGCCGGAAGGAATATCGATGGCAACTTTGGCCCCTGGGGACTTATTCATTGATTGGATCACTTTGGCCCAGTAGCCCTCGACCGGCCGATTTAATCCCGTACCAAAGATACCGTCAATAAGAATAGTATGATGATTGAAATTGGGCAAAGGGTCGTCCTCGCTGATGCGATTTAGCTGGATCGTATCCATGGCGGGAAGACGATCCAGATTGGTGGAGAAATCTTCGGAAAAAGAGGAGCCAATCTCACAGATACTCACCTGCAGGGGATAGCCCTTAAAGTGTAGCATACGGGCGATGGCTAAAGCATCTCCACCATTATTACCAGGGCCTGCAATAAGATGCACCGAATGGGTAGTATCCGGAAAGCGAATGCTAAACTGCCGGACGAAGGCGCTGGCTGCCCTTTCCATCAGATCAATGGATGGAATCGGTTCGGTTGTAATGGTAAACTGGTCCCAGTTTTTTATTTGGCTTGCTAAAAATAATTTCATCAAAAAATTGCTTTTGGTCGATGAATTTAGGTTTTTTATCGCTAATTTACCCAAATAAACAGATAAAATACACTTGGTTAAAAGCAGGCAGTATGAAAAAATACTTGATAGTACTCATCTGTACGACTAGCTTCCAGTCTTGTTCGATCTTAAATGATGGTGTTGGACATCATAATTACCTGACCCGAATTCAAGCGAGTAGTAAATGCCACCAACCCAAACGCGCACGGTCAAGCCGAAAAGTTAAAAGCATCGCTTCTCTGCCGGGAGGAGGTCCTCCTATGAGACTTTCGGGTTTTGACGAGGCCTCTTTCTTCAGGGAGATGAAAACTGCGGACCGCTTTAGGTTTCCGCCCCGTTAGCCTGGAGAATTACCAATTAGAAAAGGCGGCGTTAAAAATATCTTCCATCACCTGAGTGGAAATGGTACTGATAGCCTCTTCTTCCACACTCGCAAAATCGGTATTGGCATTATAGTCATAGAAAAAAGAGAAATTCCTTTTCCATCCTTCCGCATCCGTTACGTTGTCGACGTATTCGATGGCCAGGGTAATGGTAAGCCGGTTAATGGCTACCCGGTTATTCGCGCCGGGGGCTTCGGAGCTAATCCGAAAATTGACTAGCGTCCCGATGAATTCTATGTCCGGATTGGTGTCATCCTGCCGTAATCTGGAGTTCAATCGAATTTTATTTCGTAAATCTTCGGCTAATTGTTGATCCAAATTGGGAAGACTAGCTTCCGAATTATTGATAAACGGGCCCACATAGTAGCTCTCAATGCGTGGATCAATAGAAGCACCCGATTGTGATATGCTGCACTTGGTGGTCACATTAGCCGCCAGTAGTAAGGTGAAAATCGATATAGAAAACCATTTGTACTTTCTCATAATAGCAAAACGCAAAGGACTACAGGTTGTATTGTTTGATCTTTCGATAAAGTGTACGTTCGGAGATGCCCAATTCATTAGCTGCATCCCGTCGGCGATCATTGTGTTTTTTTAGGGCTTTTTGGATCAGGTTTTTTTCGTGGAATTCCAGGGAGAGGTTTTCGTCAATAAATTCCACGCTCTCGTATTCTTCTTCCTGGGCACGCTTTTCTTTTTCTGAGAGGATCAGTGGCATCACCCGGTCTTCTGGGGTATGATCTTCTTCGGGAGTGGGCTCAGGCCTGGTGTAAGATTCAAAACCCGGTCGATTACCCTTATTAAAGTAAGCTGCTTGGTTGGCCGGTTCGGGTGCTTCCAGTGCTTTCAAAGAATTGAGATCCGGTACGCGCAGATCGTTGCTCTGGATCAGCTCAAAAACCAGGGATTTCAGGTCGTTGAGGTCATTTTTCATCTCAAAAAGCAACTTGTAGAGAATTTCTCGCTCCTGGAAGCTATTACTGTCTTTTTCATTCCGGATGGCTGGCAAGTTACGCTTTAATATATTGGGGACAATCTTAACCAGATCATCGGCGGTGATTTGTCGCTTTTCGGAAAGGACGGATACTTTCTCTGCCACGTTTTTTAGTTCTCGTATATTACCGGGCCAATTATAATTTTCGAGTAGTAATCTTGCTTTTTCTCCTAATTGCACCGGGGCGGAGCGGTATTTCTCTGCAAAATCAACGGCAAATCGGCGAAAGAGCATATAAATATCCTGACCTCTTTCCCGCAGCGGGGGTACGTTGATCGTAATGGTGTTGAGGCGAAAATAGAGATCTTCTCTAAATTTCCCTTTCTGAATACGCTCCTGTAAATCCACATTTGTTGCCGCAACGATACGTACATCCGTTTTTTGCACCTTATTAGAACCGACCTTAATGAATTCGCCGTTTTCGAGAATCCGCAGTAGATAGGTTTGGGTGTCTAGTGGCATTTCCCCGATTTCATCCAGGAAAATAGTGCCCTCATCGTAGGTCTCAAAGTAGCCCTTTCGATCCGAAGTGGCTCCGGTAAAAGCTCCTTTTTCATGACCGAAAAGTTCGGAGTTGATGGTGCCCTCGGGAATGGCACCACAGTTAATAGCGATGAATTTGTTATGTTTACGGGCACTGAGCCCGTGAATGATTTTGGAAAAAATTTCTTTACCCACCCCGCTTTCGCCGGCGATCAGCACGGAGAGGTCCGTACTGGCTACGCGCACGGCGGTATCCAGTGCTCTATCGAGCAGGGGGGACTGCCCAATAATACCAAAGCGTTGCTTGACGACTTGTAGGTTTTCCATTTTGTGTTTTTTATGCCCTGATCAGATCGGGGCTTAAGCAGATTAATCCGTCAGTGTACCCATTAAAGTTGCGCTGGTAGCATCGTGTACCTTTACCCAAACGTAATCGCCGGGTTTAAGGCCTGGTTTTTTAGGGAAAACGATCATCTTATTTTGACTGTTACGTCCACAATAATCTTTATCGGATTTAGTAGAGTCTCTTTCGATCAGCACCTTAAAGGTCTTACCGATGTCCCGTTGGTTATGACGATAAGATATTTGATTCTGCAAACGAATAATTTCCTGTAAACGTTTTTTCTTGGTTGCTAGTGGAATATCATCTTCAAACTTGCGTGCCGCCAGTGTACCGGGGCGCTCAGAATAAAAGAACATATAAGACATACTGTAATCGGAATATTCCATGATACTCAGCGTCTCCTGGTGGTCTTCTTCCGTTTCCGTACAGAAGCCTGCAATAATGTCAGAAGAAATAGCACAATCGGGAATGATCCGTCGGATCGCATCCACGCGTTCCATATACCATTCGCGAGTATAGGTGCGGTTCATTAAGTCCAGTATCCGGGAGTTACCGGATTGTACGGGCAGATGAATGTAGTTGCAGATATTCTCATACTTGGCCATGGTGTGCAGGACATCATCTGTCATATCCTTGGGATGAGAAGTAGAGAATCGGATGCGTAAATCGGGATGAACCAATGCTACCATTTCAAGTAGTTCAGCAAAGCTGACGGCCGCTTTGGTTTCCGGATTTTCCCACTTGTAGGAATCCACGTTTTGTCCCAGTAGGGTAACCTCCCGGTAGCCCCGGTTAGACAAATCTTGCGCCTCAGCTACGATGGAGAAGGCGTCCCGACTACGCTCGCGCCCGCGAGTGAATGGTACTACACAAAAAGAACACATATTATCACAACCCCGCATGATGGAGATGAAGGCCGTCACCCCGTTCGAATCCAGTCGCATGGGGGGAATGTCTGCGTAGGTCTCTTCCCGGGAAAGAAAGACGTTTACGCCTTTGTCACCATCTTCCGCCGCACCAATGAGCTGGGGCAGGTCGCGGTAGGCGTCGGGTCCGACGACCAGATCGACCAATTGCTCTTCTTCGATTAATTTCTTTTTTAATCTTTCAGCCATACAGCCCAGGACGCCGACCACGGTTTCGGGTCTCTTATTCTTTACCTGATCAAAGACCCGCAGACGTTTACGCACGGTGTCTTCCGCTTTTTCGCGAATAGAGCAGGTGTTGATAAGAATGACGTCAGACTCCTCCATATTACGAGTCGGGGCGTAACCAATCTCAGAAAGGACGGAGGCAACGATTTCGCTGTCGCTAAAATTCATTTGGCAACCGTAACTTTCTATATAAAAACGCTTGGTTGTCGCAGAAGCATCTACGGAAGTCTTTTCTTCGAAGAAAACTTCGCCTTGTTTGCACTCCACAATTTTTTCTCCTTTTTTAGGAAGGGTAGGATTATCATTATACAACTTCATGGTCTCTTCTAATTTGGCCACAAATATAGGCTATTTTTGGGGATATATGCCATTTTGGCAGGATAAATAAAAATAGGGCGAAACAGGATTAGCTGCTTCGCCCTATAGGAAATGGGATATGTCCCGGGATTAATTATTCTTCCAGGCCTAGTTCCTGCATTTTTTGGCTGCGGTAAACGGCTTTTAAAGTTTCATTACGCTTCCTAACGGAGGGCTTAATAAACTCTTTGCGTTTACGAAGTTCTTTGACTACTTGAGCATCACGATGACGACGCTTGTAGCGTTTGAGTGCGCGATCGATAGATTCGCCTTCTTTTACATTGATGATTACCATACCAAAAAGCAGTTGTTTTGTTTGAATGATTTCTCTAAAAAAGAATAGGCCCTCTTTTTCGGAGAACCTATTTAGAGCGGATGACGAGATTCGAACCCGCGACCTCAACCTTGGCAAAGTTGCGCTCTACCAGCTGAGCTACATCCGCATTTGCCAACTCCTTTCGGAGTAATTATCTTTTAAAGTTTTGCGTTTCCTTCGAACGCGGATGCAAATATAAGAGCCATTTTTATAAATCACAACATTTTTCAGGAAAATACCGATAATTTTTTCTGAAAAAATTGGAGCCTGCTTCTTTCTGTTTGTTGCTCAAATAGTTATATCTTACCCAATGTATATTGAAGTTGTTTAAAAACTCCTTACTGTGCCCTTGGCAATACATTGAAAGCCAATACGGCAGCTCTTTTTTCCCTTCGTCCGCCTGAGGCGGATGGCTACGAGAAAAAAAAGTAGCCTTGTCTTGACTTCCGAGCCGTTACCAATCATCTCACCAGGAATTCTTAAACAACTTCATTTTTAGAAAACACGAATACGAAATAAGCGATTAGAAAGAGTATGAAGCTTACTTTTAGAATCCATTATTATACGCAGTGGGGCCAACAAATTGCGGTCCTGGGATCTCTCCCTTCTTTGGGTGGACTTGAATTAGATAAAGCCTTTATTCTTACTTACCAAAGTGAGGGCTACTGGGAAGGAACCATCGATATCCCGGCGCAGGAAGAAAGGGATTTTACCTATCGATATTTACTGATCGATTCTGCCAGCGGTGCCATCACCGAAGAGTGGGGACCCGATCGGCTGGCAGAATTGGAAGGACAGGCCAAAGATATTTGGTTTTATGATTCCTGGCGTGCCCAAACGGATAGCCATAACGTCTTTTATCGTTCGGCTTTTACCCAAGCTATTACCAGGCCAGCAGATTTTCCAAAACCAAAACCTTTTGCCGCTAAGGTCGATGAGGTCACCGTGAAATTCCAGATGGATGAACCGGCGATTCCCTCGGGCTATCAGTTAGCCATTATTGGAAATGTGGAAGAATTGGGGAATTGGAGTCAGGCAAAACCCCTGCTGCTGCACAACGCGAATTTTCCCCGCTGGCAAGGAAAAATCCAATTTCCCAAGTATCGGGTAGGCCGCCTCGAATATAAATACTGTTTATACAATCCGGAGTCGGATCGGATTGAAGCCATTGAAAGAGGCGGAAACCGCAGCTTAGAGATGGGTACTCTCTTTGATAAACAACAGATTGTAGTCTCCGATCAAAATTACCGCCATCCCGAAGGCCCCTGGAAAGGAGCCGGTTTGTCTATTCCTGTTTTTTCCATTCGCACTCAGGAGAGCATGGGCGTAGGTAGTTTTTTAGACCTGAAAAAGATGACCGATTGGGCAGTGAAATGTGGGATGAAGATGGTACAGATATTACCGGTCAATGATACTACCGCGACTAAGACCTGGACGGACTCTTATCCCTACGCCGCTATTTCGGTTTTCGCTCTACATCCCATTTATCTACAGGTAGACGAATTATTCGGGGATGTGCCCCCTGAATTGGCTTCCGCCAAAAAAATACTGAATGAGCTGCCAGAGGTCGATTACGAACAGGTGATGGAGCAAAAGCTGCATTTTGCCCGCCTGGCTTTTCAGGCGCAAGGAGAAACCCAATTTCTCAAGACTAAAGCCTTTAAGGCTTATTTAAAAGATAATAAGGACTGGTTGGAGCCCTACGCCGCTTTTTGCTACTTGCGGGACCAATACGGTACCGCCGACTTCCGGCAGTGGAAAGCCGATGCCGTCTTTTCTAAGGAACGTCTGAAAGAACTAATTCATCCTAAATCAGAGGCTTACACCGATGTGCTGTTCTATTATTATTTACAGTATCACCTGGATGCCCAGTTGCGATCTGCCGCCGATTATGCCCGTGAGCAGGGGGTAGTACTCAAAGGAGATTTACCCATTGGTATTTATCGACACAGCGTAGATGCCTGGGTAGCTCCGGAACTGTATAATATGGAAGGCCAATCCGGTGCACCACCCGATCCCTTCTCTGAAGATGGACAGAACTGGGGCTTTCCTACCTACAATTGGCAAGAAATGGCCAAAGATGATTATCAGTGGTGGAAAAAACGTATGCAGCAATTAGCTCGCTACTTTGATGTCTACCGCATCGATCATATCCTGGGCTTTTTCCGGATTTGGGAAATTCCGGGCAGCGAAGTAGACGGTCTGCTGGGGGTCTTTAATCCGGCTATCCCAGTCACACGTCAGGAATTGGAACAGCGAGGACTGGCCTTTAATGAACAGCGTCTGTGCGAACCCTTCATTACGGATAAAATTCTGAGACAGACTTTTGGCGAAGAAACTACCTTTATAAAAGCGGAGTTCCTGGAGTCTAGCTCCGACGGTACCTATCGCTTTAAATCAGAACGCAATACACAAAAGAAAATTCAGGCCTTTTTTGCGGAAACGCCACTGGATAAGAGTAAGGCGGACTTAAAAGATAAATTATATAAATTGCGGGCCAACGTTCTTTTCCTGCGGGATAAGCAACGACCCAAAACGCATTTGCATCCCCGCATTGATGCCGTGAAAACCAGTTCTTTTACCGCTCTGGCTCAGGATCAGCAGGGTATCATTCGGGAAGTGTATTACGATTATTTCTATCATCGGCAGGAAGACTTCTGGCGCGAAAGAGCTATGGAGAAATTACCTGCGCTGCGGGAAGCTACCAATATGCTGATTTGTGGGGAAGACCTGGGAATGGTGCCAGATTGTGTACCCGGCGTAATGGAAGAATTAAATATCCTGACCCTGGAAATCCAGCGTATGTCCAAAAACCCGGCTACGGAATTCCTGGCCGAAGAAGATATCCCTTATCTGTCGGTGGCCAGCCCTTCTACCCACGATATGTCGCCCATTCGCCTCTGGTGGGAAGAATCCGAATGGGATCAAATTCAGCTCTTTTACGAGCAGGAACTAAAAATGGTAGGAGATCATCCTTTTTATTGTGAACCTTATATCGCTCAGGCTATTATCAACCAACATCTGGGTTGGCCCAGCATGTGGACGGTTTTCCCCGTTCAGGATCTTCTGGCGATGGATGGCCGTCTGCGTCGCGAAGACCCGAAAGAGGAACGCATTAACGTACCGGCTAATCCCAGGCATTACTGGCGTTACCGCATGCATTTGCCCGTTGAGCAGTTGATAGAAGAAAACGGTTTTAATCAGATGTTGTATGCCATGCTGAGTAGTGCAAAACGGGTCTAAGAACTAGCCAATCATGGACGGGGCAGATTGTTGGAAATTACCGTCCTGCTTTAAAGCGCTTATGGGAACTTGCAATCTCAACTTAAACTGATCCTTTTGTGAAATCAAATATAGGCTGGCTGCTTGCTCCTTCTCCAAAGAAGAAGAGGTGGCCACCCTCGACCGGGATGGCCTGGTAATAACCCGTCTCGAAAATAGCTAAATCTTTGGAAGAGTCCACAGGCCGCTAATTGATGAAAGCGGCTTTTGTTTCCAGGGTAACGCGCTCCTCACTCATTAGTCTTTTGCGCAAGCTAATGGCCTTTATCAATTCGTACTCGTAGTAGTATTTGGTGGTCTGCATTTTCCCCATATAGAATTCGTATTCTTGTCCACTATCTAGATCTTCCAAGGCTTTATCCGCGACGATGGCCTGTTTTAACCATAGCCAGGCCATCACATGGAGTCCAAAATATTCCAGGTAAAGGGTAGCGTCGGCCAGAAATACTTCTGGTTTGTCTTTCATGGCCAGGTCTACCAGCTTCAGGGTGGTTTCGTGGAGTTGGGCGGTACTTTGTCCCAGCTTTTTGGCGAAAGCCTGGGTATTCTCCCTTTCCTCCGCTTCGTTGATGGTTTTCTTGATCTCCTGCATCAACAAAATAAGGGCTTTCCCCTTATTGAGCATGACCTTACGCCCCAGTAGATCGAGTCCGTGGATAGTAGTCGTACCCTCATAGATGGCATTTACCCGGATATCGCGGTAGTGTTGTTCGAGTGGGAAATCGTCGGTATAACCGGCACCTCCCAGTACCTGCATTCCCGTACTCACCGAATCGATACCCATCTCCGCCGGATAGGACTTGGCAATCGGCGTCAGGAGTTCAAGCAATAAATGCGCATTATCGGCTTCTTCGCCCTCGCTTCCAAGGTGGACATCGGCGTAATAGCTACATTGCATCAACAGGGCAAAACTGCCCTCGACTACTGCTTTTTGGAAAAGTAGCATGCGACGTACATCAGCGTGCTCAATGATTAATACCTGTGGCTGATTCACATCTTTATTAGAAGGATGACGTCCCTGTGGACGCTCGTGGGCGTACTTCAGGGAAGCATAATAAGCGGCGGAAGCCGTACCCGCAGAAACCAGACCGGTTCCAATGCGTGCTTCGTTCATCATCTGGAACATATATTTCAGTCCCTTGTGGGGCTCACCGACCAGGTATCCACGACAATCCTCGCCCTCACCCAGCATAATGTGGGCCGCGACGTAGCCCTTTTGTCCCATTTTGCCGTAAATACCCGCCGTGGTGACGTCATTGGGTTCCAACTCGCTACCCTCCGTCGGGCGATGCTTGGGTACGACAAATAGAGATATCCCTTTGGTACCGGCTGGTGCTCCTTTAATCCGCGCCAGTGTGAGGTGAACGACGTTGTCTACGGCGTTGTGGTCACCACCAGAAATATAGATCTTTTGTCCTTTAATATGGTAGTAATCTTCCCCCTCGACCGGAGTGGCAGAAGTTGTGATGTCCGAAAGGGAGCTTCCCGCCTGGGGTTCCGTCAGGGCCATGGTGCCCTGCCAGTCCCCATTGTACATATTGGGAATATAGGTTTGGTTTAGGGCTTCGTTGCCAAAGGTGCGGATTAAATTGGCCGCGCCAGTAGTCAGGAAGGGGTGACAGGCAATATTGGCATTTGCTGCGTAGAAAATCCCCAGTCCGGCGTTAAGTAGGGTAAAAGGCATCTGCTGGCCCTGCCATTCATAGGTGTCATGGGCCGCAATCCAACCGCCTTCGGCAATCGCTTTGATCGCAGGGCGCATACACTCGTGCACATAGACCACGCCGTCTTTATAATAGGCCTTATCTTTATCCTGAGCGGTATAGTAGGGGAAGAGATACTGGTCACCAATTGATTTGGCAGCATCCAGAGCCATATCAAAGGCTTCGGTATCATAATCCTGGTAATACTCGAATTGGTTTACGGAAGCACCGTTCAGCACTTCGTGAATAAGGAAACGCAGATTTCGCAGACTGATATAGTCATTTGTCATAAGGAGTAAGTTTAAGTACCCCGAAAATTAATCAAATTTTGCGAATTTTCGCTAAAATTATCTGCTTTGCTGTTTTTTTTACTTGTTAAACTAACAGTTTGGAGGATTTGCTTCGCAAAATACCTTACCCATTGAAGCTATATCCATTGAGGAAATCCTTGGTCTTCATTCTTTTGCGGCCTTGTAATTGCAGTTGGTGAACTCTTACAAATCCCGGTGAACAGGCTACCTTGATGTAGTTTTTGTCATCACTCTGAAAAGTGCCGGGCTTGAGTTGGTGGTAATCTTCCGTATACGTGCTTTTAAGGATTTTTAGTTGTTTGCCCTCCAGGCGGGTCCAGGCGGCGGGGTAGGGGCTCATCCCACGGATAAAGTCGTGTACTTTTTGGGCGGGCTGCTGGAAGTTAATTTCACAGGTTTCCCTAAAAATCTTAGGGGCTTTGGAAGCCTGACTATCGTCTTGCTTTTGGGTAGTGACCGTACCGTCTTCGATGGTTTTCACCGTTTTGAGTACCGTTTTAGCACCTAAATCCATCATGCGGTCGTGGACATCACCAGCCGTATCGTCGGGGTAAATGGGCATTCGTTCCTGAAAGATTAAATCACCGGTGTCAATTTCGTGCTGCAGAAAAAAAGTAGAGACACCGGTCTCGGCATCGCCATTAATCACGGCCCAGTTGATAGGTGCCGCCCCCCGGTATTTAGGGAGCAGTGAGCCGTGTAGATTAAAGGTACCCAGCTCCGGCATATCCCAGACACTAACGGGAAGCATACGGAAGGCGACCACAATCTGTAAATTGGCATTCAGCCCTTTTAGCTCGGCCTGAAATTCTGGAGACTTGAGATTTTTAGGTTGCAGTACGGGGATATCCTGCGCTACTGCATATTTCTTTACGGCCGATTCGATCAGTTGATTTTTTCCACGGCCGCCCATTTTATCCGTAGCGGTGATGACGCCCACCACGTTATATCCATTTTCGACCAGTATTTTCAGGGAGGGTACCGCGAATTCCGGGGTACCCATGAAGACGATTCTTAAGTCCATAGATCGTTTGTCGTTTTTTGGGTTGATTGATTTGGAGGTTTATACCTTTGTCTGTCCAATTAAGACTTCGAAGCGCTTTAAACCTTTTAGGCTTTGCAAGTCTGATGCTCCAAATATCCGGTAATTTATTTTAAACTCCCAACCTTAAAGATTTAACCAATAAGTTACCTTGGCCGTCAGCGCACGATTACGCACCCCGAACTGGCTAAAGGGAGCCGTCAGATAATTGTCGGTGTAGACGATGAATAAGTCCGAAACGGGAGCGTAGCGCCACTGTAGCCGGGTATTGATATTCATATTATCAAATTGACTGTTGTACTGAATAAAGGTATTGAGAAACAGGTTTTTGGTGAAGGTCAGGTCTAGCCGAGGTCCGATCAGGAAGATATCTACTGGCTCAAAGGGTTCCGCTAGATTAACCCGGTTAAAATCAAAGTCGATAGATACCAGACCGTAGGGTTGAAAACGATAGGTCAGGCTACCATTGACACCCGCCCTTGTGCCATTAAAAAAGCTACCGATGACGGGATTGATTTCAAAGAAAAAGGGTTGCCGGAGATCGGAAGCGTAGCCCATGCTAAAAGTGGCGTAAGTATATTCTGTACCCGCCGGCAGTATGGCCGCGGGATCTTCCTGTACGCGCGTCGGATCAAAGTCATTAAGCAAGGTCAGGTTGGATAGCGTACTGTTGAAACTAGCCTGGGTATTATTACTGAATTGCACCGTCCAGGCCATTTCCGCCTCTCTTTCGGCGACGCCCCAATCGGGTACGGCATCGGAAGCATTGGGATCTTTACCCACGTTGAAGATCATGCGCGTATCCAGGTTGACGCCAAATTGATTGACACTTTTCCCATTGGGATACCAGAACAGCTCCATCTCCGGACTGACCAGGGCGTAATCACGTCGGGGCACAAAGCCTACTTCGGCGTCAAAGCCCTGTCCGACAAAAAGGTGAGCCCATTCAAAGCGATAGCGGCGGCGTAGGTATTCCAGCTGTAGCCCCTGGGAGAATTTGTCATCCGTCTCCTGGGGCGAAAAGAGCTGGTGGTGAAAAAATTTACCCGACCAGCGGTTATTTTTGGAGGCCAGGCGATATTCCAGTCCGGCAATTCGGTTGTATGCGCTGTAGTCGCCGGTACTTTCTTCGGTATTGGTGGCCTGTTTGTTGACAAAGAGGAAAGAGACATTGGAGCGATCAAAGACTTTTTGCTGTAAAGCGGCTACCGTATAATTGAAGCCGGGCAAGCTATTCCCTTCCTGTTTACCCTCCTGCATATTGAGAAGGCCAATCCGCAGATCATCGTTTACCTTTCCACTTAAGCGGGCTCCAAACCGAATGGGGATGGGACTGCCGTTCTCATCCAGACCAATCCGTCGGGAAAAGAAGGGGTTCACCCGGCTGAGGCCAAAACTGGAAAAAAGATCGGCATTCTCGAGGAAAAACTGCCGCCGTTCGGGGAATAAGACCGCAAAACGCGTCAGGTTGGTCACCTGTTGGTCCACTTCTACCTGCGAGAAGTCGGGATTCAGGGTGAGATCGAGGTTCAGCCCCGAAGAAATGGCTACTTTAGCATCTCCACCCACCGCAAAGCCCGTTTCACCCGGACTCGCTTCTGGTTGTTCAAAATCACGGTAATAATCCGTTGCCAGGTAGGGGATGACCGAAATATTGGTACCGGTCTTTTGCAGTGGCTTTTCCCACTCCATCCGCCCGACGTAAGCCAGATTGATGGGGAATAAGTTCTGCGGAATCCGGGCATAACTGCTGATCTCATTCAGCTGCGAATCGTTGCGGTAACAATTAAAGTACCAGTCTTCTGAACCGGAATTAAAGCGCAGCGCTTTAAAGGGGATTTTCATCTCGGCCGACCAGTGGTCGTCAAAAGTGGCGGCCTCACCGTACCACTTGTTATCCCAGGCCATAGAGAAACTATCTCCACTTTGGCCACCGTTAAAAAGCAAGGCTTCCCGCCTCACACCGTAAGGGTTAATTCCAAAAAGGAAAGCATTCGTTTTGTCTTTGTAAGTATCGAAGAAGATGCTGAAGTTATCGCTTCCGCGAAAACTATAATCGCGCCGCAGAGAGGGTACGACAAAGTCTCCACCGGTAGAGTAGCAGCGCACACCAATGTAGAGGAAGTCGTCGTCGTAGGCCATCATCAACTCGGTACGACTAGTCGAATGTACCGAGTCGGTGGGGAAGAACTGCCAGAAGTTGGTGGAGTCGTACGCTGATTTCCAGATGGCTTCGTCGAGATACCCATCCAGGTCAATGGGTTCGCTGAGTTGTTTGACCTTCACGTCCAGCGACTCGTTGAATTGTATGTAGGCATCATTGGCATCTTGTGCAAAAAGACATGAGCTGATGAATAGCAGCAGGCCGGTCCATAGATTTTTCATGTGTGTGGGAGCTATTTTAAGGGGGCAAAGATAATACTTAGAAGCTTACTATTAGACAGGAGTCGTTGAATAGTCTCAGATTATTGCCTGACGGCTTGTTTTTGGGGAAACGACAGGAGATCTTCAATCTTTCTCCTTCACCTCATTTAAATATTTTGCCAGTACGTAGCCCATACTGAAGCAGGCCTGCAAAAGGTAACCTCCCGTAGGTGCAAACCAATCTAGCATCTCACCAATCACAAAAGAATGGGGTATTCGCTTCAACTCAAAATGCTCGTCTATCTCATCGAGTGCAATGCCCCCCAGACTGGAAATGGCTTTATCCAGGTCGTCCGGCGCATAGACAACAACGGGAATGGCTTTGATAGTTGCTGCCAGCCGTTCGGGATCTAAAAAGCTGGCTTTATCGGAGAATTGCTTTAATAGTCCAATTGACGCTCGGTCGAGATTCAGATCTTTCTTTAATACATCCGTCACTTTTGATCGCCGGGAGCGCTGGTGTTTATCCCTGATTTGATCCACGCTCAGGGTGGGTTTGAGGTCTAAATGGATCACCACCCGGTCTTCCTTGAGCAATGCTTTCTGAATTTTTTGACTCAGGGCATAAATAGCATTACCCTCCAGACCAAATTTGGAAATAACCAGTTCTCCTTTAGCAGAATGCCCTTGAAAAGTCAGCGCAATATTTTTTAGTGGTTTTCCTTCGTGGGTGACGATAAAGTCCTGCTGCCAATCTACTGCAAAAGCACAGTTGGCCGCTCTAAATGGCTGCACCTTTATTCCGCGCGCGGTGAAGGCTTGGCGCCAGTTCCCGTCGGAGCCGGTCACTTTCCAACTGGCACCGCCAAGGGCAAAAACGGTAAGGTCGGGCTGAAGGTCTTCCCGGTGCTCAAAGCAAAGCTGGCCTGCCGTATTCCAACCGGTCCACCTGGTATCCAGCCGTACTTCAATGTCCTTGGTGGACAGGTATTCCAGCATCTTATTGAGCACCTGAATGGGCTTCAATTCCAGATCCGGAAATACCCGATTGCTCGACCCGACAAAGGTTCGGACCCCCCGCTGATGAAACCAGTTCCTCAAATCGGCATTGGTAAAGGAACGAATAATCGGGTCTATGAAATCAGCGGGAGCATACTGACGGATCAGCTCCGCTACCGAAGACTGGTAGGTCAGGTTCAGACCACCTTCGCCAGCTACCAGGAATTTTCTGCCCAAGGCTTTGTTTCGCTCTACTAAGGTCACCCGATACTTTTGGGTATCCAGCTCTGCGGCCAGCATAAGTGCAGCGGGTCCTCCTCCGATGATGGCGATGTGTTTCATATCTCAAAACTACTCTGCTTAAAGTCTTTCTTGATCAGTAGACGCAGGTTGGTTAGTACGATTTCACCCATGGTCTGGCAGCTGTGGAAGCGGTCACTGCGGTGGTGATTGGCCAGGTCGGCCCGTAGTTGTTTTACCTTTTTGGGTTTGGATATCTGCTCTTTTTCAAAAATGCGGAAGAGGGTCAGCACCTGGGCGCGTTGGGCTTTGACGCGGGCGGCGATTAAACTGCGTTCCTCCAGCTGATACTGGTAGACGGTCTCGGCCGACATGTGTTGGATACCCAAAAAAATGATGGGGTTGTTCTCCTTGAAATACTGGGGTAGATAGAAACTCTTCCAACCCTCGTACGACTGCTGATCGAAGTCGATGGCACGAATGCGGTACTGATTGCCTTCGATATCCGGAGTGACCTTGACCACGTAGTTGTAAGATCGCATATCACCGAGCAGGCGCACAAAACAGCGCTCATTAAACTTTACAAACTCCTTGGCGATCCGGATCTTATTAAAATTAGAAGTGTCCAGATGATGCTCCATAAAATCATCGCCGGGCAGTCCGGCGATGTGTTCCTCGATCAGGGTGTTCTTGTCGATCAGATACATCACGGTATTGGGCGAAAGCAAACTCTCTAACTCCAGACCGTAAACCCGGCTGGCGTCGGTCTTTTTTACGTAAAAGTGATCGTAGTTGTCATTAAAGCTGTTGATAATCCGCACGCGGAAGGGCTTAGAGTTGCCAAAGGTACAGTAGTCGACCCGATCAACTGAAAGGTGCTCCAGTACGCTATCATCTCCGTCCGTTTTCAGGATGGCGTAAATTTTAGTCAGTGCTTTATGGATCTCGTTTCGGTCGTGCTCGTCGTAGTAGACCGTCTCCCAGAGGGTGTCGTTCCCCTCGAGGTTGAGTAGGGGCAAAGACATCGTGTAGCGCTCGAGGTCTTCGTATTGTACCGGTAGGGGCTTGGCCCGGTTGTACTTCAACAGGTACTGCTGCAGCTGAGGACTGACGGGAAAAAGTGGTTTCTTTTTGGAGGGTTTATTGCCCTTGATTTTGTAATCCATTTAGGGAAGATACAAGATTTCTATAAATTATTTTCTGGCCTTTGATGTAGGAAAATAAAGTAATCCGGCTAAAAAAGAGCTTATCTATAGAAAGAAGTTGCTTAAATACTCCTCCTATCTATGGCTTAAAAGCAGGAATACTCAAACAACTTCATTGACAAAGCACTAGGAATTCACTTTTCCTTTAATTTCTTCCACGACATCGGGATTGAGTAGGGTAGAGGTATCCCCCAAATTGCTGGTATCTCCCGAAGCAATTTTTCGCAAGATGCGACGCATGATCTTTCCGGATCTCGTTTTGGGAAGTCCACTCACCAGTTGGATTTTGTCTGGTTTGGCAATGGGCCCAATCTCTTTGGTCACCACCTTGAGTACTTCCTTTTTGAAGGCCTCTTCGTCATTGACCATGCCGCCCACTATGATGTAAGCGTAGATGCCTTGCCCCTTGATGTCGTGGGGATAACCAACGACGGCCGACTCAATGACATCGGGATGCTCGTTGATGGCGTTTTCTACTTCGGCGGTACCCATCCGGTGACCAGAGACATTAATCACATCATCTACGCGGCCAATGATCCGGTACATGCCGTCGGCATCCCGGCGTGCTCCGTCACCGGTGAAGTATTTATCTTCGAAAGCAGAGAAATAAGTCTGACGACAGCGCTCGTGATCACCATAAGTGGTGCGTAGCATCGAAGGCCAGGGGAATTTTACGCAAAGTAAACCTTCTACATCGTTGCCTTCGATCTCTTCGCCTTCGGCGGTCATTAGGCAGGGTTGGATACCCGGTAGGGGGTAACCCGCGTGGGCTGGCTTCATCGGGCTATGATCACCCAGGCCAGAAATCATAATGCCCCCGGTCTCGGTTTGCCACCAGGTATCTACAATCGGCGAATTTTCTTTACCGACTACCTTGTGGTACCATTCCCAGGCTTCTTCGTTAATGGGCTCGCCCACGCTGCCCAGGACGGTGATGGAAGACAGATCGTATTTAGTAACGTATTCGTCACCGTGGGCCATCAGTGCGCGGATGGCGGTGGGAGCGGTATAAAACTGATTAACTTTATGTTTTTCGCATACCTCCCAGAAACGCCCGGCATCCGGATAGGTGGGTACGCCTTCGAACATCATAGTGGTGGCTCCGGCTAGCAGCGGTCCGTATACGATGTAACTGTGGCCGGTAATCCAGCCGATATCGGCGGTACACCAGTAGATATCTCCAGGTTTGTATTGGAAGACATTCCGGAAAGAGAAATGGGTGTACACCATATAACCACCACAGGTATGTACTACGCCTTTGGGTTTACCCGTAGAGCCGGAAGTGTACAAGATGAAAAGCATATCTTCGGCATCCATGGGTTCGGGCTTGCATTCGGTCGACTGCCCGTCTACCTCATCGTGCCACCATTTGTCGCGGCCAGCCTCCATGGGGATTTTGTCACCGGTATTTTGGTGGACTAAAACGGTTTCGATACTGGGACAACCCAGGGCCATGGCATCGTCCACCACTTTTTTGACGGGGATGTGCTTGGCCCCCCGATTATTAAAATCAGAGCAGATGACCATCTTACAGGTAGCATCATTGATTCGGTCGGCGAGGGCTTGCGCCGAAAAACCGGCAAAGACGACGGAGTGAATAGCCCCGATGCGGGCACAAGCCAGTACCGCAATAGCCAGTTCGGGAACCATGGGCATGTAGAAGCATACCCGGTCTCCTTTTTTGATGCCATTCGCCTTCAGGGCATTGGCTGCTTTACATACTTCAGCGTGTAATTGCTGATAGGTAAGTTTTACTGGATCCGCTTTAGCGTCGTTGGGCTCCCAAAGAATGGCCACCTGATCGCCCCTGGTATCGAGGTGTCGATCGAGGCAGTTTTCGGTGATATTCAATTTTCCACCGACAAACCACTTTACATCGGGATCTTTAAAGTTCCACTCGAGGACTTTATCCCATTTTTTTTGCCAGGTAAACTGCTCCGCCTCGGCGGCCCAGAAAGCCTCAGGGTCTTCCACACTTTTTTTATAAGCCGACTGATAATCTTTAAACGAATCAATAAGTTGCGTCATGATTTATTAGTTTGTGAAGCGGTTTTAAAAGCTTGTAGGTTCTGGCAAAGCTCAATTTGAGATGCGTAGCCAAAGTTACGGATCGAAAATTAGCTGCCGTGCAGGTTCTATAAGACTTTAAGAATCAGCGAACTGAAAAAGTTTAAATCGCTTCTATATATAGATATTTAGATTATTGATTTTATGTAATGAAAAAAAGTTGGCGTTAACGAGTTCGTTAAAGGGCTTGATCAGATAAACTTCTGCGCCCTTAATAAAGATGATTTTCAAAATTTTGAAGGTAAAGTTTTCTTTCGAAAAAAAGTAGTCCCCTTTAGATTTATTTATTGGTAGTTAATCATCATCAGGAGCAGCTACCAAAAGGTTAGCTGCTCCTGTAATAAACACCTAAAATCATTCGTCTTAATGTCCGGTGGACTGGCCTGCCCCCCGGGGCACCCGGATATTTTCCACAATCTCTTGTACTTCCTGGGGTGGGGCGGGCGTGAATTGCATGACAATCAGGGAGACGGCAAAGTTTAAAAGCATTCCCAAAGTCCCGATACCTTCCGGTGAGATGCCAAACCAGTACTGTTCCGGATGGCCTTGTCCACCACCATATTTAAAATACATGATGTAGCTGGCCGTAAAGACCAAACCGGTAATCATACCCGCTACGGCTCCCTGCATATTCATCCGTTTGGAGAAAATCCCCATTACAATGGCCGGAAAAAAGGAAGCTGCCGCCAAGCCAAAGGCAAAAGCCACTACCTGTGCCACAAAACCGGGCGGGTTAATACCAAAATACCCGGCTACGACCACGGCTACCGCGATGGAAATCCGGGCGGCTCGCAGTTCCTGCTTCTCACTAATTTCCGGCATGAGCCAGTTTTTCAATAAATCGTGTGAAATGGAGGAAGAAATAACCAGGAGCAGACCAGCCGCCGTAGATAAGGCCGCTGCTAAACCACCGGCGACCACCAGGGCGATTACCCAGTCGGGCAGGTTGGCAATTTCCGGATTGGCCATTACAATGATATCCTGGTCGACTACCAGTTCATTTCCTTCCCAGCCCCGGGCGGCGGCAACGGAAGCGACAAACTCGGGATTGTCATCGTTGTAATATTGAATAAGACCGTCTCCATTTTTATCTTCGTAGGTAAGTAAGCCGGTTTTCTCCCAATTTCCGAACCAGTAAGGCATAGAAGCGTATTCTTTATTATCTACGGTATTGATCAGGTTGGTACGGGCAAAGGCGGCAATGGCCGGAGCAGTGGTGTAAAGCAAAGCAATAAAGACCAGAGCATAACCCGCTGATTTGCGGGCATCCGCCACTTTGGGGACGGTGAAAAAGCGGACAATAACGTGCGGCAGTCCGGCGGTTCCTAACATGAGGGCAGCCGTGACAAAAAACAGGTCAATTTTACCCCGGTGGGAGGTGGTATATTCCTTGAAGCCCAAATCTGTGGAAAGTTGATCGAGTTTGTCCAACAGTGGCGTGCCATCTTCCAGTGTACCTCCCAATCCTAACTGAGGGATGGGATTATCAACCATGATCATGGAAATGAAGATCGCAGGTACCAAATAAGCAAAGATGAGTACACAGAACTGGACCACCTGGGTATAGGTAATCCCCTTCATTCCTCCCAATACAGCGTAAAAGAAGACAATACCCACGCCAATGACGACGCCCCATTCGAATTCTACGTTCAAAAAGCGACTAAAAGCGACGCCTACTCCTTTCATCTGCCCCACCACGTAGGTAAAAGAAACAAATAGGGCACAAATTACCGCAACGACCCGGGCGGTCTGGGAATAATAGCGCTCCCCAATAAAATCAGGTACGGTAAACTTGCCGAATTTCCTTAAATAGGGAGCCAGTAAAAGCGCGAGGAGCACATAGCCTCCGGTCCAACCCATCAGGTATTGCGATCCCTGGTAGCCCATAAAAGAAATGAGTCCAGCCATGGAAATAAAAGAGGCCGCTGACATCCAGTCGGCAGCCGTCGCCATCCCGTTGAGTACGGGGTGGACACCACCACCCGCTACGTAAAAATCAGAGGTGCTACCCGCCCGGGCCCAAATGGCCACGCCGATGTAGAGTAAAAAAGTCACCCCAACGATGAGAAAAGTCCAAATTTGCAGTTCCATTGTTTATAGTTTTTCTTTGCTGTAGAATAAGGTGACTACTCTTCGTTTACGTTATACTTTCGGTCTAAGCGATTCATGAGATAAACATAGATAAAGATCAATACAATAAATACATAGATGGCGCCCTGTTGCGCAAACCAGAACCCTAGTTTGTACCCCCCAATGGAAAATTGGTTCAGCGTATCCACAAATAGGATTCCCGTACCGTAGGATACCACAAACCAAACGGTTAACAGCCCAATGAGGTAGCGAAGGTTCTCCTTCCAGTAATTCTTTAAATTCTTATCAGACATAGCCTTTTGAATTTTATTGTAGAAGTGGTTTAAAACTTCCTAAAAATAACTATACGTTTGAGACTACAAAAATAAATGTGCCTGTAGTCGAATTTGACGTACATCAGTGACGTGTTAAAGGCATTAAGGAATTTTAGTCCAACGCGGGTAGGTACTAAAAAAGAAGAGATACCAGGACAGTATCTTAATTATAAAAATGAAGTTGTTTAAAAACGCCTCACTGAGCCCTTGGCAACACATTGAAAGCCAATACGGCAGCTCTTTTTTCCCTTCGTCCGCCTGAGGCGGATTAACGAAAAGTGGCCCTAAAAGACGTTTTTGACAGCCCAGAAAGGAAACTTTAGACAATTTCATAAAAAGAGAAAACGCTACAACAATTCCTTACAAGCCCGATATAAATCGGCCCAGTCTTTGCGCTCGCGCATGACGGTCTCCAGGTACTCCTGCCATATCATCTTGTCTTGTACGGGATCCTTGATAATGGCGCCATTTAGTCCGGCGGCAATATCATCGGCTTTCAACTGGCCATCACCGAAGTAGGTTGCCAGCGATTGACCATTATTGACCACGGAGATAGCCTCAGCTGCACTCAGCGTACTGCTGGGTGATTTTATTTTTTGTCGTCCATCCTCCGTCTTTCCGGAACGCAGCTCCCGGAAGATGGTCACCAGCCGTTGAATTTCCTGAATGGGAGCTTCGGGAGCCGGAATGTCCAGGGATTTGCCAATGGCTTCTACCCGGTTCTTTACAATTTTCACTTCCTCTTCCAAATTAGCGGGTAGGGGCATGACCACGGTGTTAAAGCGGCGACGCAGAGCGCTGGATAATTCATTGACCCCCTTATCGCGATCATTGGCCGTGGCAATGATATTAAAGCCCTTCTGGGCCTGGATTTCTGTATTGAGTTCCGGAATAGGTAGGATTTTTTCCGAAAGGATGGTAATTAAGGTATCCTGTACATCGGAAGGAATACGGGTTAATTCTTCTATACGGGCGATGGCGCCGTTCTGCATGGCGTGCAGTATGGGACTGGGTACCAGGGCTTTTTCGGAAGGCCCCTTGGCCAGTAGCTCGGCGTAGTTCCAGCCGTAGCGCATGGCATCCTCACTCAGGCCGGCACTCCCCTGTACCAGAAGTTTGGAATTGTTGGTGATGGCCGCACAGAGGTGTTCTGCCAGCCAGGTCTTGGCCGTACCGGGAATACCGACGAGCAATAAGGCGCGATCGGTTACCAGGGTAGCAATGGCTACCTCAATCAGGCGCCGTTCACCAAAGTATTTTGGACTGATGAGCGTACCATCCTCCAGGGTTCCCCCGAGCACATAGGTGGCCACGGCCCAGGGGGATAATTGCCAGTTAGTGGGTCGCGGACGATCATCAATGGCTTTAAGTGCAGCCAATTCTGCCTGGTAGGCATCTTCCGCGTGGGGACGAAGTATTTCTTTTTGCATCCGCTTGGTCGTTGTGTTTTGCACAAAATACAGAATCTAAATTATTCCGATGACTAGATCAAGCATTCCGACGGAGAAAAGATTTTTTTAGCAGTAAGACTAGTTGTGGCTGTTGTTCATTAGGAGCCAAGACCTGGTAAGTTTTTAAAACTTCCGAGGTCTTTTGATCGCCCATCACCTGGGGAATGTGCGGCTTTCCTTTACGGATAGAAATGGTAACGGTATCATCGATGCTACCGATAATCCGGAAACCGACGAAATCCTCAGTGAGACCCACTACTACCCCTTCGGGATGACCATGGAGGGCCCGTGCCTGTCCGCCTCAGGTGGAGATGCAGAACGCTGGTCGGGAAAATCCTTATCTTGACAATGGTAAAGAACTGAATGTCGGAGCGCAGCGGAGATCCCGTTTTGGCATCGGGAAGGAGCTGGGTTTAAGCTGGAGTAGCTACGGAGCGCGGGAGTACGATGCGAGTATTGGGAGGTGGATGGCAGTGGATCCGCTAAGCGAGATTTAATTGGGCAACCTACTTACAATTACGTAGGAAATAATCCTATCAATAGTATTGACCCTAATGGAATGTCGATCTCCGGCGTAAATCAACCAAGTGGTTCTATGCCCGAGGGGTTTTCTTTTCGGGATAGTGAGATTGATTATTATTATGGGACTAGTGCGCAACAGGCGTTTCGTAGTTGGCAATCTGAATATGACAGTTACGAGGAAAGTGGAAAAACTACATTGTCAAAATATACGACAAACGCATTTAATTCAAGTCCAACAGATGATGGTAAATGTGGCTGCGATGGTAAACCGCCATGTCCAGAAGTTCTAATTATGGAGAGTGTCATTCCTATTGGGGGTCTTACCAAATGGCAAAAAATGATTTTCAAAATGGAAGATATGGATGGGCTTTGTTTAATTCAGGTATGGCAATATCTGACGTATTTCTTGTTAAATCTCTTATTGTTGGAGGCGGTAAAATAGTTGTTGGGACTTTTGGGAAAACAGGTGGTCATTCATAGAGTGCAACTCGAGCATGGTTAGGGAGAACAGGACAAGCAAAAAAAAGACAACAGGTGCATCATTGGTTAATACACAGAAATGGTCCTATTGGAAAGAATGTAGATGATGCTATAAAAACCAGCCATGGAGCCTGAAAAATATGCCCAAGGACCCGAGAATACATCAAGCTATTCATGGGAAGGGACCATGGGGAAATCGACAAATTCCATATTTACTTTGGTATGGAACGCCTGATTACGTTAAAGGAGGAGTCGCATACCCTGCAAGGGTTTATGAATATAATTATAGAGAATAAAGTCATGAGCTTATGAAAATGCCGTTAATCTGGATCAACGAACGAGAAAAATCGATGGGAACTTTTCGTAATATCGATGAATTAACCACTGCTACAAGATCAGCTTTTAAAAAGGGAGGTTTTTACGATGGCTTACAATTGGTAACACTCGAGGGTGACAAATATATTGTTCAGGGTGCTAAAAAAGAATACGTTATAAATCAGGGAAGAATAAAAACCTTCCTTTGGAAATTGATTGGAGGAGAACTTTATAGAGTTAAACTTGATCTTTCAGATAGAAGTGAAATAAGTTATTCACTTCTGTTAGCTTCTATTCTTCAAATAGTCGAGAAAGATGAAGAATATTGGGACTCTGACGGACTACTTGAACAATTTAAATCTAAAGCTCGTAATTCAAATTCAATCAAAGAGTTGGTGGAATTGTTAGATGAAAAATATAATGGAGAGTTTCATTAGGAATAAATCCTAGTTGTACGCAAATAAAGAATAATCATGAATTTCGAACAGATTAAAGAAAAAACAAGGCCCTTAATCAACAAGGTTTCAACTGTATCGGAGAAGTCGTTACATCTGGTGAATGACTTGATCGTAATTGAAGATTATGAAAAAGGAGATGTGTTTATCGATAGAGGCAAAAAAAATAACAAGGAATACTTTGTTTTCGAAGGTATTTGCCGGAGCTTTTTATTAAGCCCAGAAGGTGAAGAAGTAACTATATCTTTTTTTCTTGAAGGCAGTGTACTTTCTCCGAATAAAACAAGAACAGCTAATCAAATATCTCACCTTAACTTTCAAGCGCTTACTAAGCTAACAGTTGCTAGTTTAAACGCTGATAAGTTTGAGCAGTTAATGATAAATCACATTGACATACGCGAGTTTGGAAATATGGTTTTACAAAATGAACTCCTTGCAAAAGTTGAGAAAGAAATTGGCCTTGCTTCGCTGAATGCTAAAGAAAGGCTCATTCTTTTTAGAAAAAAATATCACTTTCTGGAAAACCTAATCTCACATGTTGACATTGCCTCCTATCTGGGAATTACAAATATTTCCCTGAGCAGACTCCGAAAAGTACTCATGGAGTAAAATGTCATCCTTTAACAAATGTTAATGGATTTGAAGTCAGTATCATCAATCTTTGCAGAGTACTAAAACAAAGAAAGATGAAAAGTTTATTAAGCACCCTCACGCAAGGATTTAATGTCAGTAAAATTAATCCACATTGGTATCTCGCAATCGGAGTAGCTACCATGGCACTAACTCACATGACCTTTAGTATTGAAGTCATGGCTTGGTTTTCAAGTGTTCCATTTTTAATTTATCTAAGTCTCACACAAGGCTGGAAGTCAAGATTAACATTCTTTTTGGCATTGGTTTTGGCTTGGTCTTTAGTGGTAGCGAAGATTATCAGCGATCCAATACCACTAATTCTGGTCTTCCTCTACTCGATTCCAATTAGTTTATTTCATCTACCTGGTTACCTAATCTGGAGTAGATTTAAAAATCAAAAATACGCGCTGTTTCTATTTCCTGTTATTATGATCATCATGGAATGGATTCAATACACCTTTACACCTCTTGCAAGTTGGGGCGTAGCTGCATATACTATGCACGATAATGTATCACTTATTCAAACAGTATCCTTGTTTGGATTAGCTGGACTGAGCTTTCTGATTTATTGGGTTAATGTCTCAATTGCCAATATTATAATCAAAAGGAAAACCGCTATTTCAACATTTCAGCTTCCGTTAATTATGCTGTTTTGTTTAATTGTGTTTGGCTCCATCCGTTATGACTTTAGCAAAGCCAATGGCACTGACACGGTAACTGTTGCTGCAGTTGGAACAGATTCGGAGGTAAGCGGTTTACCATTGCCTTCTAAGGAAAGTAATGAATGGAATAAAACAGCATTATTTGAACGAACAAAAACAGCATCATACGGTGGTGCTAAAATAATATCTTGGAACGAAGCGGCCTTATTTATAATGCCTGAAGAGGAAAAGGAATGGATTAAATCTATACAGGAACTAGCCATTGAACTCAATATCACTTTGGTGGCTTCTTATGTGACACCCATTTCACAAAATCCCTTTAGGTATGAGAACAAGTATCAGTTTATCAATTCGTCCGGAAGTATTACGCATTCATATCTCAAGCATCAACCTGTACCAGGAGAGCCAGCAGTACAGGGAAAGTCGCCTTTAAAAGTGGTGGATGTAACAGGAACAAAAATCGGGGCTGCAATTTGCTATGATTATGATTTTCCATATCTGGCAAAAGAGTATGGCGAATTAGATGCAGATGTGGTTATTATTCCGTCAAGTGATTGGAGAGGCATTGATCCTGTGCATACGGAAATGGCTGCCTTTAGAGCGGTTGAGCAAGGTCACTCTGTACTTCGTTCAACGCGTTTTGGGCTTTCCGCAGCAGTCACACCATATGGTGAAATGGTTTCACAGATGAGCAGTTTTGATGAAAATGACAAAATCATGTATGCACAATTGCCTGCTAAAGGTGTTACTACATTATACTTCATTATTCAAGATAGTTTTGTTTACCTGTCTATAGGATTTTTGCTATTTTTCATGGTGATTACAGTTCGGTCGAATAGAGGTAAACCGACTATTCAATGAAGTTGTTTAAGAATTCTTGGTGAGATGATTGGTAACGGCTTGGAAGTCAAGACCCATTCGCTCGCACTGCCTCTCTACGGACCGTTGGGTTTAGGCTGTCCTAAAAAAAAGCTCGTTCAGTGTTAGGCTGCGCCTATTTTATCCGTATGGACGCTGGGGTGACGCGCAAAATCCGTCCCCGACCTAAAGACCGGGACAGGTGTGCGAAAACGATACAGTAAAGAAGATGCAAAAGCCCGAAGAACTGAGCGTTCATCGGGCTTTGGTGCTTTTAAGAGTCTTTTGTACAAAATACAGAAATCTACCCAATAAAAAATTCCGGCCCAAACGGACCGGAATCTATAGTTACACACAATGTTGGTGCCTACCGAAGCAGACACCTGTCGATTTAGGATTTTAACCGGGGTTTTCTTTATTAGACGCACTAAGAGAATAGATAGTTGGGATAAAACCTGGTTTTTTTAAAGAGACCCCCGCCGAATCGCTAGAAAGTGTAAAAAGCCTTATCTTTGCCCATCTTTTAGAAAAGAAAATACAAAAATCAGTATGAACGTCTCATTAAACTGGCTGAAAGACTATTTGGATATTGACCTGGACCCCGTAAAAGTGGGGGAAATTCTGACCGAGATTGGTCTGGAAGTGGAAGGAGAGGAACAGGTGGAAAGTATACCGGGGGGCTTGCAAGGGGTCGTGGTCGGTAAAGTAGAAGAATGTGGTAAGCATCCAAATGCAGATCGGCTTTCCGTCACGAAAGTTAATGTCGGTGAGGAGGAATTACTAAATATCGTCTGCGGCGCACCCAATGTGGCCAAAGGACAAAAAGTGCTAGTCGCTACGGTGGGTTCGGTGCTTTATCCTACCGGGAGTGAAGATCCCCTAAAGATTAAGAAAGGGAAGATCCGGGGAGAAGTGTCGGCCGGGATGATTTGCGCAGAGGATGAACTCGGCATCGGCACCAGCCACGAAGGCATCATGGTCTTACCCGAAGCAGCCCCCATCGGACAGGATGCCAAAACCTATCTTAACATTGAGACGGATTACGTTTATGAAATTGGTCTGACCCCCAACCGCTCAGACGCGACTAACCACATTGGGGTGGCCAAAGACCTGGCCGCTGCCCTCAAAATCAATTACAATTTAAAGAGCGGCGTTAAGATGCCGGACGTTAGTGGCTTTCAGGTTGATAACACCGATCATCCCCTTGAAGTAGAAGTACGCAATACGGAGGCTTGTCCGCGGTACGCGGGCGTGACGATCACCAATTTAAAGATCGGTCCTTCTCCAGATTGGCTAAAGAACCGGCTGGAAGTTATCGGTGTGCGCAGCATCAATAATGTGGTAGATACCACCAACTTTATTTTACACGAGCTGGGACAACCGCTACACGCCTTTGACCTGAGTAAGATCGGTGGTAATAAGATTATTGTAGATACCTTGCCTAAAGGCACGGAATTTACGACCCTCGATGAGGTAGAACGTAAGCTGGATGCAGAAGACCTCATGATTTGCGATGGTAACGAAAAGGGAATGTGTATCGGTGGTGTTTTTGGTGGTATTGGCACGGGGGTAACCGATGATACGACCGCTATTTTTCTGGAGTCGGCCCATTTCGACGCGCAGTATATCCGGCGCACGAGTATGCGCCACAATTTGCGTACCGATGCGGCGAAAGTATTCGAAAAGGGTAGTGACCCCCAGGTGGCGATTTACGCCCTTAAGCGGGCCGCGATGCTCTTACAGGAATTGGCCGGTGGCCAGGTGTCTAGCGAAATTGTAGACCTATATCCGGAGCCGATTGCCCCCCAACGGATTGAAGTCAGCTACCAGTACATTAATGACCTGATCGGGGTGGAGATGAGTCACGCCGAGATTCGCGAAATCCTGGAAGCCATGGAAATGGAGGTCATCGAAGATGGGGATACGGCTTTTACCGTATCGGTGCCCACCAACAAAGCGGATGTTTTGCGACCCGCCGATGTGGCCGAGGAAGTGCTGCGCATCTATGGACTCAACCGGGTGCCTATGCCGGGTAGTATCCACACGGCGGTAACGGTTAGCCCCCAGCCAGACCCCGTCATGATGCGTAATAAAATTTCGGATTACCTGGCGGCGAATGGTTTCAACGAAATGATGGCGGTCTCTTTGAGTCAGTCTAAGTACTATAAGGAAATACTGACGAATATTCCGGAGCAGAACCTGGTGTACATCAATAACACCTCAAATGTTCATCTGGATATTATGCGTCCGGAGATGTTATTCAGTGGGCTGGAAGCGATTCTGCATAATCAAAATTATCAGACCTCAGACCTTAAGTTGTTTGAATTGGGCCGTTCCTACCGGCAGGGAGAAGAAAAGATCATCGAGACGGAGCATCTGAGCTTATTCCTTACGGGAGAGCGGTTTAGCGAAAGCTGGATCGACACCGGTAAGGCCAGCACTGATTTTTATACCCTGAAGGCTTACGCCAAAAATGTATTGAGCCGCCTGGGATACGAAGGGTATCAGGAGACGCTTATCCAGGACGAGGTATTCACTTACGGTTTACAATGGCATCGGGGACCACAGGTGCTGGTAGAAATGGGTTTGGTACAGCCCCGGATCAGCAAGGCCATGGACATTAAAAACGAAGTGTTCTATGCGGTCTTTAACTGGTCTTTACTCTTCAAAGGCCTGAAAAAACACAAGGTGCAGTATACGGAGATTAGCAAGTTTCCGACGGTACGTCGCGACCTGGCCCTGGTAATTGACCGCAGGGTTAAATTTACGGATATTGAAGGGATTGCCCGCAAGGTGGCTAAGAAGTTACTCAAAGACATCAACCTGTTCGACGTGTATGAGAACGAAGAGCAGCTGGGCGAGGGTAAGGTGTCATACGCGGTGAGTTTTGTATTCGAAGACCCCACCAAAACGCTGCGGGATAAAGATATCGACAAGGTAATGAATAAATTAATTAAGGATTACGAAGGCAAGCTGGGGGCGGTGATCCGGCGTTAGTGCACTAGATAAAATAGTTTTTTTGGCGAAAGCCGCCCGGAAAAGCTATTTTCACGAAAAAAATTCTTCTGCTCAAAACCAGAGTACTACAATAATTTGTTGTATATTTTGGTTCGTTTAGAAGTATTTCTAGAAGTTGTCTTAAGTTTTCTGCTGAAGGCGAGAAAACAAGATTTTGAGGCTAATTGAGGCAAAAAACGTAAACCATGCAGCGCATAGCTGAGGCTTTTTAACGAAAAGTAGCCTTAAAAGATGTTTTTGATAGCCCAGTGAGAAGACTTTAGACAACTTCCTAAACAAGCTTTAAATACGCAAGACTGCGTATGAATGTATCAGAGAGAATTGAAAATATTGAATTAAAAATAAATCAGTTGGCACTCCAGTTGCGACAATTGCGTCTGGAGAATGTCCGGTTGACTAAACAAAAGGAAGCGTTGGAAGCGGCACTGGAGGACCAAAAAAATAATAACCACCAGCTGCAGCAACAACTGACTCAAGAGCAGCAAGCATTGAGGCAGCAATTGGATAAAGAGGAGCAACAGTCAGCGCAATGGAAATCAGCAATCGAATCCTATACCAAAGAAATCGATCGCTGTATTGACTGGCTTACAAATAATGGATAGATGGACGGTCAGCAGACAAAAAACATTACGGTAGTTATAGCCAATAGACCCTATCCGCTGAAAGTGAAACAGGAAGATGAGGCCGCAATTCGCAAGATCATCAAAGAATTGAACGAACAGGTGAATCGCTTTCAGCTGACTTATGCCAATAAGGATAAACAGGATTGCCTGGCGATGGCCGCCTTAACGAATGCTGTCGATCTGTATAAAACGAAGAAAGATACCGCACAGGACTCCACTATTTCCTCCCAATTAGCTCGTCTCGACCAATTACTTGGTGAATTAACCAGTCAGGAATAACCAGCGTCTCCTCATTATTTAATCTATAAATATCGAGGATATGACACTAACAACGGGTGCTATCATCGGCCTAGTAGCTGGCCTGGTCATTGGCTTTATTGTCGCTCAATTGATCATGCGCAATAGCATAAAGAAGAAGATCGCCGAGATGAATGCCAATACGGACCTGCAAATTAAAGAGGCCCGCCTGACGGCAAAAAGAATCGTCGACGAAGCCGAGACCGAAGCCGAAAAGATCAATAGCCAGGCGGAAGCCAAAAATGAACGAATAAAACAGCGTAAAATTCAGGAGGCAAAAGCTAAATACAGCAAAATGCGCTCCGAATTCGATAAAGAAAAATCCACACACAAGTTGGAATTGAAAGAGATGGGCATCCAGGTCAAAGAGCAGGAAGCTGATCTCAAACAACGAATCGAAAAGTTTGACGAGCGTGTCAAGTGGTTCGAAGCGGAAAAAGAAGAAGTCAAACAGAAAGAATCGGAGCTGGATAGTATCCGTGAGAATCTGGACAAACAGCTCAAAGTAGTCGCTAAGAAAAAAGAACAACTGGATTCTGCTAACGAAGAGCGGATCAAAGAGCTACAAAAAGTAGCCAACCTGAGCGAAGCGGAAGCTACCGAACGCCTACTGGAAGCCGTGCGGGCCAAAGCCGAAACCGACGCCCTGGCCATCGAAAAAGCCTCCGTCGAACGCGCTAAGCAAAACGCCAGCAAGCAGGCTAAAAATATTATTATCAAGACTATTCAGCGCATGTGCGCCGAAACCACGATTGAAAATACCGTTTCTGTCTTTAATCTGGACTCGGACGACCTCAAAGGCCAAATTATCGGCCGGGAGGGACGTAATATCCGGGCTTTGGAGGCGGCGACCGGTGCGGAAATCGTAGTAGATGACACCCCCGAGGCAATTGTGATCTCCAGCTTTGATCCTATCCGCCGGGAAACCTGTCGACTGGCCCTGAAAAAACTGGTAGCCGATGGTCGTATTCACCCCGCACGTATCGAAGAGGTGGTAGCAAAAACGAAAAAGCAACTCAATGAGCAGATCGTAGAAATAGGGGAGCGCACCATCATCGATCTAGATTTACACGGACTCGATCCTTATCTGGTTAAAATGGTAGGACGGATGCGTTACCGTTCTTCTTATGGTCAAAACCTGCTGAAACACTCCATCGAGACGGCACATCTATGTTCGATGATGGCCGCAGAGATTGGTCTTTCACCAAAAGAAATCAAACTGGCCAAACGGGCTGGGCTACTGCACGATATCGGTAAAGTAACCGAAGAGGAAAGCGAATTGTCGCACGCACTGATCGGTATGAAGCTTTGTGAGAAGTTTAAGGAAGACCCACGGGTGATCAACGCCGTAGGGGCACACCACGATGAGGTTGATATGAATAATATCCTCTCGCCGATTATTCAGGCCTGCGATGCCATTTCAGGCGCTCGTCCGGGGGCTCGCCGTGAAATTCTGGAAAGCTACCTCAAGCGGATCGGCGAACTGGAAGAACTGGCGATGGCGCACGATGGGGTACAGAAAGCCTTTGCTATGCAGGCGGGACGTGAACTACGAGTGATTGTGGAAAGTGAAAAAGTATCCGATTCCTTTGCGGACGATTTGTCCTTTATGATTTCCCAAAAGATTCAGGATGAAATGCAGTATCCCGGGCAGATCAAGGTGACGGTGATTCGCGAAAAGCGAGCGGTCTCTTATGCCCGGTAGGCATTATTTAGGTCTAAAGATAAAAAAGAGCTTAGCCGATCCGGCTAAGCTCTTTTTTTAATCAGCTTCTTCTTTCTGCTTTTCTTTTTGCTTTTGTTTCAGCTCTTCCTCTTTCATACCTTCTTTCAATTCCGTTTCTAAGGTAGAGCGAGCCGTGTTGAATTCGCGAATACCGCGGCCGATACCGCGCATCAGCTCAGGAATTTTCTTACCACCAAACAATAAAAGCACTACCGCAAATACTACCAGCATTTCCGGTCCTAAGAAATTAAACAACAATATTGTTTCCATTGATCTTGTTTTTTGCTTCAAGAATTGAAAGGGACAAAAAGTTATAAGCCCAGTGCCTCTCTTCCTTGATCATTTAATTATTCATATAATTGTTCAATATTATCTATATCCTATTTCAGGCCCTTTTGGCTTTCACTGCGTTTTTGGGCCTTGTTGAACCCCAAAATTGCGCTGAACTAAACTTATACATAATATCGAACATATTACTTAACCAAAATAAAGTTACAATTATTTTCTTAATCAGACTTTTAAAAATAGAAAGGTTTAAGGTGGATTGCCAGTTATGACAAAGAAATGTTGTTAAACGGCCTATTTTTTTAGACCAATCTCACGCAGGCGCTCATTAAGGTATTCACCGGCGGTAATGGGCTCATAGGCCAAAGGTCGCTCTTCGGTTACACACTGGTCCAGACAAGTCAGATCTACTTCCATCCTGGGGTGCAGGAAAAAAGGAATCGATAGCCTGGGCAGATGCCACTGCTCGCGGGGCGGATTCACCACCCGGTGGGTCGTCGATTTCAGATAGTTGTTCGTCAGACGCTGTAGCATATCGCCGACATTAATGACGATTTCATTCTCGCCCGGTACGATGGGCAGCCATTCCCCATTGGAATGAATTTGTAGTCCGCCGGCGGAAGCACCAACTAGGAGGGTGATCAGATTGATATCTTCGTGCTGCTCGGCCCGAATGGCACTGGCAGGTTCCCTGGTAATCGGTGGATAGTGAATGGCCCGCAGGATACTATTACCATTTTCGATCCGGGTATCAAAATAGTTTTCTTCCAGGTCGAGATGCAGAGCAATGGCCTTCAGTAGGGCACTCCCAGCTTCCTCAAAAGACTGGTAGAGCTTTTGGGCCAGCGGCAGAAAGGCCGGAATCTCATCGACGGCAACGTTGTCGGGGTAATTCGACTTTAGGGGATGATCACCGAGAACGGTCTGCCCAAACTGATAGAACTCTTTCAGGTCCGCTACATCCGACTGTTTGGCGTGCTCTTTCCCAAAGGAAGTGTAACCACGCTGACCAGCCAGGCCAGCGATTTCATATTTCTTTTTAGTCGCTTCCTCCAGTGCGAAAAAAGCTTTGGAAGTGGTATAAAAATCATCTACCAGTGGTTGGGGGACGCCGTGGTTAACGACACCAACGAAACCTACTTTATGGAAAGCTTTACCGATCTCATCGACGAATGCAGATCTTTGTTTCGCATCGCCTTTAGTGAATTGGGAGAGATCGACAACGGGAATTACTCTTTTACTCATCTCTTGTCATTTTGCTTTCGCGAAAATACAAAGAAAATCACTACCTCGCTTTTTAAGCCGGTACGTTTTCGTGCCCGTAGGGACAATGCCGAC
Organism: Saprospiraceae bacterium; assembly: GCA_035268885.1. Lineage (GTDB taxonomy): Bacteria > Bacteroidota > Bacteroidia > Chitinophagales > Saprospiraceae > DATFKA01. Next base: position 66,646 of record DATFKA010000115.1, read on the forward strand.
ATTTACTTCCACAGCAATAGCCCCGCTTCAGGTGATACCATTCGGTCATGACGTAGCGGCCACTTTCGCGATAGAAGTCGATGCCTTCGATCATTTTGCGAGAGGGTTTTGAGTAGAGGCTGGCTACGTCATTGGGCCGTCGCTTTTCTAAAATAGCCTTCGTAATCGTATTGGCCTTCTCTTGTAGTGCCCTGCTGAGACAGTCTGGGCAAAGGCAGGATGCCTGCTCACCCGGAGGTAGTAAAGCCGGATAATCCATACACCAGCAGGGTTGTTCAGACGTCGCCGAACAGGAGAGAGTGGATTGGCATTGTGGGCAAGTCTTGGTCACCTTCTTTCCTTTAGCGTGCGAAATCAGCATTGTTCTTTTGGCTTAAGCCATACGCAACTGAGGAAAACGCATCTTCATCCATTCAAAAGCACCGAACATTACTCCTCCGTAGACCAGTGTTCCTAACAAAAAGTTGCGTTCAAAAGGAATAGCGGCTACCAGGCAGGCCCAAAACCCAGATAGCGTTTGTGGGTACATCGTACTACCTATCCATACTCCGAAGTCGGTAACGATCCAGTGAATAAGGACAATAACCAGACTGGATAGCAGAAATCGGCCGGTCGTTTTTTGCGAAAGCAGGAAATAACCCACCAGCACCATCAAGGCGATGGCACCGTATACAAAACTGGCACCTTCGTAAAGGAAAGTCCAGCTACCGCCCCAGTAGGCAAAGCGACTAATAAAAAGATCGCTAATGAACAGGGCCAGAAGGGGAAAGGCAAAAGCCTTCCAGTTACGGAAATAAGCACCGCCAAATAGGGCCATGGCACCAACGGCAGACAGATTGGCTACCGGGGCAAAGGCCGGGTCGGTACTCAATAGAACGCGGATGCCCGCTATGATAAAGATGAAAAACAAAAGTATACCAAATCGCAGTTGCCTGGCTTTTGCATTGTCGGTCATTGTATCGATATTTTATAGTTTTCAAAAATGAAGGTAAATACGGGTGGTGACACTAGCCGTAAAGGTCGTGAAACTTTTCACCAAATGGTGATACGACAGCCGGATTATTTATCGAAGTTTTGTAAAGTTCTTCCGAATAAAAGTCGTTAATACCGCTTTGATCCGCTAAATTAACCATTTACCGAAGCATTTGCAATAAGTATGACGATCTTTAGTAGTGTAGTGCTTCGGTGAAGAAGACTAGCCTGGCATGTTTTCGAGCTTATCGTGATCCCTGATGTGAATAACCCCGTCAATGATATCGATATAGCCATCCTGTTTAAATTCGGTGAGCATGCGAATCACACTCTCTTTAGCCGTACCTACTATCCGCGCCAGATCATCCCGCAGGATGCTGATCTCGGTTTTGCCCTCTTTCTCACTCAAATAGATGACCGCATCGGCCACGCGTTTGCGCACCGAGTTGTAGGCCAGGTGGAGTAACTGCTCCTCCTGCTCGGTGATATTATTGGCCAGCATTTTGATGAGTTGTGAGGTCACATCGCGGTCGCCGTGTAGTAGCTTCATGAAATCTTCTTTAGGGACTAGACTGATTTCAGTTGGTTCTAAGGCCGCGGCGGATTCGCTGTGCATATCATTTTTAATGAGATCGACGTACCCAAAGAAGTCTCCCGGTTTACAGAGGTTAATGATGTACTCTTTGCCGTATTCATTGGTCTTAAAAAGTTTGACGGTACCCGAATTTACCAGATAAAGGTATCTGGGGAAGTCGCCCTCTTCAAATACGAGATCCCTTTTTTTATAGGTTTTTATTTTGCGGTCATCGGAGAGTTTCCTCAGGGCTTCGTAGCCACGCGCTTCGTTGATAAAAGCGGATAAGCCCTGGGCAGTACCATCAAATTGTTGTTTAAGTTTTTCGCTTTTCTTTAGGCGGGTCTCAATAACGGACAGTAATTCGTCTTTGTAGAAGGGTTTGGCGATGTAATCGTCTGCGCCAAGATTCATGCCACGCCGAAAATCGGCTTTTTCAGCTTTTGCCGTAAGGAAGATAAAAGGAACGGAAGCGGTCTCCGGTTTTTTAGCGATGATATTTAGTACACCGAAACCATCCAGTCGGGGCATCATTACATCACAAAGGATAAGGTCAGGCTGGCTTGACATTGCCTTGTCCACACCTATTTTTCCATCTTCTGCCAGTTCTACCTCGTAGCCATACAATTCTAGGATTTCTTCCAGGTTTTCACGTACTTCTGTATTATCCTCAATAACCAGAATCTTCTTTTTACTCATTATGTCGTTATTAATCTGCTAATGGTATAGTGATATAAAAGGTGGACCCTTCTCCCTGTGTGCTTTCAAAGCTAATTTGTCCTTTAAGGAGGTCAAGATAGCGTTTTACAATGTTAAGGCCAAGTCCTGTGCCTTGAATGTTTTCTACATTATGGGCTCTGAAAAAGCGGGTGAACAGATGTTGCTGTTCTTCCTGAGGGATGCCTATCCCGTAGTCCCGGATCGAGATATTTAGTTTTTGTTCTACTTTGTTCACCCCAAAATCAATAGGCTTTTCAGAGTATTTTATGGCATTACTAAGCAGATTGTAAAGAATATTTTTCAGCATTTTTTTATCGAGTGTAATCTCGACACCTGGTAAATTTTTATTCAGCCGAATGTGCTGATTCGCTTTGAGCATCCCTTGCAGGTCTTCGACGATTTCTGCACAGAATTCGCCCAGATCGAAGCGCGATTCTTTGGGCTGTACTTTACCCTCTTCCAGCTTGCTAAGGGACAGGAAGTCGTTGAGGACACCGGTGAGGTTACTGACGGCAGATTTAATTCGGTTGGTATGGCGCTCTCGTTTATTTTGCTGGATTTCTTCTTTATAGGCTTCAATGAGATCGGCCGAAGACAGTATCGTACTTAGTGGGGTGCGGAATTCGTGAGAAGCCATGGAGACGAAGCGGCTTTTCAGGCGGTTGAGTTCTCTTTCTTTTTCGTAAGCTTTGCGCAGCTGGCGCTCTTTTTCCCGAATGGATTCTTCCGCGAGTGCACGTTCCTCTACCTCATATTCTAATTGCTTGTTGGTCTTGAGTAGCTTGTTGATGGCCAGGGCTAGTTCTTCGGTGCGGTCCGCAACCCGTTGCTCCAATTCGGTATTGAGTTTCTTAATTTCGGCTTCGTATTCCTTTTCTTTAGTGAGATCGTGGAGTATCCCCGTGAATGCTCGATGTTCTCCGTAATCGACTTCGCTAATACTCAGGCGTAGCGGGAATCTGGTACCGTTTTTCTTCTGTCCGATTACCTCCCGGCCAATACCAATAATTTTTGCTTCTCCCGTCCTCAGGTAGTTCCGAATGTAGCTATCGTGCTCCTGTTTGCGGGGGGCAGGCATGAGCATAGACACATTTTGTCCCGTCATTTCGTTAGTCGAATACCCAAAGAGATCAGCTGCGGCCTGATTTACCAACTCCATCGTACCACGTTCGTTGATCAGGATGATACCATCCGTAGCGGTACGAATGACGGCTTCCAGGCGAGCGGCGGCTTTGGCATTAGGGTTGCTGTTGTTGCTAATTGAATCCAATGCTAATGTTTTGTCCTAAATTAAGCATTTTTTAAAGTATTTAAAAAACTTCACAGCATAAATAACGCTGAAAATATTCAAAGAAAACCCTGCATAACAAGAATTATCAAGGGGTAGGGGTGATAAAAGTCATCTTTGGGGAGCCAGAATTAAAAGATCTTGCCAATGATTGTAAGTTTAATAACTTCATAAGCAAGAACAACACAAAGGAAACATTAGCGGCCCAATTTTTTTAAAAAACTACAAAATGACCAATAGTCTAAAAATAGAACCAAGGATGATACGGCTGGAGTTGCTGGGCATTGGCTCAAAGCGATATTTGGCGCTATTGAATGCTCTCCGCTCGGTCTTACAGCGGATGAATCTGGACATTCCGATCAATGAAGTGAAAGAAATCGATAAGATTCTGACCTACGATATTATCGGAATCCCCGCTTTGTGTGTTAATGGTGAGTTCCTTTATCAAAGTGACGTCCCTAGCGAGGAAGAGCTCGAGTTGGCCTTTCAGCAAATTCTGCAACACAAACATCATTAATCCATCCATTCACTTGTCTTCCCCAAAGCATTTGCCTACCTTATAGGTACGCTTTATAAACTGATTTGGAGACGATGAATAAAAAAATTCTTCTTCCTAGCGACTTTTCTGATGAAGCCCTGGCTTCGGCCCTCTACGCCGCGCATTTAAGTAAAGCCTTAAAAATGCCAATTGATATTGTGCACGTGGCGGAAGTAGTTGGCGGCGGCGGCATTTACCAGGAAGGCAGTAAGTTGGTACAAAACAAATTGCGTAAGCAACTCTTTGAGCTTTCGCAAAAAATGGAGGCTGTCGTGGGCGGTGATTTGGAGTTTGATACCTTATTATTACACGGTACGACCACTTCTGCTTTGAGTAATTTGGCCAGTGACTACGCTTTTGTTATTATGAGTGCTAAAGGAGAAGCCGATTTGGATCGCTTCTTTCTGGGTAGCACTACCAAACATATGGTGCAACAAAACATTGTACCCGTCCTGATTATCCCACCTCGATATAAGTTTTCTACCATTCAGAAGATTGTCTGGGCATTGGACGATGAACACATAGACACTTCCAAACAGATTCACCCCCTTCCACAGATCGCAAGGGCGTTTAACGCTCGCCTGGAAATCTTCCACCACGATGAGGGAGAGGGAGACGAAGGCCTGCGAGTGGATTTGGCTATCTTTTTGGATAATCTGGATTATTCCCTGCATTACGATTTTTCTCCAGGACAAATCACGGAGGTGATTCTCGACTTTGCGGAAAGCGAAGCCGCAGACCTGATCTGCATGATTCATCACAAGCGGCCCTTATTATTGCAGCTTTTCCATCCTAGCAAAACCATTACTAGCATCTCTAAAAGCAAGCGCCCTTTGCTTATCCTTCCCGAAAAAGAAGAAAAAAATAATTAGTGCCCAGCGGAGCACAAGGAACGCCGGTTTTGATAAAAATCAATTCCGGCGTTGATCTTGATCACTTTGACCGGGTGTAAGTATCCCTAGTTTTACTGTAGAGAAAGAACAACAGTATTATAACCTTTAAAATTTTTGCTATGGATACGAATAGACCAGTAAAAGATATTATGACCAAAAACTTGGTTACTGTATATTCCTCAGCTACCGCCAAGGAAGTTAAGAGTATTTTTAATAAATATAGTTTCCATCATTTACCCGTCATTGATCGAGGAGGAAAGTTACTCGGAATTATCAGTAAGGAGGACTTCTCTAAAATAGCCTACGTGCTATCTATGAATACAAGTGGTAAGACCTTCTCCGCTTTAAAGTACCAAAGCCTCGAGGCTAGTGACTTTATGACTAAATATCCTTTGAGCCTTGACCCCGATGATACCGTGGGACTGGCAGCTGATATTTTCATGGCCAACAAGTTCCATGCACTACCCATCGTAGAGGATGACGAACTCTTAGGTCTGGTAACTACCCATGATTTGCTCATGTATAGTTTTGCTTCTCCCATTCAGTCAACGGCGGAAGAAACCTATGAAGAATAAAAAATAGACTTATGGATCGGAATACACCTATCAAGAAAATTATGACCAGGGAGGTGACTAGTATCCGACCTACGGATACGATGGATAAGGTAGACCGTATTTTTAATACGGCCGATATCCATCATCTCCCCGTCATTAGCGAAGAAAGGGTTATCATGGGGATTATCAGTAAGTCGGATTACTACAAAATTCTGCATGGCTTCACCTTATTTAAAGCGCCTGTCAGCAAAACCTACAATGAGGCCGTCCTGCGGTCGCTCCTGGCCAAAGAGGTCATGACCCAACAGGTAGCGACCCTGAGTCCGGACGATACGGTTTCCGTCGCGGCGGATTATTTCAGGGAAAATCGCTTTCACGCCATCCCCATCGTTAATGAAGAGCGTAAACTGGTCGGTATTCTAAGTACCTACGATTTGATCAATAGTATGTTTACGGTCGTGAAGACAGAATAGAAACCTTTATCGTAGATGGTCATGATCGTCTACGCTTATAAGGTGTAGATTCTATCCTATTATATAAGGTGTACTTTTTGGGCTAGGGGTTTTCCACCGTTTATCAACAATGGCCTGTTAGCTTTTTTTATCGTTTAATTCAAAAAAGAGCTTGCAATTCCTATAAATCCGTTTTACCTTTGTATTCCGTCCTTAAACGAAAGGTACGGATTTTTTTCCTCAGGAAGTTTCGGCTTTCTATGAGTGAGAAAGAAAAAAAGATTAAAAAAAGTAAAAAGGGCTTGCATGGTAAGAATAGAAGTTATACTTTTGCAATCGCTTTTGAAAAGGCGGAGATAATTGAGGAGAGTGGCGCTGCGAAAAGATCAAAAAAGTTTGATAAAAAAGCG
>DATFKA010000116.1:0-34424 GCA_035268885.1 Saprospiraceae bacterium
TCGGGTAGCTATGTGGCCAAATGGCCATGTGACTACATAGCCAAATGGATAAGGTAAGCACGGCAAAAAATTGTGAAATTTCAGTTTTTTTTGAATTCGCATAACTAACTATAAAACAAGACTTTACTAAAATTATATACAGATGAAATATTCAAGTAAACCTATGCTGGCTGTTGGCCTGGTCTTTCTCTGTTACTGCAGCCTCCGGGCTCAGGACCAGGACTACCCCATCCAACCCAAACCATTCTCGGAAGTGCAGATCCAGGATAATTTCTGGGCACCACGTATCAAAACCAATCACGAAGTCACGATTCCCATCGCGATTGCCCAAAGTGAAGAGACCGGCCGGATCGATAATTTTAAAATTGCGGCGGGCAGGCAAGAGGGAAGCTTCTGCTCTATCTACCCCTTCGACGATTCCGACATCTTTAAGATTATCGAAGCCGCTTCTTATTCACTACAGACCTTTCCCGATCCTAAGCTGGAGGCGCAGGTAGATTCTCTGATCGATTATATGGCCGCTGCCCAGGAAGAAGATGGGTATCTCTACACCAACCGTACCATCGGGGGCAAATTGCACCCCTGGGCGGGTAATGAACGCTGGGAACTCGTGCACGAATTGAGTCACGAACTGTATAATGTTGGGCATATGTACGAGGCAGCGGCGGCCCATTATCAGGCTACCGGCAAGCGCAACTTGCTGGATATCGCTATTAAAAATGCAGACCTATTGGTTGAAGAGTTTGGACCAGAAGGTATTCGAAATTACCCCGGCCACGAAGAAGTCGAGATTGGTTTAGTGCGCCTCTACCGCGTCACTAAAGACGAGCGCTATCTAAAGCTGGCCCAATTTTTCCTGGATATCCGGGGTCAGGAAGGCGTAGGTAATCCTAAAAAATACGATCAATCCCATAAACCCGTTATTGAACAACGCGAGGCCGTGGGGCACGCCGTACGCGGGGCCTACCTCTGGACCGGCATGGCGGATATTGCTGCCATTACGGGTAACAAAGACTATATGAAAGCGATTGATGCCATCTGGCACGATATCGTTGACACCAAATATTACATCAACGGGGGCATCGGTGCTACGGGCAGCGGAGAAGCTTTTGGGGATGCCTATGAACTCCCCAACATGTCGGCCTATTGCGAAACCTGTGCCGGCGTGGGTAATGCCAAGTGGAATCACCGCATGTTTCTGATGACGGGCGATAGTAAGTTTATCGACGTACTGGAACGGACCATGTATAACAATATCATGGATGGCGTCTCGTTATCTGGTGATCGCTTCTTCTATCCGAATCCACTGGCTTCTTATGGACAGCACGAACGGCAGGCCTGGTTTGGCTGTGCCTGTTGTCCGCCAAACGTAGCGCGCTTCCTGCCGGAAATGCCAGGCTATATTTACGCCCAGCGTGAGGGTAGCATCTATGTGAACCTATACGTAAGTAGTGCGACGAGTTTTAATTTACCGGAAGGAGAGCTTCGGCTACAGCAAGAAAGTGAATTCCCCTGGGAAGGGAATGTCCACATTCGCGTAAAAAATGATAACCCGATGTCGGCCGAAATCCGGCTGCGCGTACCGGGCTATGTACAGAATCAACCCGTACCCAGTGACCTTTATGAATACACCTCAGCAGAAAATGGCCCTTTTACCGTCCAGGTAAACGGTGCAAAAATGCACTACACGATCGATAAGCAGGGCTACATTGCTATCAATCGTAGCTGGACTGATGGTGATACCATCGAAATCGATTTCCCTATGGAAGTTCAGGTGGTCAAAGCGCATCCGAAAGTGGAGGCTGATGCCGGAAGGATTGCCTTTGAAAGAGGCCCCATCCTTTACTGTGCTGAATGGGCCGACAACCCCGATGAAAAAGTGCTGAGCCTAATCGTGGATCCCAAACAAGACTTCAATCTGGAAAAAACCGATAAGCTGGGCGGGATCTACCAAATCAAAGGTAAAGCCCGCCAGGCAAGTCGCATGCTCGACGGCTCCATCACCGTCTCCGGTGAACAAGACCTACAGCTGATCCCTTACCACCTGTGGAATAATCGTGGCCCCGGTGAAATGACCGTCTGGATGGCTACTAATCAGGAAGTCGTCACCCCCGAACCCGCACCAACGATTGCGCGGCGGGCCAAGGTCAGTTCTAGCAAAGAGGCCAAATCAATCATCGCTCTGAATGACCAAATGCTGCCCGAGCACTCAAATGATCACTCTATCGCCTATCACCACTGGTGGCCCAATAAAGATCAGGAGGAATGGGTAGCCTTCGACTTTGATCGCAAAGAAGCAGTCTCCAAAGTGAAGATCTACTGGTTCGACGACGGGCCAAACGGCGGCTGTCGAATACCGGCCTCCTGGAAAGTACAGTATAAAAAAGGGAAGAAGTGGAAACCGGTGAAAAACCAAAGCCCCTACACCGCGACCAAAGACGCCTGGGATGAAGTCAACTTTAAGCCGGTAAAAACGGAAGCACTACGGGTGCTGGTGCAGTTGCCGAAGGAGTACGCGGCGGGTTTGTATGAGGTCGTGATTGAGTAGTACTGAAAAACACTACAGACGGAGGAAACCCTCCCATTAATTAGTTAATAAATAATTTTTTACTCAATGGAGAAAGCAATTTTACTTTAAATTGCTTTCTCCATTGAGCATTTTAAACTATTTTTGCTTTATACAAAAAGCAAAATGGAAAAATTATTCCTTCGATCGCAAGCAGCCTTACAGACTATTAATTTGGAATACCATCGATCTTTGTTCGACGAGATCGACTGGAGCAATCCACTAATTGCTATAACGGGAGCACGTGGCGTTGGCAAAACTACTTTACTGCTACAAAAACTCAAGTCATTACAAATTCCTTCTAGTGAAGGGCTTTATGTTGACCTGGGTGATCTCTATTTTTCCAATAACAAGCTGATTGACTTTGTAGAGGCCTACCTTAGCTTAGGGGGCAAATACCTATTCCTGGATGAAGTTCACCGTTACAGTTATGGTTCCTGGGCCGAAGAGCTAAAAAGAATCCATGATCTTTACCGAAATCGATTGCAAATTACTTTTACCGGCTCCTCGGTCATTCAGATTCTAAATAGACAAGCCGACTTGAGTCGGCGAGTTAGGTACTACAAGATGTATGGTCTTTCTTTTCGAGAATTCTTACTGTTAGCGTACAACATCAAGCTACCTTTGGTCGAATTATTTGATCTTTTACAAAACCATCAGCGTATTTATCAAGAAGTAAATCCGGGTGTCGTATTCAGGCCGCTACCTCGACTGCGCGAATACTGGCAATATGGTTATTACCCCTATTTCCTAGAAGATCAAAAAGGGTTTTTACAAAGACTGAATCAAGTTATACAAATTGTTATTGAACAGGATATACCCTATGCCAGTGGTGTTAATGCGCTGGACCGGATTGCCATTGGGAAGTTACTTTTCGCCATTGCATCCTCACCTCCATTTAAGCCTAACATCAGTAAATTATCCGAACGATTGGGAATCGCAAGAAATACATTAGTTCAATATTTGAATTTACTGGATCAGGCCGAGTTGATACAAGGACTAAAAAGTGAACAAAAGGGCATCTCAGCCATGCAAAAACCCGATAAGATATACCTTGATAATACTAATATAATCTATGCCCTCGCACCTGAGCAAGCAGATCTGGGTACGCTACGGGAAACCTTTTTCTTTAATCAGCTGTCTGCCACTGCCGCTCTGGCTGAGCAACCTGGAGGAATTGCACTGCCCAAAAAAGGAGATTTCTTATACCGCTCCGTTACCATCGACTATTTATTTGAGGTGGGTGGCCCTAATAAATCCAGCAAACAAATTGGTAAATCTGAGCAACATTTCATCGTTGCTGATATTGAACAAAGTGGCAACAAGCACCGTATTCCATTATGGATGTTCGGCTTATTATATTAGATTAAAGTCTATTAGCCTAGCAAAGTTGTTTTACCAAATTTAAACCAAATACAACCATGCCTATTTACCACAAACTCGGAAAAATACCGCCCAAGCGGCATACCCAATTCCGACAACCCAATGGCAGCCTCTACAACGAGCAGGTCTTTGGTACCATCGGCTTTGATGGAATGTCGTCTATCTTGTACCACATTCACCGCCCGACAAAGGTCAAAGAGATTGGCGAAAGTATCGATGTGACGCCTAAAGTCGCCGTAGCCAAAAACATAAAAGCCCGCAAACTCATCGGCTTCAAGGTGGCGCCGCAGGACGACTTCCTGGATGCACGCAAGCCTCTAATGGTCAACAGCGATATTCACATCGGTGTAGCTGCGCCAAAAAAATCACTACGTAGCTACTTCTACAAGAACGCCGACGCCGACGAGATGCTTTTCGTCCACCGCGGCTCAGGCACCCTGCGTACGATGTTTGGAAACATCCCCTTTGAGTACGGCGATTACCTGATCATCCCGCGGGGTATGATCTACCAGATTGATTTTGATACGGAAGATAATCGCCTGCTCTACGCGGAGTCTTTCCACCCGATCTATACGCCCAAACGCTATCGTAACTGGTTTGGACAGTTGATGGAGCACTCGCCCTTCTGTGAGCGGGACTATAAGCTGCCGGAAGAACTCGAAACGCACGACGAAGAGGGCGAATTCCTGATGAAGATCAAGAAGCAAGGTATGCTACACCAGTTGGTCTACGCCACACACCCCTTTGATGTGGTTGGTTGGGACGGTTATAATTTCCCTTACGGCTTTTCCATCCACAATTTCGAACCGATTACCGGACGCGTCCACCAACCACCACCGGTACACCAGACCTTCGAGACCAGCGCCTTTGTAATCTGCTCTTTCTGTCCACGGCTTTACGATTACCATCCGCAGGCTATTCCGGCTCCTTATAACCACTCCAATATCGACTCGGACGAGATGCTCTATTACGTCGATGGTGACTTCATGAGTCGGAACGATATCGATAAGGGCTATATGACCCTCCACCCCGGTGGTATCCCACACGGGCCACATCCGGGGGCCTACGAGCGTAGCATCGGTAAAAAGGGAACGGAAGAGCTGGCCGTCATGATCGATACTTTCAAGCCCCTGCAAATCACCGAAGCGGCACTGAAGATCGACGATGGTAAATATTATCAGTCCTGGCTGGCACACGACTAATTTTGAATGGTTGAATTTGGCATTCAACAAACCAACAATTCGACAAATGAAGGAACTACAATCATGGCTTCGCATTCCGGAGTCTTCTGATTTTAGCATACACAATATACCCTTTGGTATTTTTTCCACGAATCGCTTCGGTCCACGGATCGGGGTGGCGATTGGTGATCAGGTCCTCGACCTGGTGGGCCTGGCCCAAAAAGGGCTCATCGAAGTCCCCATTCCCATCCTGACCAAGCCCCACCTGAACGATTTTATCCGACTGGGTAAACGCCGTACCAGCGCCATCCGACAATCGCTGCAACGACTACTCTCGGATGTCGACTCTCCCTTGAAGGATTTTCCGGAGCTCTTGCTTCCGCAAAAACAGGTGCAAATGCACCTGCCAATCGAGGTAGGTGACTACACGGACTTTTACTCCAGTAAAGAGCACGCCACCAATGTAGGGGCTATGTTTCGCGACCCAGAAAACGCTTTGTTACCCAACTGGAAACACTTGCCGGTGGGCTATCACGGTCGGGCCTCTTCGATTATCGCCAGCGGGCAGTCGATACATCGCCCGTATGGCCAGACCATGCCCCGCGGAGCAGAAACGCCCGTTTTTGGCCCCAGCCGGCGCCTGGACTTCGAGCTGGAAATGGCCTTTGTGATTGGTAAAGACTCGCAATTGGGACAACGCATCTCCACTACGGAGGCCGATGACTACATTTTTGGGATGGTCTTATTCAACGACTGGTCGGCCCGCGATATTCAGAAGTGGGAATACGCACCGCTGGGCCCTTTCCTGGGCAAGAGCTTTGCCTCTTCCATTTCGCCCTGGATCGTCACCCTGGATGCGCTCGCCGATTTTCGCCTAAGCGGGCCCCAACAGGATCCAACGGTGCTCCCCTACCTGCAATTTGAGGGGTCACGGAATTATGACATCCAACTCGAAGTAGACTTACAGCCCAAAGACAGCGAGGCAACAAGCATTTGTCGTTCGAATACAAAACACCTCTACTGGAACATCGCCCAACAACTGGCCCACCATACAGTGAATGGATGCAATATTCGCATCGGTGACCTGATGGCCTCCGGAACCATTTCCGGTCCAGAACCTGGCAATTATGGCTCTATGCTAGAGCTCTCCTGGGGCGGCAAAAAAAATATCGAGCTGAAAGGTGGACAAAAACGTACTTTTATTGAGGATTACGACACCGTCACCATGCGGGCTTTCGCCAAAAAGCCAGGAAAAAGAATAGGCTTTGGCGAGGTCAGTAATCAGATTTTACCAGCAATTGAGCCGTAACCGTAAAGACAAGGCATGCCTTGTCTCAACAGTATGTATAAAACAAAAAAACATGACGACAAAAACCATTGACCCCAAAGAACTCAGCCAACGCGAATGCTACCAAATCCTATCCGCTGCCGTGGCGCCAAGGCCCATCTGCTTCGCCAGTACGATTGATAAAGCAGGTAAGGTCAACCTCAGCCCCTACAGCTTCTTCAATGTCTTCAGTTCGAATCCGCCCGTGATGGTCTTCTCGCCCAACCGCAGTGGGCGGAATAACACCACGAAAAACACCCACGATAACATCCTGGAAGTACCCGAAGTGACTATCAACATCGTTAACCACGCCATCGTTGAGCAAATGTCGCTGGCCAGCACGGCTTACGCAAAAGGTGTGGACGAATTCGTCAAATCAGGCCTGACGCCCGTAGCTAGCAATAAGGTCAAGCCCCCTCGGGTAGGGGAAGCCCCCGTGGCTTTCGAATGCAAGGTCAATCAAGTGATCGAACTGGGTGATGGCCCCGGTGCCGGAAATCTGGTTATCGCCGAGGTCGTCAAGATTCACATCCAGGAAAAATACCTGGATGAAGCGGGCAAACTCCCCACCGAAGGTCTCGACCTGGTCGCCCGCATGGGGGGTAGCTACTATTGCCGGGCCATCCCGGAAGCCCTCTTTGAGATTCCTAAGCCCCTTCGCGAAAAGGGTATCGGCGTGGATCAGTTGCCCGAATCGGTGCGTAATAGTGCCGTACTTACCGGTAACAATCTGGGGCGGCTGGGCAATCTGAAAGCACTACCCTCCCCAACCGACATTACCGCGATTGCCCAGCATAAGGAAGTACAAAAACTGGCGACCATTCCATCAGAGCGAGAACGACAACAGGGGGCTCATCAATTGGCCCAGGTCTGGCTGGAGCAAGGCGAAGTGGAAGCCGCTTTGTCTTTGTTGATATGGGTGGAAGGGAGTCAAGGCTAAAGTATCGTGAATCAATATAGGGCAGCTCCATTAAATAGATATATGAAAAGATTTGGAATTTTCGGCATAGTCATCTTGATACTTACATTGGTGATCACGGGTTGCGAGCAGAAAAAAGCAAGCGTCCTGATCATTGGTGATTCTATCTCGCTGGGTTACACCCCCTTCGTCCAGGAGGAATTAAAAGAGATGGCTGAGGTACTTCACAACCCTGGCAATGCGCAACATACCGGTACGGGACTGGATAGTATTCAGTCCTGGATTGGTACGGAAAATTGGGATATTATACACTTCAATTGGGGTTTGTGGGATCTATGTTACCGACACCCCGATTCCGAAGTACAGGGGAATAGAGATAAAATCAATGGATGGATTACCTTTGAACTGGAGGATTACGGTGCCCAGCTCGATTCCATCGTTCAAATCATGCAACAAAGTACAGACGCCAAGTTGATCTTCCTGGTGACCACCTACGTTCCCGAGCAGGAAGCCGGACGCCATGCGGAGGATGCCGTCAGATACAATGCGGTAGCCAAAAGAATCATGCAAGCGCGCGGGGTCATCGTTCACGATATCTACGAAAAGTCTAAACAAATCCATCGGGAATACGGAAAGGGTACCGATGATGTCCATTATTTACCGGAAGGGTATAGGGAATTAGGCAGCGAGGTCGCTGCGTTTCTTAGGCAAGAGATGAACTAATCATCAATTTAGGCGATGATTTTTCTTCAATTTTGGTATTTTAAGTGCTTACGATTTCACAAATAAAATCCAATAATATGTCAACGCAAGATAAGCCCCAAAAGTAAACGGAATAGGAGGCATTCTCGATAACATTGAAACCTACGATTACGGTAAGTTTGTGCACATCATGGACGATGAGGGCAATAAGATTGAGCTTTGGGAACCCGTAGATCAGGTATTTACGGAAATGGGTGGAAAAACGACAAAATAAATATCATGAAATGCCCATGCGCCTAAGGCGCACCAAAACGCGGATGAATATAGGGAAGATGCCTAGTGATTGTAGTTTTTGCCCTTTAGTACATCTTCTTTTTGACCGCAGAAAGAAGCAAAAACTCCCCGCTAAAATAACTGATACTCGGAAGTCTTTATTTGGAGAAATGTTTTTGTTTCGTTTTTGTGGCGATTGACAAAAATGAAGAGGTAAGCACGGCACATGATGTTTAGCCGAAAGCAGGGTCAAGCCTGTTTTGGGGCTTGAGGGAAAATGACGAAGTAGTATGATCTCTTTAAGCGTATCGGTAGTAAAAGGCCTAGTAAGCAAACATTGTTGTAAAATAACACCAGCAAAATCACTCGTATGAATAACAATAAATCGTGCCTTATCGCTTTTTTACTAATTATCTCCCAGGCACTCATTGGTCAAGAAAACCTATCCAGCGACCTGAATAAAGCTATCGACACCATTCCCTTTGAGTTAACTGATCAGAACAATATATCCATTTCTGCCATCCTTAATAAGCAGGATACAGTCCAGTTGATGTTCCATACGGCTACCAATTCATTAAGTCTCACAACAAATATTATCCCCAAATTATCCAGTCTTCATTGGAACAATTCAGAAGAAGTAGAAAGTTGGGGTGGGAAAAGTGACGCCAGATTTAGCGAAAAAAATGCGCTACAGATCAACCAATTATTTTGGGAAAACCTACCAATCTGGGAAACGATAAATTCAGGTCCGGGTACTAATGGAAAGTTTGGTCCAAATTTATTTGAGGGTAAAGCTATAGAAATTGATTTCGATAATAGCGTCATGGTCATCCATAAGCATATTCCAAAAAAAATTAAAACTTACGAAAAACTAAAATTGGCCTTCGAAAATGGGTTTATGTTCCTTGAAGGAAACAGTAAAATAGCGGGTGAAAACTATCCAAACAAGTTTTTGATCCATTCCGGATTCGGAGGAACAATACTCTACGATGACAAATTTGTGGCCGACAGTAAGATTGGAGAACATATCGTAATTACCGAAACACAAGAGCTAAAGGATTCCTACGGCAATATCATACACACTAAAAAGGGGATACTACCCAAATTCACATTAGGCACAGCAGTATTTCATGATTTGCCCGTTGGCTTCTTTGAAGGGTCCATAGGTAGGCAAAAAATGAGTGTGCTGGGCGGGAATTTATTAAAACGGTTTAACCTGATCATAGACGCAGAGAGATCAAATATCTACCTTAAATCCAATCAGCTGAGCAGCCTGGCCTATTAGCAAAATAGCAAGGCTTTCAGAAAAGACGATAAAAACACAACTACTCCATGAGCTTTAATAGCAAACGAAAATGGCGAATCATTCAGCAATACATCATTGGCTGGTCCCTGGCCTTTATGTTCCTGAGTATTGTACGGGGGGAAGGAACCACAGAAATTGGCTCCGTTGAATTTAAGTTATGGAAGGCTACCCTGGTCTCCCTGATCGGCGGGCCTATTTTTGGTACCCTCTCAGGCTATGCACAAATACTAACCGAAGAGTACGGGTACAAAAAAATATCCCTGATCCAATTACTGCTCCTAAGAATTGCCTTTGCCATTTTATTTCTCGCGCTGATGATTACCCTGGCCTATTTCATTTTCGGAGAGGACATTAGCTACCTGGAGTTTGCCTTCGAGCCGGGTAGCTTTGCTATCTATTTGTTTATTTTATCGACTGATGTTTTTATGTTTTGTCTAAGGCAGGTGCATCTATTTATGGGTAGTAATAACCTTTGGAAACTCCTCATCGGTCAGTACTACACCCCCCGAGAAGAGGAACGAATTTTCATGTTTCTGGATTTGCAATCCTCCACCACTCATGCCGAAAGGCTGGGACATATTACCTACAGCAAAATGATTCAGGACTGCTTTAATGATCTGGGGGTCGTCATTCAAAATGATGCCGAAATTTATCAATACGTGGGAGACGAAGCCATCCTGACCTGGAAACTACGAAACGGAATAAAAAATGAAAATTGCTTAAATGCCTATTACCGCTTCCAGGAGCAGATCGTGCGTAAAAAAAGCCATTACACTCAATATTACGATTGCCTCCCGGTCTTCCGCGCAGGCATGCATTCTGGTATCGTCACCGTCACCGAAGTGGGAAAATACAAAAAAGAGATCGCCTACCACGGGGATACCATCAACACCGCGGCCAGAATTCAGGGGCAATGCAAAACTTTAAACCAGGACTTTATCACTTCGGAAGACCTGAAAAACAAGCTAAATTCTGATCACTTCTCTTTCGATAAATTAGGTACCATCGATTTAAGAGGAAAAAAAGAACCCGTGCCGCTCTTCGCCGTAAATTTAAAAACATGAATCGACCAGGCCTTCTCCTTCTCCTTTTTGGCATCAGCCAGTTATGCCTCGCTCAGGAGGACAATATTCGCCAACAACCGGCTACTCACCAGGCACCTACCGGTCATCAGCGTAACCCTCAAATTAGCTGATGGCAAGCCCGGAACTGGCCCAAAGAGCAAGGTTGATCGGATTTTTCGGAATGCCCATTTTAGAAGAACTAAAAATTCGGGCGGGAAAGTAAGTATTTACTTTTATCTTTAGATCGCTTCATTAAAAAATCAGGCTCAAAGTGAATTCTTTTGATCAAAAATCAACATCATGAAACCAACTTACCTACTCTTATTTTTTGCATTATTCATCTTTACCTCCTGTGAGCAAAACTCAACGGAAGCAACCGAAAGTAACGAAACCACCATGGAAGAACCCGATCGCCTTTTAAGACACGTCGTACTATTCAACTTTACCGACAGTACTTCCCGGGAAGACATCCAAAAAATCGAGCAGGCCTTCGCCAGCCTCCCCGGTAAAATTGATGAAATTCACTCCTTTGAATGGGGCACCAACAATAGTCCGGAGGGTCTGGATAAGGGCCTGACCCATTGCTTTTTTGTCACCTTCCGTTCGGAAGAAGATCGGGACGCTTATCTGCCGCATCCCGCCCATCAGGAATTTGTCGAGCTGGTAGGGCCCGCCGTCGAAGACGTGACGGTGGTCGATTATTGGACGAAGTAGCAATAAAACACCATAGCCATGATATATCCTCTTTTTATATTGCCCCTCATTAGAGGGGGCTACCTGATTGCCTTTTTAATTTTATCCGCGCTCCTTTTGTCCAATTGTACAACTAAGACGAATCCGACGGTGAGCGCTATGAATGGTGATTGGGCCGGTTGCGTGGTGGGTATCTATCCTGAAAACGGCAACGAAACGCTCCCTAAGGGCGACCTGCATGAGATTGATGACTTTGAGGAGATCAGCCAGCAGGAAGTGGGTTCCGTCGTTTGGTTTCCCACCTGGGACGATGAATTCCCCAGTCAGGCTTGTGCCCAACTGGCGGATCGTGGGATCATCCCACACCTGACCTGGGAGCTGTTTTGGCCATCGGAAGACCCCAATAATACGCGCCAGACGGGTGCAGAAGGTTATGAAGGCTTCCGCGAAGTACTCAATGGAGAGCACGATGCCTATATAGACCGTTTTGCAGAAGCAGCCAAAGCCTTCGATCAAGCCGTACTCATTCGCTTCCTACACGAGTTCAACGGCAACTGGTACGTTTGGAGTGGTAATAAGAACGGCCAGGGTGACGGAGGTCCAGCCCAGGTAGTTGCCGTTTGGCAATACGTAGTAGATCGCTTTAAAGCCAAAGGAGCCGATAAGGTACAATGGCTTTGGGTGCCGCACGGTCCCTCTACCGACCGATCAGAAGAAGCCTGGAATCACGTATCCAATTATTGGCCGGGCGACGCCTACGTAGACTGGATCGGACTGGATGGCTATAATTTTTATCCTCAGGATCCCTGGGGCGGGAAGCGTCCCTTGCGCGATTTTGATGATTGCTTTCGCCAACTCTACGATGATTGTGCCCAATTGGGGGATCAGCCCATGATGATTGCCGAATTTGGCACCGGTGAGTTTGAGTACGAAGGCTTTGATAAGGCCGCCTGGATCACCGATGCTTTCCAGAAAATCAAGACCGATTATCCACGAGTCAAGATCTTCACCTGGTTCCATATTAACAAAGAGCTAGACTGGCGGGTGAATTCCTCCCCCGAGGCCCTGCGGGCTTTCCGGGAAGCGATGCAGGATCCTTATTATATTGGATCGCCCAGGTAGCCAAGTAAAAAAACCAAAACATAAGCTTATGAATGAATTCGATGAAATGGCGGCTACCTGGGATGATGATCCCGACAGAGTAGCCCGCGCCCGGTCCATTGCCACCCGTATGAAAGCCGCTCTGGATATGGACGAGTTCCAAAACGCATTGGAATACGGTAGCGGCACGGGCTTACTGAGCTTTGCGCTAAAGGATGATTTAAAAAGCATCACCCTGATGGATGAATCGGCGGAGATGATTCGCATCGCCCGGGAAAAATGTAAGGCCGCCCAACTGGACCATTTCCATCCCATACAGATGGATTTATTGACAGCGGACTACCAGCCCAAGGATCCGTTTGATTTTATTTTTATTCTACTTACCCTACACCACATCCAGGACACCGAGGGGATTCTTGCGCGCTTTAAAGACATCATGGCGCCCGGGGGAATATTGGCGCTAATTGACCTGGAATCCGAAGACGGCACTTTCCACGATCGCGAATTTCACGGTCACCTGGGCTTTGACCGGCAGGACTTAGAATCGAAGGTCAAGCATGCTGGATTTCAGCCTTTTGACTATCAGGTCGTTTACGAAATTGAGAAAGGCGAAGGAGTGGACAAAAAAGCTTATCCCCTCTTTTTGATGCTGGGCCGAACGACTTGAGTCTTTTGTCTTTTTATTCTTCACTCCTTTTTCCGATATTTCAGTAGAGATAAGTAGTACTTTGCTGTTGAAATAAAGACCATTGAAGTCGTTAACTTTGAATCATTATGAAATTCAGCTTTCTCAATCGATGGGGGTTTTGGAAAAAGCTCGTCCTGTTGACCGGTGCATTGTCCTTATTATTAGTTGGGGGCTTGAGCTTGATTGTCTATCTGAAGCAAGATGCATTGGTTCAGGGAGAAATAAACGCCCTGAATAAGACCTACGAAGGCTTAGTTGTTATCGGGGACACGCATATAGCCCCCTTTAAGAACTTCCCCTATATCTCCGTGAAAGTAGATAGTGTTAGGGTCTATGAATCAAAAGCGAAAAATGCTTCCATTATTTTAGATGTGGCGGATATATACCTGGGATTTAATGTCTGGGACATTATGGCCGCTAATTATGACGTTCAGAAGTTACTCGTTGAAGATGGTTTTTTCAATATAATCAAACATCCAGATGGTCGTACAAATATTGAAAAGGCCCTGGTTACACCAAGCGAAACGGGCGGGCAAGCTCAGCCTCTAGCCATTCATTTGAAAAATATTGAGCTCAAGAACCTTGACATCCACCAACTTGACGAAGCCAAGCAGCTAGATATTGAAACGTACATTTACTGGGCAAAAAGCGGATTAAAAACGGGCGATGATGAAATTGACGCCCACATCGATACTGAATTCGAGTTAAATATTATTCAGGACCAGGACACCAGCTTTATAAAACATAAGCACTTCGAATTCCACACGGATATTTTATTTAATGAGCTTTCGGGCTTGCTGGAAATAGCCCCCTCCGCCATTAAGATGGAAAATGGTGATTTTGAGGTCCAGGGTAGTATTGAGACGAAAAAAGATATGACTTTGGATCTGCAGGTAAACGGTACTAAGCCCAACTTTGATATGCTCATTGCTTTTGCTCCACAAAACCTCATTCCTGTTTTGGAACGCTATGAAAACGCCGGTGAATTTTATTTTCATGGGGAGGTGATTGGCCCTTCCACTAATGGTCGAATGCCCTTTATCGATGTTGAGTTTGGGGCCGATAAAGCCTTTATGGAAAATGTAGACGTCGGTAAAAGAGTAGATGACCTTGGTTTTAGAGGGCACTTTACCAATGGAGAGGAGAAATCACTTGCATCAATGGAATTCTCTTTGGTTGACTTTTCGTCAAAACTCGAGCAAGGTAACTTCATTGCTTCCTTATTCGTAAAAAACTTCCTTGAACCTGAGGTAGATTTAGAGCTGCATACCGACTTTAATCTAGATTTCCTTACCGAGTTTTTTAACTTGTCTGATATAGAAAATCCTTCTGGCAATGTGAAGCTCGATATGCGTTTTCATGATATCATTGACCTGAAGCACCCGGAAAGAGCACTAGACGAATTAAACCAATCCTATTACAGCGAATTAAGGATTCAAAATCTGCATGTGGAATCACGGGACTTGCCGGCACCAATTGATAAGTTGGACCTGCACCTTGCCATGTCTGGTAATCGGGGTGTTTTAGATACCTTCAAGCTAAGCATGGGAAATACGGACTTATCGCTGAAAGGAAATATTAATAATCTTCCCGCCATCGTTCATCAGGCGAACCTTCCCGTTGAGGCAGTAGTCGAAATCAGCTCTAACCTATTGGATATTGCCGAACTGACGGGCTTTTCAAAAGAAGATAGTACCGGGATAGATGAGCAAATAGAGGATTTACGTCTGGGCTTGAAGTTCAAAGCCAATGCACAGGCATTAACCCAATATAAATACTTACCGGAAGGGGAGTTCCTGATAGAAAGACTCCACGCCCAGCTCAAACGCTCCCCACATGAATTGCACGACATTCGGGCGGACATTCTGATTGAGGAGAAGGATTTAAACGTGGTTGATTGTTCCGGATTTATCGATAAATCTGACTTCCGTCTCAGCGGCAATATCCATAACTACGGCGTATTGATGAAAGATACTTTAGCCGGAGATATAAAATGGGACACTCCGGTTGAAGCAGCAATGCAAATGAGTTCCAACCTATTGGATATCGGCGAACTGACGGGCTTTTCAAAAGAAGATAGTACCGGGATAGATGAGCAAATAGAAGATTTGCGCCTGGGGCTGAAGTTCAAATCCACTGCGCAGGCACTGACCCAGTACAAATACTTACCGGAAGGGGAATTCCTGATAGAAAAATTCCACGCCCAGCTCAAACACTATCCGCACGAGCTACACGACTTTCGCGCAGACGTTCTGATTGATGATCAGGATTTAAAGATTGTTGACTTCTCCGGGCTGGTCGATCAATCTGACTTCCATCTCAGTGGTCATGTACACGACTATGGCTTCTGGATGAAAGATACTTTAAACGGAGACGTGAAGTTGGACATGAGCTTAACATCCAAACTACTTAAGCTACAAGATATCTTTTCCTATCAAGGTGAAAATTATGTTCCCGAAGACTATCGCCATGAAGAATTTGAAAACCTTGCGCTGCACCTAACCGCAGACATGCACTATCAGGCCTCCCGGTTACATTCCATCGACGCTGCTCTGGATCAATTTGATGCCAAAATGCATTTACACCCCATGCGCTTTGAAGATTTCTCAGGAAGATTTCATTATGAAGATGAGCACTTCGTAATAGAAGAAATGCACGGCAAATTAGGGCGTAGTGTTTTCGATATTGATATGAATTATTACCTTGGCAAGGACGAATCGATTAAACTACGGGATAATCATTTGGGCCTAAAGGCTAATTATATTGATTTTGATCAATTGTCTGCGTTCAATTCAACTGCTCCCAACCAACCCAAAGCTAGTGCAACATCAGGGGTAAGTACTGAGGACGTGGAGTCCCATAGTACAGCCTTCAACGTTTACGAGCTCCCCTTTACCGATATGACCTTTGATATTGACGTGGACCATTTTATTTATCACCATATTGATCTGGAAGACATCCACAGCAGATTGAGAACCACCCATGATCATTATATCTACATTGACACCATGAGTATGCAGGCTGCCGGAGGCAAAGTCTTAATGTCAGGTTATTTCAATGGAAGCAATCCGGACCAGATTTACCTTAAGCCAAGATTAAAAGTAATACAAGCTGATGTAGACAAACTGCTGTTTAAATATGAAAACTTTGGGCAGGATGAATTCATCTCCGATCATGTCCATGGCAAACTTACCGCTGATATTACAGGGAATATTCGCGTTTACCCAGACCTGGTGCCAGATTTAGATCAATCCGAAATACATATGGATATTGAACTATTGGATGGCCGACTAGAAGATTACGAACCCGTACTTATGTTATCAGACTATATGGGAGATAAAGACTTGTCTTCTGTTCGGTTTGATACACTCAGAAACCACATGGATATCACCAATGGAAACATTACCATACCTAATATGACCATAGAGTCCACGTTGGGCCATTATGAGTTGTCGGGAGAACAGTCAATGCTTGGTAAGCTGGATTATTATATTCGCATTCCCTGGAAAATAATTAAGCAGGGGGCACGCTATAAGCTATTTAGCAGCAAAAAAACGACGGACGGAGAGGTAGAGGAGGATGATATTATAGAAAAAGACCCCGATAAAAAAACACGGTATTTAAACCTCAGAGTACAAGGTACCCTGGATGATTACGATATCAAACTGAGTAAAAAAAGAAAGACCGGGTAATAAAAATTCACCCGCGAATATCGCGCATTGATCAGGCAAAGCATATTCCTATGTAAATGGCTACCGTGACCCACCAAACTTACAAGTATTTGCATCCATCAGGGAAATCAATAGTTATGATGAAAAGCCGGCACCTCTGCTGGAGTTTAGTACTTGTTTTCTCTATTTTCTTCCTGCCATTAGGGAGCGCACAAATTGACCAACTAGGACAGTATCTGCAAAAAACTGGTTTAAGAGATAGCCTGTACTCGCAAGTACTGGACGAGTCAAGAACGATATACATTCAACTGCCGATGGGCTATATTCCGTCGAAAAAGCAAAAATATCCGGTTGCTTTTATTTTAGATGGCGAGATGTTTCTTCCTACCGTCAATGAGGTGCAAAACTACTACAGTGGTGGATATACGCCGGATATGATTCTGGTGGGTATCGCTAATGATCAAAACAGAGTCAGAGATTTGACCCCTTCTGCCATTAGCCATAAATACGGAATGCCATTTACGGCGGAAAATGGAAAAGCAGAGCAATTCCTCGAATTTATCGCGCAAGAATTAATTCCCTTTATCGAAAATAAATACCCCGTCACCAACTTCCGGACTTTGATCGGACATTCTTACGGTGGTCTATTTACGATCTACAGCCTGCTGCATCAGCCCCATTTATTTGCTAACTACCTGGCGATCGACCCCAGTTTAGACTGGGACGATCAAATCTTATTGGTAGAGGCAAAAAAATTACTCGCTACCCAGGATTATAAAAACAAAGCTTTGTTCCTCTCATTAAGTGGACAATTACATCTACAGAACGCAGCGATAACAATGGACAATGTCATGCAGGACAGCAGTGATTTCACCCTCTTTGCCCGTTCGAATATTGCTTTTTCGAATCTGCTGCAGCAAAACACCAACAATGGATTATCCTTTGAATGGAAATTCTACCCGGAGGATATCCATGGCACCATTCCCTTTCCTTCCATTATGAATGGCTTGATTTCCCTTTTTGGCTGGTACCAAATGGAGAACACCGATCAAATCAACTCTTTTGACACGCCTCAGGAAGACCTGCTCCGCATCGTAAAGCATCGGGAAAATAAACTCAAAGATCATTTTGGATATCCGGTGCCCCCTTATCCGGAAGAGCTGCTAAATATGTCTGGTTACATGAATATGGAGATGCAAAACCTGGCAAAAGCAAAAATGTATTTTGAGCTGGCCACCGAATATTACCCGAAAAGTGCCAATGCTCACGATGCTATGGCCGATTATTACCAGGCTGAAGGGAGGCCTACCGAAGCTATTAAGCATCTCAATATCGCCTATTCTTTGAGCAGCAATCCCTACTATAAAGAAAGGGCCGAAGCAATAAAATCCCAAAAGAAATAAGGCCCGTTACCCAAGTAAGTCTAGTGCCTGCACCAGTGTCTCATTTGCCTCCCGAGTTCCTATACTGATGCGGACCTTACCCGGTGCTCCGAAATTGGTCACCGGACGCGTCATGATCCCATTTTTAATAAGATGATCCACGAAAACCTGATCATCTACCGGTGGCTTGACCAGGAAGAAATTCGCCTGGCTGGGGGTATACTCAATCCCCAGGCGTTCGAACGCCGCACTGAGGAATATCCGTTCTTCCCGAATCAAATCTACGGTTTTTTGCACGAAAGTGTGATCCTCCAAGGCCGCAATACCCGCCTCCATGGATAGGGCGGGAATTAGAAAGGGCTTACAAATTTGGTGGATGTAAGAAGCAATCTCCGGAGTGGTATACCCGTAGCCCAGGCGCATAGCTGCCAGCCCGTAAGTTTTGGAAAAGCTATTCACCGCCAGTACCGGATAACCCGCATTGACGTATTCCACACCCGTAGCGTAATCATCGGCAGTGGCAAAATGTCGATATACCTCGTCGTAGATGACCAGTACGTCGGGTGGTAAGCGATCTAATAGATACTCCAGGATGGCACGCGGGATATAAGTTCCCGTCGGGTTATTCGGGGAGGTCAGAGCGACGATCCGCGTACGGGGGGTCAGCGCCTCCAAAATACCTTCTACATCCAGACTGTAATCGGGTTCCCGCAAAGGCACATCAATGACCCTGGCCCCCAACCATTTGGAGAACATACTATAGGGTAAGAAGCAAGGACTCGAAGTAATGACCTGGTCCCCCTCCCGCAGGAAAGCCCGGAAGGTCAGGTCGATTACCTCCGAACCGCCGGCCGCAGCGATAAACTGATTGGCCTGGAGGTGACCATCAAAATCCTTAACCAGAGCCGCACGTAGGCGGGCGTCGGTGGTATCGGGATAGATATGCAGATGATCTAAATGTTGCTGAAGGGCGGCTTTTACCTTGGGAGAGTAGCCGAAGGGGTGCTCATTGGAACTGAGCTTGTATACTTTTTGTCCGGCCTCGGTTGCCGTGATGCTGCGCCCCCCTTTATAGACATTTTTCACGGTCAAATAAGACTTGAAGCGATTAGAGATCGCGCTGCTTTTGATTTCAGAGTTCATTTGGTGGTATTTGGTAAAATAGGGCCGGCCAAAATAGTTGCCCATATAGATACAACATAAGCTGAGTAGATAGTTTAATCTACCCCCAATAATCGACAAAAAAGGGCGCCCCGTGGGCGCCCGGAATGGTCACTAGTTAACATGAAAAGCTCTTTAATCATTATCGGATTTTGGGGCCACCATGACGGGCATATCCCCATCCGAAATAATAATCTTGGCATTTGGTGATTGAGCTAACTTCAAGAAGGCCTCAATCGACTTAAATTGTAAGACCTCAGCGCTTAGCCCCTCTCCAATTATTTTTTGGGCATCGCGTACACCCTCGGCTTCGATCCGCCTGCGCTCCGCTTCCTGCCGGGCTTCTTCCAGTACAAATTCCATCCGCAGGGCTCTTTGCTCCGCTTCGAGTTTTTCTTCGATGGCACGCGCTAAGTTAGGAGGCAATTGAATACTTTTGATCAGTACCGCTTCGATTTCAATACCACGACCTTCCAGTAGTTTTGTCATTTGCTCCTCAATAGCGCGTTCGATCGTACCGCGCTCGCCGGTATGCATATCTTTGGCAAAAAAGCGGGCCGTCACATCCGCTACGGCCGAACGAAAAACGGGTAGAATAATATTACGCTCGTATTGCTTCCCTACGCTGCGTAATAATTTCGGTGCCTCCTGGGGCTGAACGCTATACAAAATAGAAATAATGGCACCGATATTCAGCCCTTCTTTGGAAGGCAAATTTAGTTCTACTTCCAGGTTTTCGGTCTGGATGGGCACCTTGACAATAAGAGAAGAAAAAGGATTAAATACCCGCATCCCTTCTGTATAAGTACGATCCGAGTACTTCCCCAAAGTTCGCTTCACTCCTACTTCCCCCTGACGGATTACGGCACAGTTGGATAGCGAAATAGCGACCAGTAACAAGAGTATGATTCTTAATTTTGACATAGCATTACTGTTTGAAAGGTTAAAAATAATTTATATCCATTCCATACTTATCCGAAAGAACGGTCAATCAACCTTAGAAGCGATTTAAAATTTTTCAGTTCGCTGATTCTTAAAGTCTTATAGAACCTGAACGGCAGCTAATTTTCGATCCGTAACTTTGGCTGCGCATCTCAAATTGAGCTTTGCCAGAACCTACAAGCTTTTAAGACCGCTTGAACCAAAAAGTTTAAACCACTTCTTAGTAATAACAGAAGTAAGACAACTTATCAAAGGGGATCTCGTAACCTAATTCTTCACTGCGTTCCAGATCTTCACAAGCCTTTGAGCGTTCGTAAGTAAAAAGTCGGGTAACCCCCCGATTGAAATAAAGGTAAGCCAGGTTGGCATCCAGGCGAATGGCCTGATCATAGCTGCGAATGGCTTGCTCATAGTTTTCGTTGAGCAGTAGCAGGTTGCCCATTAAGCTGTGTAGCCTTACTTCCCGGTCGCCTGCAATTAGAAAGGCTAAATTCAGATCGACCATGGCTCCGATCAGGTCACCTTTTTTCTTCTTGTCCAGGCTGTTCTCAATCAGGGTTCGTAGTTCATCCGAAGGGTGTTGCTCGGCAAAGCTTAGATAGTCCGTTTCTGGAAATGCGATCCACTGCAACTTTTCCGGTTCGTTTTTGGACTGCATAAATTTGGTCATAAAGGGGCTGAGGCGGTAAGCAGTTTGCAGATCACGGCGAGCTTCCTGCAATCGACCGATCTTCGAAAGTTGCTGGGCACGCTTTATATAGGATTCCGCATAGTTGGGATACCTACTGATGGCATCATCCAGGAGGATAATCGCTTTTTCTGTCTGTCCCTGGCGCATCAGGTTGTCACTTTCGATAAAATAACCCTGGATGCCATTCGCCTGAATGATCGGTGCATCGATCGTATATCCTCGCAGCGGGCCAAGGTATTCCTGCTGGCTCCAGACCCAAGACCCGCACAGCAGTAAGCTCAAGAACAGGATGATCTTTTTCATAGCATAATAGTTTTTGTTTAACTAATAATAGCTTTACTATTACGACCGTATAAAGAACAAAATAGTTCAGAAAAAGCCCATTAATTTTATATCGGCAGGGCCGTGCTTACTTTCCGGCTGCTCAGGGCAAAACTAGATTCGATATTGGAGATGTTTGGTACGGTAGATATTTTGTCGAGTAAAAATTGATTGTAGGCTTCAATGTCTTTCACGACCACTTTCAAAATAAAGTCTGACTGCCCACTTACGTGGTGGCACTCCAGCACCTCCGGAAAAATAACTACCTGATCAGCAAAGGCATTCAGATCATCCCGGGAGTGGTCCGAAATAGATATACTGATGAAGGCCGTGAGTTTCAGGTCGAGTTTTACGGGATCCAGTACGGCCACCTGATCTTTTATATAGCCTTTTTGCTCTAGCTTGCGCAAACGCTCAAAGATGGGAGTGGTAGACAGGTTGAGCTCGGCGGCCATCTGTTTAATGGTGGCGCGATTATCTTTCTGTAAGCGACGCAGAATCGCCAAATCCGTTTTATCTAAGCCCAATGAATTTGCCATAGAACATTTTTCTAAGTTAAACTTTATAAAGGCAGGTGTGAAATAAATATTTTACTCAATTACACAAATAAAGTAATTTATTTCTAAATAATTAACACCAGGCAGTTTAAACTTGCCAAAACCCTGTATTTTATGTAATTTTAACCCGCTACTCAGCCTTAACCAACCAAATTATAATAGCTATGGATACTGCAATAAAGAACAACGAACAGTCAAGCCCTACCAAAGAACTGATGCCCATTAACGGTGTCGATTACATTGAAATCTTCACGAGTAATGCCAAGCAGTCTGCCTATTTCCTGAAATCAGCCATGGGATTCCAATCCTATGCCTACTCTGGTCTGGAGACTGGTAAAAAAGACTACGAGTCTTTTGTCGTTGCTCAGGGCAAAATCCGTATTATTCTTAGCTCTCCTCTACGTAGTGATACGGAGATGGGGAAACACATCGACAGACACGGCGACGGCGTAAAAGTCATGGCCATGTGGGTCGACGACGCTACCCTGGCCTTCAACGAAGCCGTAAAACGCGGTGCCCAACCATTTATGGAACCCACCACCGAAACGGACAAGCACGGTCAAGTCATCCGCTCCGGGATTCATACCTACGGCGAAGCGGTACACGTTTTCGTAGAGCGCAAAGCTTACAACGGTTTATTCCTTCCCGGATTTAAGGCCTGGAAAACAGAATATAATCCGCCCAATATGGGCCTGAAATACATCGATCACATGGTCGGTAATGTAGAATTAGGCCAGATGAACGAATGGGTCAAATTCTACGAAGAAGTGATGGGCTTTCAACAAATCCTTTCCTTCGACGATAAAGACATCTCGACCGAGTATACCGCACTGATGAGTAAGGTCATGTCGAACGGAAACGGCCGTATAAAATTCCCAATCAACGAACCCGCCGCTGGATTGAAGAAATCACAGGTAGAAGAATACCTCGATTTCTACGAAGGGGCCGGTGTACAGCACGTCGCCGTCGCCACCGACGATATCATCGAGACGGTTTCGCAGATGAGAGCACGCGGAATAGAATTTCTGGATGTACCGGATACCTACTACGATGAATTACTGGATCGTGTAGGAAATATTGATGAAGACGTCGCCAGGTTACGGGATCTGAACATTCTGGTAGACCGCGATGAGGAAGGGTATTTACTGCAAATCTTCACCAAAACCATCAATCCACGACCGACGATGTTCTTCGAGATCATTCAGCGTAAGGGCGCTACCTCCTTTGGCAAAGGGAACTTCAAAGCACTCTTTGAAGCCATTGAAAGAGAACAGGAGCTACGCGGTACCCTTTAAGTAAAAGAACAAAAGATTAATCCTGACTAAATAACATCATTTTATAAGGCCCGGTGCTTAGCGCCGGGTTTTTTTATTGGACAATCGTGTAGGTAACGGGGCCCGCGAGTCCCGAGGGCTTTACCGACCAGTGCGCGGCCGTAAATACCCCATCCACTCCGATATTCTCTCTCCGGTTTGCAGATATATTAATGTTGTAGAACTTTTGCCAGCGCTTTCCGGATCTTTCGAGGTAGGCCATCCGATTAGCCATTAGGTTGGACACAGCGATTTGTAATTGGTTTTCTGCATTGATCAGATTTTCGGGAAGAAAAATCTGGTAGACCGGACCGATTAGTGTACCTACCTTGTGACCATTTATACTGACCGATGCACTTTCTGCTACTTGACCCAGGTCTAATAAAATGCCCTTCCCATATGCTTCCGGGCGCGTAAGTGAAGTCTCATAAATTGCTGTTCCAGAAAAAGATTGAAAGGCCTCTCCTTCCAGTGCCGTCCAGTATTGAACCTGATCCAGCGTTTGGGTAGGCGGCAGCTCGGGGCCACCTTTTACGAAAGTAAGGGTCCAGTCTCCAGTCAGCGGTATGGCTGGAGCTTCCGTCGGTCTATATAACCAGTCCGGTGCTCCTCGCCGCTGAGTATTGGTCTTTAGTATAAGGGATTCCCCGGGCTGCAGTTGTAGTCGCACTTCCGTCTGCCCCTGACTATCACGCGTTTCCGCAAAACCTAACCGACCACTCATCGGATCAAAAAGGGCCAGGTGAGTTTCCGCCCGATTGATGGGTATCCATTCATCTACCGCTTGTCCGGACCAATTACTGACAAAGTAAATATAATGATCCCCCTGGCGGCGTCGGTGGTAGTTCAGGTCAAGGTCCGCCATAATTTCCGGTAAAACGTCCGCCTCTTTAAGGGCCGCAGCCAGATTCTCCTGCGCCTTGAGCCCGCTTTCCTGAAGTGCAGCCAGGGATTGATCAAATTGCTCGCTACGCTGCTCCAAATCTCCCCAGCCCGGCACGCTAGTCGGCCAGTCCTGGAAAACAAGCTTTGCCCCCGCCTCCCGAAGGGCCAACAATTGTCGGATACTCGCCAGTGGCATGAATTCCGTCTTCGGCACAATAATCGTCTGGTACTGAGCAGTTCCACTAGAAAGCTTTCCTTCCTGAAAACTTAGGGAGTGTAGTTGTTGATCCGAAATAAAATCAAAGGCGTAGCCTTTTTTCTGTAGCCATTCGGCAGTTCGGCGCACCTCAGTAGTGTCTCCCCGGCGCGGTGTGGCCCAGCCATCAAAATGCTCAAGTAATGCGCCATTTTCCCGGGCAAAACGATCGTAGGCCGGAAAATACAAAAGAATGTCATTATCCGGTAAGCCAGCTTGTAGAAAGGCTTGCGTCCGGGCTATATAAGTGTTCAGCGCCGGATAATCTTCCCAAAGCGAATTTCGGGGATTGGCATGAATAGCGGCATAAAACAGACGTCCCGGCCAATCCTCATCTTCCGGCGAAAAGCAGGTACCGTGATAGAATACATGATTAATTCCGGCCGCCAGATAGCGGTCTATATTTTCTTTCAGATCAGCCAGATTACTCGTAAAGTGCTCATCCAGCCAGGTGGCCGCTTCGGCCGAAGCCAGCAATTTACCTTCCAGATGGGCGGCCGAGCTAGCCATTTTTGCTTTGATCATATCTTTACCTTCGGTCTCCGGAATATCAGAAGCGGCGTAAAGGTCCAAAATATTAGCCGGAGAACCATGCGCCTGATTGCGAATCATGCCCCCTTTATCTTCCGCCCAGGCAGACCAGGTAAGGGTAAAATGCTCCAATAGCAAATCGGCAATCGTCTCCCGGTAGTCTGATAATATCCGCCGGTGTTTATTTCTATCCCCGGAAGAAAGTAGAGCGGGAATATGCGGGCGGAGATCATAGCCCCGACGCTCCTCAAAAGTCGCAAATAAGTCTGGGGTCCAATCTGCCTGCCCACGGGCATCATCGACCTCGTAACTGTCGTTAAAAAAGGCGCGCAGATACTGGATGTCCGCTCCGTTCAGCGCCTCGTCAAAAACTTGCAGATAATCTTTAATGGCCGCTTGAGAGAAGTGATCGGGTACATTCCCCTCTCCGCCCGGCGCCGCTCTTTCGACCATTTTTCCATGCCAGCCCTGAAACAGCGCGTAGAGCTTCCAGTTTCCGCTGGGCGCTTGCCAATCAAGTTGACCCTCCGCATCTACTTTTTCCGTAAGGTCCCGGAACCGCCCATCCTCTGCATAAGCCAGAAGTGCCACCAGTGGCAGAGGCTTGCTAAAGCGAACCTGCTCCAGCGCTAATTGCTGCAGATTCGAATTCGCTGCGATGGGCTCCATGATATCTTCCAGCCCCTGATCAACGGGACGTACTGTACGGAGTAGTGGCTCCTGGATATAGCTGATTTTTTCCTCTAAGCGCTCGCCCGATCTTAAGGTGTATTGCTTAAACTCCAGGGTCTTGCAAGCTTGCTCCGCACCTATCCAGGGCCCACCAAAGGGCCAGCCGGTACCCGTTGCCATATCTACGCCCAGATCCAGTCGCTCCGCTTCCTGTAGGGTATGTGCTAATAGCCCGACCCATTCTTCGGAAAGGTAATCGACAAAGGCCGACTCTTCTCCCTGCACACCGTAGATAGGCGTGATCTCTACGCCCCCGATGCCGGCGGCGGCCAGGGCTTCCAGTTCCTCGGTGATACCGGTCTCGGTCACACTGCTACCGTGCCACCACCAGCGGGTCCAGGGTTTACTTTCTTGTGTAAGTTCAGGAAAACCGAGCCTCTCCGTGGGTGACGAACAAGACCAGAAAAGACCAATAAC
The DNA here is from genome assembly GCA_035268885.1 of Saprospiraceae bacterium. GTDB lineage: Bacteria > Bacteroidota > Bacteroidia > Chitinophagales > Saprospiraceae > DATFKA01. The sequence continues at coordinate 26,063 of DATFKA010000116.1, forward strand.
TAAAATGCTGGATAAGATTGGGAAGGATAGATTTGTCTGCATAGGATCAATAGATGTAAGTGGCCTCTAAATATAGGCCTTTATTTACATCATTACCGCATCTTTACCAATTTGGCTACATCCACGGCCGACGCCCCTTCGATCCACAATTGATAAATACCACTGGGTACGGCCTGCAAGTTCAACTGCAAACGTCGTGGACCAACCAGGGTATTCTGGAAAGATTGTTCTTGCAGTAAGCGCCCCTGCAGATCATAAACCAATAGGCGATAGCTACCGGGCTCCGGAAGAAAACAATCGATCTGTACTTCGGCATAAAAGGGGTTCGGATAAACGCCCTGAATAGCCAGCTCGGTTTTTTGTGTTTCAAAATGCCTTTTCATTAGTTGAAAAGTACCCGTCAGATCCAGCCGCGACTCCGTTTTTATTTTTCCCCGCAGGGAAGATAGTGGCTGTGCTCCTTCAAACAAGAAGGACTTCATGAGCAAGGCCGTTTGGCCCGGTTCCTGGACGGCCATGTCCCGTAGTGTTGGAAAAGGAAGACTATACATCAAGCCAATCGCTCCACTGACGTGAGGTGCGGCAAAAGAATTACCCACGTAACCTAATTCTACGTACTGATCCCAGGGGTCCGTAGTAAACAACTGGGTAGAGGGAGCGGCAATATCTACTGTCCTGGGCCCGTAGGCACGATTTTTAACAAAATTATCAAAGGGGTCAATACCCGTTACGGTAATCAAATATTCCGAGGCACAACTGGTCGGCATATCCGAACGCAAATCAGTGTTAACGAGCCGGTTATCGGCGGCCGAGACACTTAAAATACCGGCCTCGCCCAGCTGATCATACACCGCACACCAGATGGCCGACTGTTCACCAGAGCGCCCGAAGGAAGCATTCGTTGCCACGACAAAGGCCCCCTCTTTTCCATTCGTTTCATTAAAAAGTTGCCGTTGACGGAGGGCATATCTATAATTACTGATTACCTCCGCATCGTGCAGGCTACCACTCAGCATAAGTAATTTAGTATTCCAGCCTACCGACGACAGCCCAATCCCGTTGTCGTTAGTTGTGGAAATCAGACCGGCGACCTGCGTACCGTGTGCCACCCTGTTGCTGTGATCATCATTCTGGTTGAGCGCGTTCCAACCAAAATAGTCATCTATGTAACCGTTTTGATCGTTATCCAGCTGATCCAGTGGCATTTCTTTTTCATTGGTCCAGATTTGATCCCTCAGATCCTCGTGTTGTATATCAAAACCCGTGGGCTCCAGCACCGCCACGACGATGGATGTTCCATCCATGGTTTTCCCGTAATTACTCTCCGACCACATCGACAGAGCTCCAATCTTATGTAAGTTCCACTGTGCATCCCAGAAAGGATCATTCGGAGGGAGATTCCGCGTAGATACGGCAGCGTTGAGCTGTGCGTGCAAGACACCCGGCATTTGCTGTAAGCTTTTTACCTGTTCCGGACGGCTTTCGCCAAAAGTGTGTTCCAGGTGCAGGATCTTTAATTCCTCATCCACCACTTTTCGAATCAGGAAACCACCCTCCAGGCTCTTGAGCTCCGGTAACTTCCAGCTAGCCAGATCCACCTCCGGCCTTAGCTGAATCAAGAATCCATCAGCCGGGGGAGGGGAGGTAAGCACTTGGGCGGATACCTCTCCCAAAGGAAGGATCAGCCATAAAAACAGGTGTAAATATTTAACCATACTTTTAGAATAACGAAGTTGTTTAAAAACTCCTCCCTGAGCCCTTGGCAACACATTGAAAGCCGTTACCAATCATCTCACCAGGAATTCTCAAACAACTTCAACGTGTCTATCTAAAGTTATGGTGTCAAAAAGCGGGCCAATTTTCAATTGTTGAATTAATGCTTTGTCGAATTCTGAATCAACTACATACTAGCCGCCAGCCTGGCCCCCTGAGCGATAGCGCGTTTGGCGTCCAGCTCGCGGGCTTCGTCAGCACCACCGATGATGTGTACGGATGTACCGGCCTGTCGTAGTGGTTCGAAAAGATCCTCGACGGATACCTGTCCGGCGCAGATAATCACCTGATCAACTTCCAGCAGTTTCTTTTCACCCTTTACAATAATGTGCAGGCCCTGATCGTCGATCTTTTCGTAGCTCACCTCCGCCATCATCTTTACTTGTTTTTTTCGCAAGGAAGCCCGATGAATCCAGCCGGTGGTTTTACCCAGGCGGGCTCCTAATTTACCGCTGGAACGCTGCAGTAAATAAATCTCTCGGGCCGGAGGTCCTGGTTTAGCTTTGGTAAGTGCACCCGGATTTTTGTAATCCATATCTACGCCCCACTCCTGCATAAAGTGCTTCGTGCTTGGCGGTGCTTCCGGATCGGGTTCGGAAAGATATTCGGCCACATCAAAGCCAATACCACCCGCGCCGATGATCGCCACTTTTTGTCCAACCGGTTTTTTGTGCAGGAGTACATCGGTGTAGCCCAGTACTTTTTCATGATCAATACCCGGCAGCTTAATCTTCCGTGGTAAAACCCCGGTAGCCAGGATCACTTCGTCAAAACCTTCCTTTTGCAAAGTGGCTACCTCCACTCTCGTATTGAGGTGTAATTGGATGTTCAGTTTCTCGATCCGTTTATTAAAATACCGAATCGTTTCGTGAAACTCTTCTTTACCCGGAATGACTTTAGCCATGTTAAATTGGCCACCAATCTGACTTTGTGCTTCGTAAAGGTGGACCTCGTGGCCCCGGCTTGCCAACACTTCGCTACAGCCCAGGCCGGCCGGCCCGGCCCCTACCACCGCTACCTTTTTTGCTTTATTAGTAGGGGTATAAACCAGTTCTGTTTCGTGGCAGGCACGGGGATTGACCAGACAGCTGGCCGTTTTTTGCTTAAAAACATGATCCAGACAAGCCTGATTACAGGCAATACAGGTATTGATCTCATCCGCTCTAGCCTCCATTGCTTTTTTCACAAAGAAAGGATCAGCCAGCATGGGTCGGGCCATAGAGACCATGTCGGCGTGCCCGTCAGCCAGAATTTGTTCGGCTATCTCCGGAGTATTGATTCGGTTCGTCGTGATGAGGGGTATGCCCACTTCTCCCATCATACGCTTCGTAATCCAGGAAAAGCCGCCGCGTGGTACCGAGGTAGCGATAGTCGGCACCCGTGCCTCGTGCCAGCCAATCCCCGTATTGATGATATTGGCGCCGGCCGCTTCAATGGCTTTAGCTAAACGCACCACTTCTTCCCAAGTACTTCCCTCCTCAACCAAATCGAGCATGGAGAGGCGATAGATGATGATAAAATCGGTACCTACGGCCTCGCGTACCCGACGCATAATTTCTACCGGGAAGCGCATACGGTTTTCGAAAGAGCCCCCCCATTCATCCGTACGTTTATTCGTTTTGGAGACGATAAATTGATTAATCAGGTAGCCTTCTGAGCCCATGATCTCTACTCCGTCGTAGCCCGCCTCCTGCGCTAGTTTAGCACTTTTGGCAAAAGCCCGAATGGTACGCCTGATACCTCGCTTGCTCAACTTCCAGGGTTTGAAAGGTGAGATAGGCGATTTGATCCGCGAAGCCGATACCGCCAACGGATGGTATCCATAACGACCCGCATGCAGGATTTGCATACAAATCTTGCCCCCCTCGGCGTGTACGGCATCCGTGATGACCCGGTGCCGTCGGGATTCCCGGCGGGTCGACATCTTAGCCGAAAAAGGACCAACCCAACCAGCTCGATTAGGAGCGATTCCCCCCGTAACAATCAGAGCTACCTCTCCTTTTGCTCTTTCGGCAAAATAGGCGGCCATGCGTTCAAAACCCTGCTTCTCTTCTTCCAGACCGGTATGCATGGAGCCCATGAGGACCCGATTTTTTAAAGTGGTAAAACCCAAATCAAGGGGCTCCAATAGATGAGGATACGGCGTATTAGACATGGTCAATTATTGAATGGACGATTTATGACATTGGTGAATTAGAACCAACAAGCTAAATATAGCGAAAATTCGCTAGCCGTGCACAAAAGTAGAAAGGTCTTTTACGGAGAAGGAGTGGCGATACCAAAAGCAAGCTTTCGATATCGCCACTTGAGAAAAGATTACATTTCTTCGTCCAGGTAGACGTAGTATTCCAATCGTTCTAACTCTATATCATCTACGTATTTACCAATCTCTCTGCGGAACTGCTCCAGGCTTTGGTAAGGACGGTATTCCTTGAACTCGTGCAGCATACGGTCTCCTACGCCAGGAATGGCCAGAATCTCTTCGTCAGTAGCCGTATTTAGTGCGACAGGTACAAAGACGTACTTTTCGTAGCGAGCGATTTCCGCATCGTCCACGTATTTACCCATTTCACGGCGAAATTGTGCGACCTTCTTATAAGGACGGTATTCCTCAAATTCATGCGCCATCTTATCCCCCACACCCGGTACCATTTTAAATTCCGCTTCGGTAGCCGAATTAAGATTTAAGGGCACAAAACAAGTGCTGAGGAAATTCTCCATTTCACTTTCTCCAATAGCTGCTGCCGCCAATACATAAAACCCGTTCATCCCAAGAAAAGGGCGGCCGTCGATAATCCGTTGGGCCAGGGCTTCGTCCACTCCAGCCAGGGCCATCAAGTCTTCTTTAGAGGCCAGATTAGGGTTGAGCACAGTAGCAGATTCATCAGCGGTTACCTCCTCCGTGGCGGGGCTGCTTTCTGTGGTTTCTTCGGCCGGCTCTCCTCCACAATTAAAGGTGATCCCGGCAATGAATAATAAAATAAATAAACGATACATATCAATTATTTTAGTTAAAGAAGTTTACTCGTCTTAGTTTATACCTATTCGTGCAAATTAATGTTCACCTATTCTACATAAGTCTGTGTCAAGGTATAAGCCCAACCGATCAGACCAGTGGCAATCATCGTTCCGGGGGCCAACACGGGCGTGGCCCCCTTTAGGGTTTCCCAAACCAGATCCACACCTTTTAGCGAAGGGTACATTTCCAATTCAAATTCCATATTACCCTGGTAATGCAAGGCGAAACCCACTATCCCACTAAGCGTAAAAAACAGCATTAGGCCACGAAAGAAGTAGGTACTGGTCCGAGATCGATTAGTGCGAAACCAGAGAAGGGCAAGCAAACCGATCCCAATCAGGATTAGCGGGGTCAATTGCCAAATCCCTTCAAAGTGTTCGAGTAAGAGTAGTTCGGCCCCCGTACCAAGCAGGCTAATGACAAATGCGGCCAATAATATTTTTTTCATAGTAATCACTTTGGACCCACTTTTTAAGTTACGCGCTGCGTAATTTCATTTTTTCGCGCAAGCAGGAATGCTTAAACAACTTCATCCTCTACCCATGTATACCTCAAAAGTACAAATTCAGTTTTTGACAAAAAAGAAATTCTACCTACTTAGGAATGAGTCAACAATAAACTACACATCTTTACTTGTTCTTTTATTTACTTTAGGAGCCTGCTCATCTGAAAACATCTACCTCCGAAAGTGGTATGATCCGCATTCGCTTTATCGTCAATTGCGAAGCCTTTAAATACACAGGGGATGTACAAAAATACAAAGCCTGCAAGACAGCAGAAAAACGACAGGGTCATTATCAATTCAGCCGGGAGTACGCCGGTGCAATCGCCGACATTGAGCCACTAGATGCCCTGGTGGAGTACGATATAGGCTTTTCTCAGAATGGCGAACGCATACACGATCCTTAGATTGACCCAATGGACAAAGTATACCTCAAAGAGATAGCGTCCGCCCTACAGCAATTTAGATAGAATATATTACACAAAAGTCAAAGACCGCACTAGAGAATAGAGGAAGCTTTTGTATTTTTGGGACTGATAAAAAATAAACCATGCGTAATATTTTATTCCTTACCCCCCTTTTTTTTACCTTACTCATTAGCAGTTGTAGTACTGGTCCCAAATCTTTTGAGGAATTGATTACTGGCGAGATCATCAGCCAGGTCAATCCCTACCAGCGAGTGCCGCTGGGCGCCCAACTCTCTTTTAATACCAAAGTACCCTGTAAGGTAAGCATAGAGGTACTGGGTGAACATCCGATTCGCCGCACTTTCCCTTCGCTGGCCACCGTCCACGAAGTACCGATACTAGGTCTTTACAGTGGAAAAGAAAATACCGTTTTATTAGAATTAGAGACCGAAGGCGGTGACATATTTCAGGATAGCCTTAAGGTCACTACCGCTCCCCTTCCGGATTTCTTCCCGGAGATTGAGATCACTCAAATTAATCGGAATAAGATGGAAGAAGGCATGCATCTGGTGGACTTACTGATTGGCAATAACGGGAAATTCCTAACATATACGCTAATTTTTGACGATGCGGGCGAGATCCGCTGGTACATGGATATGAGCGAAAGAGCACAAATCGCTTATACAAACTATCGTTTAAAGAATGGAAACTGGTTCTACTTCGACTGGATTGACCTAATCGAAGTGAATGATCTGGGTAAAACAATAAAGGAAGAGCAACTCTTCAACAATGCCAGTAACCACGATATGCTGGAACTCGATAATGGTAACCTCCTCATGGCTGGCTCTATGAAAGACAGCTATGTCCTGGCAGATGGCAAGCAGCATCCTTCGCGTTTTGACGCGGCCTTCATCTGGGACAGACAGCAGAAAAGGCCTATTAAAGAATGGGATTTGCGTCAGGTGCTGGATGTCGACCGTCTGGTCTACCCACCAGATTTTATCGTCGATTATCGCTCGGATTGGTTTCACGTCAACTCCATTGATCGGGATGCGGCGGACAATACCCTGGTTATCTCTGGGCGGAATCAGGGCGTGGTCAAGGTTGATGCCAATAATGATCTAAAATGGATCCTGGCTCCCCACCTCGCCTGGGGTAAGGCGGGCCCCGAAGGCAAAGGTCCCGAAACAGCGCCTTTCCTACTAACCGCAGTCGATGCCGGGGGGAAAGCGCTCCCGGAAAATGTACAGGCAGGGATAGCAGGTACCGAAGATTTTGAATGGAGTACCGGACAGCACGCCGCAAAAGTATTACCCAATGGGCATATTTTGCTCTTTGACAATGGGCTAATGCGCAACTTCGTACAAAAGCCCAGCTATTCCAGAGCAGTGGAATATGCGATCGACGAAGAGGCCGGCACCATACGCCAGGTATGGCAATACGGTAAAGAACGCGGATTAGATATGTACTCTGCTATCACCAGCGAAGTGGATGTACTCGAGCGGACCAATAACCGGCTGATTACGGCTGGCAATATTCGCCTGGGGAGCCTCCCCCCGCATGGAAAGATAATTGAATTAACCTACCCTGAAAATGAGGTGGTCTTTGAAGCCAATGTCTTCTTCAAAGATGCCAAAGGTAACCAACAGCGGGCCTGGGCGCAATTCGACCTTCTATTTCAGGGAGAACGCTACTCATTAATGCCCTAAAGGTATGGCACTGCTAGCTTGAAATAGCCAGCAGTGCCTATAGATTTACTTGATCTTAAGCTGACCTCCCGAACTCATCATCTTGCTGAGTTGAGCAATAAATTTATCTCGCTGATTCCGGTGGGGGTAAGCATCCTTCGGTACAGGCACATCCAAAAAGTCACAAAGTGGCTTCCAACCTGAGCCCAATTGATACTCCAATAATTGTTCTGAAGGAACGTGTTCTCTGACCTCCTCTTCAAAAGCCTTAAAGCGGGCAATGGTTTTGGCTTTATCCGGAAACTCCCCCTCGAAGAAATCTTTCCACAGATAAACTTCCACCATCCGTAGGGTCTTGGCAATGTTGCGGAAGCGCTGAGACTTCAGCTTTTTAGGCAATAGCTTCAGCTTTTGCTTAAACGTTTTGGGCGTAAAGGCGTATACCGTTCGCGAAGCACTTTCGTACCACTCCTCGGGATCACGAACCCCTAATATTACCTTTGCATCTGGATACTTCCCCAGCAATTCCTTGTACAATAGGGCACCAGGAAAGTCAGTGGTACTCTTAAAGCCGTCAAATAAAGCATCAAAATCGGTAGTGCCCGTTTTGAATAACTCTACCCAGTAATCAACTAAATGAGGGTTATTAAAAAGGGTCTCCATGTGTTGACATTCGTTATAACCCAAGATCTCTAAAGCAGATTTGAGCGAGGCAGTGCCCGTCCGGGGTAAGCCCGCTCCAATTACTTTTATTGCCATAATTACAGATGTTTTTAAAATCGACAATATTAACTGAAAAAAGTTTAAAGTCAAGAAAAAATCAATACCATATAATAAGTAGTTCACAATATTGAAGTTTAGATTTTGACCGAGCAGATTTTTTGCCTAATCAAGGCAAAAACTGCGTGTGGTTAACACCAGTAGCAGTTTTTAACGCAGAGTAGGTGAAAAAGATGCCGTCATAAATCATAAA
>DATFKA010000117.1:0-8250 GCA_035268885.1 Saprospiraceae bacterium
GCCTTCCGGCAAGTATACGAGCACTTATCGTCCATTGTAAAGGTAAAAAACCAGATGAGCTTTTTCATCGTCCTCCAAGAAGCTGAAGCAGGCGGCGAATTATCCGTTTTCAACTTCCGTTGGCAAGAAGGGCAATCAAAAATCAACCCTTCTGAAGACAGAGAGATTTACCTGCCCAATGGAAAACCTTACTTCATTGATAAGGATAAAGGCATGCAAAAGGTCATGCTAAAGCCTAAGGCCGGGGATATGATTTTGTTCCAAGGAGGTAGTATTTGGCATAGAGTGGAACCCATACGTGGACAACAGAACCGGATTACCTTTGGCGGGTTCATGGGCTTTTCAGAAGATGAAAAAACAGTCCATTATTGGTCCTAATCGCTAGCAGTTATGCGCTAATTTCCTCTAAGATTTCTGTTATGGAAAGCTGCCGGTAATCACTGGCCGGAATTTGCTCAAGCTTTTGCCCCGGTGGCGGTGCTTTTACCGATTCTTCTCGCAGGCTCTTATAATTATAGATAAAATCATCTGCTGGCGAAACGACTTCTATCTGTTCTCCTCCTATAGCTTGGTAGTGGATGCGCAGCTCAGCTTCTTTGGGTATAATAGAGGAAGCTGCCACCACTCTAGGCTGATTAGACAAATTGGGTGGCGAGCCATGGATGGTGCTATGCCGAAAGACCAAGGCCTCTCCTGCCTTCATCGGGAAACTAGTCATGTAAGGCCGTAGCTCCTCCATCGAATCCATATAATTGGGGAACAGCTGCCCAGCCCCGCGAATATTGGCCGTCAAGCGATGGCTTTTTTTGATGATCCACATGGCACCAGAATCCTCATCCACATCCTGCAAGGGTACCCAGATATTGTAAGAAGGCCAACGTGTTTCATCCACTACGCTCCAGTCTTGGTGAATCGCAAAAGTCGTTTCTTGTCCTGGGTTCTTGATGATGAACACATGATTGAGCGAGCGAAAATGCTGAAAGTGCCGGGCGTATGCTTGCGCAAAAATCCCCTCTATCTTTTGCTTGATGGCTAACTTGTAATCCAAATCAGGACACCAGGTTGTCATGTAGATATTGTCATATACTCTGGGGAGCTGCCCATTGGGATGGATAGCTCGCTGAAAAGCTTGCAACTCGCTCAATTCATCTGCCTCTAAGAAAGGGATTTTTGCCACACCATCTCTTTCTAATACAGCACTAAGTTGGGCGTCCTTAAATAAGTTAGTCATCGATTTGTTCTAGTTTCATACCGGGGGCTAATTTGTAGCCACCATTTCATCTTTATCGTTGATTCAAAACCGATATGTATGTTTTATACCGATTTTACTCGAGCTAAATATATTGATTTTCATCGTATCTAATTGAGAGAACAGTAAAACCTCTCCTCCATACCATTGACTTTAAGACCATCACGCAATACGTACCCGGAAGCGAACCAAACGATTTATACCAAAGGTTTAAAGCTGTCTTTTTGGTAGCGGAGTAATCAACCAAAAATCCCTACTTTGCGCCACATGATCGAGCAGCGATACAAATGAAGCCACTCCTCTTTAAGCAATACACCCGCCTTCCCGAATGGTGGCAAGCCAAAGCGGGCAACCTACTAGGTATCCTCTACCTGGTGATACTGGTAGAAGATATCCCCTTCCTCACCGCACTTTACTATATGGGACCCGCCATACTTACCATCGTTGGCATCGGCGGCTTTGGCCACTTTGTGAACGACTGGCTGGATATAGAGGCAGACTTAATGGCCGGAAAGCCCAACCGAGTAAATGACTTGAGCACCTGGCAGCGCTGGGCACTGTTAACGATTTTACTATCCGTCGCCCTATTCCCATGGCTAGTACTCCCTTATGATGCTGTTTCGTGCTTGCTGATTAGCGCTGAATTGCTGCTCTTGACGCTTTACGCGCTACCGCCTGTTCGGTTGAAAGAACGCCCATGGCTGGGTATTATTACCGATGGTTTATACGCTTATGCCGTACCAGCAGTATTGGCAGCTTATACTTTTTCCTTGGTAGCAGGATCAGACCCTAACTTACTTTTACTTAGCCTGATTTTTAGTTGGCAACTAAGCTTGGGGATACACAACATCATGATCCACCAAATTGCCGATTTTGAAAATGACCAGCGAACTCAAACGAATACCCTAGCCACTAGTCAAAGCGCAGCTTACCTAAGCCGCTGGATCACTTACTATATATGGCCGCTGGAAACCATTGGCTTTGTAGTGCTGCTTGCTTACTTAAGCCTGAGCTGGTTAAGCTATTATTTCATAATACCCTTTTTAATTATTGCGCTGAAATATACTAGCCTATTTAAGGTGACTTCTTTATTCATGTTTGCCCACAGTACAGACGAGCAGGACTGTCAACTGCTCAATATCCATTATCACCGTTTTTGGCCATTCTGGCACTTACTTCTTGCTATGGTAATGGTCAGCCCCCTCTATAGCCTATTTCTAATCGTACACACTACAGGCCTTTACTTTAATCGATTTACAAAACAACATCCACTCTGGAAGGTAGCCAGTTATGTTGTCAATTATTCCATATATTATTATAGACGCTGGATCTTGGGGGAAGACCACGAAACAGCTCTACGCGAGCATTATGAGCCTTCTGCTGAATTAGGCCTCTATCTAAAACAGACTGACCCAAAAGACGAACCAGCACAAATCACAACGATAGCCATCTGTAACCGAAACCAAAGCAAATACACAGAAACCTTTGTCCGGCAACATCTACAACATTTACCATTTCGACTTATACCAGTCTACGGTCATAATAGCTATTTCCCTATAAAGACTGCTAATGGAGATTTTTTCTATACAGTGGGGCAAAGCCACGGTAAAATATGGTGGTACAGCAAGGTACTCCATTTAAATGAACACACATTAAAGGAAAAAGCACTACAATCTTATTTACTTCGCAAGAAAGCAGAACTTGTTGTAGCAGAATTTGGGACAGTAGGCGTCCATGTATTTTCTGCGGTTAAGAAAATAGACATTCCTCTAGTCGTTATTTTTTATGGCTACGATGCCTTTAATGTCAAAGTGCTAAACGAATACAGCAAGGGATACCGGGAGATGTTCCGATATGCTTCCGCCATTATCGGTGTCTCACAAGATATTTGCCAGCAGCTCCAAAAGCTGGGTGCCCCGGCGGAAAAAGTGCATTATCTGCCCTGTGCCGTCAACCTACCCCTATTCCCCTACGAAGACCATAGCCATAAGCCCCCTACCTTCTTGTCTGTGGGACGTTTTGCGGAGACCAAGAGCCCACATTTGCTCATTTTAGCGTTTGCTCAGGTCGCCGCCAAAATCCCTGATGCCCAGCTGGTTCTGGTTGGTAAAAACGGCGGTGGAGAACTTTTTGAGGCCTGCCATATTCTGATTAAAAGTCTGGGGTTGGAAGCAAACGTAGAATTTAAAGGTATTTTGTCCCCCCAGGAAGTGCAGGAAGAGATGCAAAAGGCCAGGGTATTCGTACAGCATTCCCTGACCACCCCGATAAATGGCGATAAGGAAGGTACTCCCGTAGCCATCATGGAAGCTATGGCTAGCGGACTACCTGTGGTAAGTACTCGTCATGCTGGTATTGCAGAGCTGATTACTTCCGGAGAAAACGGCCTGTTGGTAGAGGAATATGATATTGATGCGATGGCACAAGCGATGGTACAATTGTCAGAAGATGACCAACTGGCGTATCAACTAGGCAAAGAAGCCGCTGACCGAATCCGAGCTAATCCACTCATTACCCACCATCACGAACATTTGGCAGAAATTATACGGGAATGCTTATGAATAGACCATTCATTTACACAATTGGCCTGCTGACTATTTTGCTCGATTTATCTGCTTGCCAGCAAACTGAAGCGATACCAGACAATCAGGCTATCCGAACGTGGCAGCACACGCTGGACAGCCTGGGCGAAGAACTGGCTGCCCTCGATGATAAGGTAGCGCAAACCACCCTGCTGCGTAATTATGCGGGTGCTTTGCTTGATGTAGGCTACGTACCCGAATCGTTAAACCAGCGATACCGCAACCTAATCATTGCAGATACTAATGTGGTCTATTGGCATAACTTATTCCTTACAGACGCCGTTCCTACTCACTGTGACGTTATCAGTAAGTTTTATCTATACCTGTTGAGCGATTTTGGCTTCAAAGCTACTAACTACACCTATGGCTTGAAAAATACCCCATTTACCCATACGATCACGGCTATCGAGATCGGGAGTGCAGACCGCCCGTATATCATTTTACAAGACGCTACCTTGGCTACGCTATATTTGGATCAAAATGGAGAGGCCATTCACCTTTCTGATCTGTGGCATGAACTACTTAATGGTCGGCCACAAAATATACGTTGGGTAACCGATACGGTCACCACGAATGCATTGGTACTGCCGGAGGCTGTAGAACCTGTCTCCAATTACCTCAGTACTACAAAAGGGTGCGATAAAACCCTAGCCGAGCTTCAAGAGAGGCATATCGAAAACGAAATACTTAAGACTACTTTTCGTCGGCACTACTACTCCTGGAAAGATCACTGCGATCGTTTTGACCAAAAGTTTTTGGCTATTCTGGCAGAAGACGGATACACTGTTGATCAAAAAACAGCACTTTTGGTAGAAATAGAAATTTGGGGAGGAGCCCCGCAGCTAGCACGGAACTTACAAAAGAGTATACGCGAAAAGGACACAAGATGGGACTTAAACTAACCACCCTGGCAAGTAGAAATGTTCGCTTTACACTATTTTGGATACTGCTGACACTAGTAGTCGGTACGGGTGTTCTGGTCTTTTCTCTTACAAACCTACTAACTCACCTTGAGCCTCTATTCAAGCTGATCAATATGTGGAGATATGGACTCACCTCTAGCTATTCCAAACTGCGATTGGACTATCCTCGCTATTATAATTTGGCCTGGATGTTGACGAGAGGTCCCCTCCTGGTAGTATTATTTTTGTTGCTTTACCGCTATAAAAACAATCCCAAACTTCCCAGGATAACACTTCCCTCCTGGCTGAAGTACCATCCTCACCCTTCCTTTTACCGCAATGCCCGCATGCACCTGGGCAATCTACTAATCGTTCTATCCCTCTTACTTTTTCTGTATTTGTCAGGTCAAAGCTTTATGCCGTCTCGTTCTGAAAATTGGCATTTCTTTCAGTTAAGTCTTTCCAGATGTTTTATCCTTATCATTTATTCCTACCTCATTATACTCATAGTAAATCAACGAAAGGAAGTAAAGAAAACCATAGCTAACTTTCTGCTAGAGCCATCTTCTGCTAAATCCTTAGCTATATTTCGTATACTCTTTTTCACTTATCTGGCTGTTGTATACCTGACGATAGGTCCTTTTTTTCACCAATGGATGAAGGTCAATGAGGTCTCTGCATTACCATTATGGGGAGAAATAGCTATAGTTTTCGGGTATGTTGTACCGTATTATGAATTAATCTTCTACCTGGGAGCAGGCTGTTCGCTATGTATTGCCTTAGGACTTTTCACGCGCTATACACTCATTATCAATGCATTACTATGCTTTTTAATTGTAGCCACCCCTAATTTTTTCGGGAAATTATGGCACAACCAACTCTTTATTTGGGTTTCCTGGCTCTTTGTAGCCAGTCGATGTAACGATGTCTGGTCCATTGATGCCTGGAGGACATCCAGGCGGGTACCCCCATGTGAGCAAGGTACCAGTTCTGTTTATTCCATACCTATTCGGTGGATATGGGCACATATGGGGCTTATCTATTTCTTTGCAGGTATTTTCAAACTATGGAATAGTGGGTTTGATTGGGCACTCAGCTCGTCCATGATTAATCAGATTCAGACCGAATGGGTGCAACATTACGACCGTATTCCCTTGCCTCGGATTGACCACTACCCCAACCTGATAAAGCTAGGTGGATTAGGTTTGATCCTTTTCGAATTGCTATTTCCTTTTCTACTTATTAAGCCAGCTACCCGCTTGTTTGCTACCCTTGGCGGGTTGAGTTTTCATAATTTGTCCGCCCACTATATGTACATTGGGTTTTACAACATACAACATATTTACATTGCGTTTCTCCATAATATTAAAAGGGTATTTTCTCGATATGCTCAGGCAGACAAACATGCTTCCTGGGAAGAGCTCAAGTGGAAAAACACTCCAACTGTCTTCAAGATTGGTCTGGTGGTGTTTTCCCTAAACTTTCTGTGCGGCTTTTTCAGTATACATACCTACCCGTTTTCTTCTTACCCTACCTACTCCGCCCTAGTATCAGACGAGATAGACCTTATTCATTTTGTAGGTTTCGACAAAACAGGTGCGGTAGTAGACATTTTGGCGGAAGCCCAAAAGGCTGATTTCCGACGGGAGGATTGCACCATTTATGAGACAAATATCATTGAAGCGTGGAAAAATGACCGCCCCGTTGACACTTTGGTCAAAAACTATTGGCACCTTTGGCGCAGCAACATCCCAGCCCTTTTCGAAGTCAAGCACCTAAAAGTATATTACCACCGCACTCCGGTGCAACCAGAACGCCGGCAGGAATATATTGTCAATACGTTGATTTATGAAAGCCACATAAGTGTAGATCGTGAATAGTACACATGAACATATTTCTTTTAACCGGCCACTGCAACTAGGCCCCTGGCAAAACCTAAAAATGGACTCTGCCGAATGGCCCCAGGCGATCGCCGCTTGTGAGCAGCTACTGTCGCCGCCCACTAGTCAGGCATTCCTGACCCCGTCCTGTACGGCCAGCCTGGAGATGGCAGCCCTGCTTTGCGGGCTACAGCCAAAAGATCAAGTTATCCTCCCCTCCTTCACCCATCCGTCTACTGCCAATGCCTTTGCACTGCGGGGCTGCCAGCTTTGCTTTGTAGATGTTGATCCGGCAACGATGAATATTGCCCCGCAACAAATAGCTGCGGCGGTCAACAAACGAACGAAAGCAGTGGTAGTCACCCACTATGCCGGTATCGCTGCCGATTTAGACGCCATATTGGATATACTAGAAGATACCCACATCAGTCTAATTGAGGATGCTGCGCATTGTATTGGTGCCCAATTCAAAGGGCAGCAACTCGGCACCTTTGGGCGGGTGGGAGCCCTTAGCTTCCACCATACCAAAAACATTCACTGTGGAGAGGGCGGCGCTATTTGGGTCAATCGTGCCAACGATATAGAACCAGCAAATATCATCCGGGAAAAAGGGACTAACCGTACTGCTTTTGCCCGGGGAGCACTAGATCATTACCACTGGACCGGGTTAGGTTCCAGCTTCACCATCAGCCCGCTTTGCGCCGCTTATCTTTTACCACAGCTTCAACAACTCACGGCTATTAATGAACGCCGATTGACCTTGTGGCAACTGTATTTCACCCAACTATCAGTCTTCGCCCAACAACTCGGGATAGGCTTGCCGCATGTGTCAGAACAATGCGTACACAACGGACACATTTTCTATTTAATTTGCCGCACCCCTCAAGAGCGCATAAGTCTGCAAGCATTTTTAAAAGCAAAAAGAATTGATACGGCCTCCCATTACGTCCCTTTGCATAGTACTCCGGCGGGTCGTCGTTATGGGACGTTCCCCGGGAAGGATAAATACACAACAGATTACAGTAAGCGCCTTTTACGGCTGCCACTTTATGATCGGCTTTGCGCCAAAAAAGTAGAGCGGGTAGTTGAATCCATTAAAAGCTTCTACCATGTCAAATGGTAATACCCAAAAGCCTTACCTCTCCGTAGTGGTCACCGGGCGTAACGACAACTAAGACAAATATATGACCCAACGCATACATCTTTTCGTGAGGGTCTTGCTCTACCAATCCAAACACGAGTGAGACTATCCCTAGACCTGATTATAGAAGAATGGAATACGCCCACTGACCCGCCCTTGCTTCAGGAAATCCTTCCATGCTCTTAAGATGGCCTCCTGTTGCACGTCCGCCACCTAACCGTCACACCTGAGTTGCACCAACAAGAAGTTTTGGCTTAATCCAATGGCTTCCTCAAAAAGGAAAAAATCTACCCGTTATCATTAAGTTATGTTAGTAAAACGGGTAGCCTATTATTTACAGATACAGGGGTTTTGCGGTATCTTGTGAAAAAAGCTTGCACTTGCGATGATCTACTACACACCAGCTAGCGAACGTACTCTGAGCCTTTTCAAGACTCCCTTTGACCAATCTTTATCTCCGGAAAACCGCTGGGTAAAGATGGCTGAATTGGTACCC
>DATFKA010000118.1:0-8511 GCA_035268885.1 Saprospiraceae bacterium
GAAGTTGTTTAAAAACTCCTCACTTGGCTACAAAATGGTCTTTCAAACGATCTTTGCGTTGGTAAAAGCCTCATTACGCGCTGCGTAATTTCATTTTTCCCGCCTTAATCTCGTCTGAAATTCTCATTTTTCGCACAAGCAGGAATTATTAAACAACTTCTCTGTATAGATATGAAATCCCCCAATTTCCTACGCCAAATAGCAGAATAGCCATCAGAATCAGTTGCGCACTGCTAATGAGTGGTAGGGGCTCAGCCCGGTATCGACTTTCGTAAGGTCCAATGTCGGGTGCCGCGCCCTGTTCCCTGGGCTGCAGATCATAATCAAGGTTTAGTCCGGTGGGAATACCCGCGTCGATCAGAGGTGAGCTGCTTCGTGGTCGATAATCCTGATTGGCATAGTCGGTAAATAGGGGGTCGGCTTCGAGATGGCCACCGATGGTATTACTTTCCTGTCCATCCTGCGCATTAAATGCTTCTGCGCTGAAATAAGTATCCGTATCCTGGAAATAAGCCATGGCGGGATCGTCCATGCTGAAATTATAGATGAGATTGTGCTGGTAGGTGTTCGGCCCGACACCATCCGTATTGGTATCATAGATCAGGATACCGGTACCCCTGGCGTAGGCATCATCCCGTGGAGCCTGTGCTGTATTGATCAGGATGTTATTACGGATGGTATTGTTCATCACCTGGATGGGAAACCCAAACCCCCTGATCTGAAAGCCCGCTTCGTCGGTGTCGATGATCAGATTATGATCGAAGCTATTATCCTGACTGACCAGCCCGGGGCCATAGATGCTCAGGGCAAAAGCGAAAGCCGTAGGTGTGGTCTTAGAAGGGGAATTTCGCATCCCGCGAATAATATTGTGGTGGACCCGGTTATTATTTCCATTGATCTGTGAGACCGTCCGGCAATCTTCCACCTGATTGCGAAATATCTCATTATCCTGGCATTTGCCGTAAAGGCCATCCACCCCAAAAGGATGGGCGTAGGGAATATCCGGAGCGGAGATGTGATTATCGTAAATACGGTTATTATTAACCCCACTACCGCCGGCCTGATCACCTCTCAATTCTACCGCATTGTGGGCCCAGTTGAGGAAAGTATTATTATACACGTCACAATTGTCGACGCCGAAGACCATTCGTATCCCATCGCCCACGCCCCGCTCGGAGCCCAGCCCATAGAAAAAGGTGAAGTTGGAATTAAAGAAATTATCGCGAACGATGATTTCACCGGCGGGAACGCGCATACTACCAACATTGGCATCGATTAATTGCAGGCCCGTACCACTGGAATGACCAAGATGACAGTCCTGAATGATGATGTCTCTTCCACCAAAAATACTGAGGGCTGCCCCAATCCCACCCTGGAAATCTAGAGCCTGAAAAACCAGGTGGGAGGCATTAAAAACCAGCGCCGAATAGAAGTTATTACTACCCGAAAAAAGGGTGTACAGATCGGCCGGATTCTGGGTAGCGTAAAGGTAAAGGTTGCCACTGTCAAAGAACCATTCACCTCGTGCGCCTTCTCCATCCACGGTACCCACTTCGGCCAGGATACGGGCGCGTAAGACTTCCTGCCCATCTAAGAATAAGCGTCCGGGAGTACTGCCTTGCGCTAAAGTCCAAATATTAGATCCCGGGCTGGTCTCTGTCCAGTTGATACTATTAGCGGCATCCATAATGGGTACGACCGTAGTAATGACGGGACGGCTAAGGGTTGGATCTCCATACGCGCCGTATACGATGGGATTACCAGGCATGCCAGATACGTCGAGGTACATCTGCGCACCGGTCCACTCTTCGCCATATTTAAGCAGGAAGGTGTCACCGGGCATTGGCGTGGGATTGCGCAGTCTAAAAAGGGTCTTCCAGGCGGTAGTCGGGCTGAGGCCATCGTTACCGTTATTCCCATTGGTGAAATCCAGGTAATAAGTAGTGGCGTTTAGGTTTCCCAAAAAAAGGAAATAAAAAGCCAATAATAGGGGGGAGGTGTGCCGCATGTCTTTGTTTTTATGATTTGTCCCACCAAAAGTACTAAAATTTGGCTTATGGCTAATAAAAAAAGTCCTGCTGGTGGGCAGCAGGACTTTTTTAGCTTTATTCTGAGGATTTTTTATTCTCTGGTTTTCTTCAGATAGCCGCCTTTGGCACTGTCCACAATAACGGTAGGTCTCCCCCTGTCTTTAATAATCCAGCGGACTTTGACAACCTCATTACCCGGAATATTGTCTACCCGAAGTTTTTCGGGTTCTACTTTTTGTTCCCGGGTGACATTGAAATCTTCGTTCTCTACGATCATACCGGCAAGTACCTCGACTCCTTGGATAGAAATATAGTCGGGACGCTCGATCTTGTACTTCAGGTCCTGGCTGGCGTGGGTGGGCATCAGGCGATCATTTTTGATCACGGCCGTAATTTCGCGTAAACCACCGCCCAAACTCTTTTCTTTGATCTGATCGATCGACAAGCGTGGCATGTGGTAGGCGTGATAGAAGGTGAAAACCATATTGCGATGGCATTCTTCCTCCAGCAGGAAGCCCGGCGTGGCCCGACCAAAATTCTTTTTAAAGCCACCGATCATGATCTCTCCGTACTGGGGGTGATCGTAAGTGGTCCAGGGCACAAAAGCATCTCCCAGGAGCAGGTCTTTTTCGGCTTTATAGCGGGTGTCGGGATCGCGGCCGCTTTTCTTGTAAAAAGCGTAGCTGGTAAAGAGCTCATTGGTAAAGGTATAAATACCCCGACCACCGTAGAACCAGTCTAACTCTCCACCAAATACAGAGTAAAGGTCCTTGTAGACCGTCAGGTACCGATAGCCGGGAATCAGCTCTTCTCCCTTCTCCCCAATCGCATCGTAGATGCGGATATCGGCCCGGTTGTAGGTGCTAACGTCCTCTTCGGCACCGGGTCCGCGCAGGATCATTCCTCCCGAATTGTGGTAGCTCTGGGCACCGGCAATATTGGGGTGAGCCTTTACAAAGTCGGCCACGGCCCGGTTTTCCGGAGCGGAGAAAGGGTATTTATAGGCTCCTCGTTGCACGTAATCGGGTTGCCACTTCCAGCCCCAGTCCCGGTTGGGATCGTAGTAGCCGTAAGTGTCTTCGTTGATTTGGCCATCGCCATCGTTATCGAGGCCTTCGCGACCCAGGTATTCGTAGCGTTGTCCGGTGATGACATCGTCCGGCTCGATGGCAATCATACGGCGCGGATCTTTGGGATCGCGGATAAAGTTGCCGTTGTCGTTCTTGCGCCACATCTGCGTGATGGAGCCGTCCCCGTTGAGATCATCGTACAGGTCTTCGTCGAATTGCCCGTCACCGTCGTCATCCAGCGGGATCATACCGGCACGCGGACTACTGGCCGTATTGGGCCCTCTGAAGAACTCATCGCGCGCATCCGGATTGATGGTAGGAACGATGTAGAAGATACGGTCCCGCAGCATGTTTTTTACGTAAGTGATATCCCGAAAGCCTTCGGTCAGGTACCAGGCCGTGTAGATACAGATTTCGGCGCCCTGGATCTCGTTTGAGTGGATATTACCGTCCACGTAAAAAGCTGGCTTGCGATCGGGGTCACCCGTGCTGTAGTCGGTGATCGCCAGCAACCAGATATCGCGCCCCTGGGTAGATTTACCGATTGACTGTCGGCGTACCAGCTCGGGATGGGCTTCGGCAATCTTTTGGCCCAGAGCAGCCAGGCCATCCGAAGAATAGTATTGATTAAAGGCAATGCGAACCTTGGGATTATGTGGGGTCCCGGCGGCTCGAAAAACATCAGTAACTTTCTGCGCAAAACCGCTGAAGGGCAGGGCCAGGAAGCAAATAATTAAGAGACGTATGATATTCATCTTTGGTCGATTCATAGTTTAATAGATAAGGTTTCTACTCCGGTATGGGCTGCGCCGGCCGACAACTCAAGGCTGCCGGAGCCACGCACCAACCAGGTCAGCTGCACGGATTCGTCAGCCGCGAGCCGTTCGTAGAGTTGGTATTCCCGCCCTGAAATCAGGCTTTGGTCATCTGTCAGCTTGAGCTGCACCTTGATCTTGCGCAACCAGCGCGATCGATCCCCCATCTGGGTCTGTGTAGGCAATAGTCCTGGGTTGTGCAGATCAACGGTGATGCGCGTCAGGTTGTCTCCCAGGGATTCCGTCTGGAGGTTAATCAACTCGACGGAGGCCTGCATGTCGATGACTTCCTGCAGGAAGTCACTGTGTTTTTCCACGACGGAGCCGATCATGGCGTAGGGAGGATTCTGCATAATATGCGGAGCGAAGCCACCCACTTCAACCTTTTGTCGGGGAAAATCAGGGTGGTCAATTTCGGTCCATTCCACGAAGACTTCGTCCAGGTCGTTTTGTTCGGCCCAGCGCAGGAAGTTGGCTTCCCGGTTAGTGGTACTGGCCTGGGTAGAGTCTTTTTCTGGTTTTGGAGCCCACCAGCCCGGTGTGCTCATAGCCAGACGACCAAAGTGGAAATAAGACCATTCAAAAAAGCCACCCCCTTCGGTAACGGAGGGTGGAACATTATCGTCGGCTATGATCTGGTTATAGCGTTTGGATAGAAGGGCGTTCACCTCGGCATCTTCGCGCAGGATACTGGTCACGACTCGCTTAGTAGCGCCCGTACGATTATATTTCAAAGGACTGCTCAGATTATTCGCCGGTCCGAAGGTGAGGATACCGTAGAGGTTCCACTGCTCATAAAGAAAATCGAGCAGGGCCCGGGTCTCTTTCTGGGACACCGGATGCTCACCGGCGTGGGGGGTGAAATAGGGGAAGTTGTAAGTCAGGTTGCGGTTGAAGGATACGCCGCCGGGGCCATCTTCATTATAGGCACCATCCTGATCGTTGTCTTGCCCTTCGGTGAATAATTTATACCTTCCGCTTTGTCCTTGCTCCCGGTCGGCTTTGACCATGATACGGGGCTCGGCCTCGAGGGGGATATAATCACCGGTGGGATCTTCTACCCGGATCATAGTGATCAGACCATCTCCATTGAGATCTTCGTAGGGGTCTTCTCCTAGTCTGCCATCCCGATCTTCATCGGTGTTGCTGCCGTTTCCGTGGCGTTCGTATTGCAGCGATTGGAAATACTGCTCCGTCGCATCGGGGTTCATATTAGGAAAGATGTAAAAGGTCGTTTTGTCCAGCCAGTCCGGGTGGTTCTCCAGAATGTCTTTGGCCAGTTGTGCCGCCAGTTCCACACTGAGTAGGTGACGACCATCCACGCCACCGACAATGGCCAGGCCGGGACGGTCTTGCGGTTGTCCCTTGGAAAGGGTCAGGGCCCAAATATCGTGACCATTGGGGGTCAGGGTAAGCGATTGAATCTGAGCGTTCTGCGTATACTGGCGAACCAGGGCTTGCAGATCATTGCTCACTTGCTCTGCGGATCGATAGTCTGACTGTGCCGCGCCACGAAAGGTGGAAAAGCATAGTAGAGATCCGCAAAGGAAAATAATAAGTCTTGATTTCATATTGGAAAGGTAATTTTGTGTTGCCTTAAAGGTAAGTATTTATCCTCAGGCCAGAAAAAGAATACGATGAATGTCCGGTTTAGGATGGTATTCAACTTCGCTGGATTTGTTTTGTTAATGGATTTGTATGATTTTTACGGAAGTATAAACCAAAAGATATGATCAAGCTGTCCACTTCTTTATTTTCCCTACTACTGTTTTTTATCCTAATGGCCTGTCAGGCCGAAACGCCAAGCGAAGAAGCGGCCACTAAGACGGCGCCCGTACAGCCCAAAGCAGATATCGCCGACGTGGAAGCCGGTATCCGTGCCTATATTGATCGGGAGACGGCGGCCCGGGACGGCTATTTTCACGTCGAAAACGACACGCTGGATCTGGACCTGAAACTGGTCCGCGTACATACGGAGTACCTGTCAGTACTGGGACCCAATGATTTTTTTGCCTGTGTGGATTTGGCCACCACCACGGGGGATGTTTACGATGTAGACTTCTTTTTGGTTGGGGAGCCGGGAGATATGAAAGTAACGCGTACGGATATCCACAAGCGTAACGGACAGCCTTTTTATACCTGGAAGCGAGCCGCGGATAATACCTGGAATACGGTACCGGTTAATGGCGCAAGCAACGATTTGCTAGGTGTCTTACAGGGCAAAGACGAATTTGTTTTTCACTATGCGGTAGTGCTGCCTGAGATTATTGGCGAAGCTAAGGTCTGGCTCCCCGTAGCCCGGCGCGATCGCTTTCAGGAGGTAGCACTCTTGAAGGTTTCGGCACCGACCGAGTACCAGACGATTGAGGAAAATCAGTTTGGTAATCAGGCACTCTATCTGGAACTGAAACCCGAGCATAGTGGACAGACAATTCAGTTGGATTACGCGGTCACCCGTTTGGAGAAGGCCGCCTATCGCGAGGACGATACTGATTTGGAGCAATATATGACAGCGACTCCTCTGCTGCCGGTAGGGGGGCGCTTTGACACGCTTTCGCAAAAAATAATTGATGAGAAGGAGGCCGATACCGAGCTCATGAAAGCCCGGGCCCTGTACGATTACGTGGTGGATAATGTGCGTTACGCCAAGCAAGGGAAATACGGTACGGCCGATGCCAATTTTGCCTGCGATGAAAAATCGGGTAACTGTACAGAATTCCATTCCCTCTTTATCTCGCTGGCCCGATCGGCCGGTATTCCGGCGAGGTTTGCCGTAGGGGCGGCCATCCCATCGGCCCGTAATGAAGGGGGAATAAATGGGTATCATTGCTGGGCGGAGTTTTACGCGGAAGGTAAATGGTGGCCCGTCGACATCAGCGAAGCTAATAAATATTCCAATCTAGCCACTTACTATTTTGGTCACCATCCTGCAAATCGAATTGAGCTGAGTAAGGGGCGCAATATTCAGTTTACCCCCGGACCCGTTTCCGGGCCATTGGCTTTCTTTGCTTATCCGAAGCTGGAGGTGCAGGGAGTTGAGGTACCCGTGGCGAAAACGACCTTTTCCTTTGAGCGGAGGGAGCAGGGCTAACCAATTAGGCAACCTCTCATCCCTCAGGTATCCCCAAAAAGGCGTATTGTCTCGAATAGTTAACCGTCTAAGTTGGTTTTTCTTAAAAGTAAAGTGAGTTCGGAGTTTTAAAAAAGCATAAGAGCCAAATTTGGTAAAATGGTAATGACCAAACCACAATTCACCAAATCCACGACTTCTATGCTAGTAGAAATGTACGTTGAAATTGATCCCAAGAGCCTTTCTGCCTCTATAACTTATTTCTGAACTACCGTTGTAGTCAGTCAAAAATGGATGCTGTTCAAAGAACTATATTTATTCAAGCACAGAAAGACTTCATCTCCCAATAGGGTAACCTGGATTTCAGGTAGTCTTGAGGGTAGGTTATATTTCTGTGGGTAACTCCTATCAAATATGCGTTCTTCAATTTCTAGCCGACTTATTTATTGAAGTGTAAAATTATTAAAGTCTTTCCTCCTTTTTTCATTGAGCTCCTCTTTTTATTGACTTTTGCCGTTTTTTTATACCTTTTTTCCGAATGGTCAAATTCTTTTGCTGAAATATGTCGCTGGTACTGCCTTTATTTATTTTATAATATTTTTAGAGTTTTAGTAACCTTTTACTGTGCTGCTATCTTGATGAATATTTTTGATCTTTCCCCTGGACAATGCTCCGGGGGCTAATACCAATACCTTGTTGGTCTCTAAAATCTGTTGGAAGTAGTTATAAGTAAGTGATCGATATCATGTATAAGTTTAGTTCAGTTCAATTTGGGGGTTCAACAAGACAGACCCCGTAGGCCCCGAAGGGATGCCGATGGCAGATGCCTACCCCATAGGGATACCCATGGCATGGCAAAACGTAGCCGACGCAGCGCGTCGGTGTCCACCTGAGGCAGATCTAAGGATGTGGAAGCCCAAAGGGGCCTAAAATCAAGGTGTAGATAATATTGGACACTTACTTAGATGACAATGAAGCGATTTAAACTTTTTAAGACCGCTTGAACCAAAAAGTTTAAAGCGCTTCAATAAGACGCACTAGAATTAAAAAGGACCTAAATCAATATTCCCCTACCGATTACATGAATTCTGTATTACTAGGATTAATAACATTACTCACAAATCTAATCTCGACGATGAAAAAGACGACTTTACTCCTAAGCCGACCCCTGCGCGGGTCGAAGATACTGACCTCATTTACTTTTTCTAAATCCTGGGTCGGGCTACTGAGCCTGTTGTTCTGCCTGCAAATGGCTGCGCCCCAGCTGTCGGCGCAAAACCCTTCCGCTTACGTGGAGTGGAGTACCTTTAAAGGAAGAACCGAACAGACTATGGTGTCCGTAGAGAACGGTGAGGCGTATGTTTTTGGCCGTTCGCGCCGTAATGATTTTCCGGTGACGGCGGGGGCGGCGCAAAGTACCTTTGGCGGCGATCTTGACCTTGTGCTCACTAAGTTCGACGCGAATGGTAATACGCTCTACGCGACTTATTTAGGTGGAAGTGGTGGGGAGGAACCGGTGGGATTGT
>DATFKA010000119.1:0-4954 GCA_035268885.1 Saprospiraceae bacterium
TACCTGTTTTTGACAGTGGCTTCTATTTCACGAGATGGTTTTTTACCCTAATTTTGCCCCGCCCAAAAATAGCGCACAAAGTTGGCAATTTGACGGGTACAACAAAAGAGAGCCCTCTGTGCAAAAGATGTGGGCGGTACATCCTCGTAATGTTGTGCATTTTTTTACCCACAAATAACATCAACCGGTGACAAACAGGTACTTCGACTTAATTGACCAGACCTTTTACTTCCCTCAGGAAGGCTTTGATATCGATACCGATGGCAGCCTGATGTTTCACGGGGTGCCCCTCAAGCACCTGATTGAAACCTACGGCACTCCTCTGAAGCTGACGTATCTGCCCAAGATTGGCTATCAGATCAAAAAGGCCCGCAACCTGTTTACCCGGGCGATGAAGGCGATCGGATACCGGGGCCGGTATCATTATTGCTATTGCACCAAGAGCAGTCATTTTAGCTATGTGCTCGACGAAGTGCTGCGCCACAAGGTGCAGCTGGAGACCTCGTCGGCTTACGATATTGATATCGTTCGTCGCCTGGCAGAGCAGGGTAAGGTGACGCGGGATACAATCGTGGTATGCAACGGCTTTAAGCCCGAAAACTATCAGCAAAAGATCGTAGACCTGATCAACGATGGGTACCGCAATGTGATCCCTGTACTGGACAACGTGGAGGAAGCCGCTTTTTATGAAAAACATATTAAAGAAAAGTGTAAAATCGGTATCCGCGTGGCTACTGAGGAAGAGCCCAGCTTTGAATTCTATACCTCCCGCCTGGGTATTCGCAACTCGCAAGTAGCCCCTTTTTTCCGGGAACGGATCAAGGATAACCCTAAATTTGAGCTAAAAATGCTCCACTTTTTTGTGGATACGGGCATTAAAGATTCCCTTTATTATTGGGGTGAGTTGCGCAAAGCCATTAAGCTCTACGGAGAAATCCGCCAGGAATGTGAGACGTTGGATGCTATCAATATTGGCGGGGGTATGCCCATCCGCAACTCGCTGGGTTTTGAGTTCGATTACAAATACATGATCAAGGAGATCGTGAGCAGCATTCAGCAAGCCTGCGAAGAAGATGAGGTGCCCGAGCCCGATCTGTTCACCGAATTCGGTAAGTACACAGTAGGGGAGAGTGGAGCTACTATTTTTAGTGTGCTGGCGCAAAAACAACAGAACGACTCAGAGTTATGGTATATGATCGACAATTCGCTCATGACCACCATTCCCGATGTGTGGGGGATCGGCGAGCGGTTCATTTTGTTGCCCATCAATAAATGGTACAATGAATACCGCCGCGTCAATATCGGAGGGCTGAGTTGTGACAACTCCGACTACTACAACGCAGAGGCCCACGAAGCACAGGTTTACTTACCGATCATCCCCAAAGACGATAAGGAGCCCCTCTACCTTGGGTTTTTCCATACCGGTGCCTATCAGGATTCCATCGCCGGCTACGGAGGGATTAAGCATTGCCTCATCCCATCGCCCAGGCACGTGCTCCTGTACAAAGATAGTAAGGGCAATATCGTCGACAAGCTCTACCAACCCGAGCAGACCTCCGAAGAGATGCTGCGAATTTTGGGATATTAAGGCGGCCGCAGCCCACGGTAGCCAGGTCGTAATGATTAATAATTAATGATTAATGTATAATGGGAGGGAAGCTGCTTTGCTGTCCGCTCATTATTGTTTTGCTATTTGGTCCGGGGTAGGCTTTAAAGGGAGAGATTATTCTTAAAGCGGGCACAGTAATGATGAATTATTTGTAGCAGCGTGTTTCTGGAGCTATCAGTGTGATTGTTGAATTATGAATGGAGATAGCTTCTATCCCGTTCACATGTTGCCCCTAAGGAGGGAATGCCCCTTAGGACCTTCCTTATCTTGCTGCTGACAGATAGCCTGCTCAGACCGTTTCGCTTCTTGACAGGGTACACGAGTTCAGTTTCTGTTTTTCTGGAAAGACGATCCACGAGTACATACCTCTTTATAAAACAGTCAAGAAGCGAAACGCATCCCTCCGGAGCCGGTCATCGAGCGAAGTCGAGATGGTAGTCGAGATGACCATTTTACCCAAGATTACCCAAGACAATGGATTGTTAAGGACTTTTCTCCTGTTAACGTTACTCCAGGCTGTATAAACTTACAGCCTGGTTATTTATATTTATTACCCGGTAAAAAGCAGATGCGCAAACATGATAGAAGTAAAAGGACTACACAAAGCATTTGGCAGCCAAACTATCTTAAATGATGTTGATCTGTGTATTGATGGCAATCAATGTTTTGGACTTATCGGACGGAATGGAGCGGGGAAGACGACGCTGTTCCGTATTCTATCTGGTCTGTTGCAGCAAGACCGCGGTCAGTTTTTTTACCAGGGCGCATCTTTTACCGGAAAACAAACTACTGCCCTAAAGAGGCAAATTGGTCTGGTATTGGACGAAAGTATTCTAATCCCGGAGTTGAGTGGGATGGAGTTCTTGCAGCTTACGGGACAATTATACGGTCTGACCAGGGAAAAGATTCAGGAGGAAGCTACCGAACTTGTACGAGTATTCTTTGACCGGGAAGACGATGCGGGCAGGCAAATAGCCACTTACTCTGCAGGAATGAAAAAGCGCATCATGCTTTGTGGTGCGCTCATGCATCGCCCTAAATACCTGCTGCTCGATGAGCCTTTTGCTGGTTTAGATGTCGTATCGATAGGAAAAGTAATCGAGTGGATAAAGGACTACGCCCGGAATAACCTGGTTCTACTTTCTTCGCACAACCTTTCCTTCATAGAGCGATGTTGCAGGGAAATCGCCATTCTGGAGAAAGGAGAGATACTTTTCAAGGGTAGTATAGGAGCGTTTATTTCCGGGGGAGAAAAAAAACTGGAAAATCACGTTTACGACATGCTTATGCCCTGACAACTGCTTTGCTGGAAAGCACGATTATGCTAGATAATTTTTATCGGTATGCAGGCACTACGTACTTTAGTCAAATTTAGGTTGCAGAAGCAATTCCGGCGTTCAGAGACAGGGATATGGGCACATATTTGGCGTAAGCTACTCCTCCTGATGTCGGTTTTGTATGGTGTGGGTACCCTATTTGCTCTTGAGTTGCTGTCCCCGCAAATGGATTTGGGTCTCTATGAAACAGCCGTTTACAGTATTCAAATTTTTATCTGGATTTTCATTCTCCTCAAGGACCTTTTACCCGCTCCGACTCCTTTGCAAGAATATTTCAAACTCCATTTGCCCCTAACTCCGATTCAGATAACGACGCTGCATCTTAGTTTTGATTTATGTTCGGTTAGCTCCATCGCCCTTTTCCTTTTCTCGGGGATTTTAGGTTTTAGCCCCTATGTGGCCTTTTATCAGGTTATAAGCCTGTTTCTCATTATTATTCTGGGAAATGTGGCTGTAAGGTTACTTAAAACCATTCTTGCCTATCCTTTCCAAAGTAACCCTGCTAATAGTATAGTATTGTTCGTCGTATTAGTTACTGCACTCCTGTCTGGAATACCCGGTTACGGTATTTCCCCTTACCAACCGTGGGTACTATTGCTGTTAATTATTATAAGCATTGGCCGTTTATCTCAGCTAGAGCGGCAAAAGTCTGAGGTAGTCTTGCGGGAAAAGAACCTTCTTGTGCATTGGGCTGCACCATTACCTCCTCTTTCCGCCTTATTTTGGCGTACGTTTGGGAGGAATAAAATGGTTCGTAACGCGCTTATAATGAGCCTTGTTAACAAACTGACCATCCTGGCGATATATGTATTGTTTTCTTCTTTTCTGCTTCCCAATATGGGTTATACCCTTTTTCTGTTAGGTTTTTCCCCATTTTTCTTAATAGGTAGTGTTTTTTCTAACCTAACCGGTTATCTCCCCGGACTAAGCCGTAAACTGGTTTTATCTGGAAGTAGCTCTGGCCCCGTCATTAGGTTGTTTTTCACCGGGTCGCTCCTTTTACTGATGGCAGATTTTTTCATAGCCCAATTTATTGCTCTAATTATCGTCGACCTATCACTTCCGATCCTATTGCTCTTTTATCTAAGTAGTACCTTGTTCTTACTTTTCACGGGTTTGTTGGGAACGCTCTTTTTCGCAAGACCGGTCAAAAGGCTGGACTGGAGTAAGCTCAATTTTAATACACATCCGGGTATTCTAATTGCGCAAGCGTTATTCCTGGCGATCCTGACGGCCCTGATCGAATACATTCCGTCTATTTCTTTTTTAGGATACCTCACATTGGGGCTGCTTTTGGCCCTGTTGGCCTTACTTTGGTGGCTACCCAGAGCTTCTGATCGGGTTAAGCGCCGGATTATTACGGAGCTTTAGTATTCTGTACAGGCGCCCGGCCTGTCCCGTGGAATCCGTGCGAAGCATGGGGCTAGCCATTCCACAGGGCAAGCTACGATCTCTTAGAGTCGCTTTTGCTAGCGCTTTTGCTGTGGGTTCTTCTTCTCTCCATCCGTGACATTAAGAAACAGGACCGGATCGCGGAAGAACAACGAGTGAATCCTGCGTTGTAAGGATAGCCCTTCCCAGCGCTCTTATCCCATCCGTGCCCACCCTGGTTTTTACATATTGCCCCTAACGGGGCAAGCAGGGGAGGGACTGGTTTAATGCTACCCATATGTTGCTCCTAGCGGGGCAATGCGCTTGGCCTGGTGCAAATGAGGAAGCTACCGTTTCGTCGGCTTTTTGGGCGGGTGATGCAGGTGCTGGGTATTACCGCCGTCTTGCGGCTGCTTCCCACGGCGGTGCTGCTCTTTAAGGATGTGCGGGTGCTGGAAGATGCCCTGTACAGTGATTGGTATTCCTTGCTGGGGGTACTCGGTCGGGATACGGTACCGGAGTGGCTACACGCACCACTGTTGGGCCTGAATCTGTTCCACCTGATCTTCGTCCTGTTGCTGACGCTGGCCGTGTGGCTGCTGCGGCAGGATTCGACTACCACCTGGCGCTGGGGGCG
>DATFKA010000120.1:0-156081 GCA_035268885.1 Saprospiraceae bacterium
GAAAATATAATCGGCACGCAGGAAGTTATCCTCCCCTTCGGCCTCTAATTTGACGACTGGCAAAAACTGTACCGCCTGGGCGTATTGCATGGCCGCATTCTTAAAGCGACTGTAAGCCACTACTACCTTATCGTAGGTACCGTAATCGAAGGCGTCCATTACGTATTGTGCTACTTCCTCGGTCCGCTCGAATGTTAGATCGTCAAAGAGATCCAGATAGTTGGTATTGAACTTCAGATTAGAATAGCGGCGACGCAGGTAATCGTATCCTTTTTTACCAATGCAAATTACCGTTAGCTTCCCCTCTTCGGCCAGCTCCCGAAATTCACCATCGATGACGGCTTTGGCCGCCTTACCAATGTTGGTATTGAAGGCACCCGCCAGTCCCCGGTTAGAAGTAATGACAACCAGACAGGCGCGTTCTACCGGACGCTCTACCCCGAACGAAGTATTGGCATCGCCTTCGAGGTTGGCCAGGATGTTACGTAGGATCTGATCCAGCTTATTAGCATAAGGACGCATCGAAACAATAGCATCCTGTGCTCTACGCAGTTTAGAGGCCGCCACCATTTTCATCGCTTTGGTAATCTGCTGCGTATTATTGACCGACTGAATCCGATCGCGTACTTCTTTTAAATTTGCCATTATATCTCAATTTTGCATTGTCGAATGCTGAATGGTCGAATTTCAGTTCATTCGACAATTAACTATTTATACTGGCTAGTCAATTCCTTAGCCAATGCTTCCAGTACATCCGTTGCTTCCTTGGTAGGTTTACCCTTTAGGAAGGACTCCAGTACTTCTGGATTTCTTTTTTCCAGTGTGGTCAGGAACAGGTCTTCGAATTCCTGCACCTTTTCTACGGGTACATCTTTCAACAGGCCTTTGGTTCCCAGGTAGATGATTGCTACCTGCTTCTCTACCGGTACCGGTGCATACTGAGGCTGCTTCAGGATCTCTACGTTACGAGCACCTTTGTCCAGTACTGCTTTGGTAGTCGCATCCAGATCGGAACCAAATTTGGAGAAAGCTTCCAGCTCGCGGTATGCGGCCTGGTCCAACTTTAAAGTACCGGCTACCTTCTTCATAGACTTGATCTGTGCATTACCTCCCACGCGGGATACCGAGATACCTACGTTGATCGCCGGGCGGATACCTGCGTTAAACAGGTTAGCCTCCAAGAAGATCTGACCGTCGGTAATCGAAATTACGTTGGTCGGGATATAAGCAGATACGTCACCCGCCTGCGTCTCAATAATCGGCAGGGCCGTTAGTGATCCACCACCTTTTACCAGAGGCTTGCCATTTTCGTCTTTAGCCTCCTTCAGGGTTTCGGGCAGGTCATTCATCTGACGAGCGATCGCGTCGTTATTGATAATCTTCGCCGCACGCTCCAACAAACGAGAGTGCAGGTAGAATACGTCACCAGGGTAAGCTTCACGACCCGGAGGACGACGCAATAGTAGCGATACCTCACGGTAAGCTACTGCCTGCTTGGATAAGTCATCGTATACAATCAGTGCCGGACGGCCGGTGTCCCGGAAAAACTCTCCGATGGAAGCGCCCGCAAAAGGTGCGTAGAACTGTAGTGGAGCCGGATCAGAAGCCGAAGAGGAAACGATCACCGTATATTTCAGAGCGCCTGCTTCTTCCAGTACGGCTGCTACGTTAGCAACGGTAGAAGCTTTCTGACCAGAAGCCACGTAGATACAGTAGACAGGCTCTCCTCTATCGTAAAATTCTTTTTGATTAATGATGGTATCAATCGCAATTGCCGTCTTACCCGTCTGACGGTCACCAATGATTAGCTCCCGCTGACCACGACCGATGGGGATCATCGAGTCAATTGACTTAATACCCGTTTGTAGCGGCTCGGATACCGGCTGACGATAGATTACCCCAGGCGCTTTACGCTCCAGTGGCATCTCGTAGGTCTTTCCTTCAATCGGGCCTTTACCATCAATGGGTTGCCCCAGAGCATCGACTACGCGTCCCAGCATACCTTCCCCTACATTAATAGAAGCAATGCGGCCAGTACGGTGTACGCGAGCCCCTTCTTTAATTCCTTTGTTGGCACCCATCAGTACCACCCCGACATTGTCTTCCTCGAGGTTTAGTGCGATGGCTTGTACGCCGTTTTCAAATTCTACAAGCTCACCCGCCTGTATGTTATTCAAACCATAAACACGGGCGATACCGTCACCAACCTGTAGTACCGTACCGTATTCCTCCAACTCTGCCGTATTGTCGAAGCCGGAGATTTGTTGTTTCAGTATTTGTGATATTTCTTCTGGTCTTACATCAACCATATCATCAAGATTTGTTATCCGCCTGAGGCGGACCGGTTTATACTCAAAAAATTATTACTTATTGTTTGGCGACATAATCGTTGCCCCGAAAGTCTTTTTTCAATTGATTGAGCTGACTCGTTACACTAGCATCGTAAAGTTGGCCTTCAATTTCCAGGATAAAGCCACCAATAATTGCCGGATCTTTCTGAATAACCAGCTCTACCTCATCAAAAGCAACACCGCTTTCTTCCAGTTTATTTTTAATCAGCTTAGCCGTGCTGTCGGTCAGTTCACTCGCTACGGTCACAATCGCGGTAGAAATACCTTTTTTGTTGCGATACTGCAGCACAAATTCGTCCGCAATCTCTGGTAGCAGGCTTTCTCGCTGTTTTTGCGTAAGCAATTGCAGAAACTTGACCGTCAGATCATCAAACTTTTTATCAAAGAGCTGCCCCAGGATGGCTTTTTTCTTCGTTACCTGGATAATGGGACTCTTGATAAAGTTTCTGAAGTCTTTGCTATCCGTTATTAACCCACGGAAAGCCTCCACGTCTTCTAACACGCGGTCCAGCTTTTTCTCTTCTTCTGCCAGCTGAATCAAGGACCTGGCATATCGGGATGCAATTCTTCCTACGGACATAATTATAAATTTTAAAGGTAAAAGGGTAAGGGTTAAAGGCTATATTGAAAGTACACTTTAACCTTTCTACTTTCCACTTTAGCCTTCTAATTAAACTTGATCTCTTTTACCAGCGACTGGACCAACTTCTCCTGATCTTTATCTCCTGCCAGCTTCTGGCGTAGTACTTTCTCAGCAATATCAATGGCCATGGTACCCAATTCGTTTTTCGCTTCCACTAAAACGGATTGCTTCATATTAATGATTTCCTGTTGAGCCGTCGCTACGATCTTTTGAGCCTCGTCTCTTGCCTTATCTTTAGCTTCCTTAATGATCGCGTCTTTCGTTTCTTTGGCTTCTTTCAGGATCTTGGTCCGCTCTTCCTGAGCTTGCTTCAGCAATTGCTCATTCTTGCTTTGTAGTTCCGCAATCTCTTCGCGGGCCTGATTAGCCTGATCCAATGAATTCTGAATGTCCAGCTCGCGCTTCTTCAGGGCTTTCTGGATAGGGCCAAAGGCATACTTAGCCAGTACAAAGAGGACGATCAGAAAAATCAGCGTCGTCCAGAATACAATCCCCACATCGGGTAAAAACGGTGGAAAAACAGCTAACTGCACCATTATAATATACTTTTATATCGTATCAAATTATTGTATTAGTAGAAGTGGACTGGTGCGAGCAACCCTCAACACCTGTCCACTTTTTCGCCGTAGCGTGATTCTTAGTTTAAGAAGAATGCACCTACAATCGCGAAAAGTGCCGCACCCTCAATAAGGGCCGCAGCGATAATCATGTTCGTACGGATGTCACCGGCAGCTTCAGGCTGACGAGCAATTGCTTCCATAGCTTTACCACCGATTTGTCCGATTCCCAGGCCAGCGCCCAGTACTGCGATTCCTGCACCAATTGCAGCTAGAGTTCCAGTCATGATTGTTGTTTTTAAAAAATTAAAAATTATCAAAAACGCCCGAAGGCGAAAAATCCATATTGTCATGTGTTATATGTCATGTGTTATGTATTGTGTAAAACATGGCACATGGCACATATTACATGCTAGTGGTGTTCGTGCTCCTCTACCGCCATACCTATATATAAGGAAGACAGCAGTGCAAACAAGAAGGCCTGAATAAAGGCCACCAGCAGTTCCAGCAGGTTCATAATAAATACGAACGCAATCGAGATTAAACTACCTACACCTGCTCCCGTAGGATTAGCGCCATTATCCCCCAGGATAAAGACCATACCAACCAGGGCCAGGATGATAATGTGTCCTGCCGTAATGTTCGCAAACAAACGAATCAGCAGCGTAAAGGGCTTAATAAAAATTCCCGCAAATTCAATGGGCGCCAGAATAAAGCGTACCGGAACGGGTACACCTGGCATCCAGAAGATATGCTGCCAGTAGTGTTTGTTACCGCTAAAATTGGTAATCACCATGGTGAATACCGCCAGGGCCAAAGTAACCCCCAGGTTACCGGTCACGTTACCCGACCCGGGGAAAAAGGGAATCAATCCCAGAATATTACAGAACAGGATAAAAAAGAACAAGCTCATGATGAAGGGCATGTAGCGCTCGTACTGGGCACCGATGGTGGGCTTCACCACCTCGTCGCGCATGAAAGTGAATAGGGGCTCAAAGAAACTTTGCATCCCCTTGGGCGCCTGACCTTCTCTTTTCTTATAGGATCGAGCAACACTCAGCCAAATGATCATCAGTAGCACTGCCGTCAGCAACATGGTGAATACCACCTTAGTAATCGAAAAGTCGATCCAGGAAGTAAAATTCAGCAATGTGCTGGCCCGTACCAGTTCGTATTTTTCATCTCCGTGGTGAGCGTAGAAAGTACTACCGCCATCTTCGGTCTCTACTTCTTCAACGTGGTCAATGTGCTCCACGTGCATATCTTCACTGTAATCTTTGATGCGCATCACATCACCGTGGTTCATCACGTATCCGTCAACGGCACTGTGTCCGTGATGGAATTGATTAGACATAAATACACTCAGTCCATCTTCAAAAGAATACAGAATACAGGGCAGTGGAATACTGACGTCCCCCCACAGGTGAAATTCGTTGGCATCACTGATGTGCTCGATGATGCGCTCCGCGTAAGGCTTATCTTCGTGATCGCCTTCGGAGTGCTCCCCCTCGTGCGTTTCGCCATCCTGAGAGTGATCTTCCGCCACTTCTTCCTGTTGATCTCCTTCGTGATCTTGCGCGAAGGAAGTTGCCGGCAATATAAGCAGGCAAGCAAGCAAAGAGAAAAGAATAATTCGCATCTTCATATACACAGAATTGACCTGTTCTTAAAATCGGTTGCAAAGGTAGGGACTTCTGCCTGTTAAAAAAAGGGTTTTTCTTCTTTTTTTACGCTCTGATGATAGGTTTATAGCACTTGAAAGACAAGTAGTTACGATTACGGACCAATTATTCGAAAAAAGCAGGTAGCAAAGCACCTAAAACAGCAGAACACTTAACGGGCACGACCAGAAGTAGCGAAATAAAATTTCCAACACCCGAGGGTAAATAGTGCATTATACTATTTGTTCTACTGAGGTTTTTTATCTTCCCCCAAAGGAAACACATTAGCCTTTCGGCAAAAATAAATTCATTTTTTTATCTAAAATTACAGTGGCAAAGTCGTAAACCAATCTACTACTGAGCCGTTTACCGTACATTTAATGCAAAAAGTATGCTAAGGAGTGACGTACTCATCATCGGTTCTGGTATTGGCGGGCTAACGACCGCCATCAAAACCGCCCAGGCCCAGCCGAATTTGAAAATCATTGTGTTAACCAAAACCGAAGAAGGGGAAAGTAATACCAGCTATGCTCAGGGGGGCGTAGCTGCCGTTTGGAACCGACAAGTCGATAATTACGAGAAACACAAAGCCGACACCCTGGATGCCGGCGACGGTCTGTGCGACCAGAATATCGTGGATATTGTCGTACAGGAAGGTCCCTTGCGGGTACAGGAGATTATCGACTGGGGGGCTCGCTTTGACAAAGCGCCGGGAGAAGATGAGTACGACCTGGGTAAAGAAGGTGGTCATTCTGAGAATCGCATCCTTCACTACAAGGACCTGACCGGCTGGGAAATCCAAAGAGCCCTGATGGCCAAAGCCGACGAATACCCCAATATTGAGGTACTACAGCATTATTACGCCGTAGATGTCATCACCCAGCACCACCTCGGACATACCGTAACCCGCCTGATGTCCGATATCGAATGTTACGGCGCTTACGGCTTAAACAAAGAAACCGATGAGATCGAAATGATCCTGGCTAAAGTCACCGTACTAGCCACTGGCGGGGCCGGTCAAGTGTACCGAAACACTACGAATCCGGTGATTGCGACTGGTGATGGCATCGCCATGGTCTACCGCGCCAAAGGCTGGATCGAGAATATGGAGTTTGTACAATTCCACCCCACTTCTCTATTTAATCCCGCCGGTGATAACCCCGTATTTCTGGTATCGGAGGCCGTCCGTGGTTTTGGAGGCATCCTAAAAAGAGAAGACGGCTCCGAATTCATGCAAAACTACGATCCTCGTAAAAGTCTGGCGCCGCGGGATATTGTCGCCCGGGCCATTGATAATGAAATGAAGATCGGTGGCGAGGATAGCATGTACCTGGATTGCCGCCACCTCGACAAGGATAAATTCTACAATCACTTCCCCACCATTTACGACAAATGTGTCAGCCTCGGAATCGATCCTATGCAGGATATGATCCCGGTTGTACCCGCCTGCCACTATATGTGCGGAGGTATCAAGGTGGATGAGATGGGCCGCAGTTCCATTAATCGACTGTACGCCGTAGGCGAATGCACCAGCACCGGATTACACGGCGCCAATCGACTGGCTTCCAACTCTTTGCTCGAAGCCATGGTTTTTGCGCACCGCATTGCGGAAGATATTAGTCAAACCATCGACAATTACGAACTTCAAAAGGGTATACCCGAATGGTCGACCAGCAGCACGACCCAGCCCAACGAAATGGTTCTGATCACCCAAAGCATGAAAGAACTCAAGGAAATTATGAGTAATTATGTGGGCATTGTCCGCTCGAATGTTCGAATCAAACGGGCGCTGGATCGGCTCTTACTCTTATTCGACGAAACAGAAGGACTCTACAACGAGACGGCCGTATCGCCACAGCTTTGCGAATTGCGTAATCTCATTACCATCGGTTACCTGATCACCCGTTCGGCCTCAATGCGTCGCGAAAGTCGCGGGCTGCATTTTACGACTGACTACCCCGACAAACAGGGCTTTATTCAGACGCTGACGCTGTAATTGGTTTTTCTACCCACGTTGCGTACCTGCCGGTAGGCAGGCGGACCTAACGGCACGCACCTTTACTTCATTCCAGAACCCATCACCTCTGCCTTCAAAGTGGGACTTTTCATTTCTCACACATACTGATCTTCAAAAGCCCTCTCTTCCTATCTCTCCATCAGGTAACGCTGCACTTCCTATCTAACTTTAGGTACTTTGAACATGGAAGTTGTTATAGAATTACTGGAGAAGCCCCACAAATTTGGTAACTTGTTCACCCTTTTACGAAAGTGAAACCAAAACTAACAACTATGTCTGCACTCTGGGGAATTGACCTGGGTGGCACCAAAATCGAAGGGGTCATCCTGAAAAGCGCACAAAACCCTGAAACGGTGGCCCGACTAAGGGTACCGACCGAAAAGGATAAAGGCTACGAACACATCATTAGCCAAATTGGGAAAACCGTTGATCTGCTCAGGGAGGAAACGGGGCTGGAACCCAAGGTGATTGGTATGGGCACGCCGGGCTCCATTGATCCGCCCACCCAAAAAATGAAAAACAGCAATACGACCGTGCTTAACCGCCAGCCTTTCAAAAAAGACATAGAGGATCGGCTGGGGCTTAAATTTGTCATCGCCAATGATGCCAATTGCTTTGCCGTAGCCGAAACCCGAATGGGTATTGTGAAGGAAAAACTCGATGATGCCCAAATGGTCTTCGGGGTGATTATGGGTACCGGTGTGGGAGGTGGTATCATCTATCAGGGAGAGGTTTGGAACGGTCGACAGGGGATTGGTGGCGAATGGGGCCATTCTTACCTGGATGACTCCGGAGGCCCCTGCTACTGCGGCAATACGGGCTGTGTAGAGACCATCCTCTCCGGTCCGCATACAGAGCAATACTACCAAAAGATAGCGGGTACCGAACGTAAGCTCAGGGAGATTATCGAACGGCACAAGAAAGGTATCGACCCTCATGCTACCGAAACCGTTGAGCGGCTCCTGCATTTTTTTGGAAAAGGAATGGCCAATATTTTAAACATTCTTGACCCCGATGCGGTCGTACTAGGAGGAGGGCTTGGCAATATAGATTTATTGTACACCGACGGCGTAGAAAAAGTAAAAGAATTCGTTTTTAACCCCAGGCTGGATACACCATTTTTGAAGCCAGCGCTGGGAGATAGTGCCGGGGTTTTTGGGGCGGCCTTCCTAACAAGCCGTTTCATCTAGAATAAAGTGCATTTACTAGAAAAAATTAGTTCCTGTATATACAACCTTTTAATTTAAGCGTTGTCTTTTATAAAAAGAGAAAAGAGTTACCCCTCACTGGATAACTCTTTAAAAAAAGAAGTTTTTTCATACTAATCCGAATATTGCAGGCCTGTCTTATCAAAAGACGGGCCTTTTTTGCTACATCAAATTTAATACAAGTTTTCTTTTTTGCAAAACATTTCTGGATTCCGGTTAAAAAAGCAACTTTTCCTAAGAAAAGCCGTGTGCAACCAAATTTTGCACACGGCTTTTTGCTTTTCACTGATAATTATTTGGAGTCACTTATTCGTATTTACCCCTTTTTTTACCAGCCCGGGATGATATTCACCCCAAAGCCTGCCGGCACCCCTTCGAATAGAGGTTTGGCGTAGTAAGGCTCTACAATCAGAGCACCAAATACATTTGCCCGGACAGAAACACCAATACTAAAGACCGGTTTGGCATCCGAATAACCCGACAAGTTACTATCGGTATCGAACTGCTCCTGGTCGAACCAGGCCAGACCACCATCCACAAAAAAGTTTAAATCGGTAAATAAAAAGCCCGACTTAATCAATGCTAACTGCTCCGGACCAGTAAAAGGCAGACGCACCTCAAAATTGGATACAAATATCTTCGAACCAAATAAGTTGTCTTCGGCAATCTGCCCACCTACGATCAGTGGCTCTACATCAGCACCGTTGTATCCTCTGATAAACCAGGGACTACCCAGGAAAAAAGGAGATAAGCGGCCATTATCCGCTGCCTCTCCGTAACGACCCATGTGCATCGCCCGGAAAGCCAGACTAACGGGCTTCAAGAAGCGATAGTAACGGAAATCAGCCGTAGCGGAAAAGAAGGAAAACGCCCCCATGTATTGACGTCCACCAACCCGAAAGCGATGACCGTCCAAAGGTGCCGTTAAACCAAAGGAGGAGGCATCGCCTACCGCCGCCGCTCCGGCACTGAACAAATTGAAGCCTTCGGGGGCCTCCTGCCGATTGCGGTCCTGATAGACCAAGCGGCCAAAAGCATCATAGTAATTATCAAACCGTACAATACTCTGACTGTAGCGAGAAAAATCAACATCTGCCTCTAAACGGAAGCTCCTACTGAAAGGCAATTGGGTAAACAAGCCCACCTTACTTTCAAAAAAGCGGTTCACATCAAATACCCAGTGCTCAAACTGTGCATCTCCACAATTTTCACAGGGCAAAGGGTCCAAGCCCGAAAAACCACCCCGCGTCGTACGAAAAGGAATATGCGATATGGATCCTCCCCAATTGAGTCGCTGTTTACGATTCAGATAGGCGACCTGACCTCCAAAATCCTGAATCTCTCCATTCAGCGCAACGTTGGCAAAAATCTGATTGTTACCCAGAATATCACTAAACATCATGTTGATGGCACCGGCCAATCCGGTAGTGGTACCAAAAGTATTACTGCTACCAATACCCACACCAGCTCCGCCGCCAAGATAGTCTAACTTAAACTTTGGCTGGTAAGGCACCTCTTCCATCGCCACGCGTCCCTCATTGTAATAACGCCCCAAATTCCGCAGGCGAGCATCCACCTCACTCTCTAATTGTGGATTAACCCGCGGCAACTGGGCAGCGGCGTAGGTCACATCGTCCGAATCAACCGACTTGTTCAATAGCTCGCGATTATTGGCGCGATAAATACTGTAGCCTCTATTGTTATATAAGGTATAAAGTACGCGCTCCTGTTTGCGTTCCAGGCTAATCGCCGGAGAATACTGAGAGATCCCACTAATCCCGGTGGGCACATCCGTCAACTGATAAACCCGCTGCTCATTTCGGTCGTAGCGGTACATATTACGGTAGCCATCCCGATTCGATAGAAACATAATATTTCCGTCGGCATCTACTTGCGGGTTCATATTATCCGCACCGGGAAAGACCCGAATATGCTCAACGTATCTACTCTGCTCATCCATCACCGCCAAGTTGAAAGTCAACTTACCATAGGTACGGCCCTCTTTCCAGGCCAGCTCGTCAGTAGAAAACACGATTTGCGTACCCTCCGCATTCCAGGTAGGATGCATCTCAGCGTACGGATCATCGGTCAATTGCTCAACCCGATTCGTCCGCAGATTATACTTGTACAAATCCGTTTGTCCTTCCTTTTTTCCCGAAAGGAGAATATAACGTCCATCGGGCGACCAGGCCGGGTTAGAAAAGGCAGGTAAGCCTTTAATCGGTTTGCTACGTACCGTCTTACCCGATTCTA
Organism: Saprospiraceae bacterium; assembly: GCA_035268885.1. GTDB lineage: Bacteria > Bacteroidota > Bacteroidia > Chitinophagales > Saprospiraceae > DATFKA01. The sequence continues at coordinate 10,691 of DATFKA010000120.1, forward strand.
CATCCTTGATGACCAGCACATTATTGCCCTTTGCAAAACCAACAAAGGCGACTTGTTTGCTATCTGGCGACCAGGTACCGGCCGACTCCACAAAACTAAAGTCATCCACGTTACCCGAGCGGGAACTACTCGCCAGGGTCTTAATAATTTTACCCGTAGACACACTCGCCAGAAAGATATCGGTGGAGAAAAGATTCTTTTCGGAAATGAATACCACGTAACGACCATCGGGACTGATGGCCGGGGAGATATTCATCCGTCCACCGTCTTTTTCATCCAGAATAGGATTACCAACGATTCCCCCTTCCTTGCCTTCCACAAAGGGCTGCATCTGCTTAATCAGCGCATCCCGCCACAACTTGGACAGGTCTTCGCGGCTAATGCCAAAAGTACTAATACAGGCTTGCTCCACACCGAATTTAGCCACATTCTTGAAGAAGGGTTGAATCTTCTCATCGCCTACCAGGCCCGTCAGGAATACCCAAAAGGCATGGCCATAGCGGTAAGGAAAGTACTTTGGATTATCCATCTGCTTGAGGGTGGGCACATCATCATTCAGAACCGCGTCGCGCATCCACATTCCCGTGTGTGCACTTACGCTGCCGATCGACATATACTCCGCCATACCCTCCACAATCCACAGCGGAAGATTCCCCAGGTTCTGGATATTCGTAGAATCGCCGTTCAGGATGGTATTAAACTGGTAGGCATGGACCAACTCGTGCCCCAGCACCTGTACGGTGGCCTGATTCGAGAGGGCTACCGGCATGATTACCCTATTTTTAAAAGCTTCTGTCACACCGCCGGTACCTACCCCGATCTGACCACTAATCGCATTAGTCTGCTGAAAGTCTGCGTGATCATTGTAAAAGATCAGCGGGTTCTGTGGGATCAGGGTATCCCTTAAAATAAGTTGGTGTAAGGTATACCAGATCTCAGAATATTTCACCAGGTCTTCCTTCACCTGCTCATTTTTCGTGTAGGTATATACCTCGAAATTCTCCGAACGAGTAACGTCAAAATCGAAGGCCTCATACACCGCTTTGTTCTTACCGAAGTACTGCGCCGATAGCGTTGTACTGGAACAGCAAAACAGTGCCAGGACCAATAATTGCATGTATTTTTTCATAATCAGCTCTTTTTATTTATCCGCTTCCGCTAAAAAGGGAAGTTGTTTTTTTCACCCTAATAAACGCTTAAGACGTAGGCGAGGTAGATAAGAGAAAGCAAAAACGGCGTTAAAATTGTCTTAAAGCGCTTTAGTGTGTAAGTTTACTGACAAAAGCAGTGAAGCCTACCTTTTAAGGCAATATTTGGCTTTTTTACGTAAATATTACAGACTATAAATATAAAGTATGCAGTACTACTTTTGTTGGCTTTCTCTGTTTATTATGCCTTTTTTCACACAAGCACAGGCTTTTGAGACGCCATTCGAACGCAACAACAACTACTCTGCCGCTCATCACGAAGCGATCGCCCACTACCAAAAGCTACAGGAAGCCTACCCCGAACAGGTACAGGTCAGAGCGCAGGGCCTGACCGACGCCGGGGTGCCGCTACACACCATCGTACTCGATAAAGATGGCGACTTTACCCCCGAACAGATTAAAGCCAATAACAAAGTGGTCATCTTTGTCAATAATGGTATCCACCCCGGCGAGCCCTGCGGTGTCGACGCCTCTATGATGTTGATCCGTGATTACCTGGATGGCCGACTAGACCGAGAATTCCTGGAGCACGTCAGCCTGGTCGTCATCCCCCTTTATAATATCGGAGGCAGCCTGAACCGGGGCAGCTATAGCCGGGCCAATCAGCAGGGCCCCGAATACTACGGCTTTCGTGGAAACGCCAAAAACCTGGATCTAAACCGCGACTTTATCAAGGCCGATTCGCGTAATGCTCGCAGCATGAATCGACTCTTCAATTACTGGAAGCCCCATATCTTTATCGATAACCATACCTCCAACGGGGCCGACTACCAGTACTCCATCACCCTCATCCCGACCCAACACAATAAACTCCAGCCCATCCTGGCCAAGTTCATGAACCAGGAAATGCTACCCTACCTCTTCGACGCCATGGAAGAACGCGACTGGGAGATGACCCCCTACGTCTACGCACGTACTACGCCCGACGAGGGCATCGCCGGCTTCTTGGACCTGCCCCGCTACTCTTCGGGTTATGCTGCCCTGCACAATGCCATCTCCTTTATGCCCGAGACGCATATGCTCAAGCCCTTCCGCAACCGCGTCTGGTCGGTCTACCACTTTATGGACGCCATGGTGCAGTTTGCGGCCGCCAATCATCAAACCATTATCGACAATAAAGTAAAAGCCAATCAGGCCGTACGTGAGCAGGAAAGTTTCGACCTGAACTGGACCCTAGACCAATCCCAGGCGGATACCATTCTCTTCAAAGGCTACGAGGCCAAATACAAACCCAGTCAGATCTCCGGGCAGGATCGACTGTACTATGATCACGCCGCACCCTTCGAAAAAAGGATCCCCCACTTTAATTATTATCAGTCCAGCCTTTCCGCAAAAAAGCCGGCGGCTTACGTCATTCCGCAGGCTTACCGGGAAGTGATTGAACGCCTACAGTGGAATAATGTGGAAGTAAAGCGCCTGCAAAAAGATACAACCATTGAGGTCGAATACTACTATATCGAGAATTATGAGACCCGCCGCTCGCCCTACGAGGGGCATTATTTGCACTATAATGTACAGGTGCGCCGGGATACCCTACGGCAGACCTTCCGCGCGGGCGATGCCCTGGTCCGTACCAATCAGGTCAGTAATCTATATATTATGTCCGTGCTGGAGCCGCAGGCCGCCGATAGCTACTTTGCCTGGAATTTCTTCGACGGTGTGCTGATGCAAAAGGAGTATTTCTCCGGCTACGTCTTTGAAGATACCGCCTACGATTACCTGCAGGACCATCCCGAGCTGGCTCAGGAACTGGAGCGCGCCAAAGCGACTGATCCCGAACTGGCAAAATCGGCCCGCGCCCAGCTGAACTTCATCTACGAGCGTTCGCCTTATTACGAGCCGACTTACCAGCGGTATCCGGTGGGGCGAATATTGAAAGAGTAGATATTTGTTGGTTCGATCCATTTATTCCACCACCACAATAGTCCGGTACTGCCGGGTGCCTTTTTCGATACTAAGTAGAAAGGTGCCACTGCCCAGTGCCCCCGTCGGTAAGCTCAATCGACCACTAACAACCGGCGCGGGATAAGACCGCCGGAGCAGTTCCTTACCATCCATGCTATACAGCCTAAGCCTTATATCTGGGCCAGACTGCTGCTCCAGTGCAGCGCCCTGTACATTGATGTAATCCTGCGTGGGATTAGGATAGACATATAGCTCCAGTGCTTCCGGCCATTTTTGAGTTTGCGTGGGCACATCACAATCCACCCCAAAGTCCGTGGCGTACAAAAGCCGATCACCTCCCCAAAGACACAAAAGCCGTTTCGTACAAGCACTGCCAGCACCAAGCCCACAAGCAGCACCAAGAATACCGTAAACCGGATCTCCAACTCCTTCTATCCAGGTAGTGGCATATTCGCCCTGCGTGGTCGCATCCACTACTTCATCCAAGGTAGAAGCTAGCGTATACCGCTTACGCAAAAGGCCCTCATCCGTCCTGACCGAATCAATCCGATCCACGTAATAAACGAGTCTTGTTCCATCATCATTAATGTGGGAACGCCAAATCTCATTTTCCTTGAGGTTAAAATCGTATAAAGTATCTACCGAACCAAAACCCTGTTCCAGTCTTTCCCGAAAGGTGATGACTTGTTGAGCCTCCCGAATGGCCCCGACCAATTCGATTCGCTCATAAGGGGTAGTCAAATATTGCCCCAACAGTTGATAGCGTAGACCATCCAGGCTCGTCGTCCTGCCCCCCACTAGTAGATACTGGCTTTTATCCGGCGTATAACCATCGGGTAGTGAATCCGCAGTAATCCATCTTTTATCGTAGCTTAGAAGAGCCTGATAATCAGGGTCACCTTTCGGCAAAAACGGTATACAGCTAGTGGTATCAAAAACAATGCGCCTGTGGTCATCTTCGTAACATCTAAGTGACCAATTTTGCACGTACTCCGGGTAATCACATTCCAACTCATTATTCAAAAGAAAAAACAGAGGCCCTATCTCATTGGTAAAATACTTGGGAGAAAAAACACCAACGTCCGTTAATCCACAATTTGTCCTCAACTCCAGACGCTCCCACATAGTATCCCGGCCATGAATGGATACCTGCATGCTATCCAGCCCGATTACCGAAGTCTCCATCGCCGGTACCAGTCCATATAAAGCATGCGTGCTCGGATAAGGTACCGCAAAACGATCCCCTACCGACAGCTTCCGTGGGAATAATAAAAGAAGGGTATCCTGTACAGCATCGTACTGAAACACACTATCTGCTCCAGGATAGATAAATCGCTCTCCCCGCTGCAAGTAATCAGGCCCAGTGCCCACTCCACTTATACTTGAAAAGTACTGCTCCCAGGCGATACGCCGACATGCTAATCCATTAATCAGCGTATCTCCCGTAACGGTCAGGGTTTGGTAGCCTTCGTGCCAGGCATCGTAGTAATCGTAAGTCCATTGGGCGCCCACGGGCGCGAAATCAGCCTGGGCACCACAGAATACGGGCCAAAGTAAACAGAGAATCGTCCGTTTGAATAGTTTCATATACGATCATACCCGTGAAATACAGAATGAAGTTGTCTAAGATTTTCTCGCCTTCAGCAGAAAACCTTAGACAACTTCAATAGTAAAATAAACAAAATCATTCACCAACGCCATGGCCTTTCTGTCCTTCAATTAACAAACCTGACAAAAACTCCCTCAGATCCCTTACCTTTACGCAAGGTGAAAAACCACCTTTCTAAAGGCTGGTCCACTTGCAAAATTGCGGACTCCTTTATACTTTATAAGTTAAACTTTTTCCTTTTTCACTTCAACCATTGAACATGCCCATCGTAGGAAACATTATCAAAAGAGGTATCAGCCTGGGCGAACGCCTGGAAGATCGTTTTCAGGCACAACCGCCTATTCATTACCAGCAGCGCACTTTGCGCCGTCTTTTGCGCAAAGCACAGCAGACCGCCTTCGGTCAGTATTATGACTTCAAAGATATACTGAAGAGTGAGGATATGATCGGAAGCTTTCAGCAGAACATTCCGGTCTACGATTACGACACTATGTATGAAAAGTGGTGGCATATGTCGCTCAACCAGGTCGAAAACGTCAGCTGGAAGGGTAAAATTAAATATTTTGCGAAAAGCTCGGGTACTTCTGGTGCCCCCAGTAAGCACATACCGGTCTCCGAAGATATGACGCGGGCGATGCGCCGCGCGGGGCTAAAAATGTTTCTGGCGCTCTCCAACTTCGACGTATCTCCCGATCTGTTTACCAAGGGAATGATGATGCTGGGCGGTACCTCCGACCTGGAAGACCAGGGTGGCTTTTTCGCCGGCGATCTCAGCGGCATCAACGCTAATAAGCCGCCTTTTTGGCTGCGACCTTACTACAAACCCGGCAAAGAGATCGCACGCATTAGTAGCTGGGACGAACGCCTGGCCGAAATCGTCAAACAAGCCCCCGATTGGGACATTGGCTACCTGGTGGGTATACCCTCCTGGCTCCAGCTTATGATGGAGCGTATCATTGAGGTGCACGAGCTCGAGACCATCCACGACATCTGGCCTAACCTGCAGGTCTGCGTACACGGGGGCATCCACTTTGAGCCCCTACGCAAAAGCTTCGAAAGCCTGATGGCCCATCCGCTGATCTATATGGACTCCTACCTGGCTTCGGAAGGCTTCATCGCCTATCAGGACCGGCCGGAGACACGCGCCATGCGACTGTTGCTGGGTAATGGTATCTTTTTTGAGTTTATTCCTTTTAATGATGAAAATTTTGACGCTAGTGGTAAACCGAAACCCGAGGCCAGGTCTTTATCTATTGACCAGGTCGAACTGGGAGTCAATTATGCCCTCATCATTACCACTTGTTCGGGTGCCTGGCGATACATGATTGGCGATACGGTCGAGTTCACGGATTTGGATCGTTCCGAAATCATTATTACCGGGCGTACCAAACACTATTTGAGTGTCTGTGGGGAGCATCTCTCGGTTGACAATATGAACCGTGGCGTGCAGGAAGTAGAGCGACAGCTAGGCGTAGCGATTCGGGAATACACCGTTGCACCAGTCGAAATCGATAGATTTCATGCCCATAAATGGTACCTGGGCGTCGACAAGGACTTATCGGCAGAAGCCGCCCGGCAAATACTGGATCAACACTTGCGGGTGGTCAATGAAGATTACGGTATAGAAAGAGACGCTATGCTACGTCCCCCCATCGTAGAAGTGATTCCCTTACCGCTGTTTTATGCCTGGCAGCGCGAGCAGGATAAACTCGGCGGCCAGAATAAATTCCCCAGGGTGATGCAGCAGGAAAAATTCCAGGTCTGGGAGCAATTTGTACAGCAAAACCGATAAAATATATGGATTTACTATGGCAGGGAATTAAAATTGGCCTTGTCCTCTGTTTCATGATTGGACCCGTTTTTTTTGCCTTACTCCAGACGGCGGTTGAAGAAGGCTTCCGTGCCGCCGCTATGGTGGGCGCGGGTATCTGGACCAGTGATATCGGTTATATCTTACTGGTCTATTTTGGGCTTACTTTCGTAAAACAATATACCGAAAGTGGCGAGGCTGAAATCTTTATCGGCATGGCGGGTACCATCCTATTTATCATTTTTGGTCTGGTCGCTTTATTAGTGCCGCCCAAGAACTTACTGCTACCCGACGATCAGCTATACCAACGCAACTCTTCCTATATCTCTTTGTACTTAAAAGGCTTTTTGTTGAACGTCTTTAATCCCTTTACCATCTTCCTTTGGATAGGAATTATAAGTACAATTTTGATTGATCAAGAACTAAGCAGCGGCAAAGCTGTTACTTTTTTTGTCGGCATTATTGCCACGGTGGTTATCACCGATCTGCTTAAGATTGTGCTTTCCAAGCGCATCCGCAAGATCATCCGTCCAAAGCACCTGATCTGGATCCGCAAAGGAACTGGTATCGCACTGATCACTTTTGGTGTTTTTCTGGCTATCCGGACAATGACCATTTTGTAGAATAAATCAACCATTCGAAATCACTATTGATATGAGTCAAAAATTCTATTCACTTTCCGTCGCTGATGTACAACGCGAAACTCCCAATGCCGTAACGGTACACTTCACCGTACCCAAAAACCTTAAAGAAGAGTTCAGTTATAAGGCCGGACAGTACCTCACCCTACGATTCTCCGTAGACGGGGAGGAAATGCGCCGGGCCTATTCTATGTCGAGCAGCCCGCTCGAAAACCACCTGGCCGTCACCGTCAAAGAAGTAGACGGCGGGAAAGTATCGCCCATGATCAATCGCCATCTCAAAGCGGGCGATCAGGTAGACGTCATGCCACCGGAAGGTCGCTTCACCGTAGTGCTGGATGGCGATAAAAGACGAAGCTTTTATTTTTTCGGCGCAGGTAGTGGCATTACGCCCCTGATGTCATTGATCAAAACCATTCTGGAAGAAGAGCCGCAGAGTTCCGTATTCCTTTTGTACGGTAACCACGATGAAGAAAACATCATCTTCAAAGATCATTTGGAAAAATTAGAAAAGCGCTACGAGGGCCAATTAAAAGTAAAACACACCCTGAGTCAACCCAAACGCGAAGCGACCAAAGGGATTGGTGGCTTGTTTAAAAAAGGGAAAATGAGCTGGTCCGGCGAAGTAGGACGTATTGACCAGAAAGCAGTCCAGCAATTTTTGGCGGGTCATCCGAACCGTACTAAAGAGACCTTTTACTTCGTTTGTGGTCCTACGGGGATGATGCAAACCGTGGAGCGCAGTCTGCTGGATCAGGAAATCCCTAAGAAGTCAATCAAAATGGAATACTTCACTTCGGCTACCGAGGAAAGTACTGCCGCCTCGGCTACCTCCCCTGGAGATTTTGATGCCGCAAAAGTAAAAGCACACCTGGATGGACAGGAAATAGAAATTGAGGTGCCTGCCGGTAAAACGATTCTGGATACTTTGATTGCGGAGCAACACGATCCCCCCTATTCCTGTACTTCCGGCACTTGCTCTTCCTGCATGGCAAAGCTGCTCAAAGGAGAGGTAGATATGGAGGTATCCCTGGCACTGGACGAAGATGAAATTGCCGAAGGCTATATCCTCACCTGTCAGTCCCGCCCCAAGACTCCCGAGGTAGAATTGACCTATGAAGTCTAGTGGCCCGGGGAATAAGTCTCTGAGCCACTAGTAGCCAAAAAGTAGATTAAGGTGCTCAATTATGAAGATTTGTAACATCATTTTAGGCTTATTTATACTGCTTCCCTTCTGGCTGCAAAGCCAGGCCGAAGGCGATAGCCTTTTTGTAAAGTCGCTTTTACTAAGTGATCGTACGGAAGAGACCAATGCGGCCTTCTCCCCGGAGGGCACCTACCTCTATTTTTCCCGAAAGGGCGCTATTTTCAATTTTGGTAAAAACAACAATCACGATATTTGGCGAGCCAAACGAGAAGAAGATTTGAGCTGGACAGCACCCGTTAATGCCGGACCTCTGTTGAACACCGCACAATCTGAAAGAGTTGTGAGTATCAACGGAAGTGCTGATCGGCTCTATTTCTCGCGTCGGCAAGGTAACAAAGAGGTACTTTTTGCTTCTCATAAAGTGGGAAGGCGCTGGGGAGGCGCCGTACCCGTATCCGTACCGGGCCTGGACAGCTTCGCCTTAATCAAAGCTTATTTTGTCAGCGCGGATGAACAAATTTTATTGTATTGTGCCGCCAAAAAAGATCAGGGTAAGGCCAACATTTATTATGCGCTGAAAAACGCCAATCAACAGTGGACCACAGCCAGTCGACTTCGGCTGCCCATACCCCGGGAGGGTGATGAATTGAGTGTCTTTCTGGCAGCGGATAATCGTCGTTTGTTTTTTGCCAGTAATGGTCCCAGCGGCGGTGCCCATTACGATTTATTTTACACCGAGCGAATCGGATCTTCCTGGCAAAAATGGTCTGCCGTCAAACCACTGGGGCCAGGAATTAATACGCCTGCTAACGAATATGGGTTTACAATGCCCCACTCCGGAGAAATTATTGCCTATATTTCGGACGTACGATCCGGTCAGGCAAAAATAATCTACGGCCAATTACCCCCCGGTTTTTTATCCGAATCCAACAAGTAACAATATATGGAATTCATCGACGAAGAGACGATTGACCAGATAGCCGTTCAGCTAGGCACCTCCGAAGCTACCCGAGAAGCAGCCGTGGAGGCATTACGCGAAGAACAACCCGTCTTACTCGCCTATCTTTTTTCGGAAAACTTTGAGGTTTTTCTCAATCGGGAGCGGGAATACGTCCTTTTTCTCGTTCTGGTGATCGTAGAATCGGTCAAGCACAAAACAGGACAAGCACTACCCGTAATCACCGAGGATATGCTGGGAGAAGTCGAAGAATCAAACTGGACCAAGATGCGAACCGTCAGTGCCCAACGCTTTCGAGAGCGCCTGGACGTCTTTTTCGAAGACACTACTCAGGAGGACCTGCTTGCCTTTGTCGAAGACGCCCTGATCGATGAAGAGGAAGGGCTATTGAGTAAAGAAGGTCGGGAGCCCATTTTCATCGTACTCAAATCGGTGATTGACGCCTTAGGCCGGGCCCAATAAAAACGGCCATCCGGCATCCGGATGACCATTCGTAATCAAATGTTCAGGGTATAATTATAAGGAAATTTCTTGTAGCTTTCCCAGTCGGGAATAGCTCTAACTCCGCCTTAAATATACATATTTAAATTTTACGCAACTGAAAAAGAACTCCAATTTTTAGTGGGTTTTCTGCATTTTACCTAGATTAGGAATGGGGCACTAATAAAGTATACAAGATTACGAAGATATTTTGCTGCTCAGTGAGGCGAAAAATGCAGGCGATGCAGCGCATCGACGAGGCTTTTTAACGAAACTGGGCGGCAAAAGAACAAGTAAAGCTGTGTAGTTTATTATTGACTCATTCCTTAGATAAATTCTTGTCTAAGAGTATATTTAAATCGATTCGTATGCAAAAACGCCGACAGTTCCTGCAGCAAATGACCGCCTTTGGCTTAGGCTCTCCTTTTCTCTTTCCCAAGCTGGATAAAATTTTGGCAGCAGCCGAAAACCGAAGTCCGAAAGAACTGGCCCGGGATGAAGCCTTCTGGGCTCAAGTCCGCAGTGGCTACCGACTCAAACCCGATTATATCAATCTGGAAAACGGCTATTATTGTTTCCTTCCCCAGGAAACGCTGGAGAACTATATTCATCACATAAGACAAGTGAATTATCAAGGCTCGTATTATATGCGTACCGTACAATGGGATAACAAACGCTACGTAGCGGAACAATTAGCAGAACTGGCCGATTGCGATCCAGAAGAAGTTGGCATCACCCGCAATACCACCGAATCGTTAGATCTTATCATCGGAGGACAACATTGGGAAGCCGGCGACGAAGCCGTCATGGCAGAACAGGATTACGGTGCGATGCTCGATATGTTTGAGCTACAGGCCCGGCGACACGGCGTCGTCAACAAGCGGGTTTCGCTACCCAATCATCCCACTTCCGACGCTGATATTGTCAACCTCTATGCCAATGCCATTACCGATAAGACCAAACTTCTGATGGTCTGTCACCTGGTAAATATTACCGGACAAATTCTACCCATCAAAAAAATCGTGGACATGGCACATGCCAAAGGAGTCGACGTCATGGTAGATGGAGCGCATGCCCTGGGACATATTCAGTTCAGTATGCGTGATTTAGGTTGTGACTATTACGGCGCCAGTTTGCACAAATGGTTGAGTGCACCGCTCGGTTCGGGCTTTTTGTTTGTCAAAAAGGAAAAAATCGCGGGAGTATGGCCACTTTTTGCAGAGATCAACCGCCAGCCAGATGACATTCAAAGATTAAACCATACCGGCACGCATCCGGTAGCAACCGACCTGGCCATACTAAACGCTTTGGAATACCATCACCGCCTTGGCGGCGAGCGCAAAGAAGCACGGCTCCGCTATATTCAACAATACTGGACCAGCAAACTTAGGGAAACCTCGCGGGTAGTCATTAACACCCCTGAAGATCCCAAAAGATCCTGCGCTATTGCTAACGTCGGCATCGAAGGGCTCGCACCTTCAGATTTAGCTAAAAAATTAATGGCGGAACACCGAGTATGGACCGTAGCCATCAACCGGCCCGGAGTACGTGGTTGCCGGATCACGCCCAATGTGTATACCACGACCAAAGAATTGGATAAATTTGTAGCGGCCATCAAATCAATAGCCGCCGAAGTATAAGCTAGTCGTCGTCGTCGTCTAAGGTATCTGGATCCACGATATCGAACTCGTTATCATCGTTGGCATTTAAGGACAAGGCATCGACATCGTCATACTTTTCGGAGTAGTCTTCCAGGACATCCGTTTTCAGCATACCGTCCTCGAAGTCATCGTCGTCTTCGATGATGCGTTCTGCCCTAACCGAAGTCATTCGAATGAGATAATAGAACTCTTCCGTTTCAAAAGGCAATCCCATTTTTTTTTCGCCATCGCGATTGGTAAAGCTAACCAGATGGTGAGCGAATCCACGGGGATAGACCAGCTTGATCTGTTCCTTAACCGCATCGGTAAGCTTATCATAATCTTTTACGACTTTAGGTTTGCTCATATCTTCAGAGATAATTTAAGTTTAAAATAAAAAAGATTTCCCTATGGGGAAACCCTTTTTACCTAATATTTTTTATTGAAAATAATCAATTTTCACAATTGGAGAGGAAAAAACAGATTAATCCAATGTCTGTTTAATCTCAATAATTTCGTAGGCCTCAATGGTATCACCTACTTTTACGTCGTTGTAGTTTTCGATAGACAGACCACACTCCAATCCACTTTTCACTTCTCGTACATCGTCTTTGAATCGTTTCAGAGAAGCTAACTTACCATGTGCGCCTTCCTTGGTAGGATAGACCACGATACCATCGCGTATCAGGCGGACATGATTAGAGCGGGCAATTTTTCCATCTTTGACATATCCACCGGCCACGGTACCCACTTTGGATATCTTGAAGATATCGCGCACTTCAACTTCTCCAAGGATTTTCTCTTCTTTGGTAGGCTCCAACATCCCTTCAATCGCCATCTTGATCTCTTCGATCGTCTCATAGATGATGGAGTAGGTCTTAATCTGTACCCCTTCTTTTTCAGCCAATCGACGGGCATTGAGCGAAGGCCGTACCTGGAAGCCGATAATAATCGCGTCCGAGGCGGAAGCCAGCAGAACATCCGATTCGATAATCTGACCTACTGCTTTGTGGATCACATTTACCTGCACCGTTTCAACGGAGAGTTTGATCAATGAATCGGAGAGTGCCTCTACCGAACCATCCACGTCACCTTTAACGATCAGGTTCAACTCTTTAAAGGTACCCAGAGCCAGTCGACGTCCGATCTCATCCAGAGAGATCCGTTTGGCAGCCCGGTTGGCCTGCTCACGAGACAATTGCGCCCGCTTATTCGCCAGCTGTTTAGCATCCTGTTCGTTATCCATTTCCTTGAACAACTCACCCGCCTGTGGTGCGCCACTCAACCCTAAGACCAGAACGGGTTTAGCGGGACCAGCTTCTTTGATACGCTGTCCGCGTTCGTTCAGCATAGCTTTAATCTTACCGGCATATTCACCAGCTACGATTGGATCACTAATGTGCAGTGTACCATTTTGTACTAATATCTTGGTTACATAACCGCGACCTTTATCCAGCGATGCTTCTAATACTGCACCCTGAGCTGGACGTTTTGGATTGGCCTTTAGTTCTAACAGCTCTGATTCCAGCTGTACTTTTTCTAATAATTCAGGAATGCCCTGACCCGTTTTGGCAGAGATCTCTTGCGACTGATACTCTCCCCCCCAATCTTCTACCAGGATATTCATAGAGGACAACTCCTGCTTAATTTTATCCGGTTGCGCCCCTGGCTTATCAATTTTATTGATGGCAAAAACCATGGGTACCCCGGCTGCCTGGGCGTGAGAAATCGCTTCTTTGGTTTGTGGCATCACACTGTCATCAGCGGCCACAATGATAATGGCGATATCGGTCACTTTAGCACCTCTGGCCCGCATAGCGGTAAAGGCTTCGTGACCCGGAGTATCCAGGAAGGTAATCCCCTGGCCACTCTTCGTTTTCACTTCGTAAGCACCAATGTGCTGGGTGATTCCCCCCGCCTCACCACCGGCGACGTTTTCCTCCCGGATATAATCCAGTAAAGAAGTCTTACCGTGGTCAACGTGTCCCATTACCGTAACGATAGGGTTGCGAGCTTCCAGATCAGCGGGATCGTCTTCGAAATCGTCTTCGTCATCAATACTAATTTGCTCTTCCGCATTGATGAAACTCACTTCGTAATCAAATTCGTCGGCCACCAGTTCAATGACCTCGGCATCGAGGCGCTGATTGATCGATACAATGGTACCCAGGTTCATACAGGTAGTGATCACCTCGGTCACTGAAACGTCCATCAAGCTGGCCAACTCTGATACGGAAATAAATTCCGTCACTTCCAACTTGTTACTTTCCTGCTCCTGTGCAGCCTCGAGTTGCTCTTGTTTTTCCTTATGGCGATCGCGCTTATCGCGATTCAGTTTTGAACGCTTTTTATTTTTCCCGCCGCCCTGCAGGCGAGCCATGGTCGCTTTGATTTTCTCATCAATTTCTTTCTGAGTGACCTCTCTGACCTCATCGCGTTTTTTCGGTGTACGACGGCGTAGCTTATCGTTAGTAGGTCTTTCTCTGCGTTTGCGTTCTCCGCCACTGCTACTATTTGTTTCTACCGTGATACGTTTACGGCGACGCTTTTTACGCTCCGGTTGACTGGAAGGCTTTTTAGTATCCCCGGACTTAGCGGCAGGCGCATCGGCTTTTTTATCTTTGGCCTTTTCCGTTTTTTCTTTCTTTTTCTTCTTACGAGGGCGTTGAAATTTATCCAGATCAATCTTCCCTTTAATTTTCAGACCTCGTAGCTCCGGCGTTTTGGAACGCATCACATCCCCTTCTTTTTCTTTAGGGGAAGGCGTCTCTTCCGCTTTAGCGCTTTCTTCTTTTTCTTCCGTGGGTGGGGTCGTTTTTTCCTCGGCGACCACTTTTTCAGAAGGTGCTTCTTCTTTTGCCTCTTCTTTTTCCGGTTGGGGTTCGTCTTCCTTTTTAGGCGCTGGCGCTTCTGATTCTTTTTTAGCTTCGGGCGTTTCCGTTTTCGCTACCGGCGGCTGCTCTTCCTCGGAGGTTTGCTTTGCTTTAGGCGTTTCTTTTTTGGGTGCTTCCTCGGGCGTTTCCTTTCCCGCTCTTTTCTTCAGACTACTTCCCAGATCTATTTTACCCACTTTCCGCAAAGATATTTTTGGAGCGTCCGCTTTGACCACTTCTTCCTCTTTGGGGGTTTTCTCCGCTGCCTTTTTTTCCTTCTCAGCTGGCTGCTCTTTTTTCGCTGCCGGTTCTGCCTTGGCTTTGTCTTCGACAATGACCTCACTGGGCTCGTCCTTCTTGGAGCGAGACCCAATATTTATTTGGCGGGCTTTCTCTTTTATGTCAATAGACTTGCGGAACTCCTTCAATAACTCGTCGTACATCTCATCGGAGATTTTCGCAGTAGGCTTATTATCGATCTCAAACCCATTCTCGGTTAGAAATTCGACAATAGTGCTCGTCCCTACATTGAGTTCTTTCGCAATCTTTACTAAACGTTTCGCCATTATATTTTTTTAGTACTTAATCTGTGCTTTTCAGCTTATATCCCAAATAGCAGCTAATGACGTTATTCGTCAATGCTGCCAGATGTCAATCGTTTTAATTAAGGAAAAATAAAGTGATATTCAATTTTTTCCAAAAAACAGTGCAAAGATAAGGTAATTTGATCAATCGACTGTTTCTTACGGCTTTTTCTCTATAGTCCAACAACACAAACTTAAAGAAAAGAGTTCGTTTTGATCCAATTTTCCCCAAAAACTTTAGGGATTGAACCCTAAATGATCTCATTCGATCATTAAAAGTCTATTCCAGCCCCGTGCGAGGGGATTATTCTTCAAATTCTGCTGCAAAAATACCGATGATATCATCCACCGTCTCTTCTTCCAGGTCGGTACGACGCAACAACTCTTCTTTACTCAGGTTGAGCACACTTCTCGCCGTATCGCAACCGATAGATTTCAGCGAATCCAGTACCCAGCCTTCGATCTCATCGCGGAATTGATCCAACTCCACATCGTCAATCTCGTATTCCTCAACATTACGGAAGACATCGATTTCCAAATCGGTCAGTTGACTGGCCAACTTAATATTACTTCCCCCCTTACCAATGGCTAGGGAAACCTGATCGGGCTCCAGATAAACCTCCGCCCGACGTGTCTCCTCGTTCAGGTCGATCCGCGTTACTTTAGCGGGTGTCAGCGAACGCTGAATGAATAGATTGAGGTTATTGGTGAAGTTAACGATATCGATATTTTCGTTTTTCAGTTCGCGTACGATCCCGTGAATTCGCGATCCTTTCATACCTACACAGGCCCCAACCGGATCGATGCGATCATCGTAAGACTCTACCGCTACCTTCGCCCGTTCGCCAGGGATACGAACAATTTTACGGATACTAATGAGTCCATCTTCTATTTCTGGTACTTCCTGCTCCATCAATTTGGCCAGGAATCGCTCATCCGTACGGGACATGATGACCACTGGATTGTTATTTTTCATCTCCACCTTGGAGATCACGCCGCGTACCATATCTCCCTTTCGGAAAAAGTCGCCCTTAATCATTTCATTGCGGGGCAGCAGTAGCTCATGTCCGGTAGCATCATCCAGCACGAGAATATCGCGCTTCAGAATTTGGTGTACTTCACCAACGATCATCTCTCCTACCCGATCGACGTAGCTCTTATAAACTTCGTCTTTCTCCAATTCCATAATTCTGGAAATCAAAGTCTGGCGTGCCGCCATAATGGCTCTCCGTCCAAAATCAATTAATTCCAGCTGCTCATAACACTCTTCTCCCACTTCGTAATCTTCATCAATCTCCAGGGCTTCGGTAATGGATATTTGACTGCGGTCATCGGTTACCTCTCCGTCGGGAACGATCTCCCGAACACGCCAAAGCTCCAGGTCACCTTTTTGGGTATTCACAATGACATCAAAATTTTCATCTGACCCGTACTTCTTACGGATCAGCGTACGGAAGACATCCTCCAGTACGCGTACCATCGTGGGACGGTCTATATTTTTTCCGGTTTTAAATTCGGAAAAGGTATCTACCAGGTTCATATATCAGGTTTTTATACAGCTTGACTAAACGGCAGCCAAACTCATTTATTTTTTAAAAGATATTTTTACTATCGCCTTTTCAATCTGATCATAAGGGACTTCCAATTCTACATCTTCCTTTATCTTTTTCTTCCCTTGTTTCCTCGTTTTTTGAAAAGCTAGCGTGATCCCCTGATCATCGGCTTTGATGAGCTCTCCCTTGTGCTTTTTATTCTCCTCTTTCACATCTACTTCCAATCGACGGCCAATGTTTTTCTTGTACTGTCGCGGAAGCAACAAAGGGCGATCAACACCGGGAGAAGATACTTCCAGGGTATATTTCTCCCCCAGCCAATTCTCCTCATCAATGAAGGACTCCAGATAACGGCTAAGACGCTGACATTTTCGGAAAGTCATGCCCGAATCGCTATCTACAAACACCTGCAGCTTCTTATTAGCGGTATTGTAGTTCACTTCCACCGTAAAACAATCTTGGTAATCCGCTTCTTCGTACTTTTTCTCTAGTAAATCTCTTGTTTTTTCTTCAATCACCAGTTGTCACTTTTTTCGGGTCCGGCCCGGGTATCTACAAAAAAGAGGGAACCACCGGGTTCCCTCTTTTGCGTTTTTGCTTCATTCTAGGGCAAATATACGGATTTTATAAGTATAAAACCAGCCCCCGGACAACAGAATACGGGTCTGCATGTTATTATTTTTATAAAGTTGAGCCGAAAATTTGACAAATTGCGGCTTATCCTGTTCTTTACTGTGACAAAGGGTTTTGCCTCAAGCATACCAAATAAGGAATGGGGCATTAATAAAGTATACAAGACTTACGAAGATATTTTGCTGCTCAGTGAGGCGAAAAATGCAGGCGATGCCGCGCATCGACGAGGCTTTTTAACAAAACTGGACGGCAAAAGAACAAGTAAAGATGCGTAATTTATTATTGACTCATTTCTAAATCAACTATCATTCAAAATAAAACATAATGAAAAAACTATTTGCACTGCTGGTCTTCAACCTGATCTTCACCGGTCTTACCGTTTCTTACGCCCAGACAACGGCAGATAACATCTGGAAGTCACTCGCCAAGATCACCTTTGAAAAACAATACGATGAAATGCTCGGCTTCAAGGTCGATGTGCCGGTCTTCAGCGAACAGGTAAAGGGAATGGAAGGGGAAATCGTCGAAATAAAGGGCTATATCATTCCGGTAGAAGGATACAAAAACCATAAAGAGTTTATCTTTTCTGCCTTCCCCTATAATATGTGCTTTTTCTGTGGAGGCGCCGGTCCGGAGACGGTCATGGAAGTCTACGCTGCAGAAGCCATTAAATACACCGCCGAACCCATCATCATCCGCGGTAAACTAGAATTGAATGATAGCGATATCAATCGTCTGATCTACGGCTTGCAGGATGCCACTTTCGTAAAAGAAGCACAGTAGTCTAGCGCTATAGACCAGGCGGTTTCCAGCTCGGGAGACCGCCTGGTCAATACACTTTCTTAGGTTAAGACGGTCGAGTTCATCAATTCTTCAATTTCAGCTGCTTCAATGGGAATATTTGCTGAGAGATCCACCGGGCCTTCATCGGTTACCCAAATGTTATTCTCCAAACGAATACCAATCTTTTCTTCCGGTATATAGATTGCGGGCTCGCAAGTGAACACCATACCAGCCATCAGCGGATCATAAACATTAGCTAAGTCGTGTACGCTCAGGCCCAGATGATGAGAAATGCTGTGCATACAGTATTTCTTGTAAAGAGGATAGGCCGGATTCTGATTGGCTAAATCGCTTTTCTTGATCAATCCCAGGTCGACCAGAGCACTTTCCAATAGCTTTCCGACTTCTTTTTCGTAATCTTCTAGTAAAATACCCGGTACTAACAATTGTTTGGCTGCCTGCAAAACGCCTAAAACACCATTATAAACGGCCCTTTGCCGTTCTGTAAACCTCCCACTTACCGGAAGTACACGGGTAATATCAGCCGCATAGTTCGCGTATTCTGCGCCCATATCCATCAACAAAAGATCTCCTTCCCGACAAACTTGATTGTTTTGGGTATAATGCAAAATACAGGAGCGGGCACCACTCGCCACGATCGGCGGATAAGCATGGCCACTGGCCCGTCGTCTGATAAATTCGTGGGTGATTTCTGCTTCCAATTCGTACTCATATTTACCCGGCTCAACAAAGGACAAAATCCTTCGAAAAGCGGCTTCTGTTATATCAACCGCCTCCTGGATCTGATTAACTTCCAAGGGGTGCTTGACCATCATGATTTTCCTCAGTAGTGGTTGAGCCCGATGAAATTTATGCGCCGGGTAGTTAGACATGAGTTGCCTGGCTTCTCTTTTATTTTTTAATTCTACGCCATCTGACGGCATCGGCCGCTCTTCAATATTGACATAAATACGCTTGGCCAGCGTGATCAATTCGTGCAGAACAGGCTGCATCTCATCCAGCCAAAACACCTTTTTGATGCCGGATATTTCACTGGCTCTTTGTCGACTCAACTGGTTACCGTGCCAAATGCGCTGAAACGGATCCGTACGCCGGATGAAGGCCAACTCGCGATAACCATCTTTTACACAATCGGGAAATAAGACGACTACCGTCTCCGGTTGATCCAGGCCACTCAAGTAAAAAAGAGCGGCATCTTGGTGAAAGGAATGCCAAATGTTGCCACTGCGGGGGAGCTGATCATTTGAATAAAAAATAGCGATGGAATCGGGCTGCATTTTCCGCATGAATCGCTGCCGGTTCTGTTCAAAAAGTCGGGAAGGTATAGCTTGGTATCTCATCAGATTAATAGGCTTTTTCTATCGGTTAAAGTCAGGGCATTCAAATCAGGTCTATAATAGCCATTATTGACCAACACTGGCTGCAAAAATGCAAAAATTAAAGGCACGTCGCTTTATGTAAGGTTAAAAAAGCATCCCATTAACATCTTTTGTCCGGTATTTTACGTTGAATTACTGTATTTTGAAACGTACGTTTGCCTAAACAAATACGAATCCGCAAGCGTTGCGCAAATATTTGAAGAGCACATGAAATTAGAAATGAGAAAATTTGGATTTTTTACCCTACTGCTTATCATGAGCAGCCAGGTAATTTATGCACAAGTGTTTACGGAAAAAAGAGGGAAAACGGTCATTGATGGTTTACCATACGAATATATGATCGACGAATGTGGTGACACCATCATTATGGCTAGCCTGGACGATATGTCCATCTCTTCTATGCGGACCTTCGATAGTCCGGATGATTTAAAAACCTACCGCCGCTACCGCCGCTATGCGTATAAGGTTTATCCTTATGCCAGCGAAGCCATCAAAATATTCCGGGAAGTCGAATACGCAACCAATAACATGAAAAATCGCAAACGGCGTAAATACATTCGACAGTTACAAAGAGATTTGAAAGATGAATTTGAAGACCCCCTCAAGAAACTGACCAAAACGCAGGGGATGATTCTTTTCAAAATGATTGAGAAAGAACTGGACACTTCTATGTTTGACCTACTGAAGGATTTGAAAGGAGGACTGTCTGCTTCTTATTGGGGTACGCTCGGACGTCTTTACGGACATCACCTAAAAGATGGATACGTCAGAGGTGAAGACGAGATACTCGATCTGGTGCTGGACGACCTGGACGTCTCCTACGAGCTGCCGGAAAATTATGGTCAAAGAAACAAGGGGAACGGCCATGAATAAGAATAATCTTCTCGTTGTTCTTTTTTTATTAATGATCGTGGGCGCAATTTACTTTTTTAGCCGGGCGGTAGAGGAAGTCCTATACCCTGAATCTTCCGTCCCTATGAGATACGAGGAAACGACACCCGAAGCCGCTACTATCGAACCCGCTCCGCCACCCGAACCACCTACACCGGAAGAGAAAGCGGCACGACGGGAGTTAAGGGATGGCCGCATTATGCCCGGTACGGCAGCCGATAAATTACTGAATTTCCTGCTGAGTGGAAAACGAGACTTTTCCCGCGAGCTCTACGAATTGAGGTTCCATCAGTTTGATGCCCAACAGACTCCGACCGACAGCCTGGTCCTGGAGTTAGAACAATTAGCCCGAATACTGAATGCTTACCAGGGCCTGGAACTGGAGATCGCTTCCCATACCAGTGGGACGGGAAGCCTGAAGAGCCAGCGCAGTATTTCAGAAAAAAGAGCCGACCAAATCAAAACTTTCCTGGGATCGAAAGGGGTAGCAGATAACCGTATAAAAACCATCGGCTACGGAGCTAGTTACCCCATAGCCGATAGCGATACACCACGCGGTCGTCAGATGAACCAGCGCGTAGAGATTATCATCAGTCGTTTATAATCCCGCTTTCGCTGAAATTTCCAGCATGCGATCGATACAGGCACGACCCTCTTCAATAATCCAATCCGGCAAATGAATCTCGGGCTGCTCATGCTCCATACACAAGTAAAGCTTTTCCATTGTATTCCGCTTCATATGCGGACACTCGTTACAGGCACAAGTATTATTCGGTGGCGCCGGGATAAAAGTTTTGTCCGGTGAAGCTTTTTGCATCTGGTGAATAATCCCTACTTCCGTCGCCACAATAAAGGTATCGTGGTCGCTATCCTTAGTGAAATTCAGCAGACCGGTAGTGGAGCCAATAAAATCGGCTTTCTCCAATAAATGCGCCTCACACTCCGGGTGGGCAATAAAAGCGGCTTCGGGATGGCGCTGCATCAACTTGGTAATCTTCTCCGCTGAAAAGATCTCATGTACCATGCAGGTACCATTCCAGAGTACCATCTCCCGTCCGGTCTTTTTCTTCAAATAAGCGCCTAGATTTTTATCCGGGGCAAAAATAATCGGCTGATCTTCTGGAATACTATCTATAATGTGTACCGCATTGGTAGAGGTACAGCAAATATCCGTCATGGTCTTCAATTCGGCGGTACAGTTGATATAACTCACTACCACGTGATCGGGATACTTCTCTTTAAAAGCTCGAAATAAGGGAGCAGGAGCAGAATCAGCCAGTGAGCACCCCGCTTTCAGGTCAGGTAATAAGACCTTCTTACCCGGGTTGAGAATTTTTGCAGTTTCTGCCATAAAATGCACGCCAGCAAAAACGATTAGTTCGGCGTCCGTTGAAGCCGCTTTTTGCGATAAGCCCAAACTATCACCAATATAATCTGCGATATCCTGAATGTCAGATTCCTGGTAATAATGCGCCAAAATAATGGCGTTTTTCTCTTTTTTTAGCCGCTCGATTTCCGCACGTAAATCCAAGGTTGGATCCACATCAATATCCAGATACCCCTTGGTTTCCAGATTTTTTTCGGCGATAGCTACAGTATCCATATGTTTTATATTTATTGTTTGTCTAATGGTTTCACAAGTAAGAAACTCCTCCCGTTTTATACCTAAGTAAGTGTTCAATATTATCTATACCTTATTTCAGACCCTTTTGGGCTTCCACTGCGTTAAAAAGCCTCGCCGACGCGCTGCGTCGCCTGCGTTTTTTGCCTTGTTGAATCCCCAAATTGCACTGAACTAAACTTATACATAATCTCGAACACTTACTTACTTAATAAAATAACGGAAATAAGGTTGAAATAGTTCACTTAGTTTAGTATTAAAACTAAGTTAATTTTTCATCCTTTGTAAGCCTGCCTTAGCCGCCATATGCAAGCTATTCCGATAAACTTCCGCATCGGCATCCAGGCATCGGTCGAAATAGATGGCTGCCTCTTCCAGTTGTCCTCTCTCTTCAAATATCAATCCCATTTGGAGCACTGCATTACAGGCAAAAAAGTAACCATCCGCTGCTCCCCGGTGATAAACCGCGTTATAATAAAAAAGAGCTTTACTCCAATTTTTCATTCCATGATAAATTCGTCCTTTCCGATAGTCCAGCTCCAGCTGCTCGTAATTTTGTGTTAAGGCACCTTTTTTCACCTTTTCCAAAGCCTGTAAGGCCTGCGCAAAATACCCTCCATCAAATAGCAGTCGTGCCTTAAGCAGTTGGGGATGCGGTACAAAGTCTAGTTGAGCTGCCCAGGAGGCATCTTTGTCTCGACCACTAGCCTCTGTCCCCTTACTTTGGACGAGCGACATTTGGAAAAGATAGGTCTGCTGGTCCTGATTGAGCAATGCGCACCAGGCCAGGCGATGATGGGCTGCTTTAACATCCTGCCTTCCCTGATATCGCTCCAGGAAATATCGAAAGTGAGGGGCAGCTGCCGGGTCTAGCTTACGCAAAAGAGCACTTCCCAAATCAAATTCCATAATCGGAAAATACTGCCAGCCGGAACGCCGTCGCGCTATCCTCAAAACCCGGATTGCCTCGTCGTTATTTCCCGAGCGAAACGCCACTTTTGAGTAAATAAATGCTTTAAAAACCTGTTGTCCTGCCGTTTTAGCCATGGGAGCCAATAAGCGCCAGGCATCCTGATAATCCCATCCGATATACACCAACAAATAACTATATAATAAGCGGCTTTCCTCCTGTAAAAACAGCGTCGAAGCCTGCTTATCTTCCAGACACTTCTCCAGGTCTTTTCTTCCTTGTGCAATAGACCCTTCCAGTCCCGAAAGTAATCTTACCCCCCACTGGTATTGATCCGGTACGGTACCTACCAGGGCTTTTAAGATACCCAAATCTTTGTAGTTAGGTGCAAATTCCGGGTGGGCTTCAACATTTTCTTCCAACAATTGAAAAGCCTTCTTCACATCCAGGAAACCCGACAGGTAATCACCAAATTGAAATTTCAAAAAGGCCCAGTGCAAACGCACATCTGCCTGTGTGTACAGATACCAGGGACTCTCGACGGGTCCTTCTTCTAATAAATGCAGCCGCAGGTTGCGGTTTTTCTTTAGCGACTTATAAACATCTTCCCGATCACTGGCGTAAATCTGCAAAAAATCGTAGTAGTCCTCCAGGTGAATCCGCGCCAGATTATCAGGCTGGTGGACCGCGAGCGCCTCCAGGCTTTTAGCGGCTGCGGGTAAATCGAGGTCCATAATCTGTCGATAGGCCGCTTTAATCTCCCCATTATAATCAAAGGAATATTTAGCAAAGCCGGACTCTGCTATACCCAAAAATACCAGGGTACTCAAAAAAAAGAGTCGACTCCGGAATCCGGAACCAACTCTTTTTTTACTTGTACCCCTAAGCGAAGTAAGCTGAGCATCATACCAGCGTCCCCAAAGGCGCTGTGAATCGATCTCCCTGCTTTTGGCAGACCGATAAAAAGATTGAACTATAATTACTGCCCAGCTAAGCATGGCTAAGTGCTTATGCTTTTTCTTCACTGGGCTCTGCCTTTCCGGCAATTACGTCGTCTACTAAAATACGACCGCAGTGCTCACAGGCAATAATATTTTTTTGCAAACTAATTTCCAGCTGAATTTGAGGCGGAATCCGGTTGAAGCAGCCACCACAGGAATCGCGCTCTACCGTAACCACGCTAAGACCATTCCGATAGTTATTACGGATACGATCGTAAGGCTTGAGTAGGCGTTCTTCAATCTTGCCGCGGGCTTTTCCCGCTTTTTTACTTAAGTCTTTTTCCTGCTTATCGGTTTTGGAGATAATATCCTCCAATTCCTTCTTTTTGATCTTGAGATCCTTTTGTTTCTTTTCGATCCGCTCTTCCGTTACAGCCAGTTTATCTTGCTTAAGTCGCGCTTCCTTAGAAGCCTGACCGATTCGTTTTTCTGCCAGCTGAATATCCAGACGCTGCATTTCGAGCTCTTTGACTAAAGCTTCGTACTCGCGATTATTTTTCACATTATCCAACTGCGTCGAGTAGCGCTCCATCAGTGATTGTGCCTCCTGAATGGTCGCCTCGTGCTTGGAGATAGTGTCCTCCAACTCATCAACAGATCCCTGAATCTTCGCCCTACGACTTTCCAGACCGGCAATTTCATCTTCCAGATCCTGCACCTCTACGGGGAGTTCTCCACGCAGGATGGCAATTTCATCTAATTGGGAGTCGATTGTCTGGAGCTCGTATAAATTCTTTAGCTTTTCGGCAACTGTCAGTTCCTTGGCCATTTATTTAAGTGATTTTGTGATCAATTGATATTCCTACCGGGCACCGCTTGAAGCAGGCTCTATTTAAACAACATAGGAAACGGGATTTGTTCTAATCGCCGTTTCATAAACCGCAAAATTACTAAATTTATTGGATAAAAGCTCCTTTAATAAGGGAATAGTGAACTGTTCACTCTCAAAGTGCCCAATATCGGCAATAATTAACTGCTCATCGGCATCAAAAAATTCGTGGTATTTATAATCGGCCGTGATAAAGATATCGGCCTGTGCCCGCAGAGCGGCCGGGAGTAAAAAACCACCGGCACCACCACAGAGAGCTACCTTTTGGATAGGTTTGCCCAACAAGGCGGTATGTTTAACGCAGTGGGTTTGCATCCGTTCCTTCAAAAAGTGTAAGAAGTCCAGCTCCGACATTGGCTCCGTAAGCTGACCCAACATTCCGCTACCAATCTGATCATTTTTGTCCTGTACGTCCAGGGTACTGATCCCGTTTTTAGCGAAAGCCGAAACGGCCCGGCGAAAATCGCTTACCTGCCCGGCAGCCACGCTGGCCCGCACCTCATACTGATCGGGATTTACCAAAGGTGTTACCACTGCGGCAGCGCCCTGGAAAGACTGATCGGCCTTTCGGACCGCTTCCAGGTCGGAAGCATCAATCTGGAAACGGAGCTGCAGCAAATTTGCTTTTGGGGAAAGAATACGCGTATTGTTCAGTCCTAGCCTTTCGGCAAAACGAGCATTTACCCCCTGACGGTATACATTGTCCAGGTTGGTATGAATCGCATAAATAGCAATGTCATTTTTAATCGCTTTCAACAGAGTCCGCTCCACGTAATTGCGGCCCGTTATTTTTTTTAGCCCCCGAAAGACAATCGGATGGTGAGCCACCACCAGGTTACAGGATTTGGCGATTGCTTCGTCAATAATGGCCTCCGTAGAGTCCAGACAGGTCAGCACCCCGGTCACAGCTGCGCTAGCGTCGCCGCAGATAAGCCCGGCATTATCGTAACTCTCCTGATAGATCGGTGGTGCGATACTTTCGAGATGGTTGATGACTTCTTGGATATTTGGCATATTATTTAGTATTAGACTTTTTGGGATACAGGCAGGCAGATGGAATTACTGACCCTTAATTTTCGTTTCGATATTAGTAGTCGAATAGCCCTTGACAAAGTCCAGGGTTTTGACTACTCCGCCTTTCGCCAGGACGGTGTCTGCTCCAACAATTTCTTCTATTTTATAATCGCCGCCTTTAACCAACAAATCGGGTTTAAGGTGACGGATCAATTCGGCGGGGGTATCCTCTTCGAAGATAACTACAAGATCGACGAATTGCAGACTGGCCAACATGTATAGGCGCGTCTGTTCATCCTGAATGGGTCGATGATCACCTTTCAAGCGCCCGACGGACTCCGTTCCATTCAAACCGATGACCAACTTATCCCCCAATTGACTGGCCTCGGCCAGGTAATGAAGGTGTCCGTAGTGCAGAATATCGAAACAACCATTCGTAAAGACCACTTCCTGGCCCGTATCCTGCCAGTATTTCACCTTTTTTTGGGCGACAGCCCAGTCTCCCAACTTAGCTTGTATATCAGGGATTGGAAACATCCGTTGTATTTTTTGCATGTGCAGGTTGATACCCCTGATTGATAAAGGGCAGCAAGAGTAAAGAAATCAGTCCAAAAATAGCACTCGCACCAATCTGTACCGTAATGAAGGCAATCATAGCATAAGAAAAACTATCGGGGCTACTCACACCGTATATTCCCAGCGCTACCTGCACCAGAAAATGATAAGACCCCATTCCGCCCGGGGTGGGGATAACAATTCCCCAACCACCGAATACAAAGGTAACTAGTCCGACTAAGGGAGACAAGTCACTGGTAGGCTCGTAAGCAAAAAAGCAGAGGTAATTAAGTAGATAATACATCAGCCAAATATTGATGCTATGCAGCAGAAAAAGCCAGGGGCGATCCAGTTGACGCACGGTTGCTAATCCCTCTACGAAACCTTTTAAGATGCTAACGATCTTTTGGTAGATTCGGGTCTGTTCCAGTTTTTTCCTGAAAAGGAAGAAAAGCGCAACCGATATAAGCAGTGCAATGGCACCCGCAACCCCTAATTTAATCAGCGTACTCAGATCGAGCAAATCGCGTACTGCAGACCAAATCTGTCGGTACTGCAGGATTAAGGCCAGGACCGTGACGATCAGGATGCTAAGCACATCTATAATTCGATCGACCACGATCGTACCCATCACTTTTTCGACCTCAATTTTCTCATAGCGGGCCAGCACTCCCGCCCGGGCGACTTCACCGATCCGTGGGATTCCCAGGTTGGCAAAGTAACCAATCATAATGGCGCCCAGACCATTGACAAACCGGGGTTGATAGCCCAGGGGGCGAATCAACATGTGCCAACGCGCTGTCCGACTCAGATTACTTATCATAAAAAGCAGGATCACCATCAGTAACCAAAAGTAATTCGCATTCGCAAAGTCGGTCAGTACCTTATCGATCAGGCTGCAATCTTCGGCAGGAATACCATCCAGCGCACACTGCGCCTGATAAGCTTTATTCTGGCTCCGGTAGAGTAGATACATAATACTCAAACCCAGGCTCAGAAAACCCAGAAACTTTAGGAGATTGCGGATGAATGTCTTCAAGGTACTATTGGTTAGTGATGGTATTCTGTTCGTCGACAAAAACGACCGAAGGTACAAAGTTTTTTGCTTCTTCGGGCTCCATATAGCCGTAGGCGATAATAATCACGACATCACCTACCTCCGCTTTGCGGGCCGCAGCACCGTTCAGGCAAATGACACCTGATCCCCGCTCGCCCTTGATGATGTAAGTTTCCAGCCGTTCTCCATTATTATTATTCACCACCTGCACCCGTTCGCCTTCCTGCAGATGAGCTGCATCCATCAAATCCTCGTCGATGGTAATACTCCCCACGTAGTGCAGGTTCGCTTCCGTGACGCGTGCCTGGTGTATTTTAGATTTAAACCGTTGTATCAACATAGCTCTAATTCAGTTTTTGTGTTTGGTTTGGGTCGGTCCACTATTGGGACGAAAAACTTCGGTGCTCGTCACCGTTGGTAGAAACCTTGCAAAGGCAATTATGGTTGAGTAATCCTTATTTGTTAGGCCTTTAGTAACAGATTGTCAATCAAGCGAACCTTTCCCGCCCAGGCCGCTACACAGGCCACTAATGGCGAATCGGTATTGCCAGGTCTGGGCTTTTGCAGGGTATGAGCGTGTACGATGGAGAAATACTCTGGCCGAAAGCCTGCGGCCCGGAGTTGCTCAAGGGCACTGGCTTCAATTTCAGGAATAGTGTGCTGCCCCATTTTATTTTTAGCTTCCTGCAGACTAGCATAAAGCAAGTTTGCCCTGGCGCGAAAATCAGCACTTAACCGAAGGTTACGAGAACTCATGGCCAAACCATCGGGCTCCCGGACCGTAGGCCCCATAACGAGATCTACCGAACGGGCTTGCTCCGCGATCATGCGACGGATAATCGCAAACTGCTGATAATCCTTCTGCCCCATAAATACTTTATCCGGGCGGGTAATATCCAACAGTCGGCTGACCACCTGCACGACTCCAGCGAAATGGCCTGGCCGGAACTCCCCCTCCAGCACCTGATCTAAGCCTCCTAGATCGACTTGGGGGCTTTGATCCCGTCCCTGGGGATATACCTCTTCCTCAGCAGGCATAAACAAAATATCGCAGCCTCCATGGTCCAATGCCTCTTGATCCTCCGCTGGCGTCCGCGGATATTTATCCAGATCGGCAGTTTCATTGAACTGAGTAGGATTAATAAAAATACTACAAATGCTCAGGTCGGTTTGCGCTCTGCAAAGCGCTAGCAAAGAAAGGTGCCCGGCGTGTAAGGCCCCCATGGTGGGGACAAAGCCCACGCTACGTTGCTCTTTTTTTTGCGAAAGCACAATTTTTTGCAGCAAATCAGCCTGTCGGATAATAATCATACATCAAGGATTAAAAAGCGGGCACAAAAGTAGTATAAATCGTCCAATTTGGGTCACAAAAAAGTCGTTAATTGCTTGTTTATAGGGTTTTTATCCGTAAAATTCCTTATTTTTGCACATCGAATTTAGAAAAGGATAGTTCTTTTAAGAGAGATACTTCCATTTCGCATAGTTACAAATTGTATTTATTAACTAGGCCTTTTATATCGGCCTTATACACTGCCAGCATTTATGAGTAAAAATAAAGTGTTGATTGTTACGCAAGAAATGCAGCCTTATACCGCGCTTACTGAAATCGCTGAAATCGCCAGAAAACTGCCCCAGCATATTCAAGATAATGGAATGGAAATCCGGGTACTCATGCCCCGCTACGGCACGATTAATGAACGCAGACACCGCCTGCACGAGGTAGTGCGTCTCTCCGGAATGAATATTATTGTCGACGATGATGATTATCCACTAATCATTAAAGTAGCCTCTCTTCCCGAGGCCAGAATGCAAGTTTACTTTCTGGATAATGAAGACTTCTTCAAGCGTAAATTCTTATTTGAAGATGAAGATGGAAATGCTTTCGAAGATAATGCCGAGCGCTCCGTATTTTTCTGTAAAGGGGTATTGGAGACGGTTAAAAAATTCGGTTGGCCGCCAAATATCGTGCATTGCCACGGATGGCTCACCAGCTGGTTACCCATTTATCTGAAGACCGCATATAAGTCAGAACCTTTATTCCAGCAAGCTAAAGTAATTTACTCTGCTTATGGTGAAGGACATGAGACTAAATTGGCAGATGATTACCTGGAGAAAGCCACGATCAACAACTTATCCACGGATGAGTTGAAAGCCTATAAGAATGGATTACAAGAAGGAGCGATCAGCTTTTCAGATGCGGTAATTAAGGGTAGCACAGCTCTAAGTGATGAGGTAAACAAAGCTATCGAAGCCACTGACGTTCCGGTTCTGGAGCATCCTGGCGAAGATTACCTGTCTGCCTACATGGATTTTTACGCCAACTTACTAGGCGAAGAAGAAACTGCTTAAATTGCTCTCACGTTTGGGCTTCCGGCCCGGTTGGTCAAGGATATTACTATTGAAAGATATTCTCACTAGTCATCGTTGACCAACCAACTTTTCTTTCTACTTTTGCGTCTCTTTGAAAGACAAGATCAATAATACCCATTTATCACAACCAATTCTTGATATGAAGGATCTAACTTCGTGGCTGCTTTTTGTGCTTTCTGCGCTCGTTCTATTGTTTACGCAATCCTGCAACGACCCCACCACGCTGGGCTCGGAACTGCTGGAAGACGATCGCACCCAACTCAGTTTTTTTGATACCATTACTATGGAGTTGGTTCAGGAGGCAGGCGAGCCCGTATTGATTACCTCCACCTTGAATTCTTACCCATCCTACCTCTTTGGTAAGATGCGGGATCCGATCTTTGGAACCAGTTCCGCTGAGATTTTCATGCAGCTACAACCCTTCGAAGGGGATATCCCTACTCTGGGAACTGGATATGTTATTGATTCCGTTGTATTAGCCCTACCCTATTCCCCTGATTTTTACTACGGTCGAATAGCGAGCTTTTTTGATTTAGAGGTACGTCAACTTTCCGAAGTCGTTTCCAGTGAAAGCAATTACTTATCCGATACCACCTTTGCCAGTGAAGATACGCCCCTGACGACCGCCAGCTATCGACCCCGATTTGATTCCGTCACCTATGTCAACTATTTCGGTACAAGCCGAGGGGATACCACCGAAGCCAATATGCTACGTATTCCGTTAAGCAACCGATTCGGAGGTAGTCTCCTCACACTCGACTCCGCTACCCTGGTGGACGAACAAGCTTTTCTGGATGCTTTTCCGGGGCTTCACCTTAAGCCTACTTCAACTGGTGCAGGGATAGCTGCCTTTGACATCGACAACCCACTAACGGGTATATACATTTACTACCATATTGATAATACCTACTATCAATATCAGCTCCGTATCAACACGGGTATTCTGCGTTATTCTGCCCAGAACAATGATATCAGCGGTACTGTCATTGAACAGGTAATTAATGGCAGCGCACCCGAAGAAGCCGAAAATACCTTTTTCACGCAGGGCATGGCGGGTCCCGTATTCCGGGTTGAATTCCCACATTTAAATCAACTCAGAGACAAAAACATTGTGGTCAACAAAGCAGAGTTGGAAATGCGTATTGGAAGTATTCCGAATGATTCTTCTGATGTTTTTCTGCCCGCTGAGCAACTTATACTTACCTACCGCAACGAAGACGGGCAACAAGTTTTGATTGACGACGTTTTAATAGCGCCTAATATTGAAGATCAATTTGGGGGAGTCATTATTGATGCCCCCGGTGAAGAACCTGATATCTACCGGATGAACTTTGGCACCTATCTTCAAAAAGCAATTGACGGGGTAGCACCTTCTACGATCTACGTTGCCGTAGCATTAAAAGGATACAATGCAGAAAGAAGTATTATCTACGGCCCGGATCATCCAACCTACCCTATCCAACTCAAGGTATCGGGGACTGTTTTAGATAATTAATCCAAAAAGGAAAGACATGTGTGGAATAGTAGCCTACTTAGGTCCTGATCAAGCTTATCCAAAATTGATTAAAGGCTTACAAAGGCTGGAGTATAGAGGATATGATAGCGCAGGTATTGCTTTGCTCCAGGACGGAGCCGTTAGCCTCTATAAGAAGAAAGGTAAAGTAGCTGATTTAAAAAAATATGCACAGGACTTAAAAAAGGAGGCTACCATTGGCATTGGCCACACTCGCTGGGCTACCCACGGCGAACCGAATGACAATAATGCTCACCCACACCTGTCTAATAAAGGCCAAATTGTCCTGGCCCATAACGGTATCATCGAAAATTACGAATTACTTAAGCATGCCTTGCTCAAAGAAGGTTATACTTTTAAGAGTGATACCGACACCGAAGTCCTGGTCAACCTCATTGAAGCGATTAAAGAAAAAGAGCAGGTTGATCTGCCCGAAGCGGTGCGAATTGCCCTAACCCGGGTGGTGGGGGCCTTTGCGATCGTAGTGATGGATCTGGCCGCTCCAGATATGATTGTAGGTGCACGTAAGGCTAGCCCCCTGGTGCTCGGTATAGGGGAAGACAGTTTCTATATGGCCTCCGACGCTACCCCCATTATTGAATATACCAACAAGGTCATTTACCTGAATGACGAAGAAATTGCCGTCATCAAGCGGGATGGGTCTTACGCCGTCAAAACCATTAGTAACGAGGTCCAACATCCCTATATTCAGGAGCTGGACATGAAAATTGAAATGTTAGAGAAAGACGGCTACGACTACTTTATGCTCAAAGAAATATTCGAGCAACCCAACACGCTGAAAGATTGTATGCGAGGCCGGGTAAATGCCGACGAAGGCTGGGTTAGACTGGGCGGGCTGGAAGAATTTGGCAATAAACTCGCCAACGCCGATCGAATCATCATGGTGGCTTGCGGTACTTCCTGGCATTCCTGCCTCATCGGTGAATATCTATTTGAGGACTTAGCCCGGATTCCCGTTGAGGTAGAATATGCCTCTGAGTTTAGATACCGCAACCCTATCCTTACGGAAAATGACGTGGTTATTGCTATCTCTCAATCCGGGGAAACGGCCGATACCCTGGCAGCTATCGAAATTGCAAAGGAAAAAGGAGCCTTTGTTTACGGTATTGTTAATGTAGTCGGTTCTTCCATTGCACGCCTGACCGACACCGGTTCTTACATTCATGCCGGACCAGAAATCGGCGTCGCTTCTACCAAAGCCTTTACTGGCCAGGTGACCCTACTTAGCCTGATGGCCCTACTACTGTCTCAGGAAAGAGGCAAAATTAGCAGCAATTATTACCGCCTATTGGCCGCCGAGCTGGCCACCATCCCTAAAAAAATCGAACAAGCGCTGGCCCAGGATAGGCTGATTCGTTTTATCGCCGAAGAAATAAAAGATAGCACCAACGCGCTTTACTTGGGACGGGGTTACAATTTCCCCGTGGCACTGGAGGGTGCTCTGAAATTAAAAGAAATTTCGTATATTCACGCCGAGGGATATCCCGCCGCTGAAATGAAACACGGGCCCATTGCTCTAATCGATGAGGAAATGCCCGTAATTGTTATTGCCACCAACAAGAGTTCCTACGACAAAATCGTAAGTAACATCCAGGAAGTAAAAGCTCGCAAAGGCAAGGTTATTGCCATTGTACCCCAGGGTGACCAAACAATCAGTGGCATAGCAGACTACACGATAGAGATTCCGGAAACGGAGGAGCCCCTATCACCGCTTTTATCGGTCATTCCGCTCCAACTACTCTCCTATCATATTGCTGTACTGAGAGGCTGTAATGTGGATCAACCACGAAACCTGGCCAAATCGGTAACAGTAGAATAATTTTTTTGATTGACACTTAACGCATTTATTGTATGGCACATAATATGGAGTATAACTCCGAAAAAGATACACTCATTATTCCTGAGTATGGTCGTAATGTACAGCAGCTGATTCAGCACGCTAAAACGATCGAAAACGATGATGAAAGGCAAGCCTTTGTGGAGCATATCGTTGAATTGATGATGCAAATGCACCCACAAAATCGCAACCTTGATGATTACCGGGACAAAATGTGGCGACACGTTTTTCGCATTGCTGAATTCGACCTTAATGTTATGCCCCCCAACGGGCATCAACCATCGGCCGAAGAAGCCTATAAGAAGCCGGATAAAATCCCGTACCCCCAAAATAAAGCCCGCTACCGGCACTACGGGGATAATGTCCAAAAATTGATTGACAAAGCGGTTGCCATGGAAGAGGGCCCAAAACAAAAAGGTTTTGCCGGCGTGATTGGTTCTTACATGAAACTAGCCTACCGCACCTGGAACCAGGAGCATTACGTCAGCGACGATATTATCAAAAATGACCTGGAGACCTTATCCGATGGCAAATTAGTCATGGATGATGACGCCTCCATTGAAAACCTGACCAATATCAGGAGCACCAACAACAACAATAATAACAATCGCCGTCGCGGCCGCCGGGATAACCACCGGAACCACAATAAGGGTAGATCCAGAGGCCGTAAAAGAAAATAAATCAATATACGGTCTCATTACCTTACGGTAAAAAAGTCACTTGCTCCCCTTATGAGGCAGGTGACTTTTTGTTTGTTCGGATCTCTCTTGTACTTTCGCAGCATATTTCAATCCAAAAGTATTTATGAACACACTTGACGCCTTCCGCGTAGTTGGCGGAAATCCATTGCAAGGAGAAATTTTCCCGCAAGGGGCTAAGAATGAAGCACTACAAGTTATGTGTGCACCACTCCTGACCAAAGAAAAAGTGACCATCTCGAATATTCCACAAATCCGGGATGTCCATCGCTTGATGGACTTGCTTCGGGGATTGGGGGTGAAGATCGAAAAGATCAACGGCAGCACTTATTCCTTCCAGGCTGATGATTTGGATCTGGAATTTTTTCACAGTGCCTCCTTTCAGGAAAACGCCCAGAAAATAAGGGGTTCGGTTATGCTGATCGGTCCATTATTGGGTCGTTTCGGTCGAGCTTATTTACCCCAGCCGGGAGGGGATAAAATTGGACGTCGAAGACTCGACACCCACTTTCTGGGTTTGCAGAAACTAGGCGCACAATTTGATTACAATTCGGATGACAGCCGCTACGAGGTCAAGGCCCCAGAGCTGCTGGGCACCTATATCCTAATGGACGAAATCTCTGTAACGGGCACGGCTAATGTCGTGATGGCTGCGGTGATGGCCAAAGGAAAAACGACGATTTATAATGCAGCCTGTGAGCCCTATGTACAGCAACTCTGTCGGCTTCTGGTCAAAATGGGAGCCAACATCCAGGGCCTGGGCTCTAACCAACTCATTATTCAGGGAGTAGAATACTTATCCGGTGCCGAGCATCGCATCCTACCCGACATGATCGAGATTGGTAGTTTCATCGGGCTGGCAGCCATGACCCAATCCGAAATCACCATCAAAGACGCGGAAGTCCAGGAGCTGGGTATTATTCCGCACATGTTTGAACGCATGGGTATTCAGTTGGAATTTCAGGGTAATGATCTCCATATCCCCCAGCAAGATAATTACGAGATCCAGACCTTTATTGATGGCTCTATCATGACCATCTACGATGCACCCTGGCCGGGCTTCACTCCAGACCTGATGAGCATCATGCTGGTGGTAGCCACCCAGGCAAAGGGTAGCGTACTCATTCACCAAAAGATGTTTGAGAGTCGCCTTTTCTTTGTGGATAAACTAATCGACATGGGCGCTCAAATCATCCTTTGTGACCCCCACCGGGCAACGGTGATTGGCTTAGATCGGCGTACTCAGTTGCGCGGCATTGAAATGTCCTCTCCGGATATCCGGGCGGGGGTTGCACTTCTGATTGCCGCCCTATCGGCCAAAGGGGTAAGCACCATCCATAATATTCATCAAATCGATCGCGGTTACCAATACATTGATGAACGGCTAAATAAACTGGGAGCCCAAATTGAGCGAATATAATTCTACAAAAAAACGAACATTAGCTCCCGCAGGAGCTACCACAATAAACACTTATGATTTTATATAACATCACCTACAAAATAGACCTTGACATCAGTGAAGAATGGGAAAAATGGATGAAGCACGTCTACATCCCCAGAATGATGGGAACTGGTAAATTTGAGGAACATAAACTTTGTCAATTAATGGGCGTGGATGAGTCAGATGGCTTCACCTATGCTTTGCAATTTCTTTGTCCCAATATGAGCACCTTTCAGCTTTTTCAGGAGCATGATGCCTATCCTATCCAAAAAGCCCATTCGATTCGTTATAAAGATAGATACGTCTCTTTTTCCACGATCATGAAGGTCGTCGGTTAGCTCTGTCAGATACATGCCAGCTTCCGCTTCTTGCCTTTTATTTATGCCGAATTTAGCGTATTTTCGCTAAAAGTATTTCCCAACCATAAGAACCAAAAGCGAAGATATGTTTTTTCAATTATCAGAAGAGCACCTGGCGGTACAGGAAGCGGCACGTGAATTTGCCCACAAAGAATTAAAGCCCGGCGTTATTGAGCGCGATAGTAAAATGGAATACCCTACGGAGCAAGTCCGAAAAATGGGCGAAATGGGGTTTCTGGGCATGATGGTCTCCCCGGAATACGGTGGTGGCGGTATGGACACCCTCTCCTATGTCCTGGCGATGGAGGAGCTATCCAAAATTGATAACTCTTGCTCCGTGATTATGTCCGTAAACAATTCTTTGGTCTGCTGGGGCATTGAAGTTTATGGTACCGAAGCCCAAAAAGCCAAATATCTCCCTAAACTAGCTTCTGGCGAATGGATTGGCTCTTTTTGCCTCTCTGAACCCGAAGCCGGTAGTGATGCCACCAGCCAACGTACGACCGCCGTTGACCAGGGAGATCATTACCTCCTCAACGGCACCAAGAACTGGATTACCAATGGGGGCACCTCACAGGTACACCTGGTAATGGCCCAGACGAATCCCGAAGCAGGGCACAAAGGCATTAATGCCTTTATCGTAGAGGCCGACTCGGAAGGCGTAAGTATAGGTGCCAAGGAAGACAAACTCGGCATCCGCTCCTCCGATACGCATACGATCATGTATAGCGATGTAAAAGTACCAAAAGAGAACCGAATCGGTGAAGATGGCTTTGGCTTTACCTTTGCCATGAAAACTTTATCCGGCGGGCGCATCGGTATTGCGGCTCAGGCCCTGGGGATTGCCGGAGGAGCCTATGAATTATCTACCGCTTACGCAAAAGAGAGAGAAGCTTTCGGAAAGTCCATCAGTAAGCATCAGGCTATTGCTTTTAAACTGGCAGATATGGCCACCGAAATTGAAGCGGCTAAAATGATGGTCTACCGTTCTGCCTGGTTAAAAGATCAGGGGCTAGACTACACAGCGGCCTCCGCGATGGCCAAGCTATACGCTTCCGAGGTCGCCATGAAACATACCGTAGAAGCGGTACAGATCCACGGTGGTTATGGTTTTGTAAAAGAATACCACGTAGAGCGCCTAATGCGGGATGCCAAGATTACACAAATTTACGAAGGTACTTCGGAGGTACAAAAAATAGTTATCTCCAGAAACCTGCTGAGAGACAAGCTATATCTTCCGGTAAGCGGAGCAGAAAAAACTATGGTCTAGCAACCTTCCAGCCTGTTGGTCTGTTCTAACAGGCTGGAACACTACAATAAGATAAATGAAAGGATCACTCCGTATTATTACCCTGTTTGGCATACCGGTGCACGTCCATTGGACTTTTGCCCTCATTTTTGTCTACATCTATTTTCTGGGTTCCTTTTCGAATTCCGCTCCGGGTCTGACCCGCTCCTACATGATCCTGATTCTGATGCTTTTCGTTTGTGTCTTAATGCACGAATACGGTCACGCCCTGATGGCCCGACGCTTTGGAGTAGGGACACACGATATTATCCTGTCCCCCATTGGCGGGATCGCCCGATTGAACAAACTACCCGAAAAACCCATTCAGGAGTTCCTGGTTGCCATCGCTGGCCCGGCGGTCAACCTGGTTATCGTCCTATTGCTCGCCCCTTTTTATTTTGGGGCTATTTCAGCCCTGGACCGTAGTAATCTGATCAATAGTATATTCAATGCCTCTGGTAATTATTTTGCCCCGGATCTGTCCCTGGGTGGCTTCCTCATTGTTGGCCTCTTTTGGCTAAACATCGTCCTGGCCATTTTCAATATGGTACCGGCGTTCCCGATGGATGGCGGGCGGGTACTTCGCGCTTTACTATCCTTACGCCTTAGCCGTGTAAAAGCAACCCGGTTTGCCGCATTAATTGGAAAGATATTCGCCGTCGGCTTTGCGATTTTGGGACTGGTCAGTCAACCCATGAATTTTTTATACGTCTTTATTGGTGTATTTATCTTCATCACGGCGGCCAATGAATTTAAAATGGTGAAAATTGAGCAGGCGCTAAAATCCGTTACCGGCAAAATGCTGAATCCAAACCAAAGCGCCTTTCTGCATTATAAGGACTCCATGGACCAGGCTGCTCAAATCGTACAGGACACAGAAATTAAAACCTTTCTGGTCGTCGATAATTGGCGCAATCCAATGGGGGTGCTAACGGCCGACATGGTCCTACAAGCCCTGAAAGATGGACAGGCGGAACAGCCCGTTTCTTCCACCGCGCTCCATAGCATAAAGGGGGTTGATGAACAGTCTTCTCTGGAGACCATTTACAATCTATTACAGCATCAACAAACGCCGGCACTGGTTACTTTTGATCAGTCGGGTAATGCCACCGGGCTGGTTGATACCTACATGTTGAACAAATTTATTCAGCAGGCCAAATAGGACAAGCCACTGCCGTTGATACAACTTGATTGATCCATGAAAATCACCTTTGATAAAATTGTCACCGCTTTACTAATCCTGGTCGTGGGTGTTCTGCTTTTTCGCCAATTCCAGGCCCAGCCCGATTTGGTTAATGGTGATCAGGCGCCAGACTTCGAAGCTCAACTACCAGACGGTCGTACATTTCAACTTGAAGATTTACGAGGACATTTTGTACTGATCGACTTCTGGGGGAGCTGGTGTGCGCCCTGTCGCCAACAAAACCCAAAATTGGTCGACCTCTACGATCAATTCCACAAAGCAAGTTTTGAAAAAGCAAAAGGATTTGAAATCGTTAGTATTGCACTGGAATCTAACCGAACGGCCTGGCAGAAAGCCATCAAACAGGACAAATTAAACTGGCCTTATCACTTTATTGACCCCAGCCAATCTCAGGAAGACTTTAGCGGTGAAATCGCCAGCCGCTACGATATTGGCGCGGTGCCGACCAGTTTTCTTCTCGACCCTAAGGGTACTATTATTGCCGTCAATGCCTCGCCAGATCGCCTGCGCTGGCTACTGAATAAAAAAGTTGTCAGGTAGCTCCAAAAAAACTACACAGAATGACAGGTATTCAGCCCAAAAGCTGACAGATTGTCCCTTTATACCGTCTGGCAACATTATTGTGGATGGTTAAACGTAAAAAATACACGAACTCCCACATATTTTAAAACAAAAATGGATAGCTGGGATATGGAAGAAAAAGATTTGCAAGCACAAACAGAAAATACGCCCGAAGATCAAATGAATTCAGAAGAACTGGAATCTGCTGTAAAAGACCAGGGCTCAGGTCCTGAGGATAGTACAGAAACGGGTAATCAGACTGAAGAAGAAATGAAGAAACTCAAAAAAGAGCACCAAGAGCTCAAGGATAAATATCTACGTCTGTACGCAGAGTTTGATAATTTCAAAAAACGCACCATCAAGGAAAAGCTGGATTTGATGAAAACAGCTTCTTCAGATACGATTCAGGCATTATTGCCTGTATTAGATGACTTTGATCGGGCCAAAAAGAACGCCGACGACGAAAACACCGAGGAAAGTTTTAGTGAAGGTGTAAGCCTGGTCTACCAAAAGCTGTACGCAGCCCTGCAGGCTAAAGGCTTGAAGCCAATGGAAACAAACGATCAGCCCTTTGATCCCGAATTACACGAAGCCGTAACTGAGATCCCAGCCCCTCATGACGACATGAAAGGTAAGATCATCGATACCATTGAGCGAGGTTACTTCCTGAACGACAAAATCATTCGCCACGCTAAAGTCGTCGTGGGTAAATAAAGTAAAGACAAGGAATACCTTAGCTCAACAATTCGAATAATATGGCAAATAAAAGAGACTACTATGAGGTGCTAGGCGTGGATAAGAATGCGGATGCGTCTGCCATTAAAAAGGCGTACCGCAAACTTGCCATTAAATATCACCCTGATAAAAATCCCGACGATAAAAAAGCGGAAGAAAAATTTAAAGAAGCAGCTGAAGCCTACGAAGTGCTCAGCGACCCTGACAAAAAGGCACGGTACGATCGCTTTGGCCACGCCGGTGTAAATGCACAGGGTGGCGGTGGCTTTCGTGGGGATGGTATGACTATGGATGATATCTTCAGCCAATTTGGAGATATTTTCGGGGATTCCAATTTTGGAGACTTCTTCGGAAGAGGCCGGGCAGGTGGCGGTCAGACCCGCTCCCGCGGTCAACGGGGCACCAACCTGCGAATAAAAGTAGCACTCACCCTGGAGGAAATCGCCTCCGGCGTTACCAAAAAGATCAAAGTAAAAAAACAGATCGACTGTAAGGTTTGTAATGGCTCCGGTGCGAAAGATAGCAGCTCAGTAAAAACCTGTAATACCTGTAACGGCTCTGGCTACGTTCGCCAGGTGCGCAGTACTTTCCTGGGACAAATGCAGACCACTTCGGCTTGTCCAACCTGTAATGGCTCCGGGCAAATCGTTACAGCCAATTGTAAAAACTGTAAGGGTGACGGCCGCGTCTACGGCGAAGACACTATCGAGCTGGAGATACCCGCTGGCGTAGAAGAAGGCATGCAACTATCCGTACGCGGCAAAGGAAACGCCGGACTGAAGGGGGGACCCTCGGGAGACCTAATCATCAATATCGAGGAAAAACCACACGAATTTTTACAACGCGATGGCCAGAATGTCATCTTTGAGATGTACCTGAATTTTGCCGATGCGGCGCTGGGTACATCTAAAGAAGTACCTACCCTGGGTGGCATAGTCAAAATAAAAGTACCGGCGGGCACACAATCCGGTAAAATTTTCCGTTTAAAGGACAAGGGGCTTCCCGGTATACAGGCATACGGCAAAGGGGATCAGCTGATCCACGTGAACGTCTGGACACCAAAGAAGCTGGACAACGATGAGCGCCAGCTGCTGGAACAGCTACGCAATATGCCTAACTTCCAACCACAGCCCGGTAAATCGGAGAAAACCTTTTATGAGAAAATGCGCGACTATTTTAAATAGTTTATATGTCCTTTAGATCTACCGTCCTCCTATTGCTTTGTCTGTTCAGCTTTACCGCCTGTCAGGATTCATTCATTTATGATCAGGCAGTAGAGCCGAGTGGCAATACCTGGACTTATGATCAGGCGCTCAACTTCGATTTTAATGTGCAAGACACCAGCCTGCGTTACGAATTTTTGCTCGATATAAAGCACAGTCACGACTATCCCTTTCAAAATTT
Source organism: Saprospiraceae bacterium (assembly GCA_035268885.1). Taxonomy (GTDB): domain Bacteria; phylum Bacteroidota; class Bacteroidia; order Chitinophagales; family Saprospiraceae; genus DATFKA01. The sequence goes on from DATFKA010000120.1 coordinate 51,224, forward strand.
GTATACTCGCATCACCACCGTATTCCCGGACGATACGGAGCAGCAGGACATTGTTTCACTGGAATTAGCCAACAAGCTGGGGCTCTGGGAAGGTAAGTGTCGGGGTGATTTCTGTGCCCTAACCATTGCCCTGCAGGAAAGGGCGCGTTTCGATACCCCCGGAGACTATCAATTACGCTTCGAACAATACAGCCGTCAGGATAGCCTGCCCGGCCTGGAAGAATTCAGGTTGCGGATCGCCCTCAAAGAATAGAAGGTGAACTTAGCTAAACGTCAGGTACTATTTGCTTGGCTTGCTCCCAGGCCAGGCCCATCTCATAACCACGCCGTACCGCATAATCCGCCAATTTCTTACGTACCTGGTAGGCTTTGGTTTCTTTAATTTTGGGCAGCCGCTTTTCCAATACCTGCTTTAATGTTTCTTGATAATCAGATTCGTCAATCTCCTCCATGGCTTTACGGATACAGTAATCTGATACCCTGCGTTGCTTCAACTCTCTCTTTATTCTCACCCTGCCCCATTGTTTCATGCGAAACTTCCCGCGGGCATAAGAACGGGCAAAACGCTCCTCGTTCAAAAAGTTGTCGGTAATCAAATCGGTAATCACCTCTTCCAGATCATCCCCATAAAGGCCAAGATCCCGCAGTTTGTTACGTACCTCCTGGTGACAGCGATCCTGATAAGCACAGTAGCGCTGTAGTTTTTTTAAGGCATCCTTTTTACTGATCCATTTCGCCATATCGATTTGCTGAAGCTTAACTCTTAAAATTTAATCCTCACTTGCGAGAAAAATATGTTTTGATTGTGTCTTTTTCTACATTTATTAGTCAAAAAAATCACACACTTTTTTTTAAACACAAAACACAAAATCCTCATGTTTGAATTAGATGGAATTCAGGACAATCTAAGCAATTTTATTGCCACCTATGGCCTCAAAGTAATCGGTGCCATCCTGGCATTAATTATTGGTCTTTGGCTGGCAGGCTACATTACTCGACTATCCCGTAAGACATTTAACAAAGGTAAGCTGGATAAGGATGTGCAGCCCTTCTTATTATCCCTGATCAACATCGGACTTAAGGTAATGGTCCTTTTGGCCGTGGCGGGTATGTTTGGTATACAGACGACTTCCTTTATTGCCGTATTTTCTGCCTTGGCTTTTGCCATAGGTCTGGCTTTACAAGGTAGCCTCGGCCATTTTGCCAGTGGAGTACTCCTTCTTGTCTTTAAACCTTACAGTGTTGGTGATCTAGTAACCATCGGCGGTGGCGAAACGGGAAGGGTGAAAGCTATTCAAATATTCAATACCGTACTGGTCACCCTCGACAACAAACACATTATCGTCCCCAACGGTGTAGTGACCAGCAACGTGATTACCAACATTTCCGGCCAGGGGATCATCGGGGTAGAACTGACCTTCGGCATCGGATATAATGACTCCATCGATAAAGCACGGGAGATTATCCTTCGCGTTGGTAAAGAATGTCCCTGGGTTTTGGATGACCCTGCACAAGGTGTCGTCGTGGCAGAATTAGCAGATAGCTCCGTTAACTTAGCTACCCGCCCCTTCTCTAAAAGTGAACACTACTGGGACACCTTCTTCTACATGCAGGAAAATGTCAAGAAAGCATTCGATGCAGAAGGTGTAAGTATTCCATTTCCACAAATGGATGTACACATGGATCAGTAGCTATCTATGTTGAATTGTTGGATTGTGTTAATCCAACAATTCTATTTCAATTTTCCTTTCGGGAAAAAACGCCCCACCCTGCGCTGATACAAGCGGTAGTCTTCGCCGTAATGTCTCTGTAGGCGCTTCTCCTCGTAGCGGGATTTGTAGTAAAACAGACACCAAAGTGCCAGGCTGATTAAGAGCTTTGTCATATCCAGGAGTAAGATCGCTCCTCCCAAAGCGCCTAAAATCACCCCCGTATAGATGGGATGCCGCATTCGGCTGTACAGTCCCGAGGTCCTCAAAGCTCCATCTTTTTTGGGGCTGGGAAATATGGTCAGAGCAGGGCCCAATTGCCAAAGCCCCCGAATCATAATCGTCCCCCCCAATACCAATATAACAAAACCCAGATATTGGACTGGAGCCGGAATAAATTCAAGTCGATAAGCTGGCAGCAGCAGATAAGCCAGAAAAAGGAGGAGTTGCAGGCCAACAAATAGATAATCTTTCGTTTTTTTAGTAGACATAGGTCTTTTGTTCAGGAGTCAAAAACACAAGTCGATGACAAAGAGTGCCCTTTAAAATTAGAACAAGTTGGCAAGAAAAATGTAGTTTTGTTGAAAATAATACTTTTATTTTTACGTAAGTAGATACATAAAACGAGCTATCCTTATGAACAAAACCACCCCCAATATCCAGATGGTCGATTTAAAAGGCCAGTATCAAAAAATTAAAGAGGAAGTAAATGCTTCCCTGATGGAAGTAGTAGAATCCTGTGCCTTTATTAATGGTCCTAAAGTACAATCTTTTAAAGCCACCATGCAAGATTACCTGGGTGCCAAATACGTTATCCCCTGTGGTAATGGTACCGATGCCCTACAGATCGCCATGATGGCTCTTGATCTACCCGAGGATGCGGAAGTTATCGTACCTGCCTTCACCTACGTCGCTACGGCAGAAGTCATCGCCCTCCTGGGCTATACGCCCATCATGGTCGACGTAGATCCGGATACCTTTAATATCACTCCCGAAATCATTGAGTCGGCTATCACACCAAAAACAAAAGCCATCGTGCCCGTGCACCTTTTCGGTCAGAGCTGCGATATGGCACCAATCATGGATATCGCCAAAAAACACAAGCTGTGGGTAATAGAAGATAATGCACAAGCCATTGGTGCCGATTACACATATCCGGATGGGCATACCGCAAAGACGGGATTACTTGGCCACATTGGAGGGACTTCTTTTTACCCCTCCAAAAACCTGGGCGCTTACGGAGACGGCGGTGCGCTTTACACCAATGACGATGAGCTAGGACCTAAATTACAGATTGTAGCTAATCACGGACAAACCCGCCGTTATTATCACGACCTGGTAGGTGTCAACTCCCGACTGGATTCTTTTCAGGCAGCAGTGCTGGATATCAAATTACGTCACCTGGATGAGTACGCTGCTGCCCGCCGCAAGGCCGCCGACTATTATGATCAGGCACTGAAAGGACTGAAAGGTCAATTGGACATTCCCGTACGGGCTGATTTCTCCAGCCACGTTTTCCACCAGTATACCCTGAAGGTGAAAAATGGTCAGCGCGACGAACTCCAGACTTATCTGAACCAACACGGTATTCCTACCATGATCTACTATCCCGTCCCCCTCTACGAACAAAAAGCCTTTAAAGGTCTAACGGAGGTAGACTTTTTACCCGTTACCGACCAACTATGCCGGGAAGTCATCTCTCTCCCCATGCATACCGAGTTGGAGGAAAGCAGCCTAGCTTATATTACCGAGCATATAATGTCTTTTTTTAAAAAAGCATAAGCGACTTTAATCATGGAGTACTTCGCACACGAAACCGCCGTCATCGATCAGGGTGCCCAGATTGGATCGGGCTCCATGATTTGGCATTTTTGCCATCTTATGCCTAAAGCCGTACTTGGAAAGGACTGCAAGCTTGGACAAAATGTCTTCGTCGCTAATAATGTACAGTTGGGTAATAATGTAAAAGTGCAAAATAACGTCTCCATTTACGAAGGGGTTATCTGTGAGGATGATGTATTCCTCGGACCTTCTATGGTATTCACCAATGTACTCAACCCCCGCAGCGGAGTAAATCGTCGGGGCCAATACCTAAAGACCAGGGTAGGTCAGGGCGCTACCATTGGCGCTAACGCTACGATTATATGCGGTAATGACATTGGAGAATATGCCTTCATCGCGGCGGGAGCAGTAGTGACCAAATACGTTCCTCCTTATGCACTCGTCATGGGTACGCCCGGTCGACAGGTTGGCTGGATGAGTCGGTTTGGGCACCGCCTGCATTTTGATGAATCAGGAAAAGCCCGCTGCCCGGAAAGTCAGGAAGAATACCAATTGGTGGAGGACAAACTCGTACAGATAGCATAAATCCCAAAGCAGACTTAGGAAGAGCATGAGCAATACGCAAAAACAAGCAGAAGAGCCGAGCCGCCTGGGGATTCACCCCGAGGAGAAAAGGTGGTTTGCCGTATATACCCGTTATAAAAGAGAAAAGCTGGTCACCAGGCAACTAAATCAAAAAGGCATAGAAGCCTATTTGCCCTTACAGGAATTTACCCGCTACTATACCCGAAAAATTAAAAAGGTACAACTCCCTCTCATCAGCTGCTATATCTTTGTAAAAATCAATAAAGCAGAGTACGTCCGTGTACTGGAGACACCTGACGTCGTGACTTTTATCCGTTTCAACAGCAGACTCATTGCCATCCCGGAGCAAGAAATAAACATCCTTAGACAAGTAGTTGGCGAAGATCAGGAGATCAGCGTCAGCCAGGAAAAGGTCAGCGTGGGTCAACGGGCAGAAATAATTGGTGGCCGACTCACTGGCTTAAAGGGTAAAGTGGTAAAAAATCATGGGGAAAAGAACTTTATTATTGAGTTAGATTCTCTCAATTACAGTCTCCATATGCAGGTACCCAAAAAATACCTGCAGCCCACAAGATAAATGAGATTAACAGCACCTATATACTTTCGACGATTCGATAGCAGTTATAAGTAAGTGTTCAACATTATCTATACCCTATTTCAGCTTCCACGTCGTTAGAAAGCCCGCTGCAGCGGCTACGTTTACTGCCTTGTTGAACCCCAAAATTGCACTGAACTAAACTTATACATAATATCGACCACTTACTTAAAATGATAAAATAGCCTTAAACAATGAATATATTAATCACCGGTGGAGCCGGGTTTATCGGTTCTCATCTCGTCCGCCATTTTGTCCGAAAATACCCTGCGTACCACATTTACAACCTCGACCTGCTTACCTACGCCGGCAACCTGGCTAACCTGCAAGACATCGAAGACGCCGATAATTACACCTTTCTCAAAGCAGATATTCAAAACCTGGATCAGCTCCGCTCTATTTTTGCCGAAAGGCAGATAAAAGCCGTACTACACTGTGCCGCCGAATCGCACGTGGATCGTTCCATAAGTGACCCCCTGGCTTTTGTACGCACCAACGTCATGGGTACCGCCGCCCTGCTACAGGTAGCGCGGGAGGCCTGGGAAGGGGATTTTAGCGACAAGCTCTTTTACCATATTTCTACCGATGAGGTTTACGGTGCACTGGGGGATGAAGGTTTTTTCCTGGAAGATACCGCCTATGACCCACGCAGCCCCTATTCGGCTTCTAAAGCCAGCTCCGATCATTTCGTGCGGGCTTACTATCACACCTATGGATTACCGATAAAAATATCCAATTGCTCCAATAATTACGGCCCGTATCAGTTTCCTGAAAAGTTGATCCCCCTCTTTATTAATAATATCCTGCACAAGAAACCACTCCCCGTATACGGCGCCGGTACAAATGTCCGGGATTGGCTCTACGTGGTGGACCACATCCGGGCCATTGACACCATCTTCCACGAAGGGAAGACAGGGGAAACTTATAATATTGGTGGCCACAACGAATGGCGGAACATTGATCTGATCTATCAGCTTTGTGACCTGATGGATGAAAAGCTGAACCGGCCAGCCGGTAGTTCCCGGGATTTGATTACTTTCGTAAAAGACCGCGCCGGACACGATTTCCGTTATGCGATTGATGCCACCAAAATAAAAGAGGAACTGGGCTGGGTACCTTCTCTACAGTTTGAAGAAGGACTGGCCAAAACCATTGACTGGTACCTCGAAAATCCGGATTGGCTCCAGCAAGTAACCTCCGGTGAATATTTGCATTACTACGACCGTCAATACGGCAATGTCTAGCAGAAAAGAATAGATAATGAAAGGAATTATTCTGGCCGGAGGCTCCGGCACTCGACTGTATCCAATTACCCTGGCCACCAGTAAGCAACTGATGCCGATCTACGACAAACCGATGATCTATTATCCGCTGTCGACCCTACTCATGGCCGGCATCAACGATATTTTGATCATCTCTACTCCCAAAGATCTTCCGCGGTTCCAGGATTTACTCGGCGACGGAAAGCAGTGGGGGTGCTCCTTCCACTACATCGAGCAGCCCTCACCCGATGGGCTGGCTCAGGCTTTTATCCTCGGAGAAGAATTTATCGGACAAGACAAGGTTGCCCTCATCCTGGGTGACAATATCTTCTACGGGGCCGGACTGGAAGAGACCCTATTAGAAAACGTAGATCCGGACGGTGGCGTGATCTTCGCCTATCAGGTATCCGACCCCGAGCGTTACGGCGTGGTCGCATTTGACAAACAGCTCAAAGCGATCTCCATTGAGGAGAAACCCAGCAAACCCAAATCTAATTACGCGGTGCCTGGCCTCTACTTCTACGATAATCAAGTGGTAGAGATTGCTAAGAACATTCAACCCAGTGCCCGTGGCGAATTAGAAATCACCGATGTCAATAAGTACTATCTGGAAAGAGAACAGCTCAAAGTAGGCATCATGGAGCGAGGGACCGCCTGGTTAGATACCGGCACGGTCGATTCGCTGATGAATGCCGCTCAATTTATCGAAGTGATTGAAAAGCGTCAGGGAATGAAAGTATCCTGCCCGGAAGAAATTGCTTACCGCAAGGGCTTTATTGATGCGGAACAGTTGGTCAAAATTGCCCAACCCCTCGTTAAGAGTGGTTATGGACAGTACCTGATTGATTTATTAGAAGAAAATAAGTAGCCCAAAGGAGGATGAAGAAAATTTTAGTTACGGGAGCGGCCGGTTTTATTGGGTTCCATCTGGTTTGTAAGTTGCTCGAACGGGGCGATCAGGTACTCGGCCTGGATGTCCTCAACGACTACTATGAAGTAGCACTCAAGTACGCCCGATTGGCGGAAACGGGTATCGATCAGCAAGCCTTAAAAGCCGGCCAGGTTCAGCAAAGCAGTAAATTCTCCGGCTATCAATTTGTACAACTGGCCCTGGAAGATAAAGAGCGCCTGCAAGCGCTCTTTGAGGAATACCAATTCGATGCCGTTATGAATCTGGCGGCTCAGCCGGGAGTGCGCTACAGTCTGGAAAACCCTTATGCCTACATCGATAGCAATGTAGTCGGCTTCCTCAACTTGCTGGAAGCCTGTCGGCACCATCAGACGGGGCACCTGGTTTTTGCCTCTTCCTCCAGCGTTTATGGCCTGAATGAAACCATTCCCTACGCTACCCAGCACAATGTGGACCACCCAATATCCCTCTACGCCGCCACCAAGAAGAGCAACGAACTCATGGCGCATACCTATAGTCACTTGTATCAGCTACCGACTACTGGTCTGCGCTTTTTCACCGTCTACGGCCCCTGGGGACGTCCCGATATGGCTATCTATCTGTTCACCCGCGCCGTTTTTGAAGGAAAAACCCTCAAGGTCTTTAACCACGGAAAGATGGTCCGGGACTTTACCTACGTGGATGACATTGTCGAAGGAGTGGTACGCGTCCTGGATAAGCCACCAAAAGGCAATCCCGACTGGAATGCCGAACGACCTGATCCCAGCTCCTCCCCCGCACCCTACCGCATATACAACATCGGTAATAATGAGCCCGTAAAACTGATGGACTTTATCGAAGCCATTGAAAGTGCCGCGGGTCGCAAAGCGCCTAAAGAATTTTTACCGATACAACCCGGTGATGTTCAGCGTACCTATGCCGACGTCGGTGCGCTGGAGCGGGATTTTGGCTACAAGCCCACTACCGACGTACGCACGGGGGTACAGCATTTTGTCGACTGGTACCGTCGCTATTATAAAATCGAAGTCTAATGGGGAAAACAGCTCTCATCAATAGCGCAAAAACCGCCCATCTGCTCGGCACACCGGAGCAATTGTACCGGGCTGCCCTGCGAGCCGTAGGCTTACGGGCCGGGGAATACCTAATTCTGGACCCCCTCGTTGACGAGACCTTTCTGGACTGTATACTCGAATCTGGAGGACAACCCATCTTTATCGATTTTTCGCCGGAAGGTCGCTATTTTGACCCCCAACTACTCGAAGATTTCCTTAGTCTATCCACCCTGGTTAATGCAGAAGACCACTTGATCTACCGCAAGGATAACCAAATAGTACGCAGCCTGGTGTTAACCCAAAACCGTACGCCTCGTATCGCCATCGATCAAATTAAATTTATTGCCCAGCGCTACCACCTGCCTATTATCGAAGAATTCACCCAGGAATTCAGTACCGAAAATAAGGGTACCCAAGGAAGCATTTCGGTGGCACAGCTGCGATCCTCCAGCGGCCCTGTCGGCCTTTTATTACAACGCAGCTTACCTTTATCTCCCTTTTCTCTAGGTACAAGTAGCCCCAAAAACGCTACTTATAGCCCTGAAAATGCAGAATTAATTGAGGAATTCACCGATTTACAGCCGGTGCTACCCAAACCCGTATCAGGGGCTGAAAGGTGGGCGATCCTGCAAAAACATATATTCCTGAGTAGAAATAAAGTTGCCCAGCGAATCCTTCAAGTCGAAAGCGAAAAGAACGAAAATAAATGAGTAATAAAAACAACATCTACGTAAGTATTATGGCCGGCGGGGTTGGTTCCCGTTTTTGGCCCGCGAGCCGCACCCATCGCCCCAAGCAGTTCCTGGACATGCTGGGACTGGGAAAATCGCTACTCCGACTGACCTACGAACGCTTCCTACAAATCTGCCCCAGTGAAAACATCTTCATTGTGACCAATCAGCAGTATCGCGAACTGGTAAAAGAACACCTACCAGAGCTCAGCGATGATCAGATCCTTTGTGAGCCCAGCCGTAATAATACGGCCCCCTGCATTACTTATGCAGCTTTGAAACTCCAAAAGATCAACCCCGAAGCGACCATGATCGTGGCACCCTCTGACCATCTGATCACCAATGAGGCCGCTTTCGCAAAAAAGATATTACAGGCTGCCGACTTTGCCAGCCGAAAAAAGGGCTTAATCACCCTGGGTATCCAACCCTTTAAACCACATACCGGTTACGGATACATCAAATACCAAAAAATAGCCATCGAGGCGGGCGTCCACCGGGTAGAAGCCTTCACCGAAAAACCGGATATCGACACCGCTCGCGATTTCCTGGAAGCCGGCAACTATCTCTGGAACGCCGGTATCTTTATCTGGCAAACCCAGCAAGTACTGGCCGCACTACAAGAACACGCTACTCAAATATACGATATCCTTCAGGCCGGCTGGGATAAACTGAATACCCAACAGGAGCAGGCTTTTATCGATCGGGCTTACCCCACTACGCCCCGTATCTCGATCGATTATGCGATTATGGAAAAGGCGGACAATGTCTATACCTTACCCGCTGACTTTGGCTGGTCTGACCTGGGTAGTTGGAGCTCTATCTATCAGATTCAGGAGAAGGATTCAGCAGACAATGTGGTCAGCCAATGCCAGGCGCTGTTAGAAGACAGCCAAAACTGCCTGATTCATGCGGCACCCGAAAAATTAGTCGTCGCCAGAGGACTAGATGATTTTATCGTGGTCGACGATGAAGACGTGCTCCTTATCTTTCCAAGAAAAGCAGAGCAAAGTATCAAACAGGTCACGCAACAGCTAAAAGAAAAAGGTAAAGAAGATTATTTATAGACGGATCGTCTCTTTTTAGCGAACAGTCTTCCTGATTCGTAGTTTTATACGGCGAATTGCCTTTGTTTTACCTTATCTTCCACAAGAACATACAACAAGTCTATGCTACTTCCAATCGGTGATGATAATATTAAAGGAGGCTACTTCCCCCTCGTCAGCTACGGTTTCATCGTTATTAATGTGGCCGTTTTTATCTACCAGGTCTCTCTGGGGGAGCAGATGGGAACCTTTGTAAGGGATTTTGGGTCTATCCCCGCAGAAATTACCCGGGGGCAGAATCTACATACTTTATTTACCAGTATGTTCCTGCACGGTGGTTGGGGCCACCTCTTAGGTAATATGCTCTTTTTATGGATTTTTGGAGATAATATCGAAGCCATTGTAGGTAGCCGTCGGTTTTTGTTTTTATATATTTTTGGTGGACTACTGGCGCACGCTCTACACATTTTCTTTTACCCGGATAGTGGTATCCCAACCGTCGGCGCCAGCGGTGCCATTTCGGCAATTATGGGGGCATACATTGTTATGTTTCCCACCTCGCGGGTAAAGCTATTGTTCTTTATCATTCCTTTTAAGGTGCCGGCTTTTCTTTTCCTGGGGCTTTGGATCTATATGCAAATTAACAGCGGCCTGAGCGCGCTGGACATGACCGAAGCCAACGTTGGAGTGGCCTATTGGGCACATATCGGCGGCTTTTTGTACGGGTTGATTCAGGGAATTATTTTCAGGCCCCACCTGAAGAAGTCGGCGGCCTATCCCTAGTAAAGCGGAGCAAAAGGTGTAATACGTAGTATAGGAAAAAGCCCACTCCCATGGCATTCTCTATCGTATTCTCCACCAGAAAAGAGAGTCCCGTGATGATATAAAGCCCCAGTAATAACCAGTGGCGGTAGTTACTTTCGTAAAAAAGAGGGTAAAAGAAAATCAGGGTAAAAAGCAGTGCCCCAATTATCCCACCTGCCGCCAACATCGACAAAAATTGATTATGCGGCATCTTGCGTTCCTCCTCACTTAGTTCGGGATATTTTGCCGTGTACTTTTGTTGTACTGCCTGCTTCAAATTCCCTGCGCCTACACCCAGCCAGGGATGCTCCCGAAAAACCTCCCAACCCATCTGTAAGGAGATCCATCGTCCCGCATCTGACAGGTCTTTATCCGTATGACCATGACGGTACATAAACAGATCATACTTCACATAATCTACCTTCGCTCGCAGACTGGGAATCGTCTGGTAGGCCAGAAAGGGGAAAATCAACAGCACCGTTAACAAACCCAGTCCTACTCCGTAACGCCGAGTCTTAAATACGTAACGAATTGTCAATAATAAAAGCGTGCTATACAAAACCACAATACCCGTTCGTACCGATAAGATGTGAATAAACAGAAACAGGAAGGCCGCCATACCCAATTGTAGATATTTCTCCTTTGGCCTTCGCCAAAAAAAGCCCTGAAAATAGAGGTAGAGCGACGATAATATACCGAAGACTAAGAGCAGGCTAAAGCGGACGTGATTGCAGGGCAGCGGAATGGGTTTACCCTGCTTGATCATTTGATTAATTCCCTCCATATGGAGCAGGTAGTTGAGCAAAACCCCCAGAGAGGTAAGCGTTAATAGCCAGACCAGGTAATAAAGTAAGCCATCCAGCGACCGATTACTGGGTCGGGGTAAAAAGAAGAAGGCCAGCGGCAATACCAGAAAAGGAATTTTTATGCGCAAGCGACTCAACCAATAGCCCATATCCTGAATATCCCAGGCTCCCCAAAGAGTAAAAAAGAATAAACCACAAAACATCCAGAATTGAGGCGACGAGCGGAGCGCTTTCCAACGGGCCAGGTTGGGCCTTAGTTTTATCTGAAGAGAAGGACGCTCCCATTTAAAAGTAGCCACTACCGCAGCAAAAATCATACAAATGGACAAAAGGAAAGGTGCAAAGATCAGTCCTACCGGAATGAGCGCAAAGATCAGCAATACTAAATTATGTACAGAAAATCGGGTCCGCATAAATAAAAAATAATGGTTAAATGGACCTTTCCCTTCAAATGACTTGTTAAAGGTAGCATATTCCTCCTAATAATGCCTTTTTTATCCCGTTTTCCTTACTTTTGCACTCGCTTGCAATAATTGGGACGCAAGCAAACCGCCAAGCTTTACCTGTTAACAGACAGGCACAAAACCACAAAACAAAGAACCATGGCCAATACCGCATTTGATCAACTCGAAGCCATCATTTCCGAAATCGAGGCAGCCACTCCCCAGACTGCAGAAGATATCGAGCAGTTTCGTATCCGTTATTTGGGTAGCAAAAACATCATCAAACCACTTAGCGGCGAGATTCGGAATGTACCCAATGAACAGAAAAAAGATTTCGGCCTACTCATTAAAAAGGCTAAAGAAACAGCCGAAGCCAAATACGCCCAACTACAGCTACAACTGGAAACCGCCGAAGCAGAGTCACAGGCCGCTAATATCGACCTGAGCGCTCCGGGCGAACCCTTGCCCCTGGGCGCCCGGCACCCGGTCAGCATCACCATGAATAAGATCATCAGTATCTTTGAACGCATTGGTTTTAATGTAGCCGAAGAACGAGAGATCGAAGATGATTGGCATAATTTTACGGCTATGAACACGCCAGAAGATCATCCGGCACGCGATATGCAGGACACTTACTACCTCAAGGATAGCAACAGCATGCTGCTGCGAACCCATACCTCTTCGGTACAGGCGCGCGTCATGACCTCTACCGAACCGCCGATCCGGATCATTGCACCGGGTCGCGTCTATCGGAATGAGACCATCTCTGCACGTTCGCACTGCCAATTCCACCAGGTAGAAGGCCTCTATATCGACAAGAAGGTATCCTTTGCAGACATGAAACAGACCCTCCTGTACTTCGCTCGCGAGATGTACGGGGCCGATACCAGGATTCGTCTGCGACCTTCTTATTTTCCCTTTACCGAGCCGAGTGCAGAGATGGATGTCTCCTGCTTCATCTGCGATAGCGAAGGCTGTAATGTGTGTAAATATACCGGCTGGGTAGAGATCCTGGGCTGTGGAATGGTCGACCCACAAGTACTCGAAAATTGTGGCATTGATCCGAATGTTTATTCTGGTTATGCCTTTGGAATGGGGATTGAGCGCCAGGCAATGATGCTGTATCAGATTAAGGACATTCGGCTCTTATTCGAGAATGATGTACGCTTCCTCCGGCAGTTTGCCTCGGCACTGTAGCCATTCATTAATTCAAAAATTGATAATGAAACCAAGAACACTAAAAGGCACCCGCGACTTCGGCCCCGAGGTAGTGGTACGCCGCAACTATATATTCGATACCATCAAAGCAGTCTTTGTGAAGTACGGCTATCAGCCAATCGAGACACCAGCGATGGAGTACCTGGATACCCTTACGGGAAAATACGGTGAGGAAGGAGATCGACTACTTTTCAAAATCCTCAATAACGGGGAGTTTTTGAAGAAAGCGGATCCGGAAGCTTTGCGCCAAAAGGACGAAGCAGCTGTACTCCCTAAGATCTCCAAACGTGGCTTACGCTACGACCTGACGGTACCCTTCGCCCGCTTTGTCGTCCTGCACCAGAATGACCTGGTCTTCCCTTTCAAGCGATACCAGATTCAACCCGTATGGCGAGCGGATCGTCCACAGGCTAATCGCTACCAGGAATTCTTTCAGTGTGATGTGGATGTAGTTGGATCCGATTCACTGGTTTACGAAGCTGAGCTGGTACAGATTTACGACGAGGCCTTTGCCGATCTTAATCTGGAGGTGATCATTAAAATTAATAACCGAAAAGTATTGGCCGGTATTGCGGAGGCCGCCGGTATACCCGATCAATTTATGGACATGACGATTGCAATCGATAAGATCGATAAGATCGGAATCGACGGGGTTAGAAAAGAGATGCAAAAAAAGGACATTCCCGATACTGCTATTGACAAGATCGAAAGTATTCTGCAGGTCAAGACCCTGGACGAACTAAAACCCCACTTCGCCGATAGCCCCACCGGACAGGAGGGGATAAAAGAGCTAGAGCAATTCCACCTGTATTTTGATCACTACCAGCCTAAAAACACAGTAGCCTTTGATATCGCCCTGGCCCGCGGACTCAATTATTATACGGGCTGTATCTTTGAAGTAAAAGCCAAGGGGGCCGACGTGGGTAGCATTGGCGGCGGAGGGCGCTACGCTGACCTAACCAGCGTATTTGGCATGAAGAATATGCCCGGCGTTGGTGTTTCCTTTGGCGCCGATCGCATTTACGATGCGATGGAAGCACTGGATGCCTTCCCGGATAGCTTTGCCGGCGACTTGCAGCTTTTGTTCGTCGCACTGGATGAGCAGACCCACCCCTTTGCTTATCAACAACTACTCAAAGTCAGAGAAGCAGGTATCAATGCCGATATCTATCCGGAGCCGGCCAAGATGAAAAAGCAGATGAAATACGCCGATGATCGCAATGTACCCTACGTCATCATTATTGGCAGCAACGAGATGCAATCCGGCGAATTAAGTTTTAAGGATATGGCAAGCGGTGAGCAGGTACAACTACCCATTGAAAAGATTATCGAAAAACTATCCTAATGGCGATACCGACACCCAAATATTCGACCCTCTCACAGGTGCAACAAGCGCTGCATCGGGGCGACATCAACGTGGAGGCTCTGGTAGCGCACTACCTACAGCAAATAGAGGCTAGTCAAGAGCTCAATATCTACGTGGAGATCTATGCCGAAGAAGCCCGGGCGAAAGCGAAAAAGCTGGATCAGAGAATTGCCGCTGGAGAGGAAGACCTGGGTCGTCTGTATGGCATGGTGATTTCTCATAAGGATGTGATCTGCTACCAAGACCACGGTGTCACCGCCGGTTCCAAAATGCTAGAAGGCTTCGAATCTCTTTTTTCGGCAACGGCCGTCGAACGCCTTATGGCCGAAGATGCCATCATGATCGGACGCGTCAACTGTGACGAATTCGCCATGGGCTCTACTAATGAAACCTCCCACTATGGCCCTACGCGCAATGGTGCGGATCCGGACAAAGTGCCGGGCGGTTCCTCCGGGGCTTCGGCCGTAGCCGTGCAGATGGATACCTGTTTAATCTCTTTGGGGTCTGACACCGGAGGTTCGGTGCGCCAACCCGCTGGCTTTTGTGGAGTCCTGGGCATGAAGCCCAGCTACGGCCGCATTTCCCGGCACGGATTGCTGGCCTACGGTTCTTCTTTTGACCAGATTGGAATACTGGCGCATAGCGTAGCGGATATTGCCGCCAGTCTGGAAGTCATGGCGGGTGCCGACGATTACGACAGTACCGTCAGTCAGGCCGAAGTCCCGGCTTACTCCCAACTTTTGGCGAAAGCCGAAAAAAGAAAAATCGCGTATTTTGATACGGCACTAAAACATCCGGAACTGGACCCCGAGGTCAGATCAGCTTCGGAAAAACTCATCCAGGAGCTGCAAGCGCAAGGACACCAGGTAGAGGCAGTCCCTTTTAAATACCTGGATTATATTATCCCTGCTTACTATGTATTGACCACCGCAGAAGCCTCTTCCAATCTTTCGCGCTACGACGGTGTACGCTTTGGACATCGCTCCTCCGAGGCCAGGACCCTAATCGACACCTATAAAAAATCGCGTACCGAAGGTTTTGGAACGGAAGTAAAACGCCGGATCATGCTGGGCACCTTTGTCCTGAGTGCTGGCTATTACGATGCCTATTATGCCAAGGCCCAAAAAGTGCGGCAACTCGTCTACCAGGCCACCAAAGAAATTTTAAGTGCCTACGACTTTATCCTAATGCCAACCGCCCCCAGCACCGCCTGGAATTTAGGCGAAAGCCTGGATGATCCGGTGAAAATGTATCTGGCAGATATCTTTACCGTGCAGGCAAATATGTGTGGCATCCCGGCCCTGGCCCTACCGCTGGGCACCCATTCTAACGGGCTGCCCATGGGTGTTCAGTTTATGGCGGACACCTTGCAAGAAGCGGACCTGTTGAGCTTTGTCCATCAGATTATTGAGCACTAAAAAGCGGCCCGTATTACTATGGCAAAAGCGGACGAATATATCGATCGATATACACCCCATCCTGCAAAGTAACGCCATCTGGATCGGTAATGCAGGCATCGTCTTCATCCTCCATGATGATCCAGCCCTCAAAATCCGTATCTACCAGGTAGTTGGTTATGGCGGAGAAGTCAATAATACCTTCTCCGGTAGGTGCCCAGTGACCATCCGCAAACATATCTTTATAGTGGATCAGGTTGATCCGATCCCGGTATTGCTTACAAATAGCTAAGGGGTCCATACCGCCCTTTGCAATGTGGCCCACATCCGGGGTGTAAGCAATGTAGCGAGGGTCTAGCCCCTCCAGTAAAATTTTATAATCCTCTTCGGTTCGGTAGATGGATCCCTCGGGAGAATTGGGGTGGTAAGAACATTCGATCCCCTTCGCCGTCGCTCTTTCTGCCACGGCATTAACACAAGCGAGTAGGTTCTGCTGCCTTTCTTCCAGGTGTTTACGATCCGTGCCCGGCATCTGTACCAGTAGGTAAATGGTATCCGGGAAGTGCTCTAAGAATTCGATCCAGCGATCCGCATTCGCTTTTTCTTCCGCCGTTTCGGTGGGCTTACGCCAATCTTCTACATGACATAATACCGCCAGTTCCAAGTCCCTTTCCGCCAGCGCCTCTTTCATTTTTATGGGATCGGAGAGTTCTCCAAAGAAGCTGGTCTCCGCTTCGATCCCACGGAATCCGGCCCTTTGCATAATATCCATGATGTGTGTTAAATTACCTTTATAAGACTGCGAAGCCATTTCCCAGCTGTAGGTTTCACAGGCCAGTCGTATCTTTTGCATAGGTTTTGGGTTAGTCATTTAGTAAAAATTCGGTCGTTACCCGATTAAAGCGCGCTAAGTCTTCCCAATGGTGTGCGTGCCCTCCCTGGGGAAAATTCACATAATAGGAGTCAGCGATCTTCTCGTGTAACAATTTAGAAAAAGCGGGTGGCGTCATGATATCCATGTCGCCCACGGTGATCATAGTGGGCACCTGGATTTGATGAAGGCGGTCGATCGTATCGTGCTGCATACAGGCATCCAGCTGCCCTTCGAAGCCAGCCTGAGATTGCGGCTTCGTATTGGTTTTAGCCCCCTGCTGGCCTTGCTTTAAGTCGTCCAGGTTCGTCTCGTAATAGGGCGGCGCAAAGATCCATAGCTGAAGTAGTTCCATATAAACATCCGGGTCGACCCCGGGTCGAATTTTTTTCAGGTTCTGGTACATTGTTTTAGCGTAGTTATTGAAACGGGGCCAGGTGGAAATCAGGAGCAAGCTATGCACTCGATCGGGATAGTTTAAGGCTAATTCCTGAGCAATTGCGCCCCCCATGGAGATACCGGCCACCCGGGCTTTCGCCACACCCGCCTGGTCCATAACGGCAAGAGTATCAGCGGCCATCTGGGCCGTGGTATACGGTCCCCGTGGTTGATCCGATTTTCCCACCCCCCGGTTGTCGATCACAACGCATTGAAAATGTTGCTGGTAAACCGCCAGGTGTTTTTCCCAAACGGCACCCGCGCCACCAAATCCCATCAACAAGACAAGCGGTTTGCCGGAGCCTGTTATTTCGTAATAAATCTTTGTTCCCTGGTGAATAGCAAATTGGCTCATGCGATTTGATTGATTACATTTTCTACAAAAGGAATGGCAAGACGGGCGTCGCGTTCGGTCGTCGGGCAGAAGCAAAAATCAAAACACCACCACTCCAGTGGTTCGACCTCTTCCCGGATTTCATTAATCACGGCCTTAAAATCAATATTACCCTCCCCAAAAGGAGCGTGGGTGCTGGTTTCATTATCGTGTAAAGTACCATCGCTATCGATTAAATGAAAGTGGCCGATGTGTCCTTTCAGGAGTTGGGCAAAACCAACCACGCCATCGGGTAAAATTTCTTTGGCTCCGTTTTGGCGGGCACCAACGACCGCACACATATAGGCGTGACTCGTATCAAATAAGACTTTGAAATTGGGATGATCAACGGCTTCAACTATGGCCTTTACTTCACTGGGCTTATTCAACCAAAACCCCGGCTCAAACTCCCAAACTAATTTTACCCCGGCTTTGGCACAGGCTTCGGCTGCCGCATGCCAGGTTTTAGCCAGCTGGTCAAAGCGACTCTGGTAAACTTCCGGCGCTAAGGCTTCCGGTGGACTAATGGTGTCCACCCTCAGGGTATCGATCCCCATATGATTACAAAAAGCCAATGCCTTGTCGATGGCTTGTAAGTGCTCCGCCCTGGGAACAAGGGCAGCCGGCACATCCCGAAAATCGGGCGCATAACCAGAGATACCCAGTCCGTGGTCCCCAATACGCTGTTTTAGTTCCAGGCATTTGGCCCGGGTATTATATACGTCTGGATGCGGATGCGGATGAAAACCATTGATCTCAATACCGTCGTAACCTGCATCGGCCGCGTAAACCATAAATTCCTCAAAGGACCAGGGATTATTTTCAAAGGGCCCAAAAGAAAAGGCCCAACTACCGATCGAAAATTTTGGTCGTCTCATACTGCATTCCATTTATCCTGAATAAATTGGTACCCTTCCCGGTAGATTTCATCGGAGGGCGAATAATCCCGCCAGACGTTAATCGAATTGGCAAATTCCGGAATCGCCGTACTAAAAGCCTCAATCGTCAGCCAGCCATCGTAGCCTACCGATTTAAGCGTAGCAAAGACCTCCTTCCAGTTTACCTGACCTCTACCGGGCGTCCCCCGGTCATTCTCCGTAATGTGCACGTGCTTAAGATGAGGCGCAATCAAACGAATGGCCGCCCCCTGATTTTTTTCTTCAATATTCGCGTGGTGAGTGTCAAAGATGGCACCCACCGCCGGATGATTCACCTTCTTCAGCAGCGCCTTCAACTGTGCCATGGTATTGACCAGATAACATTCAAAACGATTGAGTGCTTCCGGCGCTAAAACGATACCGGCCGCCTGTGCATAATCGCCTGCCTCTTGCAGCATTTCTGCACTCCAGTTGAGCTCATCTTCCGTCGGCGGATGATAAGAGAAGTAGGCAAAGGCCGAATGAATCGGGCCACAGATCACTTCAGCCCCCAACTCAGCGGCCCAATCAATGGCCCATTTAAGCCGGTCGAGGCCCGCCGCACGGATCGCCGGGTCCGGACTGGCAATATTGGTTTCTTCCAGAAGGGAGGTTACACAGGTACACCCTAGCCCCAAATCGTCCAGAAAGGCACCGATTCGTGCATAATGCGCCCTGTCGCCAGTACCAAGTGGCACCTCGACACCATCATAGCCCGTCTTTTTCAGGTTCTCAATAATCGGGAAATGCTGTTCCGTAACGTGATCCGTCCACAACAGCATATTCATTCCAATCTTCATATATCTTTTGTTTTAAGTTTTATCGGCTCCCCATCATACCATCAGATGTGGCCCACATCTGATGGATGGTATTTTGCACTTTGCCTTCCAATGGATTCCCCTCGGTATCCGCCAGGCGATAGGCAATCGTCATGACATCGATCGGAGTAATATAAGGAATATTTAATCTAACGGATTTACCATCTGGTATTAAATTCACTGATACTATCGCCAGGGTCCCCATATCATAACAATCTGATCCGTAACGTCGAGTTCTTTTTAGTTTTCCGGGCGGACAGCTTTTTCAGCATCTTTTAATTCAATTTCGCGAAATAAGGTCTTCAGCACCGCTTCGTTTCCAGAGAAAATCAAAAAGAATAAGGCAAGGAAAAACAGAAGGAATACAATATGGTAAGGCTTCCTTGGATTGGCTTTGCTCAGGCTCCTTTAACTTAATGAAGTTGTTTACAAACTCCAGGAAACCTACTCATCCAAGAAACTTACCTTGCCACTATCCATATCATACACCGCACCTATAATCTTGATTCCCCCATTATCCTCCATTTCCTTAAGGATAGGGCTGTTCAAACGAATCTGTTCGATCGTATTTTGCACATTACTTTCGCAAACCATATGCACAAAATTGGCATTTTTTGAGCTGCGATCACCGGTATATTCTACCTTATCCACCGCTGGTTGAATCTTAGCTAACATAGGAGTGATATTACCTAATTCCACCTTGTCAATAGCTGCTTTTACCGCTCCACAGTGCTCATGGCCCATCACCAGAATGAGTTTAGAACCAGAAACTTTACAGGCAAACTCCATACTACCCAGGATGTCTTCGTTAACAAAATTACCGGCTACCCGGGCGACAAAAATATCTCCAATGCCACGATCAAAAACATCTTCCACTGGCACTCTACTATCCACACATGACAGGACGATTGCTTTAGGATATTGCGCACTGGTGCTTTTTCGTACTTGCTCGGAATGATTTCTCGCGGTGAGATCATTTCTTGTAAATCGGTCATTCCCTTCTTTAAAGGATTGAATCACCATATCGGGGGTCAGAGCATCCTGTTCTTCTTTGGTTAGGACATCTTCTACCACACCAACGATCTCTGTCGATTCAGGAACGGCAGGTACTTGTTCTTGAGGAGCTGAATTACAAGCCGTAAATAAAAGCGCCAGGCCACATAAGGCAATTGATGAAATGGTCTTCATAGCAGTAAATTTTAAATGGAATTAATATTTACTCTATGACCTCCTTTTTTATAGAATAGTTTTGAAAAATGCGCTTTTTAGGTGAACTACATCACAGATCATCTAAAAAACCTGTGCTAAATTGCTTACCTATAAACGAACAGCCATATGAAGCGTCTTCTTTTCCTTTCCACTATTTTTACTTTAACCCTGGGGCTCAGTAACTGCCAGCGCACAGCCGAATCAGAGGAGGTTTCCTTCGATGAGGAGCAATTGGCCCTGGGCTTCCAATTAATCGAGCGTAATTGCTTCACTTGTCATAGCCCGGATGCAGGTATGCAACAACGCGTAGCCCCGCCTATGGTTGCCGTAAAAAGACATTATGTCGACGCCACGGTAAGCGAAGCAGACTTCACCGAAGCCATGCAGCAATTCGTCTTACATCCCGATACCAGCTACTCCAAAATGCCTGGCGCCATTGATCGCTTTGGGCTCATGCCTAAGATGGATTTCTCGGAAACACAGCTCGAAGCCATTGCCTACTACATTTATCATACGGAGTTAGAGGAACCCGGATGGTTCGAAGAGCATTATCAGGAAGAACATAAAAAACATATGAACCGGATGGGAAGTAAGCAAAGTACATCCTACCTGGAACAAGGGAAGCAATACGCTATGGCCACCAAAGCGATCTTAGGAAAAAATCTATTGGGCGCCATCAATAAAAAGGGCTCAACGGGCGCCGTGGAATTCTGCAATACCCGGGCCATCCCCCTTACCGATAGTATGCAACACGTCCAAAATGTACAGATCAAAAGAGTATCTGATCAAAATCGCAATCCGAATAATCGGGCCAATGCTGACGAACTGGCCTATATTCAGGCAGCTAAAGCAGCACTACAAAACGGCGAAACGATCAAAGGAAAAATTTCGGAACGCAACGGCCAAATGGTTGGATACTACCCCATTATCACCAACGATATGTGCCTACAATGCCACGGAGATCCGGCCAATGATATCAATCCGGAAACGCTGAATAAGATTCAGACCTTGTATCCTCAAGATCAGGCTACCGGCTATAAAAGCAATGAACTCCGGGGGGTTTGGGTGGTTGAAATACCCAAAGGGAAGGATTAACGCGCCGAATAAGACGCAAAATGACGACACTCTTCTATTGCTTTCTGATAGAATTTCGTGTTGCCGTATTCCTTACGCAGTAGCTCAAAGTAGCGGTAGCTGCGTTCTTCTCCGGCGACATAATTCTGCGCTTGCTCACATTTGGCCGCCATAAAGGCCGCCGTAGCTGCCAGTTCTTTATTTTTTGCCAGCTGTATGGTTTTACGGAAGTACTCTTCGGCCATTTTCGTGTTGAAATTTTCGCGATTCCCATAATCAAACTGCCAGGTCGGCACCACGCCACTTGCACTCCGTCGTTGGTTGTTGATACTCGTTCCGCTTCGGAAGTAATCGGTCGCATCCCAGGCATAACCAAAGTAAGACATATTGTAATAAGCCAGGCCAATCTGATAAAAATAGATAGCGCCCTGGTCCCGGTCGGCCAGTGCTTTGTATTCCAGCTCTCGAATACGATTAATAATCGCGGGTTTACTGTACAGCGTCAGGGAATCCCGGTTGCCGCAATTAATACAATCGATCAGCCGGGCCTCAAAGGGATTGTAGAGACCGTAGTTCTCCCATTTTGATTCATCGATTTCACGAAAAGTCTCCAAAGCCGCTACAATTTCTCCTCTGCTCATCAGGTAGGTCGCCTTAATATCGAGTAAGTCATCACGCATGGAAGTACCATCGGCCTTTCGGAGCAGATCGCGCTCAAAACGATTAAGGCGATCCTCGTTAGCTACGGCGAGTAGCTCATTGATCACTTCCAGTTGGGGATTTACCTTGAGGTCTGCCAGGTTATGCTGTTGCAAAAAAAGCTTCCCCTCCTGCCCGGATTCCTGGTACAACTGACTCATTTTATCCGCTATAAAAGGCTTCAAATCCGGAAAGCGCTGGTAGGTTGCATCATCAAATTTTATCCGCGCAATTTCCGTTTCTACTTCTTCGTCGACCGTTTGGTAAGCTGCAACCTTCGCCACGACCTGCATCGCAGCCAATTGTTCGCGCATTTTATCCGACATTTTCAGTTTGGCCGCTTTCGCTAAAACCTTTTGGGCCGCATAATGATCACCAGCAATGGTTTCCAGGTAGCCCTCAGCCATGGTCCACAAAACCTCGTTTTTAGACGTCCCAATCTGATTGTAGCGCCTTACAAACTCCTGAAATTTGATGATGTATTGTCCCATTCCTGGCCTGGGAATATTATAAAAGCGTTGGTTTTCGCTTTTCTGAGGATTAAAGCTCAAGCCCAGTAAATTCTTCTCCAGGCGCTTGAGCTCCTTGATAAGCAATATATCAAGATGATGGCTGTCCGGATCTAATTCGTAGATCGCCTTCATATCTTCGAGCGGTTTACTGTCTCTAGCGTTAGCGCGCAAAGCATATATGGTAGCTCGTTCCTCATCCGTTTTACACAGCAAAAGGCAGGCCTTCCATTCTTCTTCGTTTTTCAGCGAAAAGCTTTGTAAGGCCGACTCTCTTTTTCCAACACTATTTTCAAAGATGAGCGAATACAGATAACTGGCTTCCACATTATTGCCCTGGCGTAGTAAAGCGCCGGCGTAGTGCCCCATGATCCAATAATCAATAATACTGGGGTCATTGTCAATTTTAGGCATCAGATAATCATGCAGTTGTACGGTCAATTCGTAGTCGCGCAGGTAATGTGCCAGGCGAATCAACTGGTAAGCGTACCGCAATCGGATGTAATAAGACTCGGTATTCATGAATGCGCGACGTCCTCGTTCAATGAGGCTCCGCATCCGATCTTCGTTATCTGCTCTCAATTCCCAGGCGTCGTATTCTACGACGAAGGGTTCACACTCTTTAGCAAAGACCAGATAACTAGCCGTCTCATCGCAGCCCGTGCTTTTGATATAAGCCGCAAAGCCATTCCCCCGTAGATTAACCGGTAGAGGAAGCCGGCGATTATTAACTGAATTAACCAGTTCGCGGACATCGTAAACAGAACTCTTGTAGACCAGCTCGTAGATATCGTCCACACTGACCTCGTTACAAAAGCGATCCTGCCACTCCTGCACATTGGCCACGACCTGATTATAGGACTGCCGTCCAAACTCCTCATACAAAACTTCATAATCCAGAAAATACGGAGCACCGGGTGCGGAAGGATCAACTAGTATCGGCTGTAAAAAGGTATAGGCAGTTAGATTCGGTTGTCCCAGGGGGCCACAATCGGAGCGTACGGGTACCGGAGACAGGCTCAGTCCCAACAGGATTAGATTAATCGTCAAAAAATGCTTCCAGGTCGGCATAGAGTAGTTGTTTTAACAGGCTGGCGTCCAGATGATAAAAACTAATATAATTGGCGGTCCTTAAATAAGGGGCCAGGAGCGCCCGACTAGCCTTGAGCTGAGCAGGCTGAATAGTCTCCACTCGAATTAAATCATCCTCATAGACGTAGCTACCCTGAAGATAACCGTTTTTTCGGACACGAAAACGATATGCCGTCAATTTTTCAAATCGTGTTCCATCTGCCAAAAGAGTGGTATCCAGATTATTCAGTAAGCGCGTAAAGGAACCATCCCGAAAAAGTACCCCCCAGTTAAAAACCGGCAATGCAACATCTAGCGGCAAGGGATAGCGAGTCTGCTGTCCGGATAAATACGGTAGGGCTGCCTCCAGGTTGAGAATGGAGTTATGCTCCTGCCAGCTGGCCAGTGTGCCCATATTGTAGAACATCAGCATACCGCGATCAACCGGAGGCACGCCGGTTCCTTTGGGATCCGCTAACTGGTGTAGGCGAATGGTTGCCGATAATTGCCAGCCGGCCGCCGCCGCTTGTGGACGAAGGGCGGCCAAAAAGTCAAAAAAAGCGGCGCGGGTACGCGCACTCCAGTCGCAATCCAGCTGTAGCTCCTGAACCCTGAGGTCTTGGGGGAGCTGTTCTTGAAGCTGTTGGAGTTTCTGAAAAACCTGCTCCGGCAAAGCCGCCAACTGTTCTTCACTTGCTTCTAAAAAGCTCCGGTTTGTGATAAAAACACAGGGTACGATCTCCCGTAGACCGGCCAGTTGCTGAGTGTCTACCCGCAGCTGCGCCTGGGGTTCCAATTGTCGACGCCCCTCGTCCCAGTCGACATCGAAGAATTTCACGTAAACTCGCTCGACCGCCAGCCGGTTCAGCCACTCCTGCTCGACCGTATCTAATGCCAACTCGGTTTGCCAATGGTAAAAAGCCGGTTTGGCCATTTCTTTTTGCCGACAGGCGAAAAGAAAAAGTAAACAGAGGCTCCCTATTAAGCTACTGTACCGCATCAAAACGCAAATCCATTTTAATCGGGATGGCCGAAGGAGATACCCCAAAGAAGTAGAACCAGACTTCTACCTTAAAGCGCTCCTGGGTAAGAATGCGCTCGGCATTGATCAGGGAAGGTAATAATCGTAATTCACTACCGATACGTTGATTCTGCATATTATCCAGATAGAAAACTTCTTCGGCGATATTACAGGAAGCCGATTCCGCCGCGCAAATCCGAATAGAAACTTCCCGTAAAAAGTCAAAACGCTCGTCGGTTAGTGCCGTCAGGGTGGCACTAATGGGTTCGATTCCCGTAATCAGCGCCGTATCCACGTCAAATTCATTGAGATAAGCTCGGAAATTGGTCCGCAACCCGTTCTGCTCAAAAACCCGGGGCAGTGAGCCCGTTAGTCCCGCCGGCATTTCAAAAAGGATATTGGGGTAGATCATCTCGAACAGCGTCTGCCGGTTGTCTTTCCGACAATTGGTCAGTAAGAGGATCAGAACGATCCAGATGGCACTTCGGTTCAACAAGCGTATCATAAACTCCATTTATATAGTAGAAAGTAATTATCCTACTTTTATTTTACAAGCATTCAATTTTTCTTTTAAAAAGAATGCTTATTATCTTACTGAAAAATAGGATGAATTGTCGATCTGGCAGCTCATTGAATTTAGGAAAATCAAAATGAGCCCCGAGGGCTAAGCTAGCAAATGGGAGAACAAAACGTATCGGCTATACAGGGTGGAGATAAAATGCACAAATTCGTTAACCGACTCATCCGGGATGTACACGCCCTCGATTATATGCTGGAGCACGATTGGTTCGAAACGGACCCGATCCGTATTGGAGCCGAACAGGAGATGACGCTGATTAATCAGCGCAACTTCAAGCCCAAACCCATTGCCATTAAGGCGCTGGACGCCCTAGAGCATCAGCCCTGGCTGGATACGGAGCTGGCTAAATTCAATTTAGAGATCAACCTCGAGCCTCTGGTTTTTGAGGGAAACTGTCTCAGTGCCATGGAGACCTCCCTAAACGACAAGATGGCCTTTATCAGAAAGGGCTTAAAAAAATTGAAAACCAAGCCTATCCTTACGGGAATCCTCCCTACCCTTCGGAAATATGATCTGGAATTACACAATCTGACCCCACGGGAAAGGTACAAAGTACTAATCGAAGCCATTAATGAACAATTAATCGGTAACGCCTTTGAATTACGCCTGCGTGGGATTGATGAGATCCTGGTCAAACACGATTCGCCCCTACTCGAAGCCTGCAATACCAGCTTTCAGGTGCACCTGCAAGTAGCACCGGGCAATTTTGTACACTTGTACAATATTGCACAGACCCTGACCGCTCCAGTGATGGCGATGGCCGCCAACAGCCCCATTGTATTTGGTCGCCGACTTTGGCACGAAAGTCGTATTGCCCTATTCCAACAGGCCCTGGATATCCGAACCACCCAGGAACACATGCGCGAGCGTAGTCCAAGGGTCAGCTTTGGCGATAACTGGCTGGACGGCTCTATTCTGGAGATTTATAAGGAAGATATAGCCCGATTTCGGGTATTATTGAGTACCGAAGTAGAGGAAGATGCCTTACAGCAAATCAAGAAAAAACAGGTCCCCAAACTCAAAGCACTGCAAGTACACAACTCAACGGTTTATCGGTGGAATCGTCCTTGTTACGGCATTAGTGATAATGGCAAACCTCATCTGCGTATCGAAAACCGCGTCCTACCGGCCGGCCCTACCACTAAGGATGAAATGGCCAATGCGGCCCTTTGGCTGGGGGCTATGGTAGGCTATGCCAAATACTGTAAAGATATCCGTCAGGAAATCACCTGGGAAGATGTACGCGACAACTTTGGCAAAGCGGCTCAATTTGGTATTGACTCCAAGTTTACCTGGTTTAATGATCGAAAGATCAATGCCTGTGATCTGGTCAGTCAGGAAATACTACCCATTGCCCGCGAAGGGCTGGAAGCCCAAAATGTAGACAGCGCTGATATCGACTTATACCTGGGGATCATTCAGGAAAGGGCCAAAAGGCATCGCAATGGAGCTACCTGGCAAATCAAAGCCTATACCCGGCTTAAAAACCAGACGAGTAGCGACGAAGCCCTTAGTGTACTCACACATAGTATCGTGAGTAACCAGGAAAAAAACATACCCGTCCACGAATGGAAATTACCTGAACTAAATGACCTCAAAAAATATGAGCCCGCTCAACTAAGGGTGGAAGAGTTTATGATGACCGACCTTTTTACGGCACAAAAGGATGACCCCATCGAGCTGGTAACGCATCTCATGGATTGGCGTACGGTTCGCTATTTGCCCATCGAAGATAAAAAAGGAAAACTGGGTGGCCTGATCACGGCCCGCCTGCTCCTGCGCCATTTTTCCAAACCCAAAACAGAAACACCCCCACAGGTGCTTGTCAAGGATATCATGATCCAGGAGCCTATCACCGTAAGCCCCAATACCAGTATTATCCAGGCCATGCAAATCATGCGTGACCATAAAATTGGTTGTCTGCCTGTCACCCAGGACGAAGAGTTGATTGGTATTATTACCGAAATGGACTTCTTAAGGATATCCGCCCGGCTAATCGAGCGGCTGGAGCGAGAAGAAGAAGAGTAATTTAGGCAGAATTTCTATTCTACCTAAATTAAAGGACGACCAGAATACTAAGAGTTCAGCTTTTCTTCTAATAAGTCCTGGCCCTCTTCGGTCAGTAAATATAATGCCGTAATTCCTTTTCCGGGTTCGCGATCGGAAGTGAAATAATCAGGATGCAATTTGATCTGCGCGGCAATATTTGACTTGCGTAATCGCTTGCCAAGAGCAGCCGTTATTTCTTCAAGCAGACCGGTAGAATAGCCCCTTTTCCCGTAGGTTGCCGTGGCGTAGTGTAAGGTCAACAGAATGCGGTAAAGCTGATTACTCTTGTTTAAAATTTTATTTTCTATGGCTTTGAATCGCTTAGAATTGTTGATCACATCAGCGATCCGTTCCGGATCTACTCTGCCATCACTTACCTGGATATCGTCATCCTCAAAATCTTCCAAGGATTCTAACATATTGGGGTTAGCCAGACCACGGGTATTGATCTCGCCATTCATTTTTTGCCCCAAATTAATAAAATAGCTGATTTTCTGTTCTACAAATTTTTCGTCGGTACTTTCTACTTCAAAACCAAATTCATCTGTTTCAAACTTAACTCTATACATGTTTTTTAATTTATTATAATTAAACAATCCACAACAACTGGGATCTGCTTAGCCGGGAAAAGACTTAATTAAACATTTAGGTGTTAAATTTGTGCTTTCAAGAAGTGAGAAGCTAATAACTTAGGAATATAAGGCCCAAAGTATTCTTCGTTTTTTTACGCTAAAACACGGGCTAATATTGCCTCTTATTGTTATTTATCGAAAATAAATACCATTTATTGACGCATCCAGGGCTGTTTTAACCTCGTAAAAAGACCACTCTCTATACTGGGATATAGCCGTCGTCATTATCCAAACCAATATTGCTATTTAGGTATCAACTTAACTGAGGACAAATGTGTAAACGGAATTGTTTACCTACTTTATCTATCTTTGAAAGGAGTTTTACCAAAGGGAATGTACATTAAAGGCGTAATATACAATCATTTTCAACAAACGAGTAATCTTTTTTAATACTAACAGCTATTTTTAAATTTTACCTGATATTTTTACACTTTTATAGGCTCTATCATGAATCGACTTGAAAAAAGAATTCAGCAGATCAAAAACTACCCTACCTGGTTATTTAGCGCATTGATTGGTCGGGCGGTACCCTTTACGGGAACAGCCAGTATTCAATATGAGAAGATGAGTCAGGAGGAGGTGATTGTCTCCCTACAGAATCGTCGAAAAGTGCGCAATCATATCGGCCAGATCCATGCGGCCGGAATGATACTCCTGGCAGAGACGGCTACAGGCATGGTCGTCGGTATGAATATACCTGACGATAAAATACCGCTAATTAAATCTATGAAAACGGATTTTGTTAAGCGATCTACCGGAGCCATGCGAGCGGTGGCCCATTTGTCGGCGAACCAGATAGAACGGATCAAAACCTTAGAGAAAGGAGAAGTACAGGTTCCCGTTATTGTCACCGATGAAACCGGAGTGGAACCTGTACTTGTTGAGGCTATTTGGGCCTGGATTCCTAAAAAGAAGAAATAAGCCTAATCCAGACTCTTTTTAACTTTATAAAAATCCACATCGCGAATACTGTGTAACACATCTGGCACGACCCTACCCTCTTTATTCAAAAACACATGGCTGGGAAAACCGCGCAGATCAAAGTAATTCATAATCTCTTTCGATAACTGATCCGTCAGGAAAATGTGCTGGCCGCCCACCCCTAACTCAGCTACTTTCTTTTTCCAGGTATCCTGATCCGAACTGGAGGCCGAACACAGATAGACCACTTCAACATCCATTTCCTTTAGCTTATCCCGGTTGGGAATAGTGCGTTCGTGCCGCATATCCAGGATACAGGGGCCACACCAGGTCGCCCATACGTCTAATACAATAGCCTTTCCCGGATGGGCAGCCCGGATGGCAGAAAGTAACACCTCCAGACTATCCTGATCTGCCTGGAAAAGCATGGCACCATCAGACAGGTTCCCCAGAGATTGCCCCAGATCAAAGGCGGGTTGCTCCTCTATCTTAATCTTTGACAGTTTCGCCTGCGTAGCTTCTCTGGCTTTGCGCGCCTTATCCCATTCCACTTCAGCCATACCTATCGCCCATTTCGCTTTAATCAATGGACGAACCGTCTTTTGATAAATAGGCATTTGCCAGATATCCTCCGGTGTGGTACATAGTAAGACCATAGCCTTCTCTTCCGCTGATAATGAGAGGGCGGATAACTCCTGCTTGTACTGGTCTAGCACGGCAGCAAAAATAGCATCACCGTACTGCTCTTGAAAATAAGTGGAGTACTTCTTAAAGGCCTCCTCATCGTATGTTTCTTCTTTTATTCGCTTTTCATATTCGTCCAAAAAAACAACCAGGTCTTCTTTTTCTTCAGCAACCAGCCCCTGGTTAGGCAGGACATCAGCCAGTATTGCTTTTTTCTCGGCCTGAGTATTAGAGCGCAGATATATCCCTAAATAACGGTAATAGCTCATACTCCCATTACTAATCACCTTAGGCCGATGGTTCTTAATTTCCTGGAGTAAGTCGTCCGACATTTTCTTCCCGTAGTGAGGAGTACACAGAAAACCATAATGATCCGATAGCCGCTCATTCTCTAATATCCACGCGTAAGGAGAGGGGTTCTCTGCTATAAAAGCGGCTTCGATCTGAGCCGTTTGCGCATTCATTTTTCTTAGCCCCTCCACTTTTTTAGCAGCTGACATCTTACGGTCCATGAGAATGGGGCCTAGCTGGCGCCTGGGATTATCCGGATGGCTATTTCGGTAATCTACATACTTATTTAAGTAAGCCGTCATTTCACCCGACTTGCCACTAAAACTAACTTCTTCTGCATCGAAGCTATCCCCGTCTTTGGCTGCTAAAGCCGGCAGGTCGATAGCAACCCGTATGAATTCGTCAATCATCAACTCCGCGAAGTAATAATCCCCGACGGTCATCCAAATCTGCTGGTAGATAAAACCATTCTCTAATTCGAAGGAGAAATTTCCCTGCGCATCTGGCCACACTTCGTAGTCGGTCTGCAACTCCGGGCCAGGATTCACTACGGCCAGTTTCACCATTAAATCGGGAAAACTATCCGGATGATAGCCCACTAATTGGCCTTCAATTTTAACAGAAGTTCCGGTGTAGTGTACGGGAGCAGACTGGGTTTTTCCGGTTTGAATCGTCAAAAAAAGTAGTAAAAAGGATAAGGATCGTGCTAATAAGTGCACTTTAAGGAATTTTATTTACCTTATAAATGCAGATTCCAGCCTTTTTGGTGGGTACCCCTTACCAGTTTTTGATAATTTCCTGCAACACAGGATCTACTTTATCTTTTATTCGCCCGGGCAAAAAGTGACTATCGCCGTTCCAGGTAATCAATTCCAACTGTTCTTCCGAAAGTACGGTCTTTGTCCAACCTGTATTGTCCGCAAAGGGGGCAATCCAGTCATCTTCACAGTGCAGGTGATACACGGGCACATCAATCGCGCTCCAATCCGCTGCGATTTCCCTTAGGGCCTCGGCGTGGTGGAGTTTTTCTTCATTTGCCACATCAATAAAGCGGGGTAACAGCCAACGTGCCAATCGCGTATCTAAAACGGAGTTAAACCAGAATAATTTCTCACCTTCGGGAGCAATAACTGGCGCCAGCAACAACAATCCTTTTATCGATCTGGGATAGCGAGCCGTGTAGGCTGCCGCGACCGGACCACCATAAGAATACCCCACCACGATCAACTCCGAAATTTGATATTGAGATAAGACCTGCTGCGCCGCTTTCGCCTGTTTCACAATGGAAGGCTGAGCCTTACCATAATTGGAGTACCCATAGCCCGGACGGTCCATATTAATGAGTCGGTGGGTACGAGCCAGGCTGGTATCCGTCATGTAGGAGGCGAAATCCTGAAATCCTCCCGGTGCACCGTGGGAGAAAAAAATCAGTCGGTCAGAAGTTAGGTTGCCAGCTTCCACCCAGCGCAGCGTGCAATCGACAAAGGTGTCCCGATGGATTTTATAATCGATACCCGCTTTTTCGAATTGCTTCCGAATTTGTTTATCTGGTTGTCTAAACCAGATAGCAGAAAGATTAATCAGCACCAATAGTGCTATGGTAAGCCCCAAAGTGATGATCCCTAACCATTTTAGTATTTTCATACCGCCGCATATTTCCCCCTACAACAAAACTAGCGGCGGGGTGGTTTATAACGGGAGCGATCCAGTATTTGTTGGGCATTGGTCTCGGCCATCAAATCTACCATGTCCAGTTCTGGGTTGTTTTTCATGTAAGCCTTGATGACCTGCCAGCCCACCCAGTTGGCGGTGCGTCCGGGCGCCTCGGGATGCATCTGCGGGATATTGGGACTATACTCTACGAACTTGCGGATTTTCTTCCAGTCACTTTCGTAAAAAAGCTGTTCTTTTAACAGATAAGCCCAGACTTCCAGTTCATTATCTTCCAGCCACTGTACATCCTCTTCTGGCATTTCCAGAATAATGGAATCTGCTGTGTAAGGAAGTAAATGATCCATCAAATACAGCTCCTTGCCTTCCTGAATCATCATGTCAAGCAGTCTACCTTCCTTAGTAGTACCGACGATATCTTCGACCAGAGGTTTAAGGGTTTTCATCGGCAGGTGCGCCCGATTAAAAGTGCGAATGAGGTAATTAGAAAAATTGGGATTG
Organism: Saprospiraceae bacterium; assembly: GCA_035268885.1. Taxonomy (GTDB): domain Bacteria; phylum Bacteroidota; class Bacteroidia; order Chitinophagales; family Saprospiraceae; genus DATFKA01. Next base: position 83,256 of record DATFKA010000120.1, read on the forward strand.
CCAGGATTGTATCTACCGTAGGGATAATTGGCTCCCAGGAAGAAATCCAGACCTACCGCCAACTGGTCTTCGCCATAGATAAAAGCGCCAATGGCATACTCTGAAATATAAGTGGTCACTTGCGGTGTTGAACGCTCCGGAAAGTAATACTTATAAAACCGAAAGGCCTGCTCCAGGTCTTGCTGGTAGGCCGAAAGATCACCGTAGAGCACCTGTGTGGTGTCGTACAGGCTCCGGATCTGAGGGAAGGTAATAAAACCTTTAATGAATTCAACGAAGCCCTGGGGTGCCCGTTTGGCGGGAACAATCTGTTGGAAATACAGTTCACTAAATAAGGGGTATGCAGCTTGCAGCTCTGCCAGGTCTGCTTCCAGTGTATTGGTATCCAGGCTAAAGAGATCCTGCTCGAAGCGACGCAGCTCTACGTCCACTTCTATCCCCTCTACCTCAGGGATATCTTTTCCAGCATCCGACTGGCAGGACACCAGTACTAGTGAAAAAATTGAAATATAAATTGCTATGGAGCTAAAAATACCTTGATTGATACTCATAATTGAAGCTTGTCTTATTGAACTTAGGTATATTTGTAATGAATTTCTTAGCGTATACGCTCTATTGCCTCAAAAACTACTTGAAAATGAAAAAAATTGTTTTTTGCCTATGCTTTTTGTGGATTGCTTTCTCCGCCCCACAAGCTATTGCCCAGGGTAATGTCCGGTTTGGAATACAAACCAGCCCTACCTTCACCTGGATGAATACCTCAGATGCGGATGTCAACCGCAGTGGTACAAACCTGGGACTGCGCCTGGCCATGATGTCTGAATATTATTTTCGCGAAAGCTACGCGGTGACCAGTGGCATTGGTTTTCATTTTAATGCAGGAGGACAACTATTGTTTGAAGAGGCCGGTGCTTATTGGCCTAACTCTGATTTAAACCCTGGTATCGACACCCTCGCCGCCGGAGCAAAATTACGCTACAACCTGCAATACGTCGAAATCCCGTTGGGGCTAAAAATGCGCACCCGAGAATTTGGTTACCTGAGCTACTGGTTAGAACCCAATCTGACCTTTGGTTTTCGCTCTCAGGCCAGGGGAGATATCGAAGGCCGACGCTTTGACGGAGGTACGGTTGGTGAAGATGGCGACAAGATTAGCATCCGCGAAGAAATCGGCGGGCTCAACCTTTCCTGGGGTCTGGGCGGTGGTGTGGAATATACGCTATCCGGAACTACCTCGCTCCTGGCAGGAATAGATATGCGATTTGGTTTTTCGGACGTTACCAGAAATACCGGTACCTACTTTGACTCTTCGCGAAACGATGAACCACGCGGGGAAAACAGCCAGGCAAAAATCACTTCACTCGCACTTAAACTAGGTATTCTATTCTAAATATGGACCAAATACTTGATCAACAACTCGACGAATTTATCGAACGTGCGCTACGGGAAGATGTAGGCGAGGGAGACCATACCTCACTAGCCTGCATTCCATCTGAGGCACGGGACACGGCCTACTTACTTGTTAAAGAGGCCGGTGTACTGGCGGGTGTCGCTTTTGCTCAAAAGGTATTTCAGTTCGTTGATCCATCCGCAAAGATGGATATACTACTGGATGATGGCCACGATGTCAAACCTGGCGATATTGCTTTTGAGGTCAACTGTAATGCTCAGGCCTTACTAAAAGCAGAACGCCTGGTGCTGAATACCATGCAGCGTATGACGGGTATCGCAAGTATTAGTCGACAATACGCAAAAGAAGTAAAAGATTATCCCACCACTATTCTGGACACTCGTAAAACTACGCCCCTTATTCGCTTTCTAGAGAAATGGGCCGTACGTATTGGTGGTTCCAGCAACTACCGGGATGGCTTGTACGATTGGATCATGATTAAAGATAACCACATCGATGCCTGTGGGAGTATTCCGCAGGCGATCCGGCGCGTGCAAGCCTACCTGGAAAACAATCAACTGGACCTGGGCATTACCGTCGAAGTACGAAGCCTGGAGGAAATGAATCAGGTACTCGAGGCTGGTGGTATCACTCGTATCATGCTCGACAACTTTGATACCCCTTCTATGGCCAAAGCCGTAAAGCTCATCGATGGTCGCTTCGAAGTCGAGGCTTCGGGAGGCATCACCCTCGAACGCTTAAAGGAAATTGCGGAAGTTGGCGTAGATTTTATATCCGTTGGTGCACTTACGCATTCGGCGAAAAGTGTGGATTTGAGTTTGAAAATTAAGTGCTAAAACAACAAAAGGCCGGCTATGATGGCCGGCCTTTGTCTAGGCGGAGTCTTTAAGCTAAGCCCGATGCGGCCAGTGCCGTTAGGGAAAAAATAATTAGCCAAAAACGTACGTCTTTGTAAAGTGTAATGTTCTGTTTCGCCATTCGCTACTCAAGTATTTAAAGGTCAGTAAATGCTATACGTCTGCCGGCCTTCCCCCCTACCGGGTAAAAAGCAGCACGGTGCCAATGCACCTCCCATTAACAATTTTGTAAGTAATTCTAGCGAAGAAAATAGCGTATGACCTTATTACACCAAAAAGGATGCCATAGCGAAAAATCTTAATATGTATTGCCTGAAACAAGCCAGGTATTTTATTTAACTTATCTCCTAAAATATACACCACATATGCTTTACGATCAGATACAGGAAGCCATCACCTACCTCCGCAATCGGATCAATCTCCAGGTAAAATATGGTATCGTACTGGGCACCGGCCTCGGCGGGCTGGTCGAAGAAATGGAAATTGAAGCCCGTATCCCCTACGGAGAGATTCCGCATTTTCCCGTTTCAACTGTGCAAAGCCACGATGGCCAACTCATCTTTGGCCATCTGGAGGGCGTACCCATCGTCGCTATGGCGGGGCGCTTCCACTATTACGAAGGGTATAGTATGCAAGAAGTTACCTTTCCCATCCGGGTGCTGAAATTCCTGGAGATCGAGCGCTTGTTCATCAGTAATGCGGCGGGTAGCGTCAGCCAGCATATCGAGGCCGGAGATTTGGTCTTTATCAAAGATCATATTAATCTGCACGCCGAAAATCCACTACGAGGCTCAAATGATGAACGGCTGGGACCACGCTTTCCGGATATGCTGCAAGCCTATGATCGCGCACTAAATGCCGAAGCAAAGCTCATTGCCGAAAAAGCGGGTATCCGCGCCCACGAAGGCGTCTATCTGGGCTTACAGGGTCCCAACCTGGAAACCCCTGCCGAGTATAACTTTGCCCATATCATTGGTGCGGACGTGGTAGGCATGTCTACCATTCCGGAAGTTCTGGTAGCCCGACATATGTCTTTACCCATTTTTGTCGCATCGGTAGCGACCAATAAATGCTACCCCATTAGTGAGATCAAAGTCACTACGGTAGAGGATGTCATCGCGGTCGCCAATGCCGCCGAACCCAAATTAACCCAAATTGTGAAAGCCTTAATTCAATAAGATATAGACAATCCGGATAATAATTCAGCAATTGTACACTAGAAAGGAAGATCGTCCGCATCCGTATCCTGAATGGGTTCGTCTCCTGCGCTGGGAAAGCCCTCGTCCATGGCGGGTGGTGCATCCGGTGCGGGTGCTGCTTGTGGACGTTCTAAGCGCCAGGCGTTGAGGTTCGTAAAATACTTACCATTCCATTCGCGACCCCGCAGATCAAAGTGGACTTTTACCTGCTCGCCCTCATTATAATCGTCGACCAGGGCACAGCGGTCCTGCACCAGTTGGAACTTCACCATTTGCGGGTAATTACCATCGCTGACTTCGATTACGAATTCACGAGCCTGGAAGGTTTGCGTTTTACTCTCGGTATCAAATTTCTTAATCAGTTTACCTTCTACTTCGAAAGACATATTCAATTAGGTTGATTGGTGAACGTTAATTAACGGTGCTCTGCAAATGTAGAAAAAATATTGATGGCCCGCCCAGCCCATTTGGAGAAAATGTACATCGCCTTACAGAATTGCATCTGCAAAGCGATGTATAACTCATACCTCAGGCCTGATCTGCTAGTTAGCCGGCTCCATCATTAGGAAATGAGCCTTACGCATAGCTTTGCCCTGTCCTGCATTATTTCGTCGCTGAGACTTTGGCGCATCTTCCGGACGGTATTTTTCGTGAATCGCTTTTCGGTCTTTCTCCCATTGTTCGGCTTGTGATTGGACCTCGGCCAGTAAGGCATCGATCTGGGCATCGTATTTCTCAACCAGTGCTTTAATGGTCGCCCGATCAGCCTGGTGCTGCTCCCCTTGCCCCTTCGAAGGTGGACTTACTTTTTCACCTTTGTTTCTCCCCTGACGCATCTTTTTCGTATGCGTACCGCGTTTCTGACGCAGAGCCGCAATCGTGGCTTTATCCTCAGCCGACAAGTCTGATTCGAGCTTAGTTCGCTGCTTGCGCAAAACCGGCTCTACCTTCTCCTCTTGATAATCCTTCAGCGCTTTGTGCAATGCTTTGTTCTGAGCGCGGGAGGGCCTTGCCCCAGGACTAGCTTTTGGACCCCGCTCCGGACGCATTTCCTCCAGCTTGGCCAGCTGCGCTTCCGTCAGGATATTAGCCATTTTTGCTTTCTGACCTCCCATGATCTGCTGGGCAGCAGCGCGGCGATCTGCTCTATCTTCAAATTCCTTTTCCCGTAGGCCCTGCATTTGGGCGCGCGTTTCCTCAAAAATGGGCTTCAGAGATTCCATCTGCTCCTCGCTAAGACCCAGGGCTTCCTGCAGTCGTTCGGGCTGGGGTCCGCGTGGTCCGCGTTCGCCAGGGCCCTGTGCCATAAGCGGAAAAGACAATAGACTGAATACTGCCACTACTAAAATTGATTTGAATACGTTCATGATTTTTGTTTTTGATGATATAATAGTATGAAATAGTTTGAGATTTAGGCCTGGGATATCCCGGGTCTAATCCTGATATTAGACGATAAAATTGAGCCCACGTTTAATCTTGTATTTACCGGTTTCCCGGGGAACCTCTGCGTTTCATCGGCGGCCTGCCTTCCGGTAGAGGGCGCTTAAAGCGCCGGTTAAATTGCTGTAGCTGCTCTAGTTGTTGTTCTGATAATATGGGCTTCAGGTCTGCTTCTAATTGATGCATCAAATCCGCCCGGGATTGTCGATTGGTTTGCATCAGTTGTCGCATCTGCTGCACATGCTTATCCAGAATACTCTGGACTTGTATTTTTTGCTTCGGATTGAGATCCAGTTGTCGAACCAGATGCTCCCGGAACATAGGGGCCTCTCCCAATCGAACGACGCGCTGCATCTCTTTTTTCACTAGTTGCCGATGGGTGACAAATCCGGCCATAAAACCGATCATGATCAGCCCGAATACCGCAAGTATGGTTTTTATCTTATCCATTTTTACTAATTAATAGTTCAATAATGTATAGGCCTCTTCTGGACTCAATTCTTCTACCCCCAGCACTGACGTCATATCAAGGCTACCTTCACCAAAGTAAATACTCAGCACGAAGCTCAGCAAGACCAGGACACAGGCCGCAGCGATCTGCGGGGCCCAGCGCTGCAGGGGGATAACCTGGGGGGGCTGCCGTTTTGCCAGGACGCTTTCGCTAAAATCAGTTGGCGTCGTGGAGACTTTCATCGCTGCCAGTGCCTCGCGCATCCGCAGCAACTGATTGCGCTCGGTCTCCAGCTCCGGAAAACGAATCAACCCTTCGGCCAGGTTCTGCTCTTCCTTCCTGGATATGGAGGTATCCAGCGAGCGATACAGTAGTTCTTTGATGTAATTTTTATCTTTCATTTTATATTTGATTTATCTTGTTAAGACGAAGCATGCTGTTGAGACAAGGCATCCCTTGTCTTTACCACTAATCGCCCTATCTCCAGCCTTCTGCTCTCAGTAACTCCTGCAATTTCCGTTGCGCCCGGGCCAGTCGGGAGGCAACGGTACCTGTGGGTATATCCAGTATATTGGCCGCTTCCTGTACCGAGTAGCCTTGTACTAGTCTCAGTGTAACTACCGCCCGAAACTCTGGTGTTAGTTGACGCAGTGCTTTGGCAATTCCTTCTCTCAAATCCTGGCGCTCGAACTGCACATCCGGATCCGCTATCCCCTTGGCCGTCAACTCGGTATTTTTGCCAAAAGGCAACTGCCAACGCCGACGCCGCTTCTGCTGCTTGATAGTATCCAGAGCGAGATTGATAGCTACCCGATGTAGATACGTGCCCAACTGTGCAGCCCCCTGAAACTTTCCCAGGGAACGATACAAACGAATGAAGACTTCTTGCGCTACATCCTCTGCCAATGGCCCCTCCCCCAACATACTGATCACCGTCCGGCGGACGGGATCGGCATGCTGCTCTACCAGCCGCTTAAAAGCGCGCTGATCGCCTGCTTTAGCGGCTTGAATAGCTTCCATTTCTGTCGGCAGTGACTTTTTCAATCTCTTTTTTATATACTTAGACGACAAGCTGGTCTATTTTTTTCCCCCAAGGGTGAAAAAAAATGAAAAAAAGGTATTTTACATGCTTTATTCATCGAAGTTGTTTAAGAATTCCTGGTGAGATGATTGGTAACGGCTTGGAAGTCAAGACAAGGCTGCTTTTTTTCTCGAAGCCATCCGCCTGAGGCGGACGAAGGGAAAAAAGAGCTGCCGTATTGGCTTTCAATGTGTTGCCAAGGGCTCAGTGAGGCGTTTTTAAACAACTTCATCCAACTGATTCATTATGAAAGGGCGTTTCCAAGTTTATTTTTTAAGTATTCTCTTCTCTTTAAGCCTGGCCAGTTGCCAGAACAAGCCTAACTCTACCAGTAATGAAATTCAAATTACGGGTGCCATCGATCATCCAGCCGTGAAAAAAGCAACCCTCGTCTCGATCTATGGGCAGCAGGAAGCCAAGGTCACTAATGGCCAATTTCAGAAATCAATTAGTAGTGACCAGCCTACCTTATTAAATGTCTTTCTGGGTAATACCAACCTGCCTTTATTTGTACAGCCCGGCGACAGCATACACCTCGATTACGGTACCGCTATGGACGAACCCCCCAGTATTAGGGGGGGCTTAGTGGAGGAGAATCAGTTTCTGACTGGCTTAACAGACTCTCTGCGCACCAAAGTAGGAAGCCCCTGGTCGATTTACCAACAACCCGAGGAGGCTGCCCTGGCCAAGGTCGAAGCCATAAATGCTTACGGTAATGGTTTATTGGAGGATTATCTAACCGAAAACCCCGATACCGATGCCAACTTCCAGCAATTAGCCAAAACTTATGTTAAATATTTTACCGGTCAGTTCCTGGCCCAATACCCTACCTATTATGAATATGCTAATCCGGGAGACAGCACCTATCAACCGGGAGAAGCCCTATCCGCCCAAATTGCGGAACTGCAGACGGAAGATTCAGAGAAATTATACCTGCCGCTTTATATTGATGTGCTAAAAGCAAAGAAAACAACCAAAGCCAATGAATTAATGGAGGCAGACAGTAGCCTGCAATCTATGGAAGGTTATCTCATCGCTAATCAAAGAGCGCTGGCGTCCGAATTTTCTAAGCCTCAGATCGTCGATATGATGACCTATCACCACATCACGGAATATATTCAATTCAGTGGCACGGATGGGATCGAGGAAAACTATAAAACCTTTTTAGCCGGAGTAAAAAACGAGGCCTTAAAAACAGAACTAAAGGAAATGTATAACTCCTGGGCGCACCTGGCCAAAGGACAAGCAGCCCCTGAATTTACTTACCCGAATATTGAAAGTGTCATGCATTCGCTGAGCGACTATAAAGGTAAGGTGGTCTATATTGACGTCTGGGCCACCTGGTGTGGTCCTTGCCTGGCCGAGCAGCCCTACCTCGCCGAAATCGAAGAAGCGTACGAAGGGAATGAAAACATCGTCTTCATGGGGGTCTCCATCGATGCAGACAAAGGCGCCTGGGAGAATATGATACGTGAAAAAGAAATGAGTGGTGTACAACTCTTCGCAGATGGCGCCTGGGACTCGGAACTTACACAAGACTATATGATCAGTGGTATTCCGCGATTCATCCTGATTGATGCCAATGGAAAGATCGTCGACGCCACGGCCTACCGGCCCAGTAACGAGAAGTTGAAGGAGCAGCTAGAGACACTGGTAAAGAGTGGTAAGCCGGTACAAGGGTAGAGGCTAGTGGGTTATAGCATCTTCGCCATTAGCTCCTTCATCGTTTTGTAGGCGACCATGGCGGTCATATTTTGGTAGTCGCGGATCGGATTATACTCTACGACGTCACCACCGACGATGGGCACCTCGATATTTTGCAGGATGTAGAACAGCTCGCGGGTCGACAGTCCGCCGGGCTCGTGATGACTGACGCCGGGCGCGAAGGCTGGATCCAGCCCATCCAGATCGACGGAAACGTAGAGGGGACCTTGCAAATGATTCAGGAAATCGAAACTGAATTGGTGCATCTCGATGATCTTTACACCAAAGCGGGCAGCTTGCTCGCGTTGGTGGGTATTCAGGGAGCGATTGCCCACCTGAGTCAGCGAGCCGGCCTTTCCCGTCTCCATGAGGCGCGCGAAGGGCGAGGCATGGGAGTAGGGATTCCCGTCAAAATCGTCGTAGAGATCGCCGTGGGCATCGATCTGTAATATATGCAAACCCGGATACTGTTCCAGGTAAGCATCCAATACCGGATAAGCGACCGAATGGTCGCCACCCAGAGAGACCAGTTTATTACCATTGGCGATAATCTCTGCTACCCGGGCGCGTATTTTGGCGAAAGCCGCCTCCGGTCGATCGGCCATGATGTCCAGATCGCCCAAATCTTCAAAAGCCTGGCCAGAGCGGATATCCTGCCCCAGCTCCGCAAAGGTGTTGGCCGAGCCATCGCTTTCCATCAGCCGAATACGCGGTGGGGCCAGTGCCGCGCCACGCAGAAAAGAAGAATTAAGATCGTAGGGTAAACCAAGGACTTTGATGGACATTTTATATCTTTTAATTATAAACTAGCTACGTAAGTATCGAAGCGCTGGTAGCTATCCTTCAAACGACGCAGTACTTCTTCTTTACCGAAGAGAGCCATCATGTCGAAGATAGCGGGCCCCTTCATTGTTCCGGTTAGGCCAATGCGCAAGATGGGCAGGATGGCACCAAAGCCCAGCTCCCGGGATTTGATAAAGTGCTCGACTTTACTTTTGATGTTCTCCGCATCGAAGGGGTCAATGGCGGCGACGGCTTCGTACAGTTCATCAAAGACCTCGCGCTTATCTTCTTTCCACTTTTTGCGTATATTCTTTTCATCAAATTCTTTAAAGTCTTCGAAGAAGTAGTAGCCACTGGTCCAAAAATCATTCAGAAAGACCACTCTTTCCTTCATCATATCAATAAAGGCGAGCAGATAGTCCTCGCTGGGTTCATGCCCCTGGGCTTCAATGATCGGGCGCACTCTTTTGGCCAGTTCCGCATTATCCGCGTGAATGATGTATTGCTGATTAAACCATTTGGCCTTATCAAAATCAAAGCGGGCGCCAGATTTGCCAATATTTTCGATAGCGAAAGCCTCTACCAGTTCTTCCAGGCTAAACATTTCCTGCTCGGTACCGGGGTTCCAACCCAAAAAGGCCAGAAAGTTCAGGACGGCATCGGGTAAGAAGCCGAACTCCCGGAAACCGCTGAAGGATTCCTCCTCCGTTGCCCCTTTCCACGAAAGTGGGAATACCGGAATCCCAAGCTTTTTACCATCGCGCTTACTCAATTTTCCTTTTCCGGTGGGCTTCATGATCAGTGGTAAATGTGCAAATTCGGGCATTTCGCTTTCCCAACCCAGGAAGCGATAAAGCAGTACGTGATGGGCCGTACTGGGCAACCACTCCTCGCCACGGATGACGTGACTGATCTCCATCAGGTGGTCATCGACGATATTAGCCAGGTGATAAGTAGGTAAACCGTCTCCTTTCAGAATAACTTTATCGTCCAGTTCATTCGTTTGAAACCGTACAACGTCCCGAATCAGGTCTTTAATTTGTACCTCCTCATCGGCGGGCACCCGCAGGCGAATCGTATAGGGTGCTCCCGAATCTAGTCTGACTTTTGTCTCTTCTTCGGATAAGGTCAATGAGTTATTCATCTCTCCGCGGATGCGGTAATCGTATTTGAAGGTTTGCCCATTTGCTTCGGCAGCGTCCCGGCGGCCCTGCAACTCTTCGGGCGTATCAAAGGCATAATAAGCATGTCCGGCTTCAATTAACTTTTGAGCATAAGCTGCGTAGTGGTCCTTACGCTCCGATTGCCGATAGGGCCCGTAATCGCCGCCGTAGCCAGGACCTTCGTCGGGCTCAATGCCGCACCACTTCAGGGCATCCAGGATATATTGCTCTGCACCGGGCACGTAGCGCGTCTGATCGGTGTCTTCGATCCGCAGGATGAAAGTCCCCCCTTTCTGCTTCGCGAGTAGATAATTATAGAGAGCTGTACGTACCCCACCAATGTGTAGGGCCCCGGTAGGGCTGGGCGCAAATCTGACGCGGATATTATTCATGCTTCTTATTTTTTATTAAATCTTATTTAATTCTAGTTAAGGCGTTATGGATTCGAAGCAGGAGCTCCGAATTTGCTGCTGGAGCAAAGGTCCTGTTTTGTCTTACTGCTGGCCTTCGTAATTACCGCAAAGTTACACATACACTTTTGAACGTCCTAATGTAGATTACTTCTGAAAATATCGTTTCAACAATGCAACATTCTGCGAAAAAATGCCTTTGTAAGAATAAATCAGCGATTTACCGAATTTTTTTTGTAAAAAACCGGTTTTTTCTTCAAAGCAAGGCAGCGAAAACGTAGTACAATTCGTTGTAAACGCAATAGAATCAATTTTTTATGGCAATTTGCCGATATATCCATGAACATATTCAAATTAAGATCCTATGTATTTAGTAAAAACGCCTCAGTTCATCCAAAATCTCTTCCCGAATTACACCTGGCGGGTGCCTACCGAAGAGAAGGAAGTGTATCTCACGTTTGACGACGGCCCTATTCCCGAAGTAACGCCCTGGGTGCTCGAGCAATTAGCCAACTTTAATGCAAAAGCTACCTTCTTTTGTGTTGGTGAGAATGTTCAAAAGCATCCATCCGTTTTTGAGGCAGTAAAGGCACAAGGTCATACTGTTGGTAACCACACTTACAACCACTTGGATGGCTGGACTACCGACAACATTCCATATTTCCATAATACCCGCCATAGTGCCAGTATTACCGGATCTGAGTTATTTCGTCCACCTTACGGAAAATTAAAGCCCAAGCAAGCACAATTCCTACAGCGTCATTATCGCATCATTATGTGGGATATTCTCAGCGGTGATTTTGATCCCAATATCTCTAATGAACAGTGTCTGCAAAACGTTATCCGCAACGTTAGCCCCGGCTCTATTATCGTCTTTCACGATAGCCTGAAGGCAAAAGAAAAACTGAAGTACGTATTGCCAAAAGTATTGGAGCATTTGAGTGCGCAAGGCTACAGCTTTGAAGCGCTTAAGAATTCCGCTAAAGCTGAGCAAAACCGTCTGCTTAAAACGGCGTAAAGGCAAAGCTGCCTTCTGGCATAATAAAAAAAGCCCCCGGATCTGATGATCCGGGGGCTTTTTTTATTATGCTTAAAGGTCAGCCGTCATTTCGTACTTAAGGCCTTTGTAATCCTTTAAAACCGCTTTTACGGAGCCCACACTCAGGGGCGATTCGATGATCAGGGGCAGTCGATTTTTGTCATCGGAGACATAGACTTTCATTTCGTCACCTTCTCTAAAGTATTCGCCACTAATCAACTGAGGGCTGAACACCATGGTATTAAATTTACCGTTACCCTTAATTCGTTTTTGTTCTTCCTGTCCCCGGTAAGTCACCGACAGTGGCCAGGTCTCTTTATCCATAAAGAGATCGATAGGTATTTTTTCACCCGGATTCATGTCGGCAAAATCAACATTACGGGCGAAGTAAATAATCGATAGGATATCGTGGATGCAGTTATCAATCGGATATTCAGCAATTTCTGCCGTTTCTTTGCTTTTACCACGCAGGGATTTGGCTACTTTGCGTTTGCGGTCGAAAGTCACCTTATCGTACAGACGATATTTCCCCTCCTCTACCTGTCGGATCGAGACGGTAGGCAACATCGTCTTTTTATCGACGTAGCATTCGTAGGTATCCCGTACTTTAAAGAAAGGATCGTAGGAGCGGTAGGTCCGTCCGACGGCGGACAGATAGTATTGATTACCCATATCTTTCACCCGAAAGGTCACCTCTCCAGCGGCCACCCACACGAATTTCCAATTGTAGAACATCTTATAAGTCACCTCTTCCCCTTCCTGAAAGGTCCTGTTTTGGGTAGTGCAACTATTGAATTCGCTGGCTTCTTCCGGAGTGAGCAGGTCTGAGCTGGGCGCTCCGGGCCAAAGGCCAGCCGTGGCCATGGCGAGGGCCAGTGTGGTAATTAAGGCGTAATAATTAATGCTTCGCTTTCTCATAACCTAATGATTGTAAAAGATTTATCTTCAATATGGCTCCCAAACCGATTAACGAGGGAAGCCCTAAATTTATTATAAACAGCCCAAAGCTGGCGGCCAGGATTGCCAGCTTATCTTCCGAAAAGGGCGACCAGACCAGTAAAGCTATTTCCCCTCGGGCCAGTAAGCCTAAGGCGGGGGGTAGAGGGATACTGGTTTGCACCAAAAAAACAGTGGCCACCCCGGCGTAAGCCAGGGGCAGAGATACCGCTACATTTCCAAACCACAGCAATAACACATACTGGGTCAAATACACGCCGTACCGCATTGCCGCCAGAACGAATGCCACTCCGAAGGTACGGTAGTCGTAGCTGTGTAGCGTTTGCCGTAAGGAGGTCAGGCTCGACTGAAACCTCCTTAGTAGGCGCTGCCTCAAGGCAAAATCTAGTAAACTTCCTATATTTATAATGACTAAAAGCAGGATAATCGTTCCCAGGAACCCCAGGATTAAGAAAAGTTTATAATCCTCCAACCGAAGTGTTAAGGCCCGGGGGGCAAAATAAAGCGTACCCAGCCAGCCAAACATCAACAAGACCACGAGCTGACATAAATTGCCCGCCAGGGTAGCCAGCAGTAATTGCTTTTTAGAAGCGGCCCCCGATATTAATACCCGTCCGATGTAATCTCCCATCCGATAGGGGGTAATCAACGCAAGGGTTACCCCCATAAAAACGGCGCGTAGCGCTTGCCGAAAGGAAAGCAGCGGAGCCGGAACAGACAAAAATTGTCGCCATTTTAAGGCTTCCAATATCCAATTAAGGGGCATCAGTAAGATCGCCAACAACAGATAGAACCAATTTACGCTCAATAGAAATGCTTGCCTGGCTTCTTTGGACCAGTCGACAGAAAGCTGACGGTATAAAACCAGCAGCAGCGCCAAAAATATCAGCGTCTTCAGTAAGGTATTCAGCGATTGACGGGAAACAATTTTTTGCAAATGAAAATAATTTGTTTTAAATTTCGAGAAATTAAAAACTTTGTCAACAAAAAAAGATAACTATACACTGCTAGGTGTTGATCCGGGAACCAATATTATGGGTTACGCTGTATTATTAGTTCAGGGCAAAAAACTGTCCGTCCCCGATATGGGCGTTATCTCCATGCAGCACCTCGATACCCACCAATACAAACTTAAACGAATTTTTGAACGCCTACAACGCCTGATCCATACTTACCAGCCCAGGGAGATGGCCATCGAAGCGCCTTTCTACGGCAAGAATGTACAATCTATGCTTAAGCTCGGTCGTGCCCAGGGCGTAGCCATCGCTGCGGCGATCACCAGCGAAGTAGAAGTAACGGAGTATGCCCCCAAACGCATTAAACAAGCGGTCACCGGCAGCGGGAATGCCTCTAAGGAGCAGGTAGCCGCCATGCTCGAATCAATTTTGAAAGTGAAATTTGAAACGACTTACCTCGATGCCAGTGATGCGCTGGGCGCCGCCTTGTGTCATTATTACAGTGCCTCCAGCGTGCTAAAGGGCCAAAAACGGTACAACGACTGGAGCGCTTACCTGAAGGATAACCCAAAAAAGGCCAAATAAGTACCTGTTAAAAGTTGTCCTGCTGCAGAAAAGCCAATAGATTGGCCATCTCCTGTGGACTCAAATTGGCTTCTTGTCCTTCGGGCATCATCGAAATGCCCAGAGAAGACAATTGCTCAATATCCTTTTTAGCCAGCTTTTGTTCTTGTCCTCCCATCATGATCAGAACGATTTCATGGTCAGATTCTTTACTAATAATTCCGGTGTAAATATTCCCGTCCCTAGTTTTCACCTGATGGTTGATGTATTTAGTATCTACGGCAGCGTTGGGATCCAGTATATCATACAAAAGCGATTCTTTACTCTTTCGGTTAATTTCAGTAAGTACCGGACCAACCTCTTCCCCTAAAGTGCCGTATCGATGACATTGACTACAAAGATTAATAAAATGTTCTTTTCCACTTAAAATATCTCCCGCCAGGTCCAGTGCAGGCCGCATCTTTTCGATGGCCTCCTGTCTGGTGACTACTCCAGCATCCGAAAATAATTTTTCGGCTCTGCGCCTCACCGCTGCATTATCTGTCCAGCGGAGCAGGGTTCTTCTTCGCTCCAAATCGAAGTTCATTTCTCCCATATTGATTTTACCCTGCTCCAATGCGCTTAGCAGCACCTCCTGGTTAAAAGTTTTGTACAATAAGATATCTCCCGCCTTCTTCCGGGCATCGGGTCCCAGGTTTGGCCACATTTCGACCAGTTTAGGGCCGACGCTGGGCTCGTTCGAACGCCACAATTGCCATAAACTCTCTTCCTGGATAGCCAGCGGCTCTCGATGATCTAACAAAGAATAGAGCGTGGCCGCCCGCAAATCGAAAGCCTCCAGTTCTATCAATTTCAGTAATTCCAGACGTTGTGCTGCACTCCGATCCTGGTTTTTTACTTCTTTTAAAGCGGCCGTAATCTTCTCCTTTACGATGACTGATACTGGTAGCTGCATGGCCTTTCGCAAGTGAGCGCAGGCCCGAACGATAGATGCGCCCTCGCTACTTTCCAACTCCCTAATAAGGAGTGATATACCTTTTGAGGTTGAACTGACCAGCGCCTTTTCTCCCCATCCCTCCGACAAGGCTTCTACCAGCGCTGCCTTTTTCGTTTCTTCCAGACGATCTTGCTCAATCAGGCTTGCCAGTATATTCCGTATCTCTAATGGTTGCCGCTCCTGTCCTACCATACGCGCTAAAGCCAGGGCTACCGTCTCCTGATATTCATTCCAATCGGATGATAATAGCCGTTGGGTAAAGCTACCTGCCTGATACCGGGTAGCACTGGCTACGGCCATAGCGGTCCAGATGTCAATATCCGGCCTGGCCAACAATTCTGAAAAAGCGGTAGCTATTGCGGATTCATAGGGTTTGTACTGCGCTGCCCCCAGGGTTCCCAGACTTAGTGCGGCCTGCATAGCTACCTCAGGAGAGGCTTCATCGATCAGCTTGATGATCTCATTTATTAAGGCTTCTTGCCCAGGCAGATATCTTTCAGCAATCTTTATGGCATTGGCCTGTAAACCGGACTCCTCACTTTTAATCGCCTGCATTAACAAAGTCACCCTGGAATGGCCTAACCCTTCCAGACTCCACAGAGCGTGTAAAATGGTCAAAGGATCGGAGGGGTCTTTAATTTTATTGACCAGCAAATCCTGATATACTGAATCTCCGGATGCTACGATTAGCCGCTGGGCGGTCAGACGAGTCCACTGATTAGGGCTACTGAGCGCCTCCACCAGTGTAGCCGGCACCGCTTTATCTAAATTTGGACGATCGGGCCGCCAGCCCTTCCGTGGGGTAATTCGATAGATCCTTCCCTGATTCGTCCCCGCCTCTAAATCCAGGCTTTCCTCTATTTCATCTGGAATCCATTCCGGATGCTCAATCACCGCACGGTGCATATCTAATAAATACAAGGCCCCATCCGGTCCAGTTGTCATATTGACGGGGCGAAAAGCACGATCCGTAGACGCCAAAAACTCCACTTTTTCCCGCATTCTGGAGGCTTTATAAACCGCTTTATTCGGAGATAAAACGTCCAGGTGAATCAAATTTAGCACCACATCGGCTACGAATAAGTTATTATTAAATCCCGCTGGAAAAGCATTCCCCCCGTAAAAAGTGATGCCGCATGAACCCGAAAAGTAACCAGATTGCTCCGGATGGTTAACCCGGGTCTCTTGCTCCCCGATGGGATAAATTCTAGAAAGACCATTCTCTTCATGATCAGAAATAAGGCTCAGGGTATGATCAGGCTCAAAAGCTAAGCCCTCGATGTATCGCTCCGGAAAAACCAATTGGGAGACGTGTTCCAGATTATGGGTTTCGTACATATGACCCCATTGGTCAAAGGCCAGTTCAAATCCACCCGATGAGGTGCCTACCCGCTCAATTTGCTGCTGCTCTATCCGAATACGAAAGTCTTCTCCTCTGAGGTCCAGAGGTTGATTAGGCCGACCGACAAAATAGGGATGCCCATTATTGCCACCGTTGGCAGCGTAGATCCAATTATCGAGGCCGTAACTTAGTCCGTTGTAGTTATGCTGAAGATTTCCCACCTCAAAACCCTCCATGATCACCTCCTGATGGTCTGCAATTTGGTCACCGTCTGTATCTTTCAGCCAGACCAATTCGGGAGGAGCAGCGACCAGGAAGCCACCTTTATAGGGTAAAAGGGAAGATGCAACGCCTAAGCCCCGGGCATACACCTTTCTTTCCTCAAAGACACCATCTCCATCCTGATCTTTTAGAAGAACAATTCGGCTAGCATCCCGACTAAAGGGGTAACCGGGCATCTCCAAAACGTAGGCATCCCCTTTCTCGTCAAACGCCATATCTACCGGATCAAAAACCAAAGGCTCAGCGGCTACTAAATCCATGCGAAAAGCAGGATGGATCTCAAAACCGTCCGGCGCGCGGGAAGAATCGGTTATTTGGCATCCAGTTAAGAGTACAAGCCAAAGGATAGCTTGTGGAATACGATTTTTCATAACACCGTGGCATTCATTTTATAAAGTCAAATTTTATGCCCGGAGTCTAGTTTTTCTTTCTCTACTTCACCGGCGGATAATCATTGGCCATTTCGACCAGGCGAGGGCGGAAGTAAAAGAAGATAGCCATGCCCAGGGCAAAAAACAGAAAGAAAGTTATTTTCCCCGTTAATAGCGCGCCCATCAAAGCAACCAAATTCCCAACTTCCGTCAGGGCCAGGCGCAAAATAACGCGTCGCCGGTAGTGCATCAACTGATCTTCCTCAGTCTTTTGTTCGGCGGCACTTATCAGTAATTGATTATTGAGATAGTAACCGACAAAGGCCCCACCCAGCACCGCCGCCGGCACGATAATCGAAAAATAGGGAATATCAGCAAACTCCTGCTGGTTCTGTAACATGAAAAAGACCACTCCGGCAAACAGTACCTGCCCACCAACGAGTGAATAAAAAATCAGCTGTAATTTCTTGAAATCCATAACGGGTCTTATTTCTAATCAGTAGCGAACCGCTGAACAATATCCAAACATAAGTCAGCCATTCGCCACTCCAATAATTCATCACTTAAAACTTAGGCGACGGCCGGATCGATATCCTCGGCACCGTGCACCAGGCGTTTTAACGGCTTTAGCAACAGTAGTACTAAAATACCAAACGCCACACAGAAAATCGCCACGCCGGTAAATAACTGCAACTCACTGTAATTCTTGATTTGCTCTCCAATCGAACCGGCAACAAAATTACCCAATCCGGTAGCTGCAAAATAAGCGCCCATCATAAAGGAGGCATACTTTATAGGAGCCAGCTTGGTAATAAAGGAAAGAGCCACCGGAGAAGCACAGAGCTCTCCAATGGTATGGAATAAATAAGCTAAGACCAGCCACATCATGGCGGAGCTACCCGTCGCCTCGTAATCCATAGACGCCTTACTCATAAAGACAAAGCCCAGCCCCATAATGATTACGCCCAGGGCCATCTTGAAGAGCGAACTGTTCTCGAAGCCTTTGCGCGCCCACCAGGCCCAAAACAGGGCTACCGGCAGTCCAAGCGTAAATATAAAGAAGGAGTTTACGGATTGGAACCAGGTCGCTGGCACCTCAAAAGGGTTAACGTTAAACACCAGGAATTTCAAGATCAGAAAGACCGTGCCTAAAATACCCGCGCCGTAGATCCAGTACACACCAGTTTTCTTATCTTTTCGATAGGCGAATAAGGCTCTGAGCGCCACGAGTGCAAAAATCCCCACCAGGATGAGATCAATGGTCCACAGGGCGGTGAGTCGATCGGTTTTATCCCTGGCGTACAGGTTCATCAGACCGCCAGCCTGCTCAAAAGCCCCCCAGAAAACAATGATAATTAAGAAGGAGAGGAACATGACAAGCATTCGGTCTTTCTCCACGGAGGTCAAAGGCCTTTTCATCAGCTCTTTTTCTTCTTTGGAGGCATCCTTACCCCCCACTTTTTCTCCTACATGTGTAAGGTATTTTTGCCCCCAAATGTAGACCACCTGTCCGATTAACATCCCGATTCCGGCCAGACCAAAACCATAGTGCCAGTTTACTTGCTCACCAATGGTCCCGACGATAATACCCGCCAGAAAGGCCCCAATGTTGATCCCGATATAAAAAATAGTAAACCCGACATCGCGGCGGTTATCTCCTTTTTTGTATAGACCACCCACCATGGAAGAAATATTCGGTTTCAGGCAACCTACCCCGGAAATAATAAAGATTAAACCGGCAAAAAAGGCCGCTTCCTGGGGTATTGCCAGGATTAAGTGACCAAAACAAAGCAAAATCCCACCGATCATCACCGTTTTCTTCTGCCCGAAAATCCGGTCGGCAATGATACCTCCGGGAATAGAAGCCAGATAAACGAGCGTGGTATACCATTTGTACAAAGAAATAGCATCTGAATCCTCCCATCCCCAGCCGGGATTATCAGCCGTTAGAGAGGCGGTCAGAAACAGGGTTAGGAGCGCACGCATTCCATAGTAAGAAAAGCGCTCCCACATTTCTGTAAAGAATAAAATATACAGACCTACCGGGTGGCCCAGAAAGGTTTTTTCCTGACTTGCTTTAATCGAATCACTCATTTTACTATGATCTGTTTTTTGTTTATTAATGTGCTGCTCAAAGCATTTTCTCCAGCACTTCGGTTAGGACAATGCGCTAAAAATAGAGCATTTTATCAGATCATAGGTAAAACACCGTCATTTATTTTGTTGACGCCTTCTTTTAGCGGACCAGCCCACCCATCAAACGAATCAAATCCGTTTCGGTGGTTTTTAAATTAAAAACGGCGTTGAGACGCGATTGCTCCGCATTAATAAAGGCCAGCTGTACAGCCCGGTAATCAAAGGAGTTAATCAGACCTCCCTTAAATCGCTCCTCGGCAATCGTGAGGTTCTGACGGGCATTCTGCACCAACTCTTCCGTCAAGGCTACCAGATCACGCTGATTTTGATAAGTAGCAAAAAGGTTAGTGGCCTGCAAATTGAGATTGCGCTTTAAGTTATCAATATTGTATTGCGAACTCACCTCTTGTAACTGGGCATTCTGGATATTAGTCTTGCGTACGCCCCAGTCGGCCAGAGTATAGGTCGCCGTAATATTTACGCCCAGATTCAAAGTACGAGCGACTACCGCATTGATCGAGCGGCTCTCCCCAGAAGCGGCCGTACCTTCTCCACTGGAAAGCCCCCAATTGTAGCTGCCATTTCCACCCACGGTTACCCGCGGATAGTTAGACACCTCTTGCAGCTTGGTATTGATTCCCGCCAGCTCCCGGTTGACAAAGGCATTCTGTAAATTCCGATTATTGGCAAAAACGCGCTCTCGAATGGCATTAACGTCGTAATCTTCTGCCGGTACCTGTAGCTCATCACTCAAGCGATAACGACGGCTGAGTTCATCGAGCCCCATCGCCAGGTTCAGGTTGCGCAACGCATTATCCAGATTGGTTTTTTGCACCAGATAATTGGTGGAATCACTGAGGTAGGCGTCCTTACTCTGAAGCAGATCGAAAGAGCCGCCCTGCCCAAACTCCTGTCGAACTTCCTGGTAGCGAATGCGATCACGCGATAGCTCCAGTACCTCTTGCAGCACCGAAAGCTGTTCTTGTTGTAGTAGAGCCTGGTAGTAGGCCACAATGATCTCCTGGATCGTATTCTCCACCGCAATGGCAACGTTCCCCGATTCCAGGCGTTCATTAGTCTCCAACTGATTCTTGGTCAGGCGCACCCGATAACCATCGAAAAGTACGAGATTCGTACTCACGCTAGGGGTCAGGCCCGTATTGTAAGAACTGATCTCTGTAAAAAAGGAAATAGGATTATTCTGATAGCGGTAACCATTATCCGATCCCAGATTGACATTGATGGCCGGGTACTTCCCCGCGATCGCCCAGTTATTACGGTTTTGGGCAACCGCCAGATCATTCTCCTCAATCTTAATCGTGTAACTATTTTCCAGCCCCGTGCGAATGGCTTCTTCCAGCGACAGATCCTGTTGTGCCGTTAAGCTTCCGCAAAAAATAATTAGTACAAAAAACACGCGCAAAAAGTGCATATCATATAAATTTTCTTTCAAAAGCGTAACGCTTGAAATAAAAGTTGTAGAAAAAAACGATACCCGTAGATATCAATTTGGTAATGGCCTGATGCTCGGCAAAAAACGGCATTTGGTTCAGACCATAAATAATTCCGGTATCAATACCCAGACCAACTACCGATACCAACATGGCTCTAAAAAACAGTACCGATCCTTTGCCCTTAGCGGAAAAAACAAATCGCTTTTGCAGCACAAAATTCACAATGACCGCCGTAGAATAGGCAATGATATTGGCCGGTACTGGCGAAAAAAAACGATTGACCAGCAGGAGATAAAGTCCATAATTAATGGCCGTAGCCACCAGGCCCGACAGGCCAAACTTAAACTTTAGCAACAACAGCTCCCTTAGCTTTTCTCTCCAGTTGGTCTTATCCATTAGGCTTTTTATACCGATAAATTTTTAATCTGCTCCTCCTGGAAGAAATCAACGATCTCTGTCCAGTTATTGACCCTGGTAAAACGATCTTCGTGAATATTGTGACTGGCCGTAAATAGCAAACCCTTCCCCCGAAAGCCTTCCAGGTTACGGGCATGATCATCAATCATATAATCTGTACCCAACACCCCCTTATCACCACAGAAAACATAATTCCGCCAATGGATAAAGGGGAAATGCTCCTGCAGCCAGTCGTATTTATCCTCCAGGCAATTACGGAACTCCTGAGCCGCCGTCGTAATGAAAATTTCATAATCGTCCATGAGGGCCCTTACGCCTTCCCGGCTCCCCGGCATCACGGGTAGATTGCGAAAAAAGCCCTTTTCAAATAGTCGATCCCGAATCTCCATCGCGCCTTCAATCTGGTAAATCTTTTTACCCCAGTAATCGGCCTTCTTCAATCGGCGGCCGTAACTCTCTTCGTAGAGATCCAAAAACTTGGGAGTGACATTGGCGATAACCTCGTCCATATCCAGTGCAATCGTTTTCTTTGTATCCATTCGTGGCTTGTCTTTTTGGTTCATCCTGTGAAAATTTAAGCCAGGGAAGACCCTGGCCCTGGGTTTAGCTAAATAATTGTACAATTTGCTGACCGTAGAATGAAAAGGCCAGGGCAATTGCCACAAAAACCATGGCAATGTACCAGAGAAATTCATAACCTGTCTCCGTGCGGATGGCTGATTCCACCGACTCATTACTGGGTTTCACTCCTTTCCACAGCCAAGTGGCATACACCTTAAATCGATTGATGACAATTAGGAAAACGGGTAGCAGCAGCAAGTTTGCTACCGTTACGGCCAGCAACCCGTAGGAAACCGAAATCGCCATCGGAATTAGAAACTGAGCCTGCAAGGATTTCTCAAACAGCAGCGGTGCCAGCCCGGCAAAGGTGGTGAAAGTAGTCAAAATGATCGGGCGGAAACGGGAAACGCCCGCTTCGTAGACCGCATCCATTTGGCTGTAGCCCTCTTCCAGATAACTGTTGTAAGTCGTCACCAGCACCAGAGAATCGTTGACCAGGACCCCGACCAGGGCAATCACCCCAAGAATCGAAAACAGACTAATTGGTGCCCCCATCAGGTAATGTCCCCAACCAACCCCAATCATGCTGAAGGGAATCAACAAAAACACAACCAGGGCCTGACTGGTCGAACGGAAAGTCAAGGCAATACAGAAAAACATCAGGGCCAAAACAATGGATCCTACTTGCTGAATCGAAGTGACCGACTTTTCCTGTTCCCGATTCTGTCCCTCGTATAAAGCCTGAACGCCTGGATAACGCTTTAATACCTCCGGAATAATGTTGGTCTTTAAGGCGGAGGTCACGTCACTAACCGATACTTCATCACTGGAGACATCAGCCTCCACTTTGATTTCTCTTTTCCCATCGATATGATTAATACCAATGACGCCCCGGTCTACTTCCAGATCCGCAATTTCTGAAATGGGAAATTCCCGTCCATCCAGGAAACGAACACGCATAGCTTCTAAATCAGTTAGACTAGATCGATCGGCATCGTCGTAGCGTACCCAGACGCGAACCTCATCCCGTCCGCGTTGCAAACGCTGCACCTCGCTACCAAAAAAGCCAGAACGTACCTGCCCGACTACTTCCTGCAAATTCAAACCCAGAAAACGAGCTTTTTCCGTCAGGCTGATATTAATTTCACGCAATCCTTCCTGATTATTATCCACGACATCGGTTAGTTCCGAAAGAGCACGCATTTCTTCTTTAACCGCCTCGGTCGCCTGTTTTAATCGCTCCTGATCTTCTCCTACCAGGGAGATAGACACGGGCTTACCAAAAGCATTTTGGGACCCGTAAGTCACCAGTTCGGCTTCGCGAATGGGGCCGGCTTGCTTGCGAATTTCGTTCACTACCCGGCGTAGATTAAGTGAATCCCGGAACTCCCCTTCCAACAAGGCGATATTGAGGCTGGCGGCGTAAGTACTTGGCCCAAGCGTCTTTTCTACTCGCTGGATCGCCTGCTTTTCATTATTATAGAAATGAGCACTCAACTCTTCATTGGCTTTCCAGGCAGCCTCCTCTATATGATCCATCCACTCTTTGGTAATATGCTCCCGGGTACCCGCTGGCATTTGTAAAGTGACCGAAATATCATCCCGTTCAATAACGGGAAAGAAAGTCCCCTTGATGATCCCCGTACGCAAGCCCCCCATGGTGATGATTAACAGCGCTACAAATGCAGAGACCGTCAAAAACTTATTTTGCATCGCAAAACGTAGGGTCGGACCGTAAAAGGTGTAGCGCAACCAATTCATCATTTTATCCAGTCCACGCTGGATTCTATTCGGTTCTTTATTAGGTTGTAGCCCCTTGGAATGCGCAATGTGCGTCGGCAAAATAAAGGCCCCTTCTACCAAGGAAAAGATCAGGGAAAAAATGACTACAATGGCCATCTCCCGGAAGAAATCCCCCAGGCGACCATCAATAAAAAAGAACATCGAAAAGGCGATCACCGTCGTCAAAATAGCCGTAAAAACCGCCGGCAGTACTTTCATCGTTCCATCCAGCGCTGCCTTGAGTGGTTTTTCTCCTTTCTCGTGGTATTGGTAAATACTTTCTCCAATCACAATTCCATCATCCACCAGAATACCAATCACCAGAATCATCCCGAAGAGGGAAATGACGTTGATCGTTACGCCCAGGGCATTGGCCACAATAAACATCCCACCAAAAGAAATGGGAATGGCCAGGGCTACCCAAAAAGCCAGTCGCCAATCCAGAAACATGGCTAACAACACGATGACAATAAAAAAGCCCAGAACACCATTTTCCGTAAGGAGATTGATCCGGCTCGTTAAAACCGAAGAGGCATCATTAATTATCGAGGCCTGTACTTCCTTATGTGTGGCATTAAAATCTGTAACGTAATTATTAACTATCTCTACAATAGGAAACAGGTCTTCTTCCAGCGTATTCTGTACGCGCACCACCACTGCGGGCTTACCATTGACGTAACTCCGGCTGGGATTATTCTCCGACCATTGATCCTGGATATCGGCGATTTGATGCAGGCGCACAACCGCACCGTTATTCGTACTGGTCTTCACGACCACATCGCGCAATCCTTCCGCATAGTAAGACTTATTATCGGCCCGTACCAAAAGCTCTTCCTCATCTCCACGGATCGTACCTCCGGTAAGTTCAATGTTGGCGTTTCGAACGGCCAGGGTCGCCTCCTGAAAGGTCAGGTTGTAAGCCCGTAGATCCGCTTCTCGGAAGGAAATCTCTATTTCTTCTTCCGGGAAGCCATCCAGGGTTACTTTCGACAAGCCATCCTGCGCAAGCAGATAATCCTCGGCTTCGCGCCCCAGGCTTTTCAGGTATTTCAGGTCTACATCACCACTGATGGAGAAGGTAATGGCCCGCCCCAGATTCTCCCGTTTGTAAATCACCGGGGGCTCCATACCCGCCGGGAAGGAACTAATCCGATCCACGGCATTTTTGACATCCTGTAAAATAACATCGGTGTCATAGCCTTTTAATACCTCTACTGTAATACTCCCGGCATTTTCATTCGATACGGAAGTCACCCGCTCCACACCGGTTAGCCCCCGGAGGTTTTCTTCAATTTTATTGACGATACCTTCTTCAATTTCTTCGGGAGAAGAGCCTGGGTAGGTCACTTGTATACTGATGACGCGACTTTCCACCTCGGGAAAGAAAGTCGACTTCATATTCAACAGCCCCGCTACCCCCATGATCAGGAAAGCGAACATGAGCAAATTGGCTGCGATGGGGAATTTTATAAAATAATTGATTATACTTTTCACCTTATCTGGTATTAGAATACTCCAAAATACTTAGCTACCTGGGTACTAAGCTTTATTTCCCGCCGGCCGGGCCGGACTGATCAACCGAAGCTGCTGTTTTGGGTTGACTTTTTGTCTCTGACAAACGCACCTCCATTCCGTCAAAGGCACCAACGATGGGTTCGGCCAGTAGTTGGGTTCCGTCGGCGAGGCCTTTGACAATAGCCTCCGTTTCGGTAATTTTCACGACGTCTACCAACTGCAGATGCAGTTTCTGATCTGCTACCGTATAAACCTCTTTTTGGTTTACCAACAACTCTTTGGGAATACGGATCGCTTCTTCCACGGCACTGGCATTTACCGAACCGGTGAGGTACATTCCTTCTTTGAGGTCGCGTCCCGTCACCCCAATGAACACCTGTACCGTCTGCGTACCGGGATCTACCTGGTCGTTGACCCGGCGCACCGTACCCGTCCAGGAACCTTTGATATCCCGTGAATTGAGTTTGACTTTACTTCCGGTGCTAATGTACTTGAGTTCGGAGAGGGGCACGGTCACTTCGAGTTCATAACTGGCCGTATTCATGAGTTCTCCCAACTTTTGTCCAGAGCGCACCAGCGCACCCGGCTGGATGCTGGTCTGGGTGATCACCCCGCTAAATGGAGCGTACACCATATATTTACTCAGGCGTTCCTCTGCACTTTGAATCGTATAATACTGATTCAACAGATTTCGCGAAGCGATGAAATAGCGTTCCTGCTCATTCAGCGGTTCCGGGAAAGGAGGTAGCGACTGCTCCACGTCGAAAGAATCCAGGTAGGTTTTCCACTGCTTGAAACTCTGCGGGTAGTCAATCTTCAGGTCAGGCATTAACTGAGTGATCGCATTCAGCAGACTACTTTTCTGTGCCAGTAGATTCAATTTAGCCTCAGTCTGATTTACCTCTATCAGGGGCGCTCCTTTCGGGAAATAACTACCTACTTTAAAAGGACGCTCGGTACGCTCAAGCGTACCGGAGACTTCGGCAAAGATATCAATCTTGTTAAAGGCTGCCAGTTCGCCCTGTACGGCTAATTCGGTGGCCACGGAACTGTTGTTTACCGGCGTAGTAGTAGCCATTGGTGCGGGCTCTGCTTCTGGCACCCGACGAGGGGGCTCAGCCGCCTCTTTAAAAAACATAACTACCGCAAAGGCACCCGCCAGGAGAGCGGCACCAACCACGATACTGATTATTCGAGCATTTCGCTTATTCATAATGTGTTTATTTGCTATTCGTATTCATTTAATTGTTGCGCTTACAACTACTTCAGGTTGTCGTATATTCTACTCAGTACTTTCAGGCAAATCGAAAGCTCTTTCGGATCGATGTTTACCGTGGCTTCCCGGGTAGCCTGCTCCGCTTTTGGAACCAAATGTCCGCGTAGCTCCTTACCTTTATGGGTCAGATAAATACGCTTCGTACGCCGATCGGCTTTATCCGTGATGCGCAATAAAATATTCTGCTCTTCCAGATAGCTGATTATACGGGTGATGGTGGCCTTATCTTTTATCAGGGATATCGCTAAATCCTGTTGCCGCAAGCCATCCTCTTGCCAGAGATCATTCAAGACCCCCAAATGTTGTGGCTGTAAGCCTATCTGGTGCAGGCCTGACTTATCGGCAAAGAATTGCGTGAGTAAGCGGGCAACCCGGTTACTCAGCGAAAGTAAAGAAGGCATATTTTTGGAAGCAGATTGCTGCATGGCCGCAAAAGTACATTTTCTCATTAGTTGTACACGCAACCGAAACAGACAAAAATAAAATTAGTTGTACATACACGAATAAACTTGCTGTGGAAGCGAGATCGTGGACATTTTTGCGAAAGCAAAGACAAAAAGGAAAGAAAAGGAGCTATAGAATGGTCAAAAGCACCTTCTTTAAACCAATCGCTATTAGTTCAAAGAAAAGGCCTGTACCGGCTCCGGAGAATTGTGGAAAAATAATTCCGAAACGAAAGGATGCATATAATCA
Organism: Saprospiraceae bacterium; assembly: GCA_035268885.1. GTDB lineage: Bacteria > Bacteroidota > Bacteroidia > Chitinophagales > Saprospiraceae > DATFKA01. Next base: position 110,097 of record DATFKA010000120.1, read on the forward strand.
CTTAAAGGTAGCTGGGCGATGACCTCCATGACCTCAAACTCCGATTCGGCGTCGACAATCACCCATAGCATGGAGCGATCCAGGGCCAACGAATAAGACCGAATGACCCCCTCTGCTAGAAGTTCGGCCACTACTAATCTCTGGCGTGGAATGCGGGCTAGAAAGTCTTCGGTCAGTTGATCTGGTAGCTCAAACTCTACCATGTAAGATCTTTTCATAATACTAATTTATGATATAGGCAGCTCGCAAAACAGACGTAAAATACCTGCCAGCTGCTTTAGCAAGTTAGCCAACTTAGCTAAGCCTTGCCACGTTTTTTTGTTTTTTAATATAATTTTAAACTCCAAAGTCTGCATTAATCGACGTAGAAGCCCATTTTTCCCATCTGATAATCGCGCATGGCTTCGAGTATTTCGGTCTGGGTATTCATCACGTAAGGGCCCCACTGAGCGAGTGGTTCGTCAATCGGTGCTCCGGCCAGGAAGAGTATTTCTGCATCTTCCCGGGCTTTAATCATCACCGAAGCCCCGTCTTTTTTGTAATGCAAAAGAGTACCTGCTTCGTAAACAAAACCATTGACACTCTCTAACTGTCCACGGAGCAAATAAAGCATACTATTATCATCTTCCGGAATATCGACGGAGGTAGCTACGCCGCTCTGAACTTCTAACTGTAGGGCCAGAATGGGGGAATGCGTTTGGGCTGGTCCCTGCTGACCAGCGTAGCTGCCGGCCACCACTTTAATGCGTACTTTCCCATCTTCTTTTATAATTTCCGGAATACTATCCGCTTTGATATCCTGATAACGGGGAGGTACCCTTTTTTTATCCTTTGGCAGATTCACCCACAGCTGTACACCTTCCATGATGCCACCGCTTTCGCGAAAAGTGTCCGAGGCGCGCTCGCTGTGGATGATCCCCCGACCGGCTGTCATCCATTGCACATCGCCCGCAGCGAGTATGCCCTCGTTGCCACGGCTGTCTTTATGCCGCAGACCACCCCGATATAAAAAGGTGACCGGCTCAAAGCCCCGATGCGGATGCGGTGCTACTTCAAATGCCTTACCACCGGGAGCCACCGAGAAGGGGCCAAAATGATGCAACAATAAAAAAGGACTGATGCGCTCTACCTTTTTCGTAGGTAAGGCTTGTCGTATTTGCGTCCCCCCCATATCAATATTTTCGCTCTTCAGGATATGGGCAATTGAACGATAATCCATTCGTTTGTTTTTTTATGAAAATAAAATGAGGCCCTAAATAGTTTAATAAGGGTACAAGCACTGTACTTTTGCCATTCTATCAATAAAAAAACAACAGATGAGAAAATTGGTATGGGTATTCCTACTCCTGATTGGACTTCCTTTTTCGACAACTGCGCAGCAAACCGTTTACTACACCATTAATATTGGAACATTTGTCGATGCCAAAGCCGACGATTTTGCGGCCCTACGTCCGGTGGGCTTTCTGCACGCCCAAAAACTTGAAGAAAATCTAAGCCAGGTCTATCTGGGAGGCTATAAAGCCATGGACAAAGCCCGAAGTGCACTGGAAACGGTCCGGGCCGCTGGGTACGTCGACGCTTATATTCAGGAGCGTTTTCCCCGTGAGGGACAAAACGTGGCCGTCATACAGATTACCACGCTACCCCAGTCTAAAGCCATCAACTGGTCACGCTACGCCGAGGCCGGCGACCTATCGGTTCTACTGGAAGATAAGCTCATCAAAATCGTCATTGGTACGTTTGAAGACGCCAGAGCAGCCCGCGGCCAACTAAAAGAAATCCGCCAAAAAGGCTTCTCCGATGCCTTTGTCAAGGTTGTCAACTCCATCTACCTCCATGACCTGGACGCATTCGAGACCGGTAATGCGATAAAGAAACCACTCATCCCCATTCAATTTGAAGAGGACGCCCCCATCGTCGAAACGGCCAAAAATATTCCAGCCAGGGAATATAGTCGATCGGCCTATCCAGAAAACGGCACAGCCGCTCCCTCAGAATGGACGCGTCGTGGCGTAGAAACTAAAAAGTCACCAACGGTATCTTTACCCGAAATTCGCGTAAAGGTCAAACGACGTTCGGCTCTCGAATTACAGAAAGTCCTGAAGTCCGAAGGGCTCTATACCTCAGGCCTCGATGGCTACTACGGACAGGGGACAAAATCGGCTTACCAACGTTTTATCGATCAGAATTACGATTATCGCAAATACCTCACCCTGGCCGAGACCATGCCCAAGGTGAACAATGCCAACGGGGATCGCTTACAAAATGCCATCAATAACTTGCTAAATAATCCGGCGGGAGTGGAAGGCTACCCCAGCCCATTGGCCCAGGCCTACCAAGCCTACGTTTTGTTTGTGCAGTTGGGACCAGACAACACGGTCAACAACCTAATGAATACGGCCCTAAAGGCCGCTTATCTCGATGCACCACCCCAAATGATTCCCGGTTTTGACTACCGTGCTACTTACGCCTATAATGACCTGACCCAGCTCATCTTACACCTTTACTATATTCACGCAGCCCCCGGCATCAATTACACGGTACCCTGCTGGCTGGCCGAGCGACACCCCCAGGAAGTTGCTGCCGCCAATGCAAACTTCATGGGTCGCACCCTGCCGATGCAGGACTGTAATGAATTTGAAGACTGGCAGGAGATCAATGTACTTTCGGCCATCGCCAAAGATCTGGCCACGGAGCCGGTAAGTTCAGAAGTAAAAGCCAAATCGGCCGCTGCTCGCTCCAGTATTCTACTCGCCAGGCAGCCCCTGAGCCCAGATCTCACCGACGATCTCGAGCGCTGGAATACCAGCCTCTGGCAGGGCGCCAGTACCTGGGGGAATGCCGATCCGCTGCACGGCCGCATCGTCACTACCCTGAAAGTTGCTTACTTCCAGGCCCAGGTGCGACTCGAAGATTACTTTATGAATAAGGATTTCCGACCAGCCGAAGCGACCGGGCTAGCCTTGGCTACCCTGCGTACGGTAGTCGGGAATGAGTTAGAGCGGTTTGTACCATAAGGGAACGGATCAAATCAAGCCCTCCCGAATCAAATCGTGCAGGTGGACGAAGCCCTGGTAAATATTGGCTTCGTCCACCACAATGAGCTGGGTAATACTATTTTTGCGCATCAAGCCCAGGGCCTTAAAAGCCAGCTCATCCGGATGAATCTGTTTGGGACGAGCGGTCATCAGATCCCGGGCCGTCAGCCCACTCGTATCACTGGTTTTCTCCAGCATCCGCCGCAAATCACCGTCCGTAATAATACCCAGCACTTGATCCTGCGCATTTACGACGGCGGTAGCCCCCAGGCGCTTAGAGGTCATCTCCAGGATAGTGGCCCGCAGGCCGGTATCCGGTAAGACTTTGGGCTTGTCATTCAGTGGGAAGATATCGTGTACACGCAGATACAGCTGCTTACCCAAAGAACCACCCGGGTGAAACTGGGCAAAGTCCCTGGGCGAAAAACCCTTCAAAGCCAGCAGGGCCGTCGCCAGGGCATCTCCCATGGCCATCTGAGCGGTCGTACTGGCCGTCGGTGCCAAATTATTGGGGTCGGCTTCCTGCTCAATGGGGGTATGCAGTACGTAGGTGGCCCGCTTACCCAGATAGGATGACTTATTACTCACCATAGCCAATAAGAGGTTGCCCAGGTTACGCAAAAGAGGCACTAGGACTTTAATCTCAGCCGTTTCCCCGCTTTTGGAAATACACAACACCATATCGTCCGACTGAATCATACCCAAATCTCCGTGGATAGCGTCGGCAGCGTGTAGAAACAAGGCGGGTGTGCCCGTAGAGTTCAGGGTCGCCACCACCTTTTGGGCGATGATCGCGCTTTTACCGATACCCGTAATCACTAATCGTCCCTTGCAGCTGGCAATGGTCTGTACGGCAGCTACAAAATCTCCGTCCAGGCATGCCCGCAGGGCTTGTAAGGTACGGACTTCGATATCAAGCGTTTGCTGAGCGGTTTTCAGTATGAGTTCTTCGGAATTCACGATTTTTTTTCTTATTTTTGGTGGCTTTTTGCAAAAGAGAGTAATTGATACTCAAGGAGTAATAAATGATTGGGCGAATGCTGACGTCAAAAACACTCCCATTATTTTCTTTCCCCAGGGCCGTACTAATAAAGATCAGGCCTAGAAAATTTTGTTAAAGATATCAGTTCAGCAATTATTTCATTATATTTAATGAGAGTATGTTTAAATTTCATCCTTTATGCCAGCTATTTGCCCTTTCAGGCCTGCATTTCGTTAAAAACACTCGCCTTAGCTACGGCTAAGTCTGCGCTTTTTGCCTTATTCAGGCCTGAAAAAATCAAATATTGGCAATAAAAACGAAATTTAAACATACGCTGACAACTTTTGCTTGAGTGTTGATCTATCACCCCGAAAGATCTTTATTAATTGGATTCGAAAAAGTAGATGGTGCGTATGACTGTAACACAAGATTTCCTAAATAAGGAATTAGATAAGTATTTTGGGTTCGACCAATTTAAAGGTAACCAGGAAGCTATTATTACCAGCGTATTAGAGCAGAAAGACACCTTTGTCATCATGCCTACCGGAGGTGGCAAATCGCTCTGCTATCAATTACCGGCATTGATCATGGAGGGTACCGCACTGGTCATCTCTCCACTCATCGCCCTCATGAAAAATCAGGTAGACTCCATCCGGGGGTACAGCCAAAGTGATGAAGTAGCCCATTTCTTAAACTCTTCCCTGACCAAAGCCCAAACCAAGCAGGTTAAGCAAGATATTCTCGACAAAAAAACCAAACTGCTTTTCGTCGCACCGGAAACCCTGACCAAAGAAGAGAACATTCTCTTCTTTAAACAGGTCAACATTTCTTTTGTCGCCGTGGATGAAGCCCACTGCATCTCCGAATGGGGCCACGATTTTCGGCCAGAATACCGGAAAATCAGGGGTATGCTCGAAGGTATCGGAGACAATATTCCGGTCATTGCCCTCACCGCAACCGCTACCCCAAAGGTACAATCCGACATCGTGAAGAACCTCAATATGACGGATCACAATGTCTTTATTTCTTCTTTCAACCGGGAGAACCTCTACTACGAGGTAAGACCCAAAGGCAGCAAGGAGCAAACCGTCAAAAGCATTATCCAGGTCGTTAAAGAAATGGCCGACAAATCGGGTATCATCTATGTACAGAGCCGACGCTCGGCTTCAGAAATTGCCGAAGCGCTCGTCGTCAATGACATCAAAGCCGCCCCTTACCACGCCGGCCTGGATGCCAAAACCCGCTCCAAAACGCAGGATGACTTCCTTATGGAAAATGTCGACGTTATCGTCGCCACCATTGCTTTCGGAATGGGAATCGATAAACCCGATGTGCGCTTCGTCATCCACTACGACATTCCTAAAAGTATTGAAAACTACTACCAGGAAACCGGACGGGCCGGACGCGACGGACTCGAAGGCCGCTGTATCGCCTTTTATTCTTATAAAGATATACTCAAGCTGGAAAAATTCCTCCGGGACAAACCCGTTGCCGAAAGAGAAATGGGCTCTCAACTAATGGAGGAGGTCGTGGCTTATGCGGAAACTACCGCCTGCCGCCGAAAATTCCTGCTCCACTACTTTGGTGAATCTTACGACGATAGCCGCTGTAAAAACAAATGTGACAACTGCCGCCACCCTAAAGAAAAGGTCGATATCACCAACGAAATGAAACAGGCCCTCTACGCCATTGAAGAACTGGGGGAGAACTACGGCATAAAAACACTCGTCGACTTTATCCTGGGCAAGTCCAACAAAGAGATGAAAGACTTTGGTTTTGACCAGAAGAAGCACTTCAGCGCCGGAAAAGATAAAGACTTCAACTTCTGGAGCACCGTCTATCGTCACGCACTGCTGCACGACTTTATTTACAAAGACATCGAATCCTACGGCCTGCTAAAAATGACCAAATCGGGCCGGGCTTTCCTGGAAGACAGCTATCCCATCGAGGCACCACTTAACCACAATTACGACGAACTACAGCTCGATACAGAGGAAAGCAGTGGCAGTACCGCTGCGCTCGATAATACGCTATTAAAAATGCTGCGGGATCTGCGCCGGAAAGAGGCACAGCGAAAAGGTGTTCCTCCTTTCGTAATTTTCCAGGATGCTTCCCTGGAGGATATGGCGACCCAATATCCCATCACCATGGAGGATATGACCAAAATATCCGGCGTAAGTAAAGGAAAAGCGCTGCGCTACGGGGGGGCCTTTACCCGACTCATTGATACTTACGTCGAAGAAAATGATATCGACCGGCCAACGGAATTTGTCGTAAAACAGGTGGCCAATAAATCAAAAGCGAAGGTGAGTATTATCCAGGGGATTGACCGCAAGATACCCCTGGATGACATCGCCTATTCCGCCAATCTTTCTACCGAGGATTTGATCGATGAGCTAGACGCCATCGTTACTTCTGGCACCAAGGTCAATATCGATTATTACCTGGAGGAGCAATTAGACGAATACGTCCGGGAAGAAATCTACGAATTCTTTATGGAATCCGAACAGGGAACCGTGGAGGAGGCTTATACTGAGCTCAAAGATGAAGATTTTACCATCGAAGAGATCAAGCTAATGCGCATTAAATTCATTTCAGATCTCGGAAACTAAGCCCTTATGCAGTTATTGATCCTTAATGGCCCCAATTTGAATTTACTTGGTAAACGCGAACCGGAAATTTACGGGCATCAGACTTTTGAAGAGTACTTTGCCCAACTAAAGGAGCGCTTTTCAGACCTTGAGCTCCACTATTTTCAAAGCAATGCCGAAGGCGCCATTATCGACAAGCTGCACGAGGTGGGCTTCTCTTTCGACGGTATCATTCTTAACGGAGGAGCTTATACCCATACGTCAATTGCGATTGCTGATGCGATCGCCGGGATTAGCAGCCCCGTATTAGAAGTTCACATCTCAAATATTCACGCCCGCGAAGCTTTCCGGCATAAAAGCTATCCGGCTGCGCATTGCGTGGGCAGTATTATTGGTTTAGGGCTGGAAGGTTATGCCCTGGCCATACAATACTTTCTCGGAAAAGCCTAGAACCGCAAATCTAGCATCCGCAGCCGCTTTCTTTTACCCAATTTTACCGTACGATCTCCAATGAAGAGAGGCAGGGAGAAACCGATTCCTGCCGCCGCACCGGTTACCGCCGCATCCGACCATTGATAATTGGTGTCCGGATTACCATCCGTCAGGGTACCGATTAGCGCATAACCCGACCAGGCCAGACCGAACAGGGCTAATTGTGTCCCAATCTGCCTGGGCCAGTTACGCTCATAACGCAGAGCGGTGATATTATCCAGCTTAACAAACCGATCGTCAAATTCGATGATATTTTGATCGATGCGCAGGTCACGAATGTAGCCCTCTGACCAGATATCATCATCATTCACCTGGTAGGTAAGCAGCGTACCCATTTCTATTTTCTCCGTCTTGGGACTACCAAACTTTTCAATTTGAAGTACTTTTTGTCCGTAGGCAAAGCAGGAAACCGACAATAAAATAAGTAAGGGTAGTAATTGACGCATGGTGGTATTTTTACATTAAATGACCTGGGATTTGGGATTTTGGTTGTGGCGAGCACGTATCTTTTTCGGAAAACGCTCTATAATCGTTTGCATTGCCCTTTCTATATTTACGTAAGTCGCCTCTTCCTCCTTACCGGTAAAAATAATCATAAAGGCAAAAGACTCCGGATGATCCGCTATTTTCTGGTACAAGGTATGTTTGTTTAAACGCCAGGCTTCGCGTATTCTACGCCGTACCCGATTGCGGTGGGTAGCCCGCCTAATCCGCTTTTTGGCCACCGTTAAGGCAAACTGCACGGGCACCCCTGCGGGGACTTCTGGCAGCGGTAGCCAGACCAGACGCAGTGGATACACCGCGTAGGAATTTCCCGCCGAAAACAACTTTTTAATTTGCTTGCGACTCTTTAGCCTTTCCACCTTTGCGAAAGTATACGAATTTGTTGACATCCGACATTTTTTCTAGCTCAACGATAATGATCTCTCCTTGAAGGAATAGTAAGTTTAAGTAAAGTTACTATTCTCTGCGCCCTAATTCATCGATGATTTGGTTTTTGTTTACGGCCTTTCGGCAAAAAACCAAAGAAATGAGTACTTACGCTTCTACAAAAATGAGTATTAAGCACTGGGCGGAAGAAGATCGTCCTCGCGAAAAGTTGTTGCACCAGGGCAAGAAGCAGTTGTCCGATGCAGAACTCCTGGCTATCCTCCTCGGTTCGGGTAGTCGGGAAGCTTCGGCCCTCATGCTGGCCAAAAAACTACTAGCGGCCTACGACCACGATCTACACCTTTTAGCGAAAGCCAATATCTCCGACCTCTGCCGCTTTAAGGGCATCGGACCCGCCAAAGCCGTGGGTATTTGTGCCGCACTGGAACTCAGTGCCCGTCGGAACTTATTGGACATCAAGCTACGCCCAACGATTACCAGTAGCCGGGACGCCTACCAAATGTTAGCGACCCTACTGGCCGATTTACCCCACGAAGAATTTTGGCTCCTCCTACTCAACCGCGCCAATCGCGTTATTGCTCGTGAACGCGTGAGTGTCGGAGGCGTGGCCGGTACGGTGGTAGACGCCAAATTGGTCTTCCAAAAGGCGATTCACCAATTGGCCAGTTCGGTGATACTGGCGCATAATCACCCCTCGGGCAATTTGCGACCCAGTCAGGCCGATCTTGATTTAACGAAAAAGCTGAAGGCAGCGGGAAAGGTATTGGATATCCAGGTACTGGATCATTTGATCATCAGCGAAGCTGGTTATACCAGCCTCGCCGATGAACAGTTGATGGCTTAGCGATTCATGGAAGTCAAAAACTCCTCATTACTCGTTGTGCCTCGCATTTGCTTACGCAAAAACTCCATGGCTTCGTCTGGCTTCATATCGGCCAGGTGATTGCGCAGGATAAACATGCGCTGTAGTGTATCTTTATCAAACAGCAGATCTTCGCGGCGCGTACTGGAACGCGTAAGGTCGATCGCTGGGTAAACCCGCTTGTTGGCCAGTTGACGATCCAACTGTAGCTCCATATTACCGGTACCCTTAAACTCTTCGAAGATCACACCGTCCATCTTAGAACCGGTATCGATCAGGGCCGTAGCCAGAATCGTCAGGGACCCACCGTGCTCAATGTTACGAGCCGCACCAAAGAACTTCTTCGGTTTGTGTAGGGCGTTGGCTTCCACACCACCCGAAAGTACTTTACCACTAGCCGGTGCCACGGTGTTGTAGGCCCGTGCCAGACGCGTGATAGAGTCTAGCATGATGACCACATCGTGACCACACTCTACCAGTCGTTTTGCTTTTTCGAGTACGATATTGGCCACGCGTACGTGGTTATCCGCCGGCTCATCGAAAGTCGACGCGACCACTTCCGCTTTTACACTGCGCTTAAAATCGGTCACCTCTTCCGGACGCTCATCAATCAATAATACGATGATGTAGCACTCTGGGTGATTGCGGGAAATGGCATTTGCCATATCTTTCAGCAAGAAGGTTTTACCCGTTTTAGGCTGGGCGACGATCAGTCCACGCTGTCCTTTACCAATTGGGGTAAACATATCGATCAGGCGATTGCCCGTATCTTTTCCGTTGGCCGTGGTTGATGCCAGGTTGAACTTCTCTCTGGGGAAAAGTGGCGTCAGATAGTCAAAAGGTACCCGCTCGCGAATATCTTTTGGCTCCAGGCCGTTGATCTGGCTCACCCGCAATAAAGCGAAGTATTTCTCTCCTTCTTTGGGTGGACGAATGGCCCCCTGTACGGTATCCCCGGTTTTCAGACCAAATAATTTGATCTGGGAAGGAGAGACGTAGATGTCATCGGGAGAGGTCAGATAATTGTAATCCGAAGAACGCAGGAAACCATAACCATCGGGCATCATTTCCAGGATACCTTCCCCTTCGATAATACCATCCAGCTCAATATCAAATTTGGGCTTTTTAGGTGCCTCTTGCTTTTGAGGGCGGCCCCGGCTTGGTTTATCGGCTGCGTTGTTGTTATTTTTATTGCTCTTTTCCTCTTTGCGCTTCTCCTCTTTAGGGGCTTCCTTCTCTTCAGGCTTGGCCGACTGGTTGTCGTCGTCTGAGCCTTTCTTGGCCTCCAGGACCTCTTTGTCCAAGCGACGGCGAGGGCGGCGGCGTACCTTTTTCCCTTCTTCTTCGTCGGAGGAGTCAGAGTTATCCTCCTTTTTATTATCCCCGGCATTTTCTTTTTTAGCCGCTGGTTCTTTTTTAGGCTTTGGTTTTGGAGCGGATTTTTTATCATCTGCTGGCTTATCTTTTGACGCATTTTTGGCGGGGGCGTCTTTTTTCTCACCGGCGATGGCCTGCTCATCCAGAATTTTATAAATAAGGTCTTTCTTGTTCAGGCGCTTGTACCCTTTCAAGCCCAGGCTTTCTGCCAGCTCTCGTAGCTCCGGTACAAGCATATCATTCAATTGCAAAATATCGTACATAATAGAAAATCTTTAAACGGTCTGTTTTAGTAGGAAAGATTATTTGTTGAATTGTTTATTTCAAAATCAAGAAGTTTGAACTTGATTGTTCCCCATGAGCAGTTCTTTCTGTTCCAATCTTAAAAAACGGCTCACTGAAAATGTTCGGAAAATATTTAGAAAGCCGAGCGACACTTGGATGGGTGCTTGCTAAAATAACTTTCTAAAATCATGGAAAAGCTAAAGGAACAGTGGGAATGAATTCTCATTGCTGTCACCTATACATTCACTAACGTAAAAGAAGGAATGTAAGTTGTCCGAATGCAAAAATACATTTTATTTTTAAAATCATGTAGTATCTTTGCAAAAAAAGCAAAAATAGAAGATTTTTAGACGAAAGTCGGACTCAACCATAAAACACAGGCTGCTCATTTATGCTACCAATTAACTACGTACGCCAGAATGCGGACTTAATCCGCGAACGCTTACAGAAAAGAAATTTTAACCAACCCGAGCTCATTGATCAGGCGGTTCAGCTCGATGATCAGCGCAAAGCCCAGCAGACCGAACTGGATCAGGTGCTGGCCGAACGCAACAAACTGTCTGCCGAAATCGGACAACTCTACAAGCAGGGTAAAAGAGAAGAAGCAGAAGCCAGCAAAGCGAAGGTGAGCGACTTAAAAGAAGAGAGCAGCCAACTCGAAGAACAGCTCAAGACCACCATCAGCGAGCTGGAAGACACCCTGCTACAAATCCCAAACGTACCCCACGAAAGTGTACCGGCCGGCAACAGCGAAGAAGACAATGAAGTCTTCAAAGCCTGGGAGCAGGCACTCCCAAGCCTCGATGGTAATGCCCTGCCCCACTGGGAGCTGGCTGATAAATACCAGATTTTCGATCTGCAATTAGGTACTAAAATCGCCGGCTCCGGTTTTCCCTTATACCGTGGTAAAGGAGCTCGCCTACAGCGCGCATTGATCACCTTCTTTTTGGACGAGGCCATCAAAGCCGGTTACGAAGAGATCATTCCGCCGCTACTGGTCAATGAAGATACGGCCCGCGCCACCGGACAACTTCCCGATAAGGAGGGGCAAATGTACCACATCGAAAAAGATGAGCTCTATCTCATCCCAACCGCAGAGGTTCCCATCACCAATATTTATCGCGGCGAATTGGTTCCCGAAGAGGAACTGCCCATTAAGCTAACCGGCTATACGCCCTGCTTTAGAAGAGAGGCCGGCTCCTACGGCGCACACGTTCGGGGCTTGAACCGCGTACACCAGTTTGACAAGATTGAGATCGTACAGATCGTCCACCCGGACAAATCTTACGAGGTACTCCAGGAGATGGTCACTCACGTGGGGCAGGTCCTGGATAAATTGGAGCTACCCTACCGTATCCTTAGACTCTGCGGAGGCGACCTGGGCTTTACATCCGCCCTGACCTTTGATTTTGAAGTGTACTCCGCCGCACAGCAGCGCTGGCTGGAAGTCAGCTCCGTATCTAATTTTGAAGCTTTTCAGGCCAACCGCATGAAGCTGCGCTATAAAGATGCCCAGACCAAAAAGAAGCGCCTGGCGCACACCCTCAACGGTAGTGCCCTGGCCCTGGCTCGTATCCTCGCGGCCGTCCTCGAAAACAATCAGACCGCCGAGGGGATTAAAATACCGGAGGTATTGCAAAACTATACCGGCTTTGACCTTATTTCGGCGTAAACTTTGTAAGACTTACGTCTAAAGTTTGTTGCGCTTACTCCAAAAAAGTGGGGACCGCCTCAAACTTTTACGAGCATTGAACTGCTTATTAATTGTATAAAAAATAGAAAGCTATGATAATGGGTTATGACATGGGCTACATCCTGATTGCGGGTCTTTTTTCCGTCATTGGAATGGTCGTATCGGGACGCCTAAAGGCAAAATTCAATAAATACAGTAAAGTCAGACTGCGGGCAGGGATGACCGGAGCCGAAGTGGCGGCAGCCATGTTGCGGCACTATAATATTGGTGATGTAAAGATCGTACAGGGCCAGGGTATGTTGACCGACCATTACAATCCGGCTACCAAAACCGTATCGCTAAGCCCGGCCGTCTATCAGACCGACAGCGTTGCGGCAGCGGCGGTAGCAGCGCATGAGTGTGGCCATGCTGTCCAGCACGCCACGGCTTACAGCATGCTACAATTCCGCTCTCGTATCGTACCGGTGGTTCAGATCTCTTCCCAGTTCCAGCAATGGGCCCTGATCCTCAGCTTTATGCTGATCGATGCCTTTCCCTCGCTGATGTTGATTACCATTGGGCTATTTGCCATTACCGCTTTATTTAGCTTTATCACGCTCCCCGTCGAATTTGATGCCAGTAAGCGAGCCCTGGCCTGGCTAGACCAAAGCGGGGTCACCAGTGGTCAGGAACACGCCGGCGCCAAGGATGCTTTGTTCTGGGCTGCCATGACCTACGTTGCTTCTGCTCTATCCGCTCTAGTGATGGTACTCTACCTCGTCATGCGGTATATGGGAGCTTCTAACGATTAATCTGGCGACAGGAATACCCATATTTACAGAAGTATTGTATTTTTGAAAGTCAGAAATGATTACATTGTGCCGAGGTGGGTGGCGGAGCGAGGTCTTCAGCCAACGTACTTCAGCCACTAAAACATTGAAGTTGTTTAAGAAAAAAGTATACTCATATGGAACAGGAAGAAATTCAAATGCACATGGATGAAGCCAACGAATTGATGGACGACTCTATTCAGCATTTACGCAAAGAGCTTGGAAAAATATCCACCGGAAAAGCGACACCTAATATGGTGAAGGATCTGAAAGTTGATTATTACGGCACCGCTACTCCCATGAGTCAGGTATCCAATATCTCCATTTCAGATGTACGGACCCTGGTGATCCAACCCTGGGAGAAATCCATGCTGGCTCCCATTGAAAAGGCCATTTTTGAAGCAAATATCGGGGTAACACCTCAGAATGATGGAGATGTGGTCCGCATCATTATCCCGCCTCTCACCCAGGAGCGTCGCCAACAGCTGGCCAAGCAAGCCAAGGGATTGGCCGAAGAAGCTAAAGTCAGTATCCGAAATATACGTCGGGATGCGATGGAAACCATCAAAAAGGCAGTAAAAGACGGTTATCCGGAAGATGCCGGCAAACGCCTGGAAGATGAAGTACAAAAGATGACGGATACGCACACCAAGAAGGCAGACGAGATCTACCAAAGCAAAGAAAAGGATATCCTGACCATCTAAATTCCGGGTACGGTCCTGCCAACAACTCCAAATCGGCAGGTATCCACGAATAAGTGGGGTGAATTGTTGCCGTTTTCAAATAATAGGCTTACATTTGCCCCACTTTTTGTAGAAGATGATTTAAAGCAGATATAAGATGAAAAGGACTTATCAACCATCTAGAAGAAAACGTAAGAATAAACATGGTTTCCGCGCTCGTATGGCATCTAAGAATGGCCGTCGTGTATTAGCTAAAAGAAGAGCTAAGGGCCGCGCGAAACTTACGGTATCCGACAATAAAAATCCTAAGCAGGTATAATATAACCGCTATTTAGCCGGAATTAACAAGCCTCAAGTTTTGACTGAAAAGTTAACAAAACTTGAGGCTTGCTTATTTGTACTATTCTATTCGTCCATTAGATGGTATCTCCGCGCAACTCGCGGAACCGCTTACGGGCATTCACCGCCAGTACGCTGGAATTAAACTCAATAAAGAGGCGCTCGTATAGCTCCATGGCTTTTTCTTTATTATCCAGTTGCTGATCGTACAATTGGGCTAATTCGTACAGGGCGTTGTCCGCCCGAATCTCTTCAGTATGCTCTTCGATGATTTGCTCGTAATATTCAATGGCTTTATCGTAAGCTCTTTGTTTTTTGTAAATATTAGCTTTCAAATAAGCAACATCATCCTGCAATGTATGCTCCGGAAAGCCCTGCTTCAGCGTATCTAATTTGGCGAAAGCCTCCTCAAAGCGATTCTGGAATACCAACAATTCCGATTGGGCGTAGAGCTCCATAGCTGTCGTCGTCGTGTCCAGCCCCAAATTATCCATAATGAAGACACTCAAGTCGAGGGCATCATTGGCAATCAATTTGGAGGTCGAAGCCTTTAGTATCTCAAATTGGGACTGTGCCCACTGAAAATCGCCGTTGAAATAAGACAGGCGGGCATTCCGGAAACGAGCCTCGTGTCCCAGCAAGTCGTCCTTAAATAATTTATCGACCTGTGAATAAAGTAAAGTAGCCTCCCAGACTTCTCCTTTAATCAGGTAGTAATCGGCCAGGTCTAGCTTAGCTTGTGATTTGACGTAAAGATTCAGGTCGGGTTTTTCAATCAGATCCTGAAGCAAACGGATGGCCTTCTCCATATTATTCAGATACAAACCTTCCAATTCGGCGTATTCAATTACGATTTCGCCCACATTTGGATTATCCTCAAACTCCGTCAGAAAATCGGCATACATCTGCTCCAATTCCAGTAAGTCCTCCCGGTTGTAGTCATACCCTTCCGTCAGCCGCAGGCGACGACAGCGCAGGGAGGCGCGTTTGGCCTCCAAATAAAAAGAAGAACTCTCCCCTTTACTTTCAATGATATAATCGTAGGCCATAATGGCGGCATCGTAAGCACCGTCGTTGGCGGCAATTTCTCCCAATTGGTAAATACGCATCCCATTTTCGCGCATCCGGCGATCAATCGCCCGCACCTGACGGAAAGCACCGCGATAGTCTTTTTGCTGAATAAAGACCCAGGTCAGTAGCTCTGGATAATGTAAGGCGTTGCGATCTTTCTGAATGCGTTCGTATAACTTGGTCTTCAGCACTTCAAAATCGTCATCCGAGAGATAACGTTGGAAGATCGTGCGCAAGGTTCCCAGCCGCCGCGGATTGGCATCCAAACTATTCAGGTATTGCTCTACCATTTTTTCCGTTTCTCCTTTACGGCGATATAATTCTCCCAGATAGTAGGCAAAGATCTCATCGTCGCGCAGCAATTTTGCCCCTTTCTCGTAGGTCTGAATGGCAAAGTCGTATTTAGAATTCGAGCTGAAAATATTAGCCAGTTTGATGATCTGATTACGATCAGCGGTCAACTTATCGATGGCTGTCCTGTACAGCTGCTTGGCCTCCTCGTCCTGATACTGTGCTTCGTACACTTGCCCTTTGCTGACGTAGAGCCAAATATTGTCCGGAAAAGCTTTAATCTGTTCGGCAATGGCCTTCTCGGCCTGGTCATACTGCTCGAGCTGTAGCAAACATTCCGTATAGCGATTAAAGTAATAATCATTACGACTGTTGGCTTCGTACAGCTGTTTATAGGTGACCGCCGCCTTCTCGTATTCGCCAGCATAAAAATACCTTTGGGCCAGCTTCGCCCGATTTTGCGCAGATAGTGCCAGGGGTAAAGTCAATAGTAGCGTTAAAATGATAATACGCATAAATATATTTTTTCTTTCAGAGTAGCTAAAAGTGAAGTTATTCCGTACTTACAAAACGAAAACGGAGCATAAAAGTTGCTCCGCCGAATTAGATTGGAAAATACGAAACATCCACAAGTTTTGCTATGGCTTTGGCGTCAGGCAGTAGGCATATCGCCGAAGGGCGACTTTTTCGTGATGAAAGTTACCTAAAACATGCTATTTACCATGGTATCTTTGCAGAATCAAAACAGTCCCCCCTTTGATATGCAGGGGTGATTGGTTCTGGGAAGCAAAGATGTAAGATAAATAAATGCGTGCCTTTGGGTACGCAACATGGGTAGAATAAAATTATATACAGATGGAAAAATTAATCAACGACTGGAAGTTCATCCTTATCCTGTGCCTCAGCCTGGGCCTGGCTCCCTTTGTCCCCGAACCGCATCTCTGGGGCAAGTTAAAATGGCTGGCCGGTGGTGCCCGGGGTATGCAATTGATGGATTGGTTTGATCTGGTCCTGCACGGACTCCCCTGGGTATTGCTTCTGCGGCTTGGCTTTTTAAAAATTAAAGGATAGTTCGACTATTATTTCTAAATTTGCGCCAATTTTTAACCGGAACTAGCTGACATGAGACCAATTTACCTCGGCAAGTTATACTTGCTCCTACTCCTTTTTAGCCTGGAGCTACCTGCTCAAAACCAACCGGGCACCCCGATATCCATCAAAAAAGCGGAGGGTGACATTCGCATTGACGGCGTATTAGATGAGGCCGCCTGGCAAAAAGCCGATGTAGCCGACAACTGGTACCTCAACTACCCCGTTGACTCCGTGCGGGCCCCCTTCCAAACCGAAGCCCGCCTTACCTTTGACGAAGATAATTTCTATATTTCCTTCGTTTGCTACGACGATGAAACCCCGAATGTCATTAGCTCTTTACGGCGCGACTTCAATTACGATCGTAACGATAATGTTGGCTTTGCCCTGGGTCCTTATAATGACCGCCTGAATGGTTTCTTTTTTGTGATTACTCCCGCTGGTGTGCAAATGGAGGGTACTGTTACCGGTGGTGGTACCGGAGATAATTCCTTCAACGCCTTTTGGGACAATAAGTGGTTCTCTGAGGTAAAACAGTACGATGACCGCTGGGTGGCCGAACTGGCCATCCCCTTCAAAAGTTTTCGCTACCGCAGCGACGTCAGAGAATGGAATATCGCCATGGACCGTTGGGATCTGAAGCGAAATATGAAGTCCAGCTGGATACGCACGCCCATACAGTTTATCTCTGCCTCCTTCCCCTACAGCGGTCAACTGATTTGGGAAGACCCCATACCAGAGACGAAGACCAATATTTCCTTTATCCCCTTTATTGCCGGCAGCACTTCGGCCGATAACCAGACCGAGCCCCGGACCACCAATTCAGATTTACAAGTGGGCTTCGATGCCAAGGTGGCCATCACGCCTTCGCTCAACCTCGACCTGACGGTCAACCCGGACTTCTCGCAGGTAGAAGTCGATCAGCAGGTGATTAACCTGACGCGCTTTGAATTCCGCTTTCCAGAGCGCAGGCAATTTTTCCTGGAGAATAGTGATCTATTTGACCAGGCTGGATTCCCCGGCGCACGTCCCTTCTTCTCCCGACGGATCGGTCTGGCTCGCGATTCATCTGGCTTTTTCCAGCGGGTACCCATTGCTTTTGGTGCGCGCCTCAGTGGTTCGCTTAATGAAAAATGGCGGGTTAGTGTACTAAATATGCAGACTCAGGAGCAGTCTTCCTTTGGCCTGCCCAGCCAAAACTATACGGTGGCTGCCCTACAGCGCAATTTCTGGGAAAACTCCAGCCTCAGCCTCAGCCTGACCAACAAACAAAGCCTCGGCGTATCCGAAGCCGACTCGACCCGCTTCTTTGCCGACGGTATCTTTAAGCGCATCCAACAAGGCGACCGCTCCGTACTGCGGGCCAATACTTATAACCGCGTGGCCAGCCTCGACTTGGAGATGCTCAGCCCGGATGCCAAATGGTATCACAGCTCCTTTATCGCCAAGTCTTTTGATGCTTTCAATAATAGCCAAAACCTGTCCGGACTGCTGTTCAATCGCTTCCAAAATCGAAACTGGAGTATACACCTGGGCCACAACTTTATCAACGAATTCTTTAACGCCGAGGCAGGATTTGTACCTGGGGCGCAAGTCTATCCTGGGCAGCGCGAGTTCTTCTCTAATGTCACCTATATTATATACCCGGAAGCGCCCGCTATCATCCGTATGGGGCCAGCGCTGGATCTATCACACACCTATATTCCGGGCGGTAGCCTGACCGACCGCAATTACAGCCTGGAGTATGGCATCGCCTTCAACAATGCCTCCGAAATGAGCTTCTCGGCCAATTATGTGTACCAGCAACTGACCATCGACTTCAATCCGATCGATGCCAGTCGCTACACCTCTTTTCTGGAAGGCGAAGATTACGAATGGACGTCTTTCAGCCTCGGTTATACCAGTAATCCGCGTAAGTTATTTGCCTATCAGTTGGAAGCGACTACCGGTGGCTTTTATAACGGCAATAACTTCAACCTGTCGGGCGAACTCAATTACCGCTACCAGCCCTTTGGTAATATCTCACTGCGTTTTGACTATAACGACCTGCGGCTTCCGGGCGATTATGGCCAGGAAGAACTCTTTCTGATCGGGCCACGCATCGACCTGACTTTCACGGATAAAATCTTCCTAACTACCTTCATTCAATACAATAATTTATTAGATAATATTAACTTAAATGCTCGTTTACAGTACCGTTACCAGCCCGCATCGGATATTTTTGTCGTTTACACGGAAAATTACCTGCCGGGCGATCTGTTCAGTAAGAACCGGGCCCTAGTCTTTAAAGCAACGTATTGGCTAAATATTTAGACCCATGATGAAGGAGTATTTACGGCTACAAATCCACATGCTACACCGGCAGATGCGTGCCTTTGGCCTGGGACCCATCTACGCCTACCCGCTGGCGGTGATCCTCTTCCTGGTTTTTTCCTATTTGCTTTTCGCAAAAAGCGTGTACGCGCCCTACGTCTACGCGGGGATCGGACTACTGGCTTTATCCGCACTAGCCAGAAAAGAGCGCTGCGATTTCTTACGTATTTGCTTTCGCAAAAAAGCCTATTTACGTCTTCGCAGCATAGAAAACCTATTGGTCACCAGCCCCTTTGTAATTTACCTGCTGATCGAAGGCGCTTTCCTACCTGCCGCCTTTTTATTTGGACTAAGTGCAGGCTTTACCCTACTGGCCATTCCGGTCGTTTTTTCGCGGGTCTTACCGACTCCTTTTGGTAAGCAGCCTTTTGAGTTTCCGATTGGCTTTCGACGATATTTTGGGGCTTTCTTAGTCTTGTATTTCGTATCGGTGATGGGCCTGCGGGTTGATAATTTTCCGTTGCTGGCCTTTATTCTGGGAAGTATTTTTGCCCTGTGTAGTAGTTTTTACAATTGGGTCGAGCCCAAATATTTTGTGTGGTTGTATCACTTTCGTGAAAAAGATTTCTTAATCAGCAAGCTTCGTACGGCCGGCTGGTATAGTAGCCTGCTAGCCCTGCCGATACTCGTAGCCTGCCTGATCTTTTTCCCGGACAAATGGTGGGTCAGCTTCCTCGTAACTTTGTGGGGCCTCAGTTTTTTAAGCGCTGTAATTTTAGCCAAGTATTCCGTTTATCCCAAACAGGCCAGTCTGCCCGAAGCTTTATGGCTCACGGCTGGCCTCCTGTTTCCTCCAATACTAATCTGGCTGCTCGTTTATTTTTACCGAAAGGCGACAAGTAACCTAAAACCGCTACTGGCATGATCCACCTGGAAAACCTATCCAAAAGCTACGGTACCAAAAAAGTACTCACCGAACTCAAACTGGCATTCGCAGCCGGTAAAGTCCATGGCATTGTCGGGGCCAACGGCGC
Source organism: Saprospiraceae bacterium (assembly GCA_035268885.1). Taxonomy (GTDB): domain Bacteria; phylum Bacteroidota; class Bacteroidia; order Chitinophagales; family Saprospiraceae; genus DATFKA01. Next base: position 129,937 of record DATFKA010000120.1, read on the forward strand.
GGGTAAAACGACCCTGTTCCGCTGTATCGCCGGCCTGGAAAAACACCTGGGCAAAGTCAGTGCTGACCGGGAGCCGCTCAAAAATCACCTCGGCTTCTTACCCACCGATCCCTATTTCTTTCCCAAAATCACCGGCCGGGAGTATCTGCTTTTGCATGCCAATGCTCGCCGGCAAAAAATCACTAATCTGGACCAACAAAACATCTTCGATCTACCCCTGGACGAATACGCGAAGTACTACTCTACCGGGATGCAGAAAAAACTGGCTTTATCAGCTATACTACTGGTCCCCAACCAGTACTACATCCTGGATGAACCCTTTAACGGGGTGGATATCCAGAGCAATCTGCTGATTACTGCCATTATTAAGCAGTTACGAAAGGCCGGCAAAACTATCCTCATCTCTTCCCATATTTTTGCTACGCTGAAAGAAGTGTGCGATACCATTTATCAGCTGCAAGACGGCAAGATTGCCCAAACCGTCGACGCTACCCAATTTGATCGACTGGAAAGCGAGATGACTCAGGTCACCATCGGAAAGCGATTACAGCAGCTAAACCTAAAGTAAAGCATTAAAAATTCACTTTTCTACAACCTTTTTGGCCACTCAGCGATCTATAAGAACAAAATAATGCCATGAAGCCACTACACCCTATTTTATTTGCCCTCCTATTAACCACCAGTCTCTCCGCCCAACTGGAAAAAGGCATGTACTCTCTGGGCGGAAGCTTTGAAATGGCCAATCAATGGCAGGAAAGGCAGGAAAGCGACCTGGAAAGTGGACCTTTTAATTTAGCCCTGGGTGTACAATTAAATTTGTTTTTGGTACGGAACAAAACCGAAAATTAGTCCAAACCCTAAAAGCAAGGGGGCCCTTATCTGAACATTTCCGGGATCAAGGCCCCAACTTCTTCTTCGGCGCTTTCATAGTCGAGCCCCAGAAAAGCCGCTGCCGTCCGGGCCACCTGATTTTGCCACCATTGTCCGGCCATCTTAACCTCGCCAGTCGCGGGAGTATCCGGACCAATGGCCGCCAGCCAAATGGCGTTGGAGCCTTCGAAGGTTTTGCCGTGGCTTTTCCATTCAGATTTAGGCGTATGACCACGTCCGTGATCGGTGGTAATCAGAAAAGTAGTCTTTCCCGCGTAGACCGGCTCGGATTGAACGTATTCCCACAGCTCTTTGATCCACTGATCGGTCTGATGGGCCGATTTCAGGTAGTGGTCATAAGCCCCGTCGTGCGCAAAATCATCGGTCTCACCGTAGGAGATATAGACCACCTTTGGATGTTTACGCTTGATATATTCCAGGCAGTAATGATGGGTGAAAGCATCCAGGCGCACCGTCGCCCAGGGGCTGGGTACGGTAGGCTGTAGCTGGTTGAGAAAGTGCTCGCGTTCGCTCAGCTCGTTCCCGGTAGCCGGCCGAAAGCCCGCATTAACGGGTATCCCACTTCTTTTTTCGTTGATGATGTAAGGAAAGACATCCCAGGAACCAAAAGCAGCTACCCGGCCATTGTATGCCGACCGCTTATTTAGCCACTCCAGTACCGTGACGTTTGGGTTCCAGATTTTCGCATTCGAATTGATATTCGGATCGCTGTAGCCCGTCAGAATCTCATTATACCCCGGATACGAAAACCAGAAAAAATTGGTGCAATTCACCTTGTTGTCGTAGTTACGGTTGCCGTAAAGTTGACCGGAGCTAGCCAGGGTACTCCAAAACCAGGGCATTAGCTTTTCCCTCTTTTCTTCAGCGGTCGGCGCCGCAAAAAGCGCCTGTAAAGCGGCCGTATCTTTTACGTAAGTGGGATCATTCATCAGGCTATCGGTCGCCCCCTGGTACAATTCCTCCCACCGAAAGCCATCCAGGGTGATGATAAAGATATTTTCGGTATGCTGACCCTTTTGGGCGAAAGCTCCTATAGAAAGAAAAAAACAGCAAAGCAAAAGCAGATAACGAGCCATAAATCAATTTTTTTAGAACTAAAGTTGGGCGAAGGATTCCCTACGCTCCAGTTAAAAGGCTAAGTAGCTTTGATCCCAGCCACTGCCTCCCGAAAAGCGGCCACCGCCACCCGAATATCCTCCTCTGTCGTCGCCCAGGAGCAGATACTCACCCGAATGATTCTTCGCCCTTTCCAGGTGGAACCGCCTACCCAGCAGGTCCTCGATGCTTGGATTCGACGGATGACCTCTTCGGTCATCTCATCCGTTTGACATTGCACCATCACCTGATTAAAAACGACCTCGTTTAAGACCCTGAGCCCTTTTATACCTTCCACTTGTCTGGCAAATGCTGTTGCCCTTTGGTGAAAGCCCGCAATCAATGCTTCTACTCCTTCTTTACCCAGGTATTTTAGGGTCGCCCACAATTCGATGATCCGGGCCCGCCGCGACATCTCGGGTGTGTAGTACATGCCGTCCCGTTCTTCCCCTTCAATAATGTAGCCGGCCGACATGTGTAAAGCGGCGGTAAGCGCCTGTGCATCACTACACAGAATGATCCCTGAATCGTAAGGGGTATTCAGGGTCTTGTGACCGTCCACCGCCCAGGAGTCGCCCCCTTCGTAGCCCTGGGTAAGATTACTTAAGGATTTGGTGGCTCCAGCCCACAGTCCAAAGGCACCGTCGATGTGTACCCAGGCACCCTTTGCTTTCGCCTTCTCACAGATCTCAGAAAAAGGGTCAAAAGAACCACTATTGACGTTACCGGCCTGAAGAATAAGGATGGTCTGATCATCTAGCTCCGGGATTTGCCCCGGAATTATTCTTCCCTGATCATCCACCTCAACCCATTCTATATTAGCTTTTCCAAAACCCAATAAAGATATGCTCTTTAAAATCGTGGAATGCGTATGCTTGCTAGTGACGACCCTGATTTTAGGCGCATCGAACATACCCTGCTCGGTGATATCCCAGCCCTTATTTTTCAGCAGTCGGTACCTGGCGGCCGCCAGTCCGCAAAAATTCGCCATGGAGGTGCCACTTACGAAGCCGGCCACCGTGTGCCCGGGTAAGCCCAGTAAGTTGACCACCCAATTCTGCACAACGGTTTCCAGTTTGGAAGCAATCGGGGAGATCACCTGCATAGCCGAATTTTGATCCCAAAAAATAGACAGATTTTTAGCGGCCAGCCCCGCCGGAATCACACTACCATTCACAAAACCAAAATACCGCCCCCCGATTTGGGCTACGGTGCCGGGGGAACCATATTCATTCAGCATTTCCAAAATCTGATGGGCATTACCCGATTGGGTTGGCAGCGCTTCCTCGAAAATGGATAAATCTTGCAGAGCCTGCTCGCTGGGATACACCTGCCGCTCCAGTGCCTCTGACAGATAGTCCAGCCCAAAGGATTCGGCTTTTTGGAAGAGGGACTTATCTTTAAGATCCCGAAAGAGCTGCTTTTGAAATGTATTATTGGACATAATTTGTAGTCTTTTCAACTTTATCCTTTCTCACTACACCAGCCCCCGTTCCTCCAAATCCTTGACCTGATCCACCAGGGTCTCCCGGGCCGGACGGTACTCCATGTGTAGATCCGCCACACTGTAGCTATTGTCCAGCTCGAAGGTATAGCCCAAATTACTACTCAGGAATTTCCAGGAGTAGGTACCCCGGAATAGCGCGCTTAGGTAGGTCCACCACTGGGCCGTTTGTCGCTTCGGCAAAGGGTATTTATTTCCGAAAAAGGCTTTAATCTCTCTGCTCAGTTCTATCATCTTGCAGGTCTCTGCGCTTAGGATATGGCGACCGCGAGCTTCGGGCAGGCTGGCGGCTAGCAGGTGGGCCCGGGCCACATCCCGCACATCCACAACCCCGTAGGTAAGATCGGGAACTCCGCTACGAAAAGTACCGTTCACCAGTTGGCGTACAAAATTCGTACTGGTGCCATCCAGGCGACTACTGATCGAGGGGCCCAACATAAAGGCCGGATTTAGGACCACCAAATGCCAGCGCTCCTGCTCCTGATTGATGCGCCAGGCTTCCTTTTCGGCCAGGGTCTTGGAATAGGCAAAGGGCTGGTTACGCAAATCACTACTGAGATTCCAGTTGTCTTCCGTCAGCACCCCGCTGGTGGTATCCTCCACCTCACGGGCATCCCCCATGACGGCGGCAACGCTGGAGGTCAGCACCACGCGTTCGACGGTCGTAATCTCATTCACCGTCTGTAAGACATTACGCGTACCCTGCAGCGCCGGTTCGATCAACTCTTTTTGAGGGTCCTTCGTCCGAACTTTAAAGGGAGAAGCGGTATGAATAACGATTCCACAGCCCTGCATCGCTTCCGCAAAAGCCCCCATATCCAGCAGATCGGCTTCGAAAAGCACCAGTTTACCCGGATGTTTTCGATCCAGAATATCCAAATGCCCCATCTTATGCGTATCGTGTTGGTCGCGTACCGTGCCGTGCACCGTATGTCCCTGCTCCAACAGATAGTGGGCAATCCAGCTGGCCATGTAGCCCGATGCACCGGTGAGCAAAATAGGTTTATCTGTCTCAATATGGATCATAGCTTAGCGGATAATTATTTGATCTGCGTGGTAAGTTAAGATTTATTTTGATGATGTCTTTAAAGGCGTGATTGATCAGGAGGGGAGACAGGCTATTGGTATCATCCACAGATGGATACAGGTTTGGACGGATTTTCATAAATTAGTTATCTCTTTTTGAACAAGATTAGCGCAAAGCTCATTTAAAATTCATTCCATTACCTAAACTACTGATCATGAAAAAAACATTCTTACTGTTCCTGGCCTTCTGCTTCCTGAGTACCTTTAGTGTAAAAGCACAAATCGCCTTCCAGTTTGCAGACGTATCCCGCGACGGGTCTAGCCTAAATAATGTCCCGCGGATCTCCTGGATGATCCCACTGATGTACGAGATCACCGAGGTCTCCGAGACCTTCAGCTTCAATGGCGGTATCCTGCTAAAGAACGACGGGGTCATCTTCGACGAAGACGGCGACCGCTTTAAGTTCCGGGTCATTTCTATTGGCCCGGAAATTGGTTTTATCACCAACCTGGGCGACTCCAAGATCGTGCTGAGTGGCGACTACGGTTTCGACTTCGCCCTGCACTACAAAGAAAAAGTATTCCCCAACGGAGAACGCCGCGATAAGATCAAACGCAACCGGGAATGGTTCTCCCAGCGCCCCAATCGACTGAACCATTACGTGCGCGTAGGTATTGGTGCCGAAGATGGACTATTTATGTTTGGTCAGTTCTATTTCCGCGAATTCCTCAATACTGGCTTTCAGGAGACCATCAATGGCGTCAATAACCAACCCTACGATGGCCTGATTATCCAGCGCTTCCACCTGGGGATTAGCTTCAAATTTTCGAAGGATACCTCCTTTAAGTTTGGTTGGGATGAGGATTGAGGACGCATTCCTTAAGTTAAAGGTCCAAATCCAAAATCGACTATGATGAAGCAGCTATTCCTTTTACTCCTCTGTACCTTTTCGATCAGTAGCGGCCTTTTGGCGCAAAGCCAGGAAGCCATTTTTGCCGACGAGCCGACCATTAGTCCGGACGGCAGCACCATCATTTTCACCTTTGACAAGGACCTCTGGAAAGTAGCCAGTACGGGTGGCACCGCCGTGCGCCTGACCGCTATGGAAGGCAGCGAAACCAATCCCAGCATCTCTCCCGATGGCCAGTGGCTGGCTTTCACCGGCAGCCAATTTGGCAACCAGGATGTCTACCTAATGCCCATCGAGGGCGGGACCATTACCCAGTTGACCTTCCATCAGGCGGCCGACGAGGTCAGCACCTGGAGTTGGGATAGCCAGACGATCTACTTTACCTCCAATCGCTACAATCGCACCACGACCTACCGCCTGTCGGCAAAAGGTGGAACGCCGCAGCGACTCTTTGGGCACTATTTCAATAATGTGCACAACCTGGCCCTGGCGCCCGACGGACAGCAAGCCTATTTTAACGAAAGTTGGGAAAGCGATAATTTCACCAATCGCAAGCGCTACAAGGGGGCCTTCAATCCGGATATCAAGACCTATAATTTTCAGACGCAAACCTATCAGAAACTCACCGATTACGAAGGCAAGGATATGTGGCCCCTGACTAATCGCCAGGGGGACCTGTACTTCGTCTCCGATGAGTATAACGGCGAGTACAATCTTTACCAGCTCGATGGGGAGCGCCGTAATCGACTGACGCGTTTTAGCACTTCCGTAAAAAACCCGGCCATCAGTGCCGACGGATCGCAGATCGTCTTCCAGAAGGATTATCAGATCTGGCGCTACGATACGCAGCGCAAACGCGCCTCGGAGGTACCCATCACCATCTACCGCAACAGCACCCTGGCCAAAACCCAGGATTTTAACGTCAGTGGAAAGATCACTGACTTTGACGTCTCAGACGATGGTAAGAAATTCTGCTTCGTCTCCCGCGGCGAACTCTTCGTCTCCGATACCGAGGGGAAATTGATCCGGCAAATCCCTACCCGCGCCGACGGTCGAGTACTGGAAGTGCACTGGGTCAAAGATAATGCCACCATCCTCTTTTCCCAGACGGTGGGTGGCTACCAAAACTGGTTTACCATTTCCGCGAAAGCGGCCGGGCCTGCTCAACAACACACCAGCGACGAAGCCAATAATCGCAACCTGGTCTTCAACGAGGACAAAAGTCAGGCCGTCTACTTCAGCGGACGCAACGAGGTACGCCTGCTCGACCTGGAAAGTATGGCCAGCAGCACGCTCTGTAGCGCCGAGCTCTGGGGTTTCTACAATGCCACGCCCCAGTTTACACCAGATGGCAAGCACGTACTGTTTACGGCCTACCAAAACTTCGAGCAGGAGATCTACCTCTGTCATATCGAGACCAAAGCGGTCACCAACCTGACCAATACGGCCGTTACCGAAACCAATCCCTTCATCGCACCGGACGGTAAGCATCTGTATTTCACGACTAACCGGACTACGCCTTCCTACCCCTATGGACTCGACGATCCGGATCTCTACCGCATGGCATTACAGGCCTACGATGATCCCTACAAATCGGAGAAGATCGAGGCACTCTTTGCCGAGGAAGAAAAAGACTCGACCGAGACGGAAGCAGAAAAGACCCTGGACATCAATACCGAAGGGGTGATGGAACGACTCGAGCGGGTCGGTGCTCGTTTTGGCTCCCAGAGCGGCCCTTTCGTGATCCAGGAAGACAACAAAACAACCCTGGTCTACAGCTCCAACCACGACGAGGGCGATAATGCCCTCTGGACCACCGTACTAGAGCCCTTCGAGCAGCCCGTCACCAAAAAGATAGAGGGCAGCAACAATGCCCGCTGGTATCTGAAAACAGCCAAAAAGAAATACTATACGCTGGCCCGCGGCCGGATTATGAAAGTGGACCTCTCTGGCAACAAGGCCAAGGCCATCGATATGAAACATACCTTCCGCCGTAACCTGCGGGCGGAATTCAAACAGATGTTTTACGAGACCTGGGCCAACCTCGACGAAAACTTCTACAACGAAAACTTCCACGGAATCGACTGGAAAGCAACCCGCGATCAGTACGCGGAGTACCTGCCCTACCTGAATACCCGCGCCGACCTGCGCCTGCTGACCAACGATATGCTGGGCGAACTCAACACTTCACACTTTGGCTTTTACTCCAGTGGCGACGAAGAGGATATTTTCTACAAGACCAGCAGCCTGGCGACCGGCATCGAATTCGACCAGGAAGATCCCTATCTGGTGCAGCGCATCATCCGCGAGACGCCCGCCAGCCGCTACCAGAAAGACATCCGGCCCGGCGATCGCCTGGTTGCCGTGAATGGCCAAACCATCGATCCGCAACAAAATCGGGAATGGTACTTCGCCCAACCCTCCATGGATGAGGAGCTACAACTCACCTTCCAGCGGGACGAGGATCAGCACGAGGTACTCCTGCACCCCACCAGCTACGGCAGCGTGCGCAATGCGCTCTACGACGAGTGGGAAGACGAATGCCAACGGATGGTGGATGAAAAAAGTGATCGCCGCATCGCCTATGTCCACATGAAGAACATGGGCGGTGGCGAGCTGGAGAAATTCCTGGAAGAGATGGTCTCCGAGGGGCAGCAGCGCGAAGGCCTGATCCTCGATCTGCGTTGGAATACCGGTGGCAATGTACACGACAATGTACTGCGCTTCCTCTCCCAAAAGCCCTACCTCAACTGGAAATACCGGGAAGGGGAATTGACGAGCCAATCCAACTTCGGCCCCGCCGATAAGCCCATCGTCCTGCTAATCAACGAGCAGAGCCTGAGTGATGCCGAAATGACGGCCGCCGGTTTTAAAGAGCTGGGCCTGGGCACCATCATCGGCACCGAGACCTACCGTTGGATCATCTTCACCTCCGGCAAATCGCTGGTCGACGGCTCGCGCTACCGCCTGCCCTCCTGGGGCTGCTATACCCTCGATGGCGACAACCTGGAGAAGACCGGCGTCGCCCCCGATATCTACGTACCCAAGACCTTCGAGCACCGCCTCAAGGGCGAAGACCCACAGTTGGAACGGGCGGTGCAGGAGGTGATGAAGGGCTTGAAGTAGAAGAAAAAATCTGCGCTAATCTGTGCCGTAATCCGTGCAAATCTGTGGACCATTTAACCACGGCTTTGTACGGATTCCTGAGAATTTTCACGAATTTATCTCATGGTAGGCATCTAGCCTCACATCTAAAACCCACCAAACCATACTACTCGCCCTCGACGTAGACTACCGCAAAAACACTGCACAAACAAAATTCAGACTTATATTATTTGTACTACCGTAAAAGGTATTAGGATTGCAAGGTTCTGAAAAACAGCGTATATTAAACAAGTAAAATGACATGGAATGACAACGGACCTAGATAGCATAAAATTCAATATCATCAAGGAAATAATGGAAATGAAAAAGGAACAGAACTACGTTCCCATTCAGAAAGCAGAATTTTTCAAGCTAAGCCAGGAAATTGGAATCGAATAACCTCTTAAACAACTTCTAATTATCGCCTACCTGTTAGATACCCAAATGGAGCCGATAGCCTTTTAAATATGGGGTAACTTCTAAAATATCTAGAAATTACTTTAACTTTAAGTACTATCCGTGGAACTATGTTCAAGAATAAAAAGGTTTTTATTAGATCAAATACCAAGTTAATGCGTGAATTGACAATAACGATTCCCGATCAGGCAGATGACTATAGAATCAAGATGCTGATCGCCGCCTCCTTATCCGAAAATGATCTGCTCAATTCAGAACAGGCAGCGGAATTAGCCGGAGTTTCCAGAAGGGTTTTCCTGGAATAGGTAGGTAAGTATCAGGTGTCTATATTTGCCGAGCAGGAGGAAGATCTCGGAAGCTTAGAAATTTGATATGCCATGCCTACTGTTATTTCTGATACCAGCTGTCTAATACTTTATGATAAACTAGGAATGCTAGATCTACTTAAAAGCGTATTTTCCTCGCTGCATCTGACGGAACAAGTAGCTGAAGAATATGGGAAAGCAATACCCGATTGGGTTGAAACCGAAAACATAAAAAATCAGAGTGGCTATCTTGAACTCAGAAAAGTACTGGGTAAAGGAGAAGCCAATTCTATCATATTAACTGAAGAGCTTGCCAATAGTTTGTTAATCATTGATGAAAAACGAGGCAGAAAAATAGCGAACTGAAAAAGTTTAAATCGCTTCATTAGGCTTTTTGCTAATTGCAAAAGAGAAAGGGGGTCATAAATTCGGTTCGAGAGCTTATAACCGCTATCGAAAAGACAAATTTCCGCATCTCTAAGGCTACCAAGCGACAATTCATAAAACTAGCTGGCGAAGAATAATTGCCCGCCAAAACACATATCTAAAACCACCACATGGCACACCAAATCCAAGGCATCATTACCAGCTTTCCCTACACGGGGCCACTACCCCATCTCCAACTATTGGGTCCATACCACCTCATCCCACTGGATGATCATACGCCCAGGGAGGAAATCATTACGCCCTACGAAAGTCTAAGCCCCAAAATCCGGGAGACCCTGAAAACGCTTTCCCGGCAGGGCAAATGCGCCTATATCGAAACGAATTACTTCGGGGGACTGGGTACGCAGGTATCCGAGATCTGGGAAAACGGAGAAAGAATAGCGGGGCCCCTACTCTCCTACGATGGCATAGAAAACAAGATGCAAAACCCAGCCGTCAGCGTGGTAGCGGAAGCCATTAATCAGGCGCTGCGGGATATGGGAGTGCAGCGGGCTGCGGAGAAAGATGAGTTTGATATGCTTGGTTTGGGTCGGTTTCGCTCGAATCATAGCGTATTGAAGGCGATTGGGGATTAAGGATTACTCTAAACAGAACTTTCTTCTTCTTACTGGGAAAAAAACCCGGATTAAAATATTCTAATGCGCTACGTCCATACCAACATCGTCAGTACCAACTGGAAAAAACTGGTGGCCTTTTACGTGGCGGTCTTCGATTGTAAAATCGTACCGCCCATTCGAAAGCAGTCCGGCGAATTCCTGGCGCAGGGCACCGGCGTGAAAAATGCGGCTTTAGAAGGGGCACACTTAGCCCTGCCGGGCTACGAAAAGAACGGACCAACGCTGGAGATCTATCAATATAGCAAAGTCGGACTACAAGCCCCCATTACTCCGAATACCCGTGGCTTTGGACACATCGCTTTTGAAGTGGACGAGGTGGCCGATATCCTCGACAAAGTTCTACAACACAGCGGTGAGAAATGCGGAGAGATCGCCACCAAAGAAATCGAGGGTGTCGGGACCATTACCTTCGTGTACGTCAGAGATCCAGAAGGCAATTTGATTGAATTACAGCATTGGAACTATACCAAAAAATGAAATATCTACTTCGCAAATACTTCAATCACCTCGGCGGGTAATAACATTTCCAGTAATTGAGGCTGATCTACGTTCATCTCCATGAATGTCCAGTTTTCCTGATCAAGGGGAGCGATGGCAATCATACTCTTAGCAGAAGTAATGTAAAAGGCACCGTCCTTGCGACTGACGTTCTCCTCTCCGTACTGGGCCTGGAAGGAAGTATGAATTACATCCTGCGTCGCTTCTGCTTCATATTCAATACCGGTGAAGCGCATCATCATATCCATGCGATAGTCGACCCGGGCAAAACGCTCCTCCCCCTGGACCATCACATCGGATATTTTGTCCACCTGACCATTACTGATTTCAAACTCAATACCCTCGGAGGCCATCCCCTCAAACATCGCAATCATGTCTTCCCGCGCTACAATGTCAAATAGCCTGGGGTAGACCATATCCATGATCTTATCGTAATCCTTATCGTAATTGGCTTGTAAGTATACTTTCAAGCTATCGGAGACTACGGCACGGTGGTCCGCATCCTGGGCAGTGAGCTGTAAAGCCATCAAACAAGTAAGTAGTAGCGTAGGAAGAATCTTCTTCATCTTTTGATTGTTTATGCTGTGTTATAACGCCATTTTACCCCAAAAAAATTTTATTACAACATTATTTTCCGGTTAAAGTGAATTCCTTTAATCTGTAACTGTAATGACAGATCAACTTAGGGACATTTCTATCTAACTTCAGCCTAGCGTAAAACAGTCTCCCTTAGCCAAGGGGGTTAGGGGGATGGAAGGGGGACTACTTTATCCTTTAACCCTTAACCTTTAACCTTTAACCTTTAACCTTTAACCTAAGCTACTCTACTCCCCGCGCCACCATGACTTCATCCAGAAAGACAAAAGGATTGGCCCCCGCCGAGGGATGATCTTTTGGCAAGGCAGCTGGCCGCAGTGCCTCGACCCGTAGGTAGCGATAGTCTTTTCCGCCCAGGTCGAGTACCACTTCCCGGATACGGACCTGAGTATCAAAAGCCGGTGCAGGGATGATCCGCCGGGCGATTTCGCGATAGCGCTTCCCATTGGTGGAGCCATAGATTTTCACTTCCGTGGGGGGATAGATCCAGTTCAGCATATCCGATAGGAACCGCAGATGTACAGACTGCATGGCTTGTTCTTTACCGTAATCCAGTGTCAGATCGATATGGTTTTTGTTCCAGCCCTGCCAGTGACCATCGGTGTAGCGTAGCGAGCCCAACTTACCGTCGGTCAAGGCTTTTTCTCCCCCGGCGGCGTACTTGCCGTAATAAGGAAAACGGTAAACCACCGATTCAGCCGGAAGCATATTTACGGCTATATTAGCACCATTGATATACCGCTGATTATCTTTGGTCACACTGGCTCTAAAGGTCAGGGGATTCGCTATGCGTATTGGTCCGGTATAAGCCCGGGTCGTGATATTGGGGTCAGCCCCATCGAGGGTGTAATTGATGGAGATAGAGGGGTCTTTCGCCTGGGCAGAAAGCACTTTCACTTCGGTTGCTTCCGCAAAAGGCTGCTCTTTAAAAACAATCAGCGGCTCGGGTACGAGTTGTATCTGGTCAACCCAGGCAACGCCCTGTGACAGGAGACTTAACAGAATACTGGTCTTGCTATTGCGGGTCGCCTCATCACCATTCGCGGTAAATACCCAGCTGAATTCCTGCCAGTAAGTACTTAGGGCAAAGCGACGTTCCACGCCCCGACCCAGTTGTACGAGTAGTTGCTTATTGGGTTGGCGGGCTTTCGCCCAAAAGGAAAAGGCATAAGCTTGTCCGGTTTGTAGTTGCACGGGAAACAGTTCGATATCCAGACCATTGTCGTAGACCGGCGTGGTCAGGCGCAGGGAATGCCGCCCCTCGGTAGCCAAGCGCGTATCCAGCTGGGCGTGGGCGCCGCGATCGCCACGTAATTTAAAGTAACAAGCCGCCGGGGTGCCGGGCACCAGACTATTTTCAAAGCTGGGATCCAGCAAGAGGTTTTGAGCCTCTAGTTGCAGGTCTTCTTCCGATTTCTGATTCAAGTCAAAATAGTAAATACGTCGACCAAAGCCTTCAATGATATCCTGCAGGCGGCCATTCTCCCGTAGCTTAATATTACGGTCCTCAAACAACACTTTTCCCGAAAGGGGTAGCTTTAAAGCCGCCGTATTGAGTAAGAAATTCTTGGGTTGCTTACTGGTATTGACAGCAATCAACACCACCGCGTCGCCCTTCTGGAACCACCGGGCCTCTAGGTCGGGATCCATCACAGGTAGTTTGGCGGAAGCCTCGTACTCCAGTAAAAAGGGGGACAAGTTCAACAACTCCTGGATAGCCGCACTGGCCGCATCCCAGACCAGGGTCGACTTGGGAAAAGAACTCAAACCGTGGCGGATAAAGTACTGAACCCCCGTGGCCCCTTCCAGCGCACCCAGCCAGGTCATCAGGCGTAATTCGCCGGGGGAGGGTTCCCGGCCCCAGTGCTCATTACCGCCAAAGGCCTGCGGGACCAGCCACACCGGTAGTTCGTATCGAAAAGCTGCCTTCAGGTCAGCGATCACCGTGCTCACTTCATCGGGTGTCCGGTTCGGAATGGGATAGGGGTCGGCCATCACAATATCCATCACTTCCCGATATTCGGCCGCTCGCTTCGGATTCATAAATACGATCGAGACCGGATGGTACGGATCCAGTTGCTTGATGAGTTCATAAGTGGGCTTCAGGGAGGCCGCTGAGATCTGTGCCCCGGTTGGCTCGTCACTGATGTACCAGCCCAGTAACGCCGGATGGTCCTTGACCGCTTCGATTTCTGCTTTTAAGAATTGGCGGCGGCGTAGCGAATCGTAATTAGCACGCCCATTCCCCACACCGCCGCCTCCCGCTACACTGAGCAGATTATAATGCACCTTCATACCCAGGGCCGCACAACGATCCAGGTAGCGGATGCGGTCGGGCAAAGTAGCAGGGGTAATTACCTGATAGGGCGACATCATATTAAAGCCGCGTACCACTTCCTCTTCGGCCAGGGTCTCCTGTACCGGCGGATAGCAATAAAAACCCGCCGGGAAATACGGCAGCTCATCCACGATCAGCCCTCCCGTACGGCGGTTGATCTTTACGGCATTAAATTGAGCAGGTAATTTGCGGAGTAGGGCCCGTGACTGAAAACGCTCCGCACCGATCTGAATCGTTACCCGGACAATACTGGTATCCGACACCGGGGCCAGCGCAATGGGGACACTGACCGTTTCCTGTAGTTGCACTAATTTTTCTACAAGCGGAAAACTCTTCCCACTCAGGCTGACTTTAGCCGTCCAGCCCTGCCACTTGACCGGTGGCACGATAATGAGATCGGCACTGGTTTCCGCCGTATAATAATCCTGTTCAAAGAAAACCTGCCAGGAAAGATCGGATCCAATCGTATTTTGGGCGGAAAGCCGGGGAAGAAGGCCAACCAATAAACAAAGAATAAAGCTCGGGTACTTCATGGGAATAATGGTAATTTTAGCAGTCTTCGCTAAAATACACAAAGTCCGCGATATCCCATTCCATTCACCAGGCTTTAGTCCGGCAAGACCTATTGATTTCTAATAACCCACCACTCTCGGCCTAAAGACTGAGGAACCTCAATGCTTACTGGCAAACTGCATCGGATTGAGTTCAATGGGCGCCAGTAGCTTTTCCAGGTATTCCCGTCGCTGTTCCATCCAGGGCGGTAATTTAAGTCCCTGGCCCAGGTCCTCTAACTTTTCATCAAAGGTAAAACCCGGAGGCGTGGTGGCTACTTCAAAGAGTACACCGCCCGGCTCCCGAAAATAGATGGAGTGGAAATATTGCCGATCCAGAACCTGGGTAGGCGAGAGCCCACCCCGCAACAGCCGCTCCCGCACGGCGAGCTGATCTTCGTCGGAGGCCGTCTCAAAAGCGACGTGGTGCACCGTACCGCTACCGCCGCGAGCACGACCGCTATTCGCATCGAAAATAATATCTACGAACTGGCCATTCTGCACGTTTTTAGGTGCATACCTGCGGCGGCTACCTTCTTCCGCTACGAATTCGTGATCCAGTAGGTTCACCAGTACCGATTCGGTAGCTTCGTATTCGGTCTCCATCAGCTCTACACTGTGAAAACCACGAATGGCGTATTCCAGGGGGATTTGACCATAACTAAAGGGGGCACGCTGATCCTCATCATCCGTAATCAACTCCAGAGGTAAGCTATCAAAATCCTGTAGACTGATCACCGTCTGACCAAAGCGCTGCTTCGGCGACTGATGCGGTATCTCAAAGTGCTGTAGTCGTTTTATCCAGTAATCAACGGCCTGAGAAGGAATAGAAAAAGTGGTCGCTTTGGTCTGGCCAATGCCCTGGCTACCGCGCTTCATATGCTGCCAGGGGAAGAAGGTCATGATGCTTCCCGGGCGGCCGTTTTCGTCGCCGTAATACAGGTGATAAACATCGGGCGCATCGAAGTTGATGGTCTTTTTGACCAATCTCAAGCCGAGGATGCCAGCGTAGAAGTTGACATTTTCCTGAGGGTCCCGCGCCATGGCGGTGACGTGGTGTAAGCCGTTGATGAGTGGTAAAGACATAGAGATCTTTTTTAGGATAACTCCTTTCGGAAAAAAGAGTTTAAAATCTTATTTTGGAGGAAATTACCTGGTGATGCTGATTGGCTTTATCGTTTTATATCTTTTAATCACGATTGGGATCGGGGTTTGGGCCTCCTTGCGGGTAAAAACCACGCAGGATTTCGTGGTCGCGGGTCGCAATCTACCCACCTTTGTGGCGGCCTCGGCGCTCTTTGCCACCTGGTTTGGCTCGGAGACTATTTTGGGCGCCAGTTCGGAGTTCGTTAGCCACGGCTTACTGGGGGTGATAGAAGACCCCTTCGGAGCGGCCTTGTGCCTCATCCTGGTGGGCCTATTCTTTGCCCGACCCCTCTACCGCCTATCCATTCTGACCATTAACGACCTGTTTAAACTTCGCTTCAGCCGGACGGCGGAGGTCGTTTCGGCGATTTTTATGGTCCCCTCCTATTTTGGCTGGATCGCGGCACAGTTACTCGCCCTGGCTTTTATCGTTAAAACCGTAGCCGGTATCCCGCTGATCTACGGCATTCTGATCTGCACCCTGGTGGTGGTCATCTATACTTATATCGGCGGGATGTGGGCGGTATCCATCACCGATACCGTACAGACCATCATGATCGTACTTGGCTTGCTGATCCTGATCGGCACTCTGCTGTACCAAAGTGGCGGTATCCAACCGGTGCTGGAGGCTACACCGGAGGGCTTTTTCCGTTTCGTGCCAGATCACGAACCCATGGAGTGGGTGCACTATTTTGCCGCCTGGATCACCATCGGACTGGGTTCTATTCCCCAGCAGGATATTTTTCAGCGCGTTATGTCGGCCCGCAACGAGCGTACCGCGGTGCGCGCCAGCTACCTGTCGGGAGCGATGTATTTGACGATTGGCCTTCTCCCCATGTTTATTGCCCTGATTGGTCAGTACCTTTACCCCGAGCTGGCCGTCGATGACGCCCAGCAACTTATCCCGACCATTGTCCTGCAACACGGTAGCCTACTCTTACAAATTTTGTTTTTCGGTGCTTTGATCTCCGCTATCCTAAGTACCACTTCGGGTGCCATTCTCGCTCCGGCTACCGTCCTGGGCGAAAACCTGATCAAGCCTTTTTTGCGCAAGCGCGACGATCAGCAAACCCTCCGTATCATGCGATTGTCGGTGATCTTCGTAGCCATCTGTTCCGCCGGGATGGCCGCGAGCAGCTCCAGCATCTACGAGCTGGTCGGTACTTCCTCCGCGCTGAGTCTGGTCTCCCTTTTTATCCCACTCTGTGCCGGCCTGTACTGGAAACGCGCCAGCAACTGGGGTACCCTGCTCTCCATGGGAGCCGGCATGGCCGTCTGGATTTACTTCGACTTTTTTGCGCATAGCGAATGGCCCAGCCTATTACCTGGCCTGGGCGCCAGCCTTCTGGCTATGATCCTGGGGTCTTTGTTATTGCCAGATCAGACTTATGAGGAATTTCAGCGGCAGAAGGCGTACCTTGAGTAAAGCAATTTTTGAGTTGTTGAATTGTTGAATTTTTTATATGTTCAGTAGACTTTATTCTAAGAAGCTGTTTAAGAATAAAGTCTAGTAATTCAAAAACAATGCGATAAACCACCAAACCAATAATTCACTAAACGATATGTACTGGCTCTCCGAAAATAGCGTCGCATTCCCACCACCCGAACTAGCTGATCCGGACGGGGTATTGGCCGTAGGTGGAGACCTATCGCCACAGCGCCTGGTAGAAGCCTACCGGCAGGGCATTTTCCCCTGGTATAGTGATTACGACCCCATTCTTTGGTGGTCGCCCGATCCGCGTTTTGTTTTGTATCCGGAGAAGCTTAAGGTTGCCAAAAGCATGCGACCTTATTTTAACCAAAAGAAATTTGACTGGACACTGGACACCAATTTTCGGGCTGTGATTAGTGCCTGTCAGCAGCAAAATCGTCCTGGCCAGTTTGGCACCTGGATCACAGACGAAATGCTGGAAGCTTACTGTCGGCTACACGAGCTGGGTTTTGCCCATTCGGTGGAGGTCTGGGAGAAGGAGGAGGAGCTGGTCGGTGGCCTGTATGGTATTGCGCTGGGCAAGGTTTTCTTTGGGGAATCCATGTTTGCCCGCCGGAGTAATGCCTCCAAATTTGGCTTTATCGCTCTGGTACGGCAGCTAATCGATTGGGATTTTACGCTCATTGATTGTCAACAGGAGACGGATCACCTGCGCTCCCTGGGAGCCGAACTGATCCCCCGTCAAAAATTCACGCAGCATTTGGCGAGAAATCCCTGGCGAGAAACCCCGGCGCAGAAATGGATCGGCCTCGAATAAAGCTAATTCCCGACCTTATTTGGGAATAAGGAAAACCACTAGCTTCTTTTTCAAAAAATTCCTTATTTTTATCTCCTATTTTTTAACTCAGGCTAAGCCTGGTGCATTAGTAAATCCAGTACAAGCCAGACTTAAGACAAAAACGCAACAGCATGAAACAGCTTTCTTTACTACAACCAGGCCTACTGGTACTCGCCATGGTAGTCTTTAGCCCATCTTTTCTGGTAGCGCAATGCCCCACCCTCCTGTGGTCGGACGAATTCTCCGGTACCGCCCTGGATATGGATAACTGGAACTTTCAGACGGGCGACGGCTGCGCAGAAGGTATCTGCGGCTGGGGAAACAACGAGCTACAAAGTTACCAACAAAACAACGTGGAAGTCAGTGACGGTACGCTCAAAATTACCGCTCGCTTCGAGAATGTAGACGGCAAACAATACAGCTCCGGACGGATCAACACTAAAAACAAGGCGGATTTCACCTACGGACGCTACGAGTCTTCCATTAAGCTGCCCGGTGCCCGGGGGCTTTGGCCCGCCTTTTGGATGCTATCCACCAACGAGCCCTACGGTGGCTGGCCCCGCAGCGGAGAAATCGATATCATGGAATTCGTCTCTTCCAAACCTAAAGAGGTACTGGGCTCTATTCATTACGGAGATCCCTTCCCTAATAATCAATTCCAAACCGAATACTTAATTAAGGAGAACGGAAATTTCCTGGATACTTTTTACAATTTCGCCGTTGAGTGGGAACCCGGCGTCATCCGTTTCTTCGTCGATGATGTACTTTATGGTGTAAAACGGGCAAGTGACGTTGCCCCCTTCCGTTGGCCATTCGACCAGGATATGCACTTCCTGCTCAATGTTGCCGTGGGCGGATCACTGGGCGGTAGTGTGGTGGCCAGTGATTTACCCGCTACCATGGAAGTTGATTACGTCCGCGTCTATGATGGAGGCAAACCTTACCTGGAAGGCGACTGGAAAGTGAATAACCGCGAAGAGAGCGTAGCCTTCACCATCCAACAACTCACACAGGGTACTCAGGTCACCTGGACCATCCCCGAAGATGCAACCATCGTCAGCGGTCAGGGAACGAATCAGATCCGCGTCGACTTTGGGGATCAGAGCGGTACGGTCAGTGCTACCTTTAACAATGGCTGTGAAGACCAAACCATTAGTAATTTCGTAACGGTCGGACCACCCTTCGCCAGGGCCTTTTCTTTCGAAAACTTTGATGATCCGGGTCAGGCAACCTTTGCTTTTTCTAACGGTACGCTTACTGAAGTAGCCAATCCGGATCCCGACTCCATCAATAGTAGTACTCTGGTAGGTAGATACGCACGAAGTGGCGGAGAACGCTACGATGTGCTCATCTACGATGTGAATTCCATTAGCAACGCCGGCGTTTACCTCAACGAAGAACAAAAGTTGTACATGGATGTATACACCTCGGCCCCCATTGGTACCGAAATCTTACTCCAGATGGAGACCTCCCGGTCCATGCCCAATAATTTCCCCACCGGACGGCACAGTCGCTTTGTGACCACTGTGACCGAAAACAACCAATGGCATCGCCTCGTCTTTGAACTACTGGATCGTCCGGATCAATTTGCTTCTAGCCTCGATATCCAAAATATCGTACTGCTTTTTAATTCTGATTCTTTCACTAGCGATATTTACTTCTTTGACAACTTTGATAGTTACAGCGTTGGTAGTGTTACTAATACGCGCCAAAGGAGGGAAATAAGTCGTCTTCGGGTCTTTCCGAATCCGGTTTCCGACTTACTGAATTTCAGCTCGCCCAGTAATAGTCGGATAACATTTGTGGAGTTATTCTCCTTACAGGGAAAACAAGTCTTACGCCGCAAAATTCAAAACCAGCAGGGGCAAATTGATATCAGCCAACTGGAAAGAGGTATGTATTTGCTCAAAGCCATTGATGAATATGGTAAAACATATACCCAGAAAATTATGAAATAAACAGGCCACGATAAAACAAAATATCATCGAAGCCCTTCTGCTGATCATCAAACAGAAGGGCTTCGTCTTTTTGCGGAAAGGCCGACTAAACTATTTTTTCCCATTTTTGTATCCATAATAACCTTGCGTTAGAGGCGAATCACGGCTTTGCCGATCCTCTTTCGCAAAAGCCAACTAAATCAAAAGCTTGGTCAATACGGTACAAGCACTAATCAGAAGGTCATGAAAATTGGAATTGTCTGTTATCCTACTTACGGAGGAAGCGGAGTCGTAGCGACAGAACTGGGGCTGGGGCTAGCCCGACGTGGACACGAAGTGCACTTTATCACCTATCGCCGCCCCCCCCGCCTGAACCACTTTCAAGAAAACCTATTCTTCCACGAAGTAGATACCGACGATTATCCGCTTTTTGAATATACGCCATACGATACGGCCCTAACCAGTAAACTGGTCGATGTGGTCAAATTTGAAAAACTGGATCTGCTACACGTACATTACGCCATCCCACATGCCACCGTCGCTTACATGGCTAAAAAGATACTACTCCAGGAAGGCCGCTACGTACCCACCATCACGACCCTGCACGGCACAGATATTACCCTAGTCGGTAATAATAAAGCCTTTGCGCCGGTCGTCGCCTTTTCCATCAATAAGTCCGATGGTGTCACGGCGGTTTCCAAAAGTCTGCGTGATCAGACCTACGACCTATTTGGCATCAAGCGCGAAATCGAAGTCATCTATAATTTTATCGATTTCGAACGCTTCAAAAGAGACAATAAAGATCATTTCAAAAAAGCCATCGCCCCCGATGGCGAACGCATACTCGTACACCTGTCCAACTTCCGTAAGGTCAAGCGGGTCGAAGATGTCATCCGGGTCTTCCACAAGGTACACCAGGCGATTCCTTCCAAACTATTGCTGATTGGTGATGGTCCCGAACGCCGCAACGCCGAGCAACTCTGCCGGGAACTAAAATTATGCGACGATATTCGATTCCTGGGCAAACAAGATGCCGTGGAAGAACTACTGGCCGTAGCGGACTTAATGATCATGCCCTCCGAAAAGGAGAGCTTTGGATTAGCCGCACTGGAAGCCTTTGCCTGCCAGGTCCCCGTTATTTCATCCAATGCGGGTGGCCTGCCGGAAGTGAATATTCACGGAGAAACGGGCTACCTCAGCGAAGTCGGCGACGTAGAAGACATGGCTCAAAATGCCCTGAAGATCATCACTGATCCCAAAACGCTGGAGCAATTCCGCGAAAGAGCCCTGAAGCAGGCCGAACGCTTCCACATCGATAATATCATCCCGCTCTACGAAAAATACTACGAAGAAGTGCTCAAAAAGTCGGTCTACTCCGATAAGGCTCGCACAGAATTACTCAAAGAGCTTTAATTATTCCTCTGAAAAACCTAATTTTGCAGCGCCTTTGGAACTTTTCCCAAAGGGTACATTGTTTTGCTGCAAAAATAACCAAGCATGATCAATATTACGCTTCCCGATGGTAGTGTGCGTACCTACGAAGCCGGAACAACGGCTATGCAAGTCGCCGAATCTATCAGCTCCGGATTAGCCAGAAACGTACTTTCCGCTAAAGTGGACGGTGAGGTCTGGGATGCAGACCGCCCCATTGAACAAGATGCCAGCTTACAATTACTCACCTGGAACGATAAAGATGGCAAGACCACCTTCTGGCACTCTTCTGCCCACCTTTTGGCGGAAGCCCTGGAAGCGCTCTACCCAGGCGTCAAATTTGGGATTGGCCCAGCCATTGAAAATGGCTTCTACTACGATATCGACGCCGGCGATCACCAGATATCCGTCGACGACCTGCCCAGGATCGAGCAAAAAATGCTCGAACTGGCCAGAAATAAAAATGAATACATCCGTAAGGAAGTCAGCAAAGCGGAGGCGAAAGCTTACTTCGAAGAGAAAGGCGATGAATACAAACTAGAGTTAATCGCCGACCTGAAAGATGGCCAAATCACCTTTTACGAGCAGGGCGATTTTGTGGATCTTTGCAAAGGCCCACACATTCCCAATACCGGCAAAATCAAAGCGATTAAGCTGACCAAAGTAGCCGGGGCCTACTGGCGGGGTGACGAATCGCGCAAGATGCTAACCCGTATCTATGGGGTCACCTTCCCCAAAGCGAAAGAGCTCAAAGAATACCTTGAATTGCTGGAGGAAGCTAAAAAACGAGACCACCGTAAATTAGGTGCCGAACTGGAACTGTTTATGTTCTCCGATCGCGTTGGCGCTGGCTTACCCATGTGGTTACCCAAAGGGAATGCACTAAGAGAGCGCCTGATGAACTTCCTGCGCGAAGAGCAGGAAAAGCGCGGCTATAAAATGGTGACGACGCCACACATCGGCAAAAAAGATTTGTACGTAACTTCTGGGCATTATGAAAAGTATGGAGAAGATAGCTTCCAGCCGATTCATACGCCCCGGGAAGGGGAAGAGTTTTTACTCAAACCCATGAACTGTCCGCACCACTGTGAGATTTATGCGCACCGGCCCAAATCCTACAAAGAACTCCCCTTGCGGATTGCCGAATTCGGTACCGTATATCGCTACGAGCAAAGTGGAGAGCTGCACGGCTTGTCACGCGTACGGGGTTTTACCCAGGATGATGCGCATATCTTTTGTACGCAGGATCAGCTAAAAGAAGAGTTCCTGAACGTGCTTGATCTGACGACGGTGGTACTAAAGAAGATGGGCTTTGCCGAGTTTACCGCTCAGATATCTCTCAGAGACCCGGACAATCCAAATAAATACATCGGTACCGATGAGAACTGGAACGCAGCGGAAAGTGCCATTATTGAGGCCACCGAGGAAGTTGGACTCAAGACGACCCAGGAGATCGGAGAAGCGGCCTTCTACGGGCCTAAACTCGACTTCATGATCAAGGATGCTATCGGTCGTTCCTGGCAGCTGGGTACCATCCAGGTAGATTACAACTTGCCCGATCGCTTCGAGCTGGAATACACCGGCGCGGATAATCAGGCTCATCGTCCCGTGATGATTCACCGGGCGCCCTTTGGCTCCATGGAGCGCTTCATTAGTATTCTGATTGAGAATACGGCGGGCAAATTCCCCCTGTGGCTGATGCCCGAACAATATGCACTGCTTCCCATCTCAGATCGACTGATCCCTTATTGCGAGCAGGTCGAAAAGAAACTGGCCAAGCAGGATATCCGCGGTTACATCGACGACCGAACCGAATCAATCGGGCGTAAGATCCGTGATACAGAACTAAAACGTATACCGTATATGCTCATTGTAGGAGACAAGGAAGTGGAAGACAATACCGTTTCCGTTCGTCTGCAAGGAGAAGGTGATATTGGCAGTATGCCGATTACAGATTTTGTCAAACACTTCCAGGATCGTCTGGAAGACTAATTTTATTGTGTAGGAATCGGGATAAAACGTTAAATTTCCATTAAACGTATGGGAATTTAATTGAATTTATCCCGATTTATCCTTAATTTCCCTCGGCAATCACGTGTAATCCCAAAACGAAGACTGAATGAAGCATTTTTTACTCCTCTTTTCTTTTATTGTACTAAGCTCCGTTAATGTCGCCAGGGCAGATCATGCGCCGCTGGATTCGCATTGGTCAAGTAATATTTTAGCGGAAGAACCCATACAGGTTTTTCCTAATCCGGCCACCAATTATTTTGGTATTACGGAAACGGAAGGCGTACAAAAGATTTACGTATTTAATTTGGTAGGAAAGCGCTTAAAGCAATTTCTCGACGTGGCACGCGACAAACACTATTTTATTGGTGATCTTCCCAGAGGTATGTATCTGGTACAAATGGTCGGCAACAATAATCAGGTGATTGTTACCCGCCGGGTCAGCAAACGCTAAGTCTCCTATTCTCTTCCATCCTCTACATGGCCTACGCTTTTTGAGTGTAGGCCATGTCGTGTTTTGGGCTTCCGCTAAAAGAGCTTTCCCTATTATACCCATTAATATTCTAGAAATACTTATTTTAAGGCCTCACTAAAGCCCTTCTTCCAATAATAAATACAATACACATGAGATTATTATGCACCCTAATGCTAATCACGACGATTAGCTTTACCTGGGCCCAATCGGGCAAGGATTCCTTTTCCCCATCTGAAATCCAGGCCTGGGAAGCCCGCGCCAAAAAAGTGGATATCATCCGCGACAACTGGGGTATCCCCCACGTGTATGCCAAGACCGACGCCGACGCTGTATTCGGTATGCTCTACGCACAGTGCGAAGATGACTTCAAACGAGTCGAGCGCAATTATATCGATGCGCTGGGTCGTATGTCACTGGCTTATGGTCCCGATTATATCTGGCACGATTTACGGGCCCGACTTTTTATGGACGATGCCGAGGCCAAAGCCTATTACGAGGAAGCCCCTAAGTGGATGAAAAAGCTATGCGACGCCTTCGCCGACGGAATCAACTATTATCTACATACCCATCCCGAAGTAAAGCCCGACCTTTTAACGCGCTTCGAACCCTGGTTCCCCTTTACTTTTAGTGAAGGAAGTATTGGTGGTGATATCACCCGGGTAAGCCTGCGCGGCCTGGAGGCCTTTTACGGAAGTGACGGGGACTCCTACATCGATCATAAGTGGTCACTGGAGGAAGAAGCAACCGGCTCTAATGGCTTCTCCATCGCTCCCAAGCTCAGTGAGACGGGCAATTCCTTGTTTCTGATTAACCCACACACCTCCTTCTATTTTCGCTCGGAGCAACATATCAATAGCGAAGAAGGGCTGCAAGCTTACGGCGCCGTCACCTGGGGCCAGTTTTTTATCTACCAGGGCTTCAACGAAAATTGTGGCTGGATGCATACGTCTACCTACGCCGACGCCATCGACCAATATGAAGAGACCATTATTGAACAGGAGGGCCGGTACTATTATCTATACGGCGACACCTATCGCCTCGTAGAAGAAGAGACCGTATCCATCCCTTACGTAGACGGAAATACCCGTGGAGAACGCAGCTTTACCATGTACTTCACCCATCACGGCCCGGTCATCCGTCGGGAGGGGGATAAGTTGATTACCTTCCGCATGATGGAGCGCCCCATCGACGCCCTGGAACAATCTTTCCTGCGTACCAAAGCGACGAGTTATAAGCGTTTCCGCAAAACCATGAAAATACGTACCAATTCCTCCAATAATACGGTCTATGCAGACAATCAGGGGAATATCGCCTACTGGCACGGTAATTTTATCCCGAAAAGAAACCCGGAATACGATTACAGCGGCCTGATCGACGGTAGTAACCCCGAAACGGACTGGAACGGCCTACACAAGATTAAAAACCTGATCGAGGTGAAAAATCCGGATATCGGTTGGATTCAAAATTGCAACGCTACCCCCTTTACCGTAGCTGGGCCCGACAGCCCCGAAAGAGCAGATTACGCCCGCTACATCGCTCCCGACCTGGAAAACTTCCGGGGCGTAAATGCCGTGCGCGTGCTGAGTAGTATCAATAGCTATAATCTGGACAAACTGATCGGCGCCATGAATAACCCTTACCTGGCCGCCTTTGAAGATATGATTCCCGCACTGGTCGACGCTTACGAAAACAGCGCCGATAAAGAGGATGAGGATTTAGCGGAAGCCATCGGTATCCTGGGCGACTGGGACTTCACCTACGGAGAAAATTCTGTCGCCACGGCCCTGGCCGTTTTCTGGGGCGAACGCATCTATTACGGATTGGCGGCCGGCCGGCGCACCGCCGAAGATCGAGCCAATGAACTAATGATGGATGATATTGTCCTTAAGCATACCAGTGATCAGGAAAAACTAGATGCCCTGATCGACGCTATGCAACAAATCGAAGCGGACTTTGGCAGCTGGAAAACGCCCTGGGGCGAAATCAACCGCTTTCAGCGCCTAACCGGTGACATCCAAGAGTCTTACGATGATGATAAGCCTAGTCTGCCCGTGGCCTATACTTCTTCGCGCTGGGGCTCTCTGGCCGCCTGGGGTACCGAATCGCCCGGCGGCGTCAAGCGTCGCTACGGTCGGCGCGGACAGAGCTTTGTAGCCGCCGTGGATTTCGGGAAAGATAAAGTACAGGCCCGCGCCATCGTCAGCGGTGGCCAAAATGGGGATCCGGAATCACCGCATTTTACGGATCAGGCCCTGAAATTTACCCAAGGAGAATTCCGGGACGTTTACTACTACAAGAGTGATGTCAAAGCTAATCAGGAAGAAATGTATAAACCAGGGAAGCGCTAATTAACTTAAAATTCCGGAAGAATTTTTTAGCTAAAAAGGCACTTATACAACCATTCTAATGGACTTCTTAACTTTTTTTAGTCGAAAAAACAGTTAAGAAGTCCATTAAGTGGTAAAAAACACGGAAACAATGCTTATACATTCCTAATATCTTGTTATTTTTAAGGAAAATCATAATCATGAAATA
>DATFKA010000121.1:0-7922 GCA_035268885.1 Saprospiraceae bacterium
GAAAATATAATCGGCACGCAGGAAGTTATCCTCCCCTTCGGCCTCTAATTTGACGACTGGCAAAAACTGTACCGCCTGGGCGTATTGCATGGCCGCATTCTTAAAGCGACTGTAAGCCACTACTACCTTATCGTAGGTACCATAATCGAAGGCGTCCATTACGTATTGTGCTACTTCCTCGGTCCGCTCGAATGTTAGATCGTCAAAGAGATCCAGCCAGCCCCAGGAGCGGGCCTGTTTCCGCTGATAATAGATGCCAATGGCCCGCAGGCCCGCCAGGGTATCTTCCATTTTTTGTTGAACCGCCGCGGCAATCTGCTCCGGCCCTCGCAGCGACTGACGCACATCCTTTTCCCGAAAGGGGGTATCCCGCCAGGTGTAATTCTTCACTTCCAACAGCACTAATATATCCTCCTGGTAGATACCGATAAAGTCAACTCCCTTCAGGCCCACCCCACTAAATCCCTGGAAGTAGGCGTGATCGTCGTATTTCCGTCCCTGCCAGTAGGCTGGATCGAAGTGGAAGGTGAGTTGACCTTCGGCAAAAGCAAGGTATTCCATGGCGCTAATTTACAATTTAGAAGGATCGAAGCACCAAATCTGATGGGGATTCTCTCCGGAGCCCTTGCAGGGGGAAGTAAGCCAACCCGGCAATGGTAATAAATTACTCGTCAGATTTAAAACCTGGCGTTCAAAAGGAGTCCAAAGTCCATCGTTATAGCTATAAAGCGTCGAAGAGGAAGTTAACCATTTTAGAAATAGACAGAATTTCGAAAATAAATGCAAGTAAAACACCAGAATAAGAAACAAAGTATTAGTTTTAGATTAAGTGTATTCCTCTTGTTTTAAGTGCTTTGCAACCCCCGTTCACAGAAAGACTTAATTGCTCGAGCCCAGGTAGCTTGAGTCTCTCGTATAAAAAACCTAAATATAAAACACCTTGAACCTAACGACGACGCCAGCTTTATATGACTACGCAGGGGCGGATTTACCATATCTCAGGCCACTTCTTCATAAGACCTACGTTTTGATTTCAACACTGGGGATCACTCTTTTTTTAGCTGCTTCTCCTGCACAGGCTCAAAACAGACAAATATTCGTCTCTCAACTATCGGAGAAGGATGGTCTGACTCCCGGTGGCGTTATGAACTTTTTTGAGGATGACAAGGGCTATCTTTGGCTGGCTACCATAGCCGGCCTAAATCGCTTTGATGGTCACGAAATGATTACCTATACTTCTGAGCCGGGCGACCTCAACTCTCTTAGCACCACCTCTATACATGATATCACTCAGGATCACTCGGGTAAGCTCTGGATCGCTACGCGGGGTGGAGGCCTTAATTCATTCGATCCTGATACGGAAGAATTTACTCATTACCGTCACGCTACCCAAGACGCTACCTCCGTTGCTAGTGATGATCTGACTTATATAGATCTCGACGATACCGGAAAAATATGGGTGGGGTCACAGACCGCCTTAACCCATTTTGATCCAGCTACCGGTCAGGCACAGCAATTTTATCCCGCTCCGGGGCAAAGTGGACAACTACAGGGGAATTGTAGGGGGGAGATCATCGCTGATACCCAACGAATTTACCTGGGAACCAGTGCGGGCTTCGAATATTACGATCGACAAACCGGTCTTTTCCGGTTTTTCCCACTGATTGATAGTCTCAGTAAAGATACGATTCGTTATCAGGTCTATGGTATGGCTCGCGATAGCGAGGGTAAAATATGGTTTGGTACACCCAATGAAGGATTGCGGGTTTATGATCCTGAAACCGATACTGTTAGCCCCTTTAATATCAAAAACTCCGATGGCCATCGCAACACCCGGCCAATGCGGATGCTGGAGGATAACAATGGGGCTTTGTGGATCGCCGGTTACTTTAAAGTATGGAAACTATCTCCAGATCGCTCAGAGCTTAAACAACTGGAAATCAAAACAATGAATAGCCATACGCCTTTTTCAAGCGGTATTTGGAGTATATACCAAGATCGATCTGGTCTGATCTGGTTTGGAAGCCCGGCGAATCAGGCCTTGTATTTTGATCCACGAGGAGTGGTTTTTGAATTTAATAGCCTGGCCCACAATGAAAATGATCGCATCCTATCCAGTGTAGAATGCCTTACAGAAGATTCGCAAGGGAGAGTGTGGCTCGGTATGGAAAACAATCTTTATGCCTACGATCGAGAAACAGGAAAATATCAGGTGTACCCACAAAATAGCTATATATATAATCTCACCATTGGGCCACGCGGCTGGCTTTGGCTGGCAACAGAGACAGGTGTCTTTCGCTTTAATACCACTTCGGGTAAATCAACGCCCTTATTAACTCCTGCTACAACTGGATTACCCGTTTATTCAACCGTGTACGCTGCTTTTGACCAGGAAGGTGATTTATGGATTACTAGCTCAGGGACGGGATTATTTTTTGTCAAACAGGAAAATCTATACCGTATAGATATAACCAGCCCTTTGAAATTTAAACATTGGAAGAGTCATCCCGATCAAGCTAACAAACTGCCTACGGACAGGCTTCGAAAGGTAATGGCCGATAGTAAAGGAAATATTTGGATTTGTGGAAATCAAGGTGGGATTTCAAGAATAAATAAAAGAACCGGGCAATTAAAGACTTTCAACTATGTGCAAGGTAAGCCAGGCACCATCTCCAACGACTACACCTTTAGCGTAGTTGAAGGACCAGATGGTAATATCTGGGTGTCATCAAGAGGAGGGCTAAATCGTTTTTCACCTGAAACAGAGCAGTTCACCCACTATCTGATCAAAGATGGTCTACCTTCCAATACGATATTTGACCTCGTATTTGATGCGGACGGTTTCTTATGGATGAACACAACCAAAGGTATTTCCTACTTTGATATACAAGAAGAACGATTTACAAACTTCTACCGCCAGGATGGCTTACAGTGCTGGCTGACGGATCTGTATTATAACTGGCAATCAAATACGATCTACACAGCCGGAAATAAAGGGTTCAATCGCTTCTCCCCTTCAGAGTTACGTGATCTTTCCAAACAGAAATCTATTATTCAAATAGTGGGTGTTTCCCACTTTGACCCGAAAGAAAAAACAATGGTAACCCTGAGACCAGATGCCTCGTCCGACCACAACTTAGACCTCTCTCACTCAGAATCTTCGCTGCGCATACAATTCGCTATAATGGATTTTCGATCTCCTAACCGACATCGGTATCGTTATGCGCTTGGAAATGAAGAAGGTGAGTTTGATTGGATTGAACTAGGAGCGCGTAATCAAGTAGATTTTGCCCAGCTCGACCCCGGTGACTACCAGTTCCGATTAGCCGGGCAAAATAGTGATGGACTGTGGAGCGAATTAGCCGCCCCCCTTGAGATAAATATTCGCCCCCCCTTTTGGCAAACGGGATGGGCTTATTTGTTATACACCCTTCTATTTGCAGGCGCTTTCTATTTTATTTATCACTTTAACCTGAAACGAAAACTGGCTATCCAGGAAGCTCAACAGTCAGAAGCAATTAGTGAATTGAAGTCGAAACTATATACCAACATCGCCCATGAATTTCGCACACCGCTGACCGTAATCCTTGGAATGACGGAGAAGCAAAGTGATACAGCAAAGGCCATGAGCCTTATACGCCGAAATGGACAAAAACTACTCCACCTGGTTAATCAGTTACTGGATCTGACAAAAATAAACATCGGAGAACTCCCTGTACATTACCAACAGATCGAAATTGTTTCTTTCACGAATTACCTGGAGGAGTCTTTTCAATCGCTGGCCCAAAAAAAACGTATTCGCCTAATTGTTTATAGCGAAATGGACGAACTTTGGCTGGATATGGATGAGGAAAAATACCGTCAAATCATCAGTAATCTACTCGGTAATGCCATCAAATTTACACCCGAGAATGGAAAGGTAGTTTTACATTTGGCCAGAAGGGAAGATCAGCTGATGCTAAAAATAAAAGATAATGGTATGGGTATTGCTGAAGCAAAATTACCCTATATCTTTGATCGGTTCTATCAGGTAGATCATTCGGCAAGCCTGGAGGATAAAGGAACCGGTATTGGTCTGGCGCTGGTCAAAGAGCTGACGGAACTTATGGATGGAACCATTGAGGTAAGTAGCAAAACAGGTAAGGGAACTACCTTTACCATCAAATTCCCCATCCGTAACGACAGTGTCCGGCACCAGTTTAATTTGAGATCGCTCGACATCGCTCCAACCAATTCGAAACAAGTTCTGCCATCGGATGCCGATGAAAACGAGGAAGGCCCCTTCTTATTAATCATCGAAGACAACCTAGACGTACTATCCTATCTACAGTCCTTATTGAATAAAAAATATAACCTGCTTTTTGCAAAGGACGGAAAAGAAGGTATACACAAAGCTATTCAGAAAATACCGGACATTATTATCAGCGATGTGATGATGCCGGAGAGCGGTGGCTTTGAGGTCTTAAACACCTTGAAAAACGACGAGCGAACGAGTCATATCCCCATTATTTTACTTACCGCCAAGAGCGCTCAAAAAGACAAGATCGAAGGGCTGCAACGGGGGGCAGATGCCTATATAGAAAAACCATTTGATCAGAACGAACTACTGATACGCCTAGACGGGTTAATACAACTACGGAAAAAACTGCAGCAGAAATATACAGAAAGTTCAGCGGTGGACACAGCCGCCATCAGTCCTGACGAACGCTTCCTCCAAAAACTATACCACCTGGTGAAAGAGCATCTGGGGGAGGCTGATTTTACAGTAGAGCAACTTGCCCAGGCGGCGGATATGAGTCATACCCAGCTTTACCGAAAACTGAAAGCGCTCACCAACCAAACGCCTTCCGAATATATACGCCACATTCGCCTCACCGCAGCAAAACATTTACTGCTGAACTCCCAACTGAATATATCCGAAATTGCCTACGAAGTGGGCTTTAACAGTCCGAATTACTTTGCACGTGTATTTTCCAAATCCTTTGGAAAGTCTCCCAACCAATTTCGCAATCAACTGTAAATCAAAGAATAACAAGGTGAAAAATTTATTAATGCAATATATATGCTATTGTTTTTTATGGTTGTGCTAGGATCCGCAATATAAATGCAACCCCTATAAGCGTAACGAAATAATATTTACATCATGTACTTAACAGATGTGAAGTCAGGGAAGAAACGATAGGACTAAGTCACCTAATTATAAGTTTTTCTATTGTAGCTAAAAGCGCCCCCGTCTTACATCTTATGTATTACCATATTCACTATCAAACACCTTGTATTATGAAATCCAAGTATTCAGGTCTTTGGCCTGACAGGCATTTTGTTGCCTCCTCACCCTATCTGACTATTCTTTTTATACTGCTTATTCAATTCCCTGTGCTAGCCCAGCAATCCAGTCTAAATGGAAAGGTGTTGGATGTAACAGAAGAAGCACTACCCTTTGCTAATGTTTTATTGAAGTACCCAAGCGACTCCAGCCTTGCCAAAGTAGCCGTCACCGATGAGCAAGGTACTTTCGAAATAGTAGGCGTTGAGGCTGGCAATTACCTGCTACAGATATCCTACGTAGGCTTACCTTCTCTCTTACAGGCTATTTCAATTAATAGAAACGAACAAAAAGACCTGGGGAGCCTGCTTATGCAAACCTCGGAAGGAGAGACACTGGGCGAAGTAACCGTGGAAGCCACCCGCCCCCTCATCGAATTGAAAGGGGACAAAATGGTCTTTAATATTGAAAACAGCATTAATGCCGGAGGTAGCAACGGACTGGAATTACTCCGCAAAGCGCCGGGTGTCCTCCTGGATAATAATAATAATATTACGATGCTGGGCAGAACCGGCGTCCGGATTTTTATCAATGGCCGACCTTCTCCCCTTCGGGGTGAAGATTTAGCCAGCTATCTGGAAGGTTTACAAAGTACAGATATTGATGCCATTGAGATCATCACCAACCCGGGCTCTAAATACGAGGCGGAGGGAAATGCTGGGATTATCAATATAAAACTCCGTAAGGATTCTAATCTTGGTGCCAATGGCACCCTGAACCTGAGTTACGGTATTGGTATTCGCCCCCGGTACAGTGGTGGTTTAAGTGGTAATTACCGGAACAAGTTTATGAATCTCTACGGAAGTTATTCTTATACCCAAAGCAACCCTATTTCTAACCTTAATTTTGATCGTCGTCAATTTGGCTTTGTACTGTCCCAACGCAACCTGATTACTGCTCAAAATACACCGCAAAACTTTAAAGCAGGGGCAGACTTTTTCCTAAGTGATAAAAGCACACTAGGTATTCTGGTAGAAGGGGGTAGTGCTTTAAATCAAAATAATGCCCGGGGAAGAACTACCCTGGGTACCGTAGATCAAATGGAGCCGGATAGTATTCTAATTGTAAATAGTCCATTCGAAAGCAAGCGGTTCAATTTAAATTATAACCTCAACTACGAATGGAAAATCAGTAAATCTTCCTCCCTGAGTATCGACGCGAACTACGGGACTTTTGACCGGACCCAAGGTACATTCCTGTCTAATCGTTATTACACCCCGGATGAAACTACCCTACTCAGTGTACGAGACAATCAAATTGACACGGATACAGATATCAGACTCAGTGCCCTTAAAGTGGATTACGAACGGGAGCTCTGGTCCGGGAAATTGGGCGTAGGCGGGAAAATCACCCAAATCAATACGGATAATGATTTTGATTTTTTCAATTTCGTGGGGGCCAACCCCGTATTAAATACCGATCGTAGTAATCGCTTTCAATATAATGAAAACGTAAATGCACTTTATTTTAACTACAGCAAGAGGATTTCTGATAAGATCAATTATCAGATAGGGCTCCGAATGGAGCAAACTAACTCGGAAGGCAACCTGATTGCCCAAAAAGAAGGGAACAATCAGAACATCAAGCGAAGTTACCTGGATTGGTTCCCTTCAGCTAGCCTAAATATAAAAATGAATCCCGACAATCAGCTTCAGCTCTCCTACAGTCGTCGCATCAATCGACCTTCGTACGGTGCGCTGAATCCTTTTGAATATCAGTTAGACGAATTAACCTTCCACAAGGGAAATCCCTTCTTACAACCCGAATATTCCAACATCTACCAGATTCGACACGCCTATAAGTTTAAAATCAACACCACCTTGAGCTATAGCCGTACCGCCGACATGATGGCGCTCCAGCCCCAGGCGGGGGAAGGGAAAGTTTCCTTTCGTACCTGGCTAAACTTACAAAAACAGGATAATTACAGCATTAATATTGCTGCTCCTACACCTATCAACGATTGGTGGAGTAGCCTGGTCAGTGTAACGGCTTATTACCGAAGAAAC
The DNA here is from genome assembly GCA_035268885.1 of Saprospiraceae bacterium. Lineage (GTDB taxonomy): Bacteria > Bacteroidota > Bacteroidia > Chitinophagales > Saprospiraceae > DATFKA01. The sequence continues at coordinate 7,333 of DATFKA010000121.1, forward strand.
CGAAGTGCACCAAATGCGGAAACAGTCGTTGACCTGCAAGCAACTGCTTATAATCTATACAGCCAACAGTCTTTTAAAATAAGTAAAAAATTCAGCATGGAGCTATCTGGTTTTTACAACTCGGCAACCATCAACCAGGGGGCGACCAGAGCACGTCCGATGTACAGAGCAGATTTAGGGGCTAAATTAAAGATATTACAGGGAAGCGGAAACCTTTCTGTCACCTTCAATGACTTTCTTAATACCATGCGCTGGCAGGGTGACGTGGTATTTGGGGAACTGGATATGACGATTGTCTCCGATTGGGATAGCCGACGACTAAGAGTAAATTTCTCTTACCTTTTCGGCAACAAAAAAGTGAAGTCCCGTAAAAGAAAAACGGCACTGGAGGAAGAAAAAAGCCGCGCTAATGGAAACTAGACGGAATACGCAGGTGATAAGTATATAGTAAAAAAGGGAGCTCCAAACCGGAGACTCCCTTTTTTAAAAATTTGAGTATAAACCTTATGAGTTGGACTAGTCGTTTTCGAGGGCGGCGGCACCACTGACGATCTCGAGGATCTGATTGGTAATCGCCTCCTGACGAGCTT
>DATFKA010000122.1:0-18841 GCA_035268885.1 Saprospiraceae bacterium
AGTCAAAAAATCGTTCAAATCTTTCAGGACTATCTGCGCTACAGCAAAAGTTTTCTGGGAGGTGACGAAGCCCATCATTACGAAGAGCTACTCTATCAATTGGCTTTAAAGTCTGACACCGCTCTTTTGATCAGTCTGCAAGCGGGCTGGCCCCAGGATTCCTTCAACTGGTACCGTTGGGAAAGGGCGGTAAAGCAGATGCTGAACGTGTTGAGCTTTCGAGCAAAGATGCAGGAAGCTTTCGGTAACTTAGCTCGGTGACAATTGGCACGGTGTAATAAGAGCCTTTTTTATACCTTCGGTCAAAATGTAAATACATGAAATGGTCTCCTGTCCAATTGCTGCCACTCACTGCGTTAATAGGAATACTTTGTTTTTTCACAACAAAAAGCAATGCCCAGAACGCTCAAACGCCCAACCGGGATGATTATGTTTTGAAAATTAAAAAAGCAAAAGGGCAAATTACCATCGACGGCATTCTGGAAGAAGCAGATTGGCAGAGGGCAGAGGTGGTGGGAGATTTTTACCGGGTCCTACCCATTGATACGGGCTACGCCACTACCCCTACCGAAGTACGCATGAGCTACGACGACCGCAATCTTTACTTTGGGATTACCTGTTTTGAACGCGACGAGGGTGCTAATATCATTGAGTCCCTGCGGCGTGATTTTTCCTTTGGAGCGAATGATAACTTTTTGATTTTTATCGATACCTATAATGATCAAACGAATGGTTTCTCCTTTGGGGCTTCGGCCGGTGGTGCTCAGTGGGATGGCATCCAGTCGGAAGGGGGGCAGGTATCACTAGATTGGGACTGTAAGTGGGAGTCGGCGGTATATCACTATGCGGATCGCTGGAATATTGAGATGGCCATTCCTTTTCGGAATTTACAGTTTAAAGCAGGAGTAGACGAGTGGGGGATTAATTTTAGCCGGATGGATGTGAAAAATAACGAAAAATCGAGCTGGACCCCCGTTCCCCGTCAATTTCCGACGGCTAATCTGGCCTTTACGGGCACCTTAGAGTGGGACGAAGCACCACCCCGGCCTAAAACTAAAATATCTTTGATTCCTTATGTATCTACGCAGACCTCCCGGGATTATATTAATGATCAAAAGGAGCCACTCAGTTTGGATGCCGGTATTGATGCCAAGATATCCCTAACGCCTTCATTAAATTTGGATTTAACCGTAAACCCGGATTTTTCCCAGGTAGACGTGGATGAGCAGGTGACTAATCTCGATCGTTTTGAATTGTTTTTTCCGGAGCGGCGGCGCTTTTTTCTTGAAAATCAGGATGTCTTTACCGGGTATGGCAAAGATGGTCTGCGGCCTTTTTTCTCCCGCCGGATCGGTCTGACCGCTCCCGTACGGGCTGGCTTGCGCCTGAGTGGTAAGCTAAATGAGCAATGGCGGGTTGGTATTCTAAATATGCAAACGGGGGAATCAGGACTTATTCCGGCCACCAATTTTTCGGTGGCTTCCTTACAGAGGCGCGTTTTTGCCCGCTCAAATATTGGTGTCTTTTTTGTCAATAAACAGCTCACCAGCGAGCTGGAGACCCGGCCCGATGGGCTGGCTGATTACAACCGTGTAATCGGGGTTGATTATAATCTTGCCTCGGCGGATAGTCGCTGGACGGGTAAATTTTTTGTGCATAAAGCCCTTACTCCCGAGCAAGAGGCTCAATCCTTAGCTTTATCTGCTAATCTAAATTATAATACACAACAGTGGCGAGTCGAAGGTAGTTATGACCTCGTTGGCGAAAATTATAGAGCTGAGTCAGGTTTCGTCAGGCGTACCGGATTACACCGAGCTGAAGCTGGACTCAGTTATCGTTTTTATCCTTCTTCTGAGCGCATTGCCAATCATGGACCTTCACTAAATACTTTTCACATTTTTGATCCCGATTTTAAAAAGACCGATTCAGGTTGGGAAGGGGCTTACCAGATCAGCTTTTTAGATCGTAGTGAACTGCGTTTATCTTATGAACGTCTATTTATACGCTTGCTAGACCCTTTTGACCCGACTAATTCGGTAGGGAATTTTTTGGAAGAGGGTACGGAGTATAATTGGGGAGCGGCCTCCTTTGATTACGAATCAAATGCACGGAGGCTTTTCAACTATGAGGCCACTATTGGTTACGGAGGGTTTTATAATGGTACTCGTTTGTTCCTGGAAAGCCAGTTGAATTTTCGTTTTCAGCCTTACGGCAGTATATCTCTTAATCTGGCTTATAATGACTTGCAGTTTCCAGCTCCTTTTCAGGATGTCGACTTTTTCCTGATTGGTCCTAAGCTGGACGTGACACTTAGCACTTCAGTGTTTTTTACGGCCTTTATTCAGTATAATGAGCAAATCGATAATATCAATACAAATATCCGCTTGCAGTGGCGGTACCAACCGGTTTCAGATCTATTCATTGTCTATTCTGATAACTACTTTCCGAGTCCCTTTAATGTAAGGAATCGCGCACTGGTAGCGAAAGTGTCGTATTGGTTTAACTAAAAATGGCCGGCGGAAAATTCCGACCGGCCATGCCATATCACTGATTATAGTTACACACGCTCGTTACATGTTACAGTTTTACGAAGGGCTGAATCCAGATACGCTGTCCCGATTTAGCCTGGAGTAGATAAGTACCCTGTGGTAGATCACTGATCGGAATACTTACCGTCGGATTGGCGTAATAGCGCACTACCCGACCAAAGCTGTCCATAATCCGAATTTCTGGCGTCTGGGTAGGTGTACCCTGCAAGCGCCAGTTTAATTGATTCTGTGCGGGATTTGGGAAAATGCGCAAGTCCTGATTTCTAATCATTTGCTGGTGCGTATTCGTAACCACCGTATTGATATTCCAGGTCAGGTCAATATCGGTGCCTCCATCGGCGACGGTTGAACTGGCAGATTTACTGTCCGGCTGGTGTTTGAGAACGATGCGGAAAGTACCATTTTGGTTTTGGGCTGTAGTAGTCCAGGCAGTCGACAGTCCTAGGGGTAGACCATTAGAGTCCTGGTCGTTATAGTTTACGGCATCTCCACGCATATCAATATTACCATCACCGGCTGGATTACTGAAAATTCCTTCGGTCCAGGCAAAGAAGAACATATGCTCTTCGTCTTCTTCGCGGATTTCTTCGGTAATATCTTCGCCTTCGATCTCATTGCGTACCTGGATCATCAGGTTGTAGTCAGTACTTTCATCGAGGTTGATGGGACCATCGATGAGTAGATCGAGGGGCCCTTCACCATCGGGATCCTGAGCGCGGGCGACGATGGTATCACCACCGCTGGTAGGGATCCAGGAAAGGATAACGTCGGTGATGATTTCTTCTTCGTTTTCGCAAGCGGGCGCATCGGGATCGTCAACGACGTTGAGGGTCCAGGTCAGGTCGATATCGGTCCCCCCATCATTGATGGTAGAAGTGGCCGATTTGACTCCGGGCTGGTGCTTGAGGACAAGGCGGAAGGTACCGGCGGTATTGGCTTCGGTACATTCGGTGGTCCAATTAGTACTCAATCCGAGTGGCAGTCCGTTGGTGTCTGCGTCCTGGTAATCGACGGGGTCCATACGATTATCGGCATTACCATCCCCAGCGGGACTACGGAAGACCTCATCGGTCCAGGCAAAGAAGAACATGTGCTCTTCGTCTTCTTCGCGGATTTCTTCGGTAATATCTTCGCCTTCGATCTCATTGCGTACCTGGATCATCAGGTTGTAGTCAGTACTTTCATCCAGGTTGATGGGACCATCGATGAGTAGATCGAGGGGCCCTTCACCATCGGGATCCTGAGCGCGGGCGACGATGGTATCGCCACCGCTGGTAGGAATCCAGGAAAGGATAACGTCGGTGATGATTTCTTCTTCGTTTTCGCAAGGTGGCGCCTGTGGGTCGTCTACCAGCGTCACATCCCAGTTCAGATCAAAAATATTGGTTCCATCTCCGATGGACGAGCTGACAGATTTGCCATCACCCAGATCAGCTAATACTACGCGAAGCATTCCGCTGAGGTCCCCTTCTCCGGTACACTCGCTAGTCAGGCTATTCTCCAGGCCAATGGGTAGACCCGTATTATCGTTGTCCGTAGCCGTAATATCGCCGCTAATGACACTACCGCTAGGCTGGAAGAATAATTGATACTGATTGCCATTATCGCTGACGGTACTGGTGAGATCAGTGGTGCCATTCAACAGGCTCACGTTCAAAGTGTAATTTGTGCTTTCCATCAAAACGATAGGTCCATCTGGTACCAGGCCATTACCATTGTCCGTTGCGCTGGCGGTGACACTATTGCCTGCGGTAGGCGTAAAAGTAAGGTTGACCTGGGTAATCATATCGAGTTGTGCCCTGACAGTAAAAAAGGAGCCCATCAGGAATACGAGTAGGAGAAGGTATTTATTTTGCATGTAGTTAGTCATTAAATGAAACAATGTTGCAAATATAATATATGCTTTTGCAACATTGTTTCATTTAATGGTATTTTTTCTGTTTAAAATCGATAATTTAAGGTCAGGACGAAGTTTCTACCCATCTCGTCGGCAAAATAGCGCATACGATCGGTATAGCTACGGTAGGAGGTATTCAGGATATTTCTTACCTGAAAGCGCCAATCTAATTGTTTCCAGGAAGCCGACCAGCTCAAATTAGCCAGGAAGTAGGCGGGAGGTGGTGGGAGTAAATCAAAATCGGAGGCATCCTCGGCAAAACGGTCTACTCCGGTTTGGTTGGCAAATAAGAATTCCTCGACACTGAGGATTCTTGGATGTTGGAATTGCTCAAAGGTGTAATTCAGCTGTAACTGAAAGCTGCTCTCTGCCGGAAATTTCCATTTGGGGGTGAAGTTCAATCGGTAGCGAAGATTAGCTGGCGGCTGGGCAGTAAAGAAATCGTTTTCTTCTATTTGTTTGGACCAGAGGTAGCTTCCCTGAAAGGTAGAGGTAAATTTTTCGGAGTGTTTAAGGCGACTGCTCAGGTCCATTCCCCAAAATAGGGCATCCGTCTGATCATAAATGAAATAAACGAATACGCCACGCGGCGTACGGGTCAGCCCGCCGGGTTTGCTATAAATATAGTTTTGGATATAATTGACGTAGGCGGTAGCTTCCAGCTGAAAGCCCTCCCGATTAATTTCGTAGGTGTTGATCCACTTATACCCTATTTCAGAGGGGACCGCGCGATCTTCTTCGGTAAGAATACCCTGACTGGTGGAAATAAAGTCGAAGCGCTCGTCGATAGTATATCGCCAGAGGCCATATTCCAGGAAAAAGGCGTGTTGTCCAAAGCGGTAGAGCTCCGCCACATTGGGCGGTCGCCAGGCGGTACCCAGGTTACTGCGAAAGCTATGCTCCTCAGAAAGTTGACGTTTATAACCGAGCGTAGCCGTCAGGTTTTGGAAATCAATCGTATTGCGGTAAATGGTGTTATCGGGCTCCCGACCGGTAATGTCTGCTTCCATGTTATCGTAACGGGCTCCCAGCTCGATGGTATTCGGGCCACTGCGGAAGGATTCAATGAGGAAAAAACCGAAGCGCCGACTATCAAAATTGGGGATAAAAGGCACCGTATTGGTACCTGGTAGATTGTCATTGGCTTGTTTTTGCCACTGGAAACCAATCCGGCCGGATACGGGGCCGAGGGTAGGGTGTAACCAGTTGGCGTCTACGCTTTGGGTAAAGAGTTCGAGATCAATATTGGGCGCTCCACCCCGACGTACACCAAACTCTTTACGACGGTTAATCTGGTAACCGTATTGGATATCCAGCGATTGTTTTTGTCCGGTATAGCTGGCTTTTAACTTATACAGATCATGCACTACTTCTTGTCGGGGCGGCTCGATATCGTAACTGAAATCGGAAGTAAAAAAGGGGATATCGGCACTAATGGCTTGTTCCAGGTCGTCCAGGTTGCCGAAGGTAGATCCCAGTAGGACACCCAGTTTTTGGTCAAAACGGCTGAAATAACCTTCCAGGTCTAGCTCCGAAATGGGATGAAAGCGGAAGCCACCGTAAATGCTATTTTCTTCTTTACCGGTATTGGTTAAGCTATAATCGGGAGCTTGCAAGTCTCCTTGTTTTACATAAGAACCACCGGCCATCAAGCTGAGCCACTTGAAGCCCTTGCGTAGCTCAGCACTTCCTTCCCCCGACTGGCCGTTTGATTTTCCGGTAAGGGATACCTGGCCCTTAAGTGGAGTGGATAGCTCCATACGAGCCGGGTTAGTCAGGATAACGCCTCCAAGCGCCTCGGGTCCAAAGCGAACCGTAGCGGCCCCCTTGACCACTTCAATTCGGTTAATGGCGGAGGGATCAATTTCTGGTGCGTGATCGATGCCCCAGTTCTGAAATTCGTGTCGCAGTCCATTGTTGATCACTAGTATACGGTTGCTATGTAATCCGTGGATGATGGGCTTTGCTACGTTTTGACCCGTACTGATGGTATTCACCCCGGATATTTCACTAACGGCGTTAGCAAAGCTTTCTGTTTTGACGGATTGTAAGTCTTTTCCACTCAATTGAGCCGCCGTAGTTGTTTCCAGACTGGAACTATTTCGTTCCGCTTCAACGACTATGCTGGAAAGAACCGTCTCTTCTGAGGCTAGAAATATTTCAACAAAAGGATGGTGGAAATCGTGGTGGTGGACAACCGTTTTATAACCGACGTAAGAGACGTTCAGATCGTATTCTTTATCACACAAACCATTAATCTCGAAAATACCCTCTTCATTGGTATAGGTTCCGGTCCCCAGACTATCCAGTACGACCGAGGCGTAGGCCAGTGGCTCTTTACTAAGCTGGTCGTATACGGCACCCTGGATAGTAAAATCGCAGGTATCTCTGGATTGTGCTACTGCTTCAGCAAGCGGGAACAGTACTAGCCAAAGCCCGATCAGTAAGTGGCGTAGATTCATGCAGTATTTTTGTTAACAAAAAATGCGGGCTAACAGGTTAAGGTGGCTTCTAAATGCAACAAGGTTGCAAATACAAATATACGCTTAATATTCCTAAATAGTTTAGACCTTTTGAGGAAATGCAGTATCATTGTCTAAACAAGTGCCAGCTAAGTTATGGTTTTCTCCATTCTTTTGTTACTCATCACGTTGTTGATTACTTTGGATAGTATCGGCAGTAAACGCCTGCGATCCCGGGTGATCGGCCTGGCGAAAACCTTTTTTGCACAAGCAGAAGCCTCCAGTCCGGTCTCTGGGCAGCAAGCAGCACATCACCCGCCTTTACTAAAAAGGTATTTGGATTATGCCTGTCCCGACGGGGAGGTAGTAGCTACCCTGCGTATGCGATATAAGGCGGCGGCCCGAAGAGCAGATCGAAAAAATTGGCAGCCCATTGAGGCCAAGCTGTTTTTAACCACTTCCCCCTGGCAAATGGTACAATACGAGGACCGAACGCTTGCTTTTTTAGTGAGCCAAAAACGCTTTCGACTCGTAGCGGAGGCAAAGACAGAACAATCGCAGCGATTATTTTCGCTGTTTTCTCAGCCGACGGCTCCTGATGTTTTAGCGAGGATGCACCAGTGGGCCTGTCTGGTCTGGCAACCCGGGCATCCTGCCTGGACAAGCCTGGACTGGTCATTGGAAGATTCCCAATCGGTCTCCTCTTTTCTGGCGAAGGAAAAAATACATATTACCTGGAAAATAGATAAGGAAAGTGGGCAGCTTACGCACTTTCAGGCTAAGGCGGAAGAAGCCGGGCTTAGCCTAAACTATACTTATACCGATTACGAAGAGCAGGGTGCCTACCAAGTACCTATGAGCTTTGAGATGGCAGAAGTATACGCTGACAAGCAGTACCTGTACCGGGCTCAGTTGGTGGACCTGGTATACGATGAAGATTTTGCCTGGTGGTAATTCTTATAGTTGTGCGTCTACTTCCTCTACGTCTTCTTTGTCAAAGTCACCAAACCACTTTTCGAGTTGTGATTTTGCCTTTCCCTTGACCTCTTCGTTTATGAAACCGGCGATGGCGACGACACCCAAACTCAGGATGCCAATATCATCGGTAAAACCAATGAAGGGCGTCAGGTCGGGAATTGCATCAATGGGGGCCAGGAGATAACCCAGGGTACCAATTACAATTCGCTTGGCCCAGGCGGGCGTATCCTTGCGCTTATAAGCATAAAACATCAACAAAGCGGAGTATACGGCTTTAGTGCCGAGGCGTTTGGCTGCATTTTTCAGGAGCGTCCAGAATTTCAGCTCATTAAATTTGTCCTTATATTTTTCGTATAAATTTTTCATCCTCAAAAATTTCTCAAAATATAAGCCTTTTCACCCATAAAAGTTAGCATTTTCTATGAATGTCCGCAATTTCTCGCCCTTTGCAGGGAAAAAATAAAGGAAGGGAAACACCAAAAGGGGGGAGTCTGGTCAGTCTACTTCCCCGTTTTTAGGGGCTTCGCACACACCATAGCCCAGAAGAGCTACCTCGTTTACGTAGCGTCTCGTCGGATTGATAGCAGTATAAAAAAGAAATATCAACCTTTTTACCATCGTCGTGACTGAGATGGGGCAACAAGGGGAATTCATTCCAAAAGGGAAAATTTGCGTCGAGATAATTAATGCGAAGGCTGGGAGCCTCTTTTTGCATCTTTATTGCCGTGTTTTGTAAAAGAGACTTGAGAGATGGCTGTACATAGTGTCGGTTCAGCATGGCAGAAACCAGAAAATTATGGGGCTTTACAGGCATTGCCTCGGCGATACCCTTTTTGTCTCCAACCAGGTTTCACTTTTTGCCTGACAAGCTCACCTAAAGGCTGGTAGAGTAAATAAATCAAACCACCGACTTGCGTTAACAAGGTTAACAGGGTGCTAAACACCATTACCTTTAAGACCCTTAAGAAAAGCTTCATGAATATTTATCGCGGATACCGTAGTAGAAATTGCTCGTAGGGCCAGGAAAGTAGAGCCACCACCAATAAAGAGGGCAATAAATTCTCAATATTGACCTCCCCAAGACCCAGTAGACGAACGGCGATGGCGATGATGAGTAGCCCACCTGCGGCACTGATCTGATTGATGATCACTTTCGTAAAAAAGCGCTCCATCCACTTGGCGAGGATGGTGATCCCTCCCTGAAGAAAGAACATAGGGATAATGGAGAAGAGCACCCCAATCCCGTAGGTAGCTGCAAAAGCAATAGAGGTGACGCCATCCAGGGTCGACTTGATGAGTAATAGCTCCCGCTTGCCCTGTAAGCCTTCGTCGAGGGCGCCCACAATGGTCATCGAGCCTACACAGAATAAGATAAAGGCCGTCACCAGGCCTTCGGTAAAGCGGCTGTCGTCGGTGGCCACCCAGTCTTTTAGGTTATCACCCATGGCTTGCAGCCAAAGGTCCAGATGAATCAATTCCCCAATTACGCCCCCCAGAATCATGGAGAAGACGAGTACTAAAAGGTAGCCATCGGGCACCCGCAGACTCATTTGGATGCCAATCAAGACACTGGCCAGGCCGATGGCCTGGAAAATAATTTGTTGAATATTGGCAGGAAAAGCTTGTTGTAAGGAGACACCGATCAGGCTGCCAACGATTACCGTGAGCATGTTGATAAAGGTACCGATGGGAAGTCGATTCATAAAGTCGGTTTACTTATTCGGGTATCCGTATAAAAGCCCTTCCTCCGAGTGGAAGAAGGGCTTTTATGATTGTCGCTTATTGTTTACTGCACTTGTGGAGCCAGGCCACGTACTTTTAGTGTGATTCTTACCTGATCGTCTATAATTTTATCCTTTATGGTACCCATCATACCGGAGCGGTGGGTAACGCCCCATTCCGTACGGTCGATGACAAAGGGTTGGCTGGTTGCCAGTACCGAATTATTAACGATGCGAATATTGGCCGGAAAAGAAATCGACTTGGTGATATCCTTAATTTGCAGATTACCAGAAACCAGGTGAGAGGCTCCGTTGATGGTATCTACCGGACTAACGGATGCAATTTCAAAACTAGCTGTAGGATAAGTTTCTATAGCAAAGAAATCTTCATTCTTCAGGTGGTTTTCCAGTTTGGTTTTCCATTCGCCTTCCAGATCAGTGGCCGTAATCGTTGACATATCGATGGTAACGGTACCGCCAATTAATTCATTATCTCTAACCTTGAGCACGCCATCACGAAGTTTGATCTTGCCATTGTGGCCGCCAGCACCCAGTTCGGTAGCTTTCCAGCCTACCTCACTCATTCGATTATCCACGGCGAAGTCAGCCGAGCCGGTGAAGTCTGTATTGACTTCCAGGGTCTCTCCACCCGTTTGGGCTTTTTCGCCATTTTGGCAAGCTAGCATACCCAGACCAAGTAGCAGGATAGCGCAGTAATTCATTAATTTGTTCATCTTGTTTGGAATTTTTGTTTGGCTCTGTTCGAGCATCCTTTCACTTTTTTGTCCTACTCTTGTGTGAGGGAACAAGCATGCTTAAACAAGTGCTAAGAGAAATTTTAGTATTTCAGGTACAAAATTACGATATATTTAGAGGATGTAAAGGAGGTGGAGGTGGAAAATAGTAGAAATCAGCTGTTTTTTACAGCGTATTTGCCAGAGAAAGGAATTCCAGGGTTTGCCCTAGGCTCTTTAGGATACGTACATTATTGGGTGGATCGACCTCCTGAGCGACTACCTGATAACCCGAGAGCAATACGTGGCAATCGGGAAAGGCTTCCGAGAGCTTTTCGATATAGCTTTGTACCGGCTCTTTAGCGAAAGTTTCCGTAATCATTGTAAAGAGAAAATCGGGTTGCTGGATCTTACAGGCATCGGTCAGATCAGACAAAGAGATATCCTGACCCAGGTAAATGACGTGGTGCTTGCGGGATTTCAGTAGGTAAGACATGAAGAGTAAGCTTAACTCCTGTCGCTCGCCTTCTGGCAGATAGACGATAAATTTCTTGGCAGATTTACTCTGAGTCAGGGGCAGGTCATTAATGGCGACGATAAGCTTTTGGCGGATCAGATAGCTCATAAAGTTTTCCTGCACCGGATTGATGGAGCCGGTGAGCCATAGTACACTTAATTTATCGAGAAATGGATAGATAATCTCGAGCATCGTCCGCTCAAAACCTAACTGCTGGATATTGGTAGAGATAATACGGTCGAACTTGAATTCATCCATCTCTATCATGGAGATGGTTAGGGCATCGAGTTGTGTCCCGTATTCAAAGTTGACTTCTGAGATGGCAGCCACTTTCTCCGCAATTTCTTCATCTGACATTTTTGCAATCTTGGAAATCTTTATGCCATTTTTGTTGAGCAGGGCTATGTTGAGTAAGAGTTTTAAATCTTCGTCTTGATAATAGCGAATATTGGTTTTGGTACGCTCTGGTTGGATAATATCATAGCGCTGCTCCCATACCCGAATAGTATGTGCTTTGATACCCGATAATTTTTCCAGATCAGAGATTGAATAAACTGCCACCTGCAACTCACTTTAAATCAATAAACTATATATACTTGTCACTTACAAGGAAAATTCAAAAGCCTAACAGCCTTATTGAAAAAAGGTTTACATAAGTAGGGTAAATGAAAATATGGAAACTTATAAAATCAAATCCCTGTACAAATATAAGATATAATGCTCTATTTTAGTCCGACAGTAGACGAAATGCGGGGAGTACTCCACTTATAATATTGGGATTCCCAGCGGATTGTATTAATTTACCAGCCAATTCCGGAAACACAAATAATATCTGACCGATGAAGAAATTTTTACTGTTCAGCCTTCTTAGTTTTATTTTACTAATGCCCCAGGTGGTCCATGCCCAGTCTTCACCCTGTATCTATCGACTGGAGTTGACGGATGCGCAGGGAAATGGTTGGAATGGTGCACAGCTACAAGTGTTGATCAATGGAGATTTAGACGTCTACACATTGCTAGATGGTGATTCGACGAGTTATTATCTGCCACTAAATTCTGGTGATCTGTTAACGGTTAATTATGTATCCGGTGATTTTGATGGCCAAACGGCCTTTGCTCTTTATACAGAAGAGGAAGCGGTTATCTTTGAGGAAACGGGTTTCGCTCCTTTTGATGGTCAGGCTTTTACTACCAGTATTAACTGCTCCAGCTGCCCGGTGCCGCCGGTATCGAGTATTGAGGTCAACAATATACTCGATCAGACGGCTACTATTAATTGGCTGGCGCCGAGTACAGAAGATACCTATGTCATTGAAATTGGTAACAGAGGTTTCCTGCAGGGGACGGGGGATTCTCTATATTTTCAGGGAGGAACCAGCGGGCCTTTGGAATTGAGTGAAAAAACAGCTTATTCTTTTTACCTCAGTTCGCTGTGTGCGAACGGTGATACCAGCCTGGCGGCGGGACCCTTTCATTTTGAAACCTGCTATACAAATGACGTGGGGGCTTTTGATATTATCAAACCGCTTTCTGATTGTGGCCTGACGGGCTCCGATACCGTAGGGGTTATCCTAAAAAACTACGGTGCAGCGGCCCAGTCCTTAATTCGATTTGCTTACAGTGTCAATGGAGAACCAGTAGAGATTAGTACCCCTCGCGATGGCGTCTATACTGGCGTGCTGGGAAAAGATAGCCTGGGCTATCCGGAATTCGACGCCACTTCCGATTTCTCCAGTCCTGGCGCCTATTTTATTGAGGTTTGGACGGAGTTGGGTGGAGATAGTGATCCGGATAATGATACCACATCTACCGTTATTTACAGCATTCCTACCATTAGTGAACTGCCCTACATCGAAGATTTTGAATCTGATTTTTCGGGCTGGATCGTAGGAGCGGACAGTGAAAATCCCAGTTGGGAGGAGGGCTTTCCCACCGGAGCCGTTATCGACCGGGCAGGGGATGGCCTAAAAGCATGGGGGACCAACCTGAACGGAAAATCCAATGCCAGTGAGCAGTCTTACCTGGTGTCGCCTTGTATGGATTTCTCCGGCCTGAGTACCGATCCGATTATTAGCTTTCAGGCCTGGCTGAGTACAGAAGCAGGTCGCGACCAGTTGTGGCTGGAACAATCAACCGATGGCGGTAACAACTGGACACGGGTCGAGACTCTGGACTACAACGGCGCTTTTTTGAGTTATACCGGAGATAATCCAATCACCGACTGGGAGCGTAAATACGGTACCCTGACTGGTCTGGCCGGCGCCTCAGATGTACGACTGCGCTTCGTATACTTCTCTGATTTTGCTACCGAGCTGGAAGGTGCGGGCATCGATGATATACAAATATTCGAATCAGGTGCAACGGACCTGATGCTTAATGCTGCTTACGCAATGGGGGATCCCGCCTGTACAGCGGATAACAGTACCAACCTGGAATTATTGATGAGTAATATTGGTCAGCAAGGAATCGACTCCTTTAGTTTATCTTATCAAGTCAATGATGCGCCGGTAAGTACCCAGCTTTTCCCCAATACGAGTATAGCGGCAGGGCAATCGGATTTGATCAACCTTAATATTCCGGTGGATGCGCTGGGGACTTCCCGGGTTTTCGCCTGGGTAAATGTACCAGGGGATGTCAATCGATCTAATGATACGCTGTTTTTTGAGATAGACGCCACGGTGGAGATGCCCTTCGCCGAAGATTTTGAATCGGGTACGCTACCGAATACCTGGGCGGTCAATTCGGATAATGCGATTGTAAGCAATGGGCATGGCAATGTTTCTTACGTGCTTTCGCAAAATCTTAGATTACAGAGTCCACAATTGGTAGTGACAACGCCCTATCTGGGTTTGATTGAAACCACGGATACCCTGCGTTTCGATTACCGCTTTGTGGATTTTGCCACTGGTCTGGACCTCGCCTTTAGGCAGGCGGGCATTCTTGAAGTGCAGATTGCCGTAGGCTGTCAAAGTGATTTTGTCTCGGTACTTCGTCTAGACGAGACGGAACCCACTACGGCCGAAGACCTGGCTACGATTGAACTACCACTGGCGGCTTATGCGGGTGAAATTATACAAGTCCGTATTCTGAGTACCTGGGCCGGGGGGAATTACTGGACCGATTTAGATAATTTTCAAATCCCGCGTTGTACAGATGATCTGGACCTGGATGTCACCTTCGACGAGCAGGTCGACGGGAGTGTGATTGCTGCGATACGTCCACTAGACGGTAAGGGGCCTTATCAATACGACTGGTCCACCGGAGACAATAGCTCTAGTATCGAAGTGCCCGATGTGCCCTACGAAGTGACGGTTACCGATCAGTTGGGCTGCCAGGGTTTCTTCAGTGCTCTGCCGGTAGCGGTAGAAGAAGTAAGTGCGCTGGAGTCTATCGATCTTTTCCCTAACCCCACTACGGGGCAGAGCCGACTACAATTACAATTTTTGGCTCCTACCCACGCACAGATTGATTTGTTAAATAATCTGGGTCAGGTTATTTCCAGACAAGAATTAGATCGGGTACAGAGTGCTAGTTATGATATTCAATTAGAAGGACAGACGGGAGGCATGTATTTCATACGAATCACAGCGGAGGGAGAATCCATTACCCGTAAGTTGTTGTTGATGCGATAGTGATTTATAATGGCTTTCGCCAAAAGCGTCATTCGGACCTTAAAGCACCGAATGACGCTTTTTTTAATCTATTTTCTCATCTCTGAGAACCGGTAGCCCGGGATCAGGCCTCATTCCTGCTCCTTTTGAAAATATACCCGGCGGATACGATCTCCGGCCAGATAAAAACCTGCTCGATCCTCTTTTTGCTGCTCGAAGAAATGAAGCTGGTAGCTCCCTACCCGCATCCTGTTTTTGGTAAGTAGTTCGCCTTGCCTTTTCTTATCAGACCACGTAATCTGATATACCTGCTCTTCCAGATGCTTTAAGGCCATGCGTACGCCCGTTTCTTCGTTGAAATACGTTCCCGTCCACTTTTCAAAATTATAGCCTTTCCAATCCGTTACGATTTTGCGTAGCGTATAAGGCGCGTGGCTGGAATGGTAAACGGTCACTGTAAGGTGGCCGGCGGAATCACGGGTGAATTCCTGTTTGAAAGCGGGATCATAAAGCTGCTGCCAAATATTCGGCGACCTGCGCTCCAGGACTACGTCGTTCCGCCCCTCCCGCCGTAAATAGAGATCATCTTCCTTTTCTATGAACTTGAAAATAGTACCACCTGCTTGCTCGTATACGCCCAGGATGTCTTCCCGAGCCAAGTAGCCTCCCTCCCGCTCCGGAGCAAGTAGGAAATCAGATACCTTGTCTTTTCCAAGTAGATAAGCAGCAATTTTTTCATTCTGATCTACTACCAGGGTTTTACCACTATTACTCAGGGTCAAGACCGTAAGATTTCGGTTGGGGAAACGCATGAAGGTAGCCTTCCAGGCCCCGGTACTACCGTGGTGAAAAACCACCGGTTCATTCTTAAATGCACCAAATTCTAAACCATAGCCGTAACCTTCCTGCTCTGCTCCAGCTACGGGCTGCTGGCTCAAGTCAATCATCTTTTTCCAGTTCGGTAGTCTCTTTTTATCCTGAATAATTTGTTCCCAACGTAGCAGATCAGGTAGGGTGGTAAATAAATTTCCGTCTCCCACCGCATTCCAGATCCATTCGTAGCCCGACCAGGTGTCAAAATTAAAATAGGGAAGCGCAATGGGGGCTTTAATCCGCTGATGATCGCTTTCAAAAGCGGTATGCATTAAGCCCAAACCCTTAAACATTTGATTGGTGTATTCCCGGAAGGTTTGGCCGGAAGCCCGGGCTACAATTTCCGCGAGGAGGATATAATTGGAATTACTGTATAAATAGGTTTCGCCGGGCGTGAAGTTCAGATCGTTTTGTTGCGCTAAAAGCCGCAGCGCGTCTGCATTAGAATAGGTTTGTTTCCACCAGGTAATGCCCTGCAAATTCCAGAGATCATACACATCGCGGATACCACTAGTATGGGTAAGTAGCTGACGGATGGTAATCGGTCTAGTATATTGGAGATTTGGAAGGACGGACTTGAGTTCATCGTCCAGACTCAGTTGTTGCTCTTCGATCAGCTTTAGTATTGCCAGGGCAGTAAACTGTTTGGCATTAGAAGCAATATTAAACCGGCTTTCTTCAGAAATAGCGACACTATCGAGCAGGTTTGCGAAGCCGCTGTAATAGGTATACACGATGGCGCCATCCTGCACAATGCCACAGGCGACTCCCGGAGCGCCCGGCGGAACATCCCGTTCACAAATTTTGGTGATAAAGTGGTTTTGTGCTACAGAAAGAGACGACTGCCCCAAAGCGATGTTGTACCAAAGACAAATAAAAAAGAGTAAGCTAAGTATTTTCATATCGTGACTTTTTAATGCAAATAAAGGCTCAAAACCTACCATTTGCGCTTCAAATCACGATTTGATACTTCATTTTCTATAAAATAATTGGGGGTGTGTCCGGTTTGTTTTTTAAAAGCCCGGTTGAAAGTCGATTTAGAGTTGAAGCCATACTCAAAAGCCAGGGCTAGCAAGGTCTTTTCTTCGTGTTCCTTTTTTTGCAGCGCATCCAGTACGGCGTAGATTCGGTGAAGGTTGACAAAGTCATTAAAATTCATTTGAAAGCCCTGATTGACAATCATGGACACCTGTTTGGTGGTAAGGGACAGGGCCGCAGCTAAATCTGCCAGGGTTAAACCTGGGTTTCGGTAGAGCTGCTCTTGCTGCATTAGTTGGAGCAATCGATTTTTTTCCGCCTCTAAATGCCTCGGCAACAGATCCTGGTCTTTAGACTCCGAAAGGGGATTTGGCGTGTTTTGAGCCTGCTTCCAATACCGGAAATACCCTAAACTTCGCTGCCGGATAGTATGCGTATATCCCTGAATGGATAAAAAATAGATAACAATAGAAAAACAAAGGTAATACCAAAATTTGCGGCCAAATTCGCCCCATTCCGGGTTGATAACAAAAAATAGTGCCCGTAAGCCTAAAAGCAATACCATGGCGGAAAGAAAATGCAAAAGCCAGCGATAAACGACCTCGTCTGCGTAACTGAGCTCCTCAAAAATACTCCGCTTATACCGAAAATAGTACTGTATACTCAAGCCCAAATAAATCAGTAAAGAGAGGAACCCGGAAACCTGATACCAAAGATCAAAGTCTTTGTCCTGACCATCGGCATAAAAATAGACTTGATCAAGGATGAAATAATCCGCTACAAAAATGAATAGACTATACAATAGATATAGCCCCCCTGGCAGTAAATGCAACCGTTCCCTACCCCGTAAGCGATAATGATCATCGGCCAGACTTCGCGTGTAAAAATAGACCACCGGTCCAATCAAGAATAATTGTTGGAAAGGCAGATAGAATAGCAGTTCGCGGTAACCATCTTCCCCATACCAGCCGGCATACCCCAGCATGAAAGGAGCAATGTATAAGCAACACAAGAGCAATAACAAACTTAACCATTGCGTAGATTTTCGATTTTGGCTTCCCCTTACTAAAAGTAGGAAGGCGAAGATCAAGCCCTGCATGAAAAAGAATAACAACACCACACTCTTCGTACCAAAGCCAAAAGTAAGCATGCAATATTTTTTAAGGGATGAAGGTATAAAAAAGGGAATATCCCATTCGGATACTCCCTTTTTCCATCACTATAATGTGTGAATGGAAACCTACAATTTCTTGACTACTTATGGCAATAATACCGCATCAATAGCGTGTACGACTCCATTGTCCGCTTGTAAGTTGGTGGCTATAATATTTGCAGTACTATTATTACCAACCACCGCAGGACCGCCATCGCCCAGGTCGATCGTAATTTGTGCATCGTTCGAGAGGGTAGTAATACTAGAACCATTGGTTAAAGCACTTTGGCGTAGATTACCTGCGTCCGATACATGGTATAAAAGGACCGATTCTAAAGTTGCCACTGGTATGTCTGCTAAAGAATCCCAGTCGTCATTACCATCTATCAGCGCTTCAAATGCAGCATTAGTTGGTGCAAAAACGGTAAAGGGACCTTCTCCTGATAGCACTTCAATGAAATTAGTATTTAGACCCGTAACGGTCAGGGCGTCAACTAATGAACTGAAATTAGGATCTGCGGCAGGGAAAGTGACGACACTTGGCAGATCAATCACGCGATCTACTTCGTGAATCACGCCATTGTCAAGGTTAATGTCGGGAGTAATAATATCAATCGAACCATTAATGTTTGCCGCACCATCTACACTGAAATACATATCAGTGTATACATCCTGACTAAAAGTGGAGCGATTAAAAGTTGCATAGTACCCGGTCTCTAAAAGAGTACTCTCGAGATTTCCCGCTAACAGATGTCCTGCAAGTATTCTTCTTAGGGTAGCTTCCGGAATTTCGTCAATTGATGAAAAGCCATTATTATCCAAAAAAGTTTGAAAGGCAACATCGTTCGGGGCGAAGAGCGTAAACGGACCCGTACTATTTAGTAGATCTACCAGATCTGCTCTCACGACGGCCTCAACTAATATGTCGTATTCGCCATTTGCCTGTACAAACTCGACCAGGGTTAGATCCTCGCCGGCTGAGTCATCGTCGCAGCCGGTTAGAAAAGCTATGCCAATCAATAAGAAGAGTAATGTACTTAATTTTAAAAGTGATTTTCTCATTATGTAGTTTATTTTGGTTGGGAGTTTAAGTAGGTTGCCCATATTGAGTCTGTAATAAGGTGCTGGCTTTTTTGGGCTAGTTCGAGGCGCAAAAATCGCGGATAGCCTAGCTATACAAGGCTTTTTGCAACAAAGAAATCGCCCCCAAAAGACGCAGATTATTGCTTGATTTAATTGGGCAACCTACTTAAGTAGTCCACAAAATTAACCTTTATGATTTATGACGGCATCTTTTTCACCTACTCTGCGTTAAAAACTGCTACTGGTGTTAACCACACGCAGTTTTTGCCTTGATTAGGCAAAAAA
>DATFKA010000123.1:0-80939 GCA_035268885.1 Saprospiraceae bacterium
TTTATGATTTATGACGGCATCTTTTTCACCTACTCTGCGTTAAAAACTGCTACTGGTGTTAACCACACGCAGTTTTTGCCTTGATTAGGCAAAAAATCTGCTCGGTCAAAATCTAAACTTCAATATTGTGAACTACTTACATTTTAATACTGCAATTAAATCTCTGCAATTAGGTCCAGGTTCCCTTTGACCTCTTGGCCTGGCGCCACCTTTATTTTGGCCTCCAGGGGTAAAAATAAATCTACTCTTGAGCCAAATTTAATAAAGCCTAGTTCCTGTCCCTGCTTTACTTGTTCCCCCTTTTGCACGTAAGTGCGAATACGGCGTGCTACGGCACCAGCAATTTGCCTGATCAGAATGGGTGCCTTATTCGTCTGAATGACCGTAGTGGTGCGCTCGTTTTCCGCAGAAGATTTGGGATGCCAGGCTACGAAATACCGTCCGGGATGGTGTTTTACGTAAGTAACCTTACCACCTATCGGCACCCGATTGACGTGAACATTCAAGGGGGACATGAAAATGGAGATTTGAATACGACGATCCTGAAAATATTCTTTTTCTTCGGTCTCCTCAATAACTACTACTTTACCGTCGGCAGGCGCATAGATCCAGCGCTCGTCTTCTTTGGCGGTTTCGCGTACCGGATGCCGAAAAAAGGAAATGATCAGCCCCCAAAAGATAAGGGCCGCCACCAATAAGACGTAAAATAACCAGCTGGGAACAAAAAGCGAAAAGCCCCAGAGTAATCCAGCCAGGATCAAAAAGAAAACCGCTATGGGTTTTACCCCTTCTTTATGGATTCGCATATGAAAATTCGATAAATCGATCATTCGAAATTAAATGAGCCCCGCAAAAATAAGAAATGCGGCAACAAAAGGTACGGAAAACAGAAAAGCATCGAAACGATCCAGAAAACCACCATGCCCGGGAAGCAGGCCGCTACTATCTTTAATGACCAGACTGCGTTTGATCATGGACTCCACCAGATCACCCACGCCTCCCGCCAGGCTAATAATCAGCGCAAGGACCAACCAGATGCCAAAGGAAAATTGCGGGAAAACCAAACTAACCGGAAAGGCAATAATGAGCGTGGTAATAATAGCACCAATGGTCCCCTCCCAGGTTTTATTGGGAGATATACGCGGGAAGAGATGATGTTTACCGTAGTTAGAGCCAATGAGGTAGGCGGCCGTATCGTTGGTCCAAATGAGAAGTACCGTCCCCAGAACAATGTGCATCTGGTAGGCGCCCTCACTAAAGGCAATGGTGTTTAAAATACCAAAAGGGGCACCAATGTAGACGATCCCAAGAACGACAAATCCCAAATATTGCAGGGCATTTTTGGAAGTCTTAAATAATTCAATCACAAAGGTGATAAAAAAGCCCACCAGGTAAAGGAGGATGATTTTGAAGATCCAGTCACTACTCAGGCTTACCCACTGTAGCTGCACCAATGCCGTAAGTATGAAAGGGGCGAGACCCAGCGTCATCGCGAAAGTGTTGCGTAGTCGAGATTTTTCGATGTCCCTGCCCAGTACCAGGCTGTAAAATTCCCAGAGGCAAAGAAAGTTAATCCCTGCGAAAAGTAATACATAGGTGTAGGCACCCGCCAACATACCGATCAGCATAATGGCCACAAATAGGCTTGCCGTAAGTACGCGTATCTTAATTGTACTCATATTTCTTCCTTGTCTGTCTGCCGATTTAAGCCAATGAAATAATAACTTAAGGCCAGTACACCGGCCAGCGAGAATAGCGCTAAGGCCCAATTGGGCGCCAGTGATTCCGCCAACTCTAGCTTTTCCATCTCCTCGGCGTAGAAATACTGTCCGACTACCTGCATCCCATTAAAGATGAAGTGCGCAAAGATAGGAATCCACAGGTTTCGGGACCAATAAAATAAATAGCCCAGGACAGCACCCAGAAACATCCGGGGCAGAAAACCCTCAAATTGTAAGTGGATGGCACTAAAGATCAGGGCGGTTACCCAAACGGCTAAATAGCCCTTCTGGAAGTAGCGCTCCAGTCTTTTTTGCAATAAGCCCCGAAAGATGAGTTCTTCGCCCACCGCCGGCAAAAGCGCGACCACGACCAGATTGAGTAATAGCTCCCACGGACTATTCATCGTGAGTACCGCCTGCAGCATGTTTTCGGCCGAAGCTTCCATCTGCGTCAGCGCATCGGGTAAAGGTAGTTGTCGATTGAGGTAGTACAGCAGCTGAATAAAGGGAAAGCTAACCATCATAATCAGGATGCCCAGCCCTGCATTGGCAGACCGGACGGGCCGCCGAAAGCCCAGCTTTTGCCAAAAAGGTGCCCCATAGAAATAGGAAGCAAAGGCCAGTGCGGCTACCGTGAAAGTGAAAAGGTGGCTTAGCCCGTTGGCGATCCGAAGATAATTGCGTTGGTTCAGGCTGGGATCCGTCCCGACGTCTCCCAGGCCCTCCATCGGCGAAAAACCAAACAGACTGCCGGCAAATAGTGCCAGTCCCGATCCAATCATGGCGCCCAATAGGATGGCCAGGATCAAAAAGATGTAAAATACCAGGTCCCCTTTGTCATTATCCGAACCCGTTTGTCTGTTATCTATTATATTGGTCATAATTTTGCTTTGTATCCAATTCCAATCCCGCTAATGCAACAATTCAACAAATTTTATAGTATGACAAAGTTAAGTGTAAATATCAATAAGGTCGCATTAATCCGAAATTCTAGAAAAGGAAACTTCCCTGACTTGTATAAGTTCGCCAGGGATGCCGAAAAGTTCGGTGGCCAGGGCATTACCGTACATCCGCGGCCCGACGAGCGACACATCCGCTACGCGGACATCCCTATCTTGAAAAAGCAGGTAAATACAGAGTTCAATATTGAGGGCTACCCCAGCGAACGCTTTATGGAGCTGGTACTGGCCAATCCGCCCCACCAGTGTACCCTGGTACCCGACGATCCGACGGTACTGACTTCCGATCAGGGTTGGGATACTATCGAGCAAAAGGATTTACTGACGGAGGTCACCCAACGATTACAGGCGGCGGGTATCCGCGTCTCCATTTTCGTGGATCCGATCGAGCGCTTTGTAGAAGGCGCCAAAGGCGTCGGTGCGGATCGCATTGAATTTTACACGGGAGATTACGCGAAGGCTTTCGCCAAAAATCCGGCAGAAGCGGTGGCTGCCCATACGCGTTGTGGCCAACTGGCCCAGGAGATTAGTTTGGGAGTTAATGCCGGACATGATCTCAATCTCGACAATCTGGCTTTCTATAAAAAACAGGTGCCCGGGCTATTGGAAGTGTCTATCGGCCACGCTCTAATTGCCGATGCCTTATATTATGGTCTCAGTAATACCATCCAGATGTACCTGAAGTGTCTGGAGTAGGGGGCCTGTGTCGTGTGTCATGTGGTCACATTGTCGTGTAGACCACATGCTCCCCACCCCCAGGCAGCGTTTTGCAAAATGCATACGTTAAGTAAACGTAATTACTGTTAAGGCTTTTAACAAAATCGGATACGTATCTACAATGAAAATCCCCCATTAGCTGTTCCCGCTCTAATGAAAAGGTTTAAAGAAGAATATTATTCTGCCATGTGTATGTAGGAACTGGTTTTGTTCTAAATTTGAAACATAGAAAAGATGCCTAATCGCTTGGCCGTTGTAAAAAAAAACAACTTTATATAGAAGTATTAAGGAAATGTTATGGGAAAATTAAAAAATCCCATATTTTGCGATCACAATTTTTTTTGAATTAAAATTCGAATTAGTATGAAAAAACTCTCACTAGTACTCTCGTTAGTGCTCTTTGTCATGGGTACGACCCTTGCACAAAGAACTATCACAGGTACTGTTACCGACGAGTCTGGCGAAACACTTATTGGTGCTTCGATTCTCGTTAAGGGAACAACGACAGGTGCTGTTACAGACATTGATGGTACCTACTCGATTACGGTACCAGAAGGCAGCAACATTTTGCAATTTAGCTACACGGGTTATGCCACGCAGGAAGTGCCCTTGAGCGCTTCTAATGCAGTTGACGTAATTATGGTGTCAAGTGCGGAAGTATTTGACGAACTGGTAGTAACCGGTCTTGGTATTGAAAAAGAAAAGAAAGCACTTGGTTTCGGGGTCTCTACCCTGACTAACGAAGCGCTGACTGCTCGCCAGGAGACGGATGTTGCGCGTTTATTACGCGGACAAGCGACCGGTGTTGACATTACACAAACTTCGGGTCTGGCCGGTTCGGGTACGAACATTATTATCCGTGGTTTCTCTTCCATCACTGGTTCTAACCAGCCATTATTCGTAGTGGATGGTGTACCTTTTAACACCTCTCAGAATACGGGTGGACAGGGCTTTACCTCAGGTGGTGCTTCGGCTTCTTCCCGTTTCATGGATTTAGATCCTAACGTGATTGAAGAAATCTCTATCCTGAAGGGTCTATCGGCTACCGTACTTTATGGTGAGGCTGGACGTAACGGGGTGGTACTGGTTACCACCAAAAACGGTAAGGCTGGTGCTGGCGCTACCAAAGGTATGGAAGTCAGTGTGACGCAGTCGGTTTTCCAATCTGAGATTGCGAACATGCCGGATTACCAGGATACTTATGGTAACGGATTTAACGCCGGTTTCGGTTGGTTCTTCTCGAACTGGGGAGCGGCCTTCGATGACCTGAGACCTTCCTCTTATGGTTCTGATTACCAGGGAGAAAGAGATGGCCGGGCGCTGATCACCCACCCTTACGATCAGTCGCGTTACGCGGATGCTTTTCCTGAGTTTGCGGGTGCGGAATATGTGCACCAGCCTTACGAAAGTGTAGAGGAGTTCTTTACACCAGGTCTATCTTCTAACACCAACGTGTCTATCCAGTCTAGCCTGGGGAACAACTCTTCCATTTCTGCCACTTATTCTTATCTGACGGAAGAAGGGTTCTTACCTCGTCTGGATGATCAAAGAGACAATGAACGCTCTAACTTCGTGGATAAGCACAACTTTGGTCTGGGAGCTAAAACCAAGCTGGCCAATGGAATTGGTCTGAAGGGTACCTTCAACTACGTAAATACGGACCGTAGAACACCCCTTACTTCTCCTGCTTTCGGTGGGTCAGGTAGTGGTCTTTTTGCGGCGATTCTGTTTACGCCACGTTCAATCGACCTGATGAATCTGCCTTATCAGAACCCTATTGATGGTAGTACGGTTTATTACCGTCGTGGTTCGGTTATTGAGAATCCACGCTGGGTACTGAACAACTCCGCTCAGACGGAAAATGTACAGCGCTTTTTCTCGACGATGGAAGCAGATTACGAATTTTCTGATAACTTTAGATTATTATATCGTTTGGGTATCGATAGCTACAGTCAGCGCAACCAGCGTTACCAAAACAAAGGTGGGGTGGCGATTTCTAATGGTTTAGGTATCCTCAATACGACGACTACTAGCAACCGCATTACGGAGCAGTTATTAAATGGTCTGTATAATTTCCAAATAACGGACGATCTGACGATTGATGGGGTAGTTGGGGTGAACTTGCGGAGAATTACTCGTGACTTTACAGGAGCATTCTCTTCTCAGCAGTTTGTATACGGTCTGATCAATCATGGTAACTTTATTGATCACGATTCCAATTCTTTCCTTACAGAGGAAAATACCTTAGGGGTATTCGCTACGGCAACTTTGGGTTATAAGAACTATTTATACGTAAACCTGCAAGCACGTAATGACTGGACTTCTACGTTGGAGCAGAATAATAACTCGGTTCTTTATCCTTCGGCTTCTTTGTCCTTTGTACCAACGGATGCTTTCTCGGGGCTACAAAACAGCTCTGTACTGAACTATCTGAAACTGCGGGTAGGATACGGTACTTCTGCGGGTTATCCAGATCCTTATTCTACGAGAAGTGTACTGGATGCTAGCACGCGTCAGTTTATCACGCCTGGTGGTACGGTATTGAACACCAACTCAGTAGCGAACTTCCTGGGTAACCGGAACTTGACTCGCGAGTTGTTCGAAGAGATCGAAGGTGGGGTAGAAGCCCGCTTCCTGCAAAACCGTGTGGGTATTGATCTGTCTTTATACCAAAAGACTTCTCGGGATCTGATTATCAACCTGCCGCTGGATCCTGCAACGGGTTATACTTCGACTACGGTAAATGCAGCTGAAGTAGAAAACCGCGGGGTAGAGCTAGGTTTAAACATCACACCAGTCATCGCCGGTGATTTCCGCTGGGACATCACGCTGAACTATACCAGAAACGTCAGTAATGTAAATTCCATCATCGATGGGGTAGATCAAGTGAATATTGCTGGTTATTCTAACCTGGGTAACTATGCGATTCCGGGTGAGCAGTACGGTATGCTTTGGGGTGAGCGTTTCCTAAGAGATGAAAATGGTCAAATTATTGTGAATGGTCAAGGGGGGTACAACTTTGCTCCAGATGGAGTTATTGGTGACCCTAACCCTGATTTCCAGGCGAACTGGATCAACAATATTTCCTGGAAAGGTTTGAGCTTTGGCTTCCAGTGGCAGTACATTCAGGGTGGAGACATCTACTCTTCCACAGTGGGTGCTCTGTTAGCACGTGGTAACACGACTGATACTGACTTTGACAGAAACGTGCCTATTGTTTTACCTAACGGTGTAAAAGCGGACGGTACGCCTAACGATATTCAAGTATACATTGGTGATGAGGCCTTTAATACCTTCTTTACCGCCGAGGGTGCAGTAGTAGATGCTACGGTACTTCGTCTGCGTCAGATTTCTCTGGCCTACGCCTTACCTAAGAGTATACTGGATAAGACACCATTCGGTCGAATGGGGATTACCGTATCGGGTGAAAACCTTTGGTTCAACGCTCCTAACGTACCGGCAGGTATCAACTTCGATCCTGAGGTAGCTAGTTTAGGGGTAGGTAACGGACGTGGTTTTGACTTCCGTACGGCACCTACGGCTGCCAAGTATGGAGTAACCATTAATGCTACCTTCTAAATTTGATCGCATTTAGTTAATCGTTTAACTAAACGTAAAAAAAGTAATATGAAATTAATTAATAAATTATTTTTGATAGCGCTGGTATTGGGCTTCACCCTGTCCTGTGAAAATACAAGACTGGACTTGCTGGAAAACCCTAATGCCGTTACGCCAGAAAACGCAAGTTTAAATGACTTGTACAATAGCATCCAGCTAGGATTTAGAAACACTTACAACAGTGCCCAGGGTACTCCGGGAGCAATTGCTCGTATGTACCATTTGGGGGGCGCCTTTGTTTACAGAGGTACCGTAGACCAAACGACGTTTAACGGTCTTTGGAATAATGCCTATGCTGGTTTACTTCCAGACGTAGATGCGCTGATAGCTCTGGCCGATCCAAATGGTTTTGATATACACGCTGGTTCTGCTAAGATTTTAAAGGCTTACACTTTAATGGTTTTGGTAGATTTAATGGGTGAGGTACCCAACACAGAAGCCCTTCAGGGAACGGATGTTATCTCTCCACCTTCTGATCCGGGCGAGAATGTTTATGCCGACGCGATTGCGCTAATCGATGAAGCGGTTGCCCAATTATCTGGTACTAATGCAGCCGCCCCTGCCTACGATAGCTTCTTTGACGGTGATGCGGATAGCTGGATTAAATTCGGTAATACCCTGAAGCTCAGAGCAGCTTTGAATACGGGCGATGCC
Organism: Saprospiraceae bacterium; assembly: GCA_035268885.1. Taxonomy (GTDB): domain Bacteria; phylum Bacteroidota; class Bacteroidia; order Chitinophagales; family Saprospiraceae; genus DATFKA01. The sequence goes on from DATFKA010000123.1 coordinate 7,670, forward strand.
GGTGCCATCAATTCGCTGGTTAGCGGAGGTAATATTATCACTGCTGCGGACGAAGATGCGGCCTTTAACTATGGTAATACACGGACTAACCCTAACTCTCGCCATCCATTCTATAACAACCATTATGAGGTAGGTGATGGTGCCTATCTGTCTAATTATTACATGTGGTTGTTCATTGGTGAGCAGGAAGATGTGGATGGGACTGATATTGTAGATCCCCGTGCTAATTACTATTTCTACCGTAAAATAGAAGATGCTGCCGCGCAGGATCAGACCACTTACGGCTGTAATGAATCTCTTTTGCCGGATCAATCTGCTGCTCCCGATCACTGGGAGAACTTTGCAGACGAACTGCCTTATTGCATCGTACCGAATACGGGTTATTCCGGAAGAGATCACCTGAATGGCCAGGGTATTCCACCCGATGGTCCCATTCGTACTTCCTACGGTCTGTACCCGGGAGGTGGCCAGTTTGACGATGCTTCCTTCGAGGATACTCGTCAGGGTGGTTCTACCGGAGGTTTAGGTCAAGGTATTCTGCCAGTGATGATTTCGCCAATGGTAGACCTGTTGAGAGCAGAAGCTGCCCTCACTTTGGGTACCAACGATGATGCAAGAGCATTGCTGGAAAGCGGTATTCGTGCGTCTTTTGCTAAGGCCGAAAGTTTCGAGTCCCTGGTTTCTAGCACAGTGAATGCAATCGTTATTGTGAGAGGGGAAGAAGTTAATATCAAGGAGCGGTACGGTATCACTGCAGACAAAGTAGACAGCTACGTAGACAAAGTACTGGCGGTATACGATGCGGGAGATGCTGATACCAAGTTGGACCTTGTCGTCAAGGAACTGTACAAAGCATCTTGGGGTAACGGTCTGGAAGCCTATAATGCTTACCGCAGAACGGGTAAGCCAAACGGTATTCAACCCGGTCTGGAAGTAGATTTCGGTGACTTCCCACATACTATCCTGTATCCGGATGTTCACGTGAACAGAAACGCCAACGTTGATCAGAGAGACTTCGCTGATCGGGTGTTCTGGGCGGACGGTGCCTTAGATCTGTATTAATTTATGCATTAATTCTGTCTGACCTTCTATTAGATGGTCAGACAGGGTTAATTAAAAGAGAATGACTAATTATGAAAATAAATAAAATCTTTTTAGCCCTTACAGCACTTACCGTGTTTGCCTTTTCCTGTGCAACGGAAGAAAGGGGCCCCATTGTAGATTTGACTTCTGTAGAAACAGGTGCCTACCCGCGCCTGGTTTCTGAGACGGATAAATTGTTTAATCTGTTTGATATCAGCGGATCTAACTATACCTACCAGGTAGAATTCGTAGATATCGAGGAAGGCGCACTAATGGCCGAATACGTCGTGGATTTGATCTTTGATGATAACGATCCTTCCAATGGTGATCAGAGCACTAGCGTGAGTGATTATATTACTCTTACTCCAGATCAATTATCACCAGGCGAGTTCAATTACCTGAGAGGACCTGAGATTACGGTTAATGGTTCAGAAATGTTGGCCGCACTCGGTCTTTCGGAAGATGATGTGTCTCCCGGTGATGAATTTGACTTCGTGGGTAGATTAGTACTGACGGATGGTAGAATTTTTACCGAGACTAATTCTTCGGCTACGGTCACGGGTAACGTTTTCCGCGGTCACTTTAACTTTACGATGCCTGCGGGTTGTCCATCTGACCTGGCTGGTACCTTTGCTTACACTACTACCAATATTTGGTGTGGTGGAGCCGATGTATCCGGTGAGGTAGACCTGGTTTCTCTGGGCGGTGGCGCTTATGAATTTAGCGATTGGGCATTCGGTGCCTACGGACCTTGTTACGGTGGTGGTACAGCTGGTGGAGACCTGAACTTTCAGGACGTTTGTTCGGAAGTTACTTTCACTGGTTTTACCGATAGTTTTGGTGATACCTGGACTTACGATTCTAGCATCGACGGTGAAGAATGGACGATTGCCTGGGAAAACACTTACGGGGAGTCGGCTACTTCGGTCATTACTTTCCCTGGAGGAGTACCTTTTACACTAGCTGAATAATATCATGGCGATTCGCTTCGGCGAGTCCATCTGATGCGAAATAGAAAAGCCACCTGGACTCCGGTCTAGGTGGCTTTCTTTGTGAAACTTAGCTTTTTAAACCACTACTTTTAATTCACGGATATGAAAAAAATATACCCTAATCGATTATTACTCCTTTTATTGTCCCTCTGGACCTTAAGTGCAGCCTCTGCCCAAAATACCGTAGGACTACTTTCCTACGATACCGAAAAAGCCTTTGAAGGATATAACCTGCTATTCCCCCATAATCAATCTACGGTCTACTTGCTCGATAATTGCGGACAGGTCATACACACCTGGCCCGACGAAGACAACTGGCGGCCCGGTAACTCCGTGTATTTGACGGAGCAGGGAAACCTCATCAAGTGTAAAAGAGAAAATGCCTCTATTATGGACCCCATCTGGGCCGGTGGAGGAGGGGCCATTGTGGAGATACTTAACTGGGAAAACGAGTTGATTGCCAGCTTTGAGCGCAATGACTCTTTGTATCGCCTGCACCACGATGTGGCTCCCATGCCGAATGGCAACATATTAATGGTTGTCTGGGAAAACCAAACGCTGGAAGCCGCCCTGGCAGCGGGTCGGGATCCGGCAAAACTCGACCGGGATGAACTTTGGTCGGAAGTCATCTGGGAATGGGATCCGGTAGCCGATTCCGTGGTATGGGAATGGCGCGTCTGGGATCACCTGGTACAGGATTTTGATGCCACAAAAGATAACTTTGGTACGGTGGCCAGTAATCCCCAGCTAATTGATATTAATTACGATGAGCACGACGGGCACCCCGATTGGCTACACATAAATGCCATCGACTACAATCCGGTACTGGATCAAATCATTATGAGCGTGCCTTATTTTAATGAGGTATGGGTAGTCGATCATCAGATCAGCACAGCGGAAGCGGCTGGTCCGGCGGGTGATCTGTTGTACCGCTACGGAAACCCCCAAGCCTACCGCCAGGGAACCGCCGAAGATCAGCAGCTATTCTTCCAACACGATAGTAAGTGGACGAACCCGAATGCTCAACCGGGGGAGCCCGATTTTGGGCAGCTCAGTGTATACAATAACCGGGTACGGGAGGATTATGCTCCCATGACGATCTGGAATCCTTTAACAGAGTCCGGAGACTACGCCTTTGCCGATGGTCAATTCGAAGTGGGGGTAGCCGTTAGGGAAGTCTTTCATCCCGATAGCCTGGATATCGCCGTCAGTAATGCCTTATCCAGTGCGGCTATGCTACCCAACGGGAATGCCCTCTTACTGGCCGGCCGATGGGGCTTCGCATACGAAGTGAGTCCAGAAAATGAGGTCGTCTGGGAATACCGCATTCCAATTAGAGCGGGAAGTGCGGTAGAGCAGGGGGAAGAGCTGTCCAGGAACAATAATATTACTTTTCGGGTGGACCGCTACGGGATGGATCACCCGGCTTTCGTTGGAAAAGAGCTGTTGCCGCTGCGTTTTTGGGAGTTAAACCCCAACACGGATGCTTGCCCGCTGATGGTGGTAAATACCGATTCAGAATTACTACCAGAAGAGCGCTTTCACTTTTTCCCTAATCCGGCAAGCGATCGAATACAACTAAGTTTGCCGGAGGCTGGACCCCTGCAATTACTGAATGCTCAGGGGAAAGTTATCCGAAACTGGTCACTGGCTGCCGGACAGCATGACTTGTCTCTAGGTTTTTTGCCGAAAGGCTTATATTTTCTGAAAACAAAAGCCCAGGTAGAACAGCTCCTGATCCATTAGACGAGATCCACCTACCACTCAATAGTATACTGATAGGCTCCCGGAGTATTTTTGTTTTCCCCGGGTGCCGTATCCCTTTCAGCAGGACTAATTGTATAAGTCGCTTGTAGCGACGGCGATTGGCCCTGCTGCTTTTTAGGTAGACGAAAATGAATACCCAGGGTCTGCGTCGTTTTTGATTTATAGCCCCGGTTTTTATCCGTTTTAAAGTGCAATAAGCCTACGATGCGCTCCGCTTCTTGATCACAACCGTAGCCAATACCGGAGATCACTTTGGTATGAATGACTTCGCCCAACTGATTGATCGTAAATTGCACCAGTACGGATCCTTCGACCTGAGCGGCCAGGGCCGTTGGAGGATAATTTAGTTCCTTTCGCAGGAAAGCCTTCATAGCTTCTTGACCTCCAGGGTATTGTGGCTTTCGCTTAAACTGTCTGGCTTTCTTTTCTTTTTTCATTTGGGTAAATGGGCTAATTAAATATTGCTTTTGTGTTAATTTACCATTAATTTAATCAAAATTACAGGTTAATCTTGTATTTTAGGTACGCTGTTTCATATCCGCAAACTCAAGATCGATTTATGCACATCAAGGGCTTTTTTAATTACCTGGAATACGAAAAACGGGTGTCGCCGGATACCATCAGGGCTTACCGTAAAGACCTGGACCAATTTCAGGCGTATTTAGAGCAAACTTATGATCTCTCGGAGGATATGTCGCTGGTGAAAGCCCAATACATTCGATCCTGGGTAGTAGATATGGTCAGTAAGGGCTTTGCCATGAGCACCGTAAAGCGAAAATTATCCGCGCTGAAGAGTTATTTTAACTATTTACAGCGACATCACGAGTTGGCCCATAACCCAATGGTTAAGATACCGATCCCTAAAACGGGGAGGAAATTACCCATCTACCTTAAAGAATCGAGTATTGATCAGGTCTTTGATCGCCTGGCCTGGACCAGTGATTTTTCCAGCCAGCGAGATCGGCTTATTTTAGAATTACTCTACAATACGGGATTGCGTCGGGCGGAGTTGATCGATCTGAAACAACAGCGTATCGATTGGTCCCGTAATTACATAAAGGTATTGGGTAAAGGTGCAAAGGAACGTTTGATCCCTTTCGGGAAAACTTTAGAAAAACGAATTCGTGATTATCTGGACTGTCGTCGTGCTACCTTTCCCGAAGTAGCACTGGATCATTTACTGTTGACCGATCAGGGGAAAGTCATGTATCCCAAGTTTGTGTACAATAAGGTGAAGAAGTATTTGTCGATGGTCTCCAGTGTGGAGAAGCTCAGCCCGCACGTTTTACGACATACCTTTGCGACGCACCTGGCCAATCGCGGAGCGGACCTCCATGCCATAAAAGAGTTATTAGGACATAGTAGCCTGGCGGCTACTCAAGTGTATACACATAATACCATAGATCAGCTGAAAGCGATCTATGAACAAGCACATCCCAAGGCGAAATCTGGCACTACTTAAGACCAGATACTCGTCGCCTCGATAATTTTTTAATGATAAAACAATTACAACAGATGAAAATACAAACACAAGCCATACAATTTAAAGCCGACGGTAAGCTTATTGATCGCATTCACGATAAGCTTGGAAAAATGGAACGACTTTTTGATCGGATAATCAACGCCAACGTACATATGAAATTAGAAAACTCCGGGCAGGTGAGAGATAAAATAATGGAGGTACAGCTGCACGTGCCGGGGAACACCCTGGTGGCCTCCGCTACCGACAAGACTTTTGAGTCTGCCCTGGATAGTGTGACGTCTTCATTAAAAAAACAATTGATTCGCTATAAAGACCGACTGCGAAATAGTTAATACCCGGTCGGTATTTAACATAAAGGGATGTGCTTAGGCAGAGAGAAATTCAATACGCTTGAATTTCTCTCTGCCTTTTTTAGTAGATCCGCGGAACTTGCGTTCTTTTTTTTAGGTTATTGCTACACAAAAGCCAAATACATTAGGAAAAAGAAGAGTAGAATTCTATCTTTGCGGCGGCTCTGGGAGAAAAGCTAAAAAAATTGAAAAAAAGATTTGATTATAATTGTAAAGAATGTATCTTTGCAATCGCTTTGCAAGAAAGACCAAAAAGCCGGTCTTTTAGTCAATTTGCTGCTTGATAAGAAGAGTGGTGAAGGACAAAGAAAATGCCAGTGTAGCTCAGTTGGCCAGAGCAGCTGATTTGTAATCAGCGGGTCGGGGGTTCGAATCCCTCCACTGGCTCTCGGTCTTTCCTTTCGGGAAAGACTTGTCAGCAAGGCATTTTGTTTTATAAAAGAATAGAACAGTTCGAATGGGGGTGCGCCGGAGTTGGAGAGCCGGGCCAGACTGTAAATCTGGTGACTATGTCTGAATAGGTTCGAATCCTATCACCCCCACTATTTGAAATAGCACTTGCTCGGGTGAATTAGGCTGCATTTGCTGGTCTAATTCATTTCGGTGTTTGTAAAGGCACCGGATAGTAGGTGAGTATTAAGCGGGAGTAGCTCAGTTGGTAGAGCATCAGCCTTCCAAGCTGAGGGTCGCGGGTTCGAGTCTCGTCTCCCGCTCAAATTTTATCTGCCTTAAGGTGGATAGAATCCGAGTACAAGATCCTTGTACGCCAAAGTAGCTCAGGGGTAGAGCACTTCCATGGTAAGGAAGGGGTCGCGGGTTCAATTCCCGCCTTTGGCTCCAGGAAGCTTTGATTCGTAATTAAATTTATATCCAAAATTTTATACTGATGGCTAAGGAAAAATTCGAAAGATCGAAACCTCACGTAAACATAGGTACTATCGGTCACGTAGACCACGGTAAGACAACCCTTACTGCGGCAATCACAACTGTACTTTCAAGTGCAGGATTGGCAGAAAAGAAAGATTACGATGCAATCGATGGTGCTCCTGAAGAGAGAGAGCGTGGTATCACCATTAACACTGCACACGTAGAGTACGAAACTGAAAATCGTCACTACGCACACGTTGACTGTCCAGGTCACGCTGACTATGTAAAGAACATGGTTACGGGTGCGGCTCAGATGGATGGTGCGATCCTCGTGGTTGCTGCAACTGATGGACCAATGCCTCAAACCCGTGAGCACATCCTTTTGGCTCGTCAGGTAGGGGTGCCTAAGATCGTTGTTTTCATGAACAAAGTTGACCTGGTTGACGACGAAGAAATGTTGGAACTGGTGGAGATGGAAGTTCGCGAATTACTGGATCAGTACGAATTCGGTGGTGATGACGCGGCTATCATTCAGGGTTCTGCTCTGAAAGCACTGGAAGGTGACGACGATGCAGTACAGAAGATCATGGATCTGATGGCTGCCGTTGATGCTGAGATTCCTGCTCCTGAGCGCGACGTTGATAAGCCTTTCTTGATGCCGATTGAAGATGTATTCTCAATCACTGGTCGTGGTACTGTTGCTACGGGTCGTATCGAGCGTGGTGTGATCAATGTTGGTGAGCCAGTAGAGATTGTAGGTATGGGTGAGATTGGTGACAAGCCACTTACTTCTACGGTAACTGGTGTAGAGATGTTCCGCAAAATTTTGAACCGCGGGGAAGCTGGTGATAACGCTGGTATCCTGTTGCGTGGTATTGAAAAAGCAGACATCAAGCGTGGTATGGTTATCTGTAAGCCTGGCTCAGTAAACCCACATACGCACTTCAAATGTGAGGTATATGTATTATCGAAAGATGAAGGTGGTCGTCACACACCATTCTTCAACGGTTACCGTCCTCAGTTCTACTTCCGTACAACGGATGTAACGGGAGATGTGAACCTGCCAGATGGCGTAGAGATGGTAATGCCCGGTGACAACGTAACACTGGAAGTGAAACTGATCAACCCTATCGCAATGGAAAAAGGTCTGCGTTTCGCGATTCGCGAAGGTGGTCGTACGGTAGGTGCCGGTCAGGTAACTGAAATCATCGAATAATATTCATTCGATTATAAATCAGAAGGAGTTGTTATCCAGGATTTGTGTCCCGGAATAGCAACTCCTTTTACAGCCTACGGGCATAGCTCAACTGGTAGAGCAGCGGTCTCCAAAACCGCAGGCTGTGGGTTCAAGTCCTACTGCCCGTGCAAAGGTCAAATTGTGAGTTCGGGGTTTCCACTCACAATTTGTTTATTTAAGAACGCAGAATTTTAGCGAGGAAATGGAAAAACTAGTCCTGTACGTAAAAGAAAGCTACAACGAATTGATCCACAAGGTAACTTGGCCTACTTGGGCTAATTTACAGGGTAATACAGTGCTGGTCGTGATTGCTTCAATCATCCTGGCCCTGATCATCTTCGTTATGGACCTTATCTCGAAGACGTCGTTAGATCTGATTTACGGAATTTAATCGAAACAACACGATGTCAGAAGAAAAAAAATGGTTTTCTCTTCGGGTGATTTCTGGAAAAGAGCGCAAAATTAAAGAGCGCATCGAGAAAGAAATCGAGATCAATAAGTGGGGCGATGTCGTCACACAAGTATTGGTCCCTACGGAGAAAGTATACAAGATTAGAAATGGGAAGAAAGTAATTTCCGAGCGTAATATTCTGCCCGGTTATATCCTCATAGAGGCCATCAGGGAGCGTTTCTCTGGTGAGATGATTCAGTCGATTGCTGGGATTAATAATGTAATTCACTTCCTGGGTAAAACTAATCCTACTCCGATGAAGGAGTCCGAAGCAAATCGTCTGCTGGGTAAAGTGGACGAATCGCAGGAAGCTGGTGAGTCCATGATTGAGCCGTTCATCGTTGGTGAGACGGTAAAAATCATTGATGGTCCCTTTAGCGAATTCGTGGGGGATATTCAGGAGGTTAATGAGGAGAAGAAGAAATTAAAAGTGATTGTGAAAATTTTTGGCCGGGGTACAGAAGTAGAACTGAACTTCATGCAGGTTGAAAAACAATCTTAGGCTAAGCGAGCTGTTACAACGCAATATATATTTTAGATGATTTTAGTTTCGCCCTGGGCGGATCGCTTCTCTAGAATCATCGCCAAACAAACCGTGTAAAACGAAGAGAAATGGCTAAAGAAGTCGAATCGTTGATCAAGCTTCAGGTAAGAGGTGGTCAAGCCAACCCAGCTCCTCCGGTAGGTCCGGCACTGGGTGCGAAAGGGGTGAACATCATGGAATTCTGTAAGCGCTTTAATGCAGCGACACAGGAGAGCCAGGGAAAGGTTTTACCAGTTATTATCACCGTATTTAAGGATAAATCTTTTGAATTTATCATTAAGACGCCTCCCGCAGCTATTCAGTTGAAGGAAGCCGCTAAGGTGAAGTCAGGTTCTGCTGAATCCAACCGCGATAAGGTCGGATCGGTGACCTGGGATCAGGTACGTGCCATCGCCGAAAACAAGATGCCCGATCTGAACTGCTTCACCGTTGAGTCCGGTATGAAGATGGTAGCTGGTACGGCCCGTAGCTTGGGCATTACCGTAAAGGGAACACCTCCCTGGGAACAATAAGCTTTTAAAAAATTTATAAACAAGGGAGTTGGATTTTTCCAACGTTGGAACCTTAAATCATTTTGAAAATGGCAATTGGAAAAAAACGTGCCGCTGCGAATGAGAAAGTAGATAGAGAGCATCTCTACTCTATCCCGGAAGCAATGGCACTGGTAAAAGAAGTTAATACCGCCAAATTTGACGCCTCCGTTGATATTCATATCAACCTGGGGGTAGACCCCCGGAAAGCCGATCAGGGAATTCGTGGTACCACCACGCTTCCTCATGGTACGGGTAAAACAAAGCGGGTAGCTGTATTCTGTACACCGGATAAAGAAGCGGAAGCTAAAGAGGCGGGTGCAGATTTTGTAGGATTGGACGACCTGGTAGATAAAGTACAGGGTGGTTTCATGGATTTTGACGTAGTTATCGCTATGCCTCAAACCATGGCTAAAGTCGGTCGCCTGGGACGTGTCCTGGGGCCACGTGGCTTGATGCCTAATCCTAAGACAGGTACTGTAACACCAAACGTTGGTGCTGCCGTATCAGATGTTAAAGGCGGAAAGATTGCTTTCCGTGTTGATAAATTTGGAATTATCCACTCTTCGATCGGTCGCGTTTCTTTCGATGCACCGAAACTGGCGGAAAATGCAATGGAGTTAATTACTACCCTGCAGAAGATGAAGCCGGCAAGTGCAAAAGGTCTTTACATGAGAGCCATTACCGTGGCTAGTACGATGAGCCCTGGTATTAAGGTGGATGTGAAAACAGTTCGTAAATAATAAACTCAGAGGTGATGAACAAAGAAGCAAAAACGGCACTGATTGAGGAACTAGCGGAGAAATTCCAGGAAACAAAATTTTTCTACGTAACGGATTTTTCCTCTCTGACAGTAGCAGAGACCAACGACTTCCGCAGGAAGTGCTTTGAAAACAATATAGAAATGCGCGTGGTGAAAAACACCCTGATCCGCAAAGCGCTGGAGCGTGTTTCTGAGACTGCATACGAAGGTCTGTATCAAGATTTGAAAGGCCCATCGGCTCTTCTTTTCTCCGAAAGTGGTAAAACACCAGCGGTGGTATTAAAAGAATACCGCGGCAAAGATGGAGAAAAGCCGGCTTTGAAGGTGGCTTATATTGAGGAAGATATCATCCGCGGGGATGGCCAGCTGGAATTCTTGTCCACTCTAAAATCCAAAGAGGATTTACTGGGCGAGGTGGTTACACTGCTGCAAAGCCCTGCTCAGAATCTGGTTTCTCAATTGAAAGCACCAGAACAGAAGCTGATTGGCTTGGTAAAATATGGTGGCGACACCATGATGGCTTTACTAAAAGGCATCGAACAGAAATAATTTTTAATTATGGCTTCCACGGGGTCTCTGGTGAGAGAGGCGCCGCATCCATATAACTTATGTTACGCACCATTATATTCATTAATGGTTTAACGTACTAAAACAATTTGAAAATGGCTGATTTGAAAGCAATTGCTGATCAATTAGTAAATCTTACGATCAAAGAAGTAACTGAACTAGCTGACATCCTGAAAGACGAGTATGGTATCGAACCTGCTGCTGCTGCACCCGTTGCTGTAGCTGCTGGTGGTGCTGCTGCTGGTGGAGATGCTGCTGCGGAAGAAAAAACTGAATTTGACGTTATTCTGGAATCTGCAGGATCTGCTAAACTAAAGGTAGTTAAAGAAGTAAAAACTATCTTGGGTGTAGGTCTGAAAGAAGCGAAAGAATTGGTAGACGGTGCTCCCGGTCCAGTTAAGGAAGGTGTACCTAAAGCCGAAGCGGAAGAACTGAAAGAAAAACTGGAAGCCGTTGGTGCTTCCGTTGAATTGAAGTAAGTTCTTACTTTGCCAAAAGGGTCTGATCAATTTGAGTCTCTTTTGGAAACAGACGGGCTTAGCGAGTTACTTGTAACTCGTTAAGCCTATCGTCGTATAATACAAACACGAAAGAAACACCCCTTTTTGGGTGATATCATAAATTCCTGCCCGGCAGGATGAACTTTACTGGGGGCTTAAACTGTTATTAGTAGTTGCAGCCATCCTTTTTGTTCGATAGAAAGAGATAGTCGGAAAATAAATAAATTGCAGATGACATCAAACGCCAAGGTTTTAAATGCTGAAGCTCTGCGTAAGAACTTCGGAAAAATTAAACGCGCCTCTGACTACCCTGATTTCCTGGAAATTCAAGTAAAATCGTTTAAGGAGTTCTTCCAATTGGAAACCACTCCCGAAAACCGCATGAATGAAGGACTTTATCGGGTATTTCAAGAGAATTTTCCCATCACCGATACCAGAAATATCTTCGTTTTGGAGTTTCTGGATTATTTCGTTGATCCACCCCGGTACACCATTGAAGAATGTATGGAGCGGGGACTTACCTACAGCGTTCCTCTGAAGGCTAAGTTACGCCTCTCCTGTAATGACGAAGAACACGTCGATTTCCAGACGATTGTACAGGATGTTTTCTTAGGGAATATTCCTTACATGACGCCCAAAGGTACCTTTGTAATTAATGGTGCCGAGCGGGTGATCGTCTCTCAACTTCACCGCTCTCCTGGTGTATTCTTCGGACAGAGTTTCCACCCTAATGGTACGAAAATCTACTCCGCAAGAGTGATCCCTTTTAAGGGAGCCTGGATGGAGTTCGCTACGGATATCAATACGGTCATGTACGCTTATATTGATCGTAAGAAGAAATTCCCCGTTACTACTTTGCTGCGGGCCATTGGCTTCGATTCCGATAAAGCTATCTTAAGTATTTTTGATCTCGCCGATGAGGTCAAAGCTAATGAGAAAAACCTCAAAAAATCAATTGGCCGTAAATTAGCGGCCCGCGTTCTGAAAAGCTGGAACGAAGATTTTGTGGATGAGGATACCGGTGAGGTGGTGACCATCGAACGTAATGAGATTATTCTCGAGCGCGATGTCGTCCTCGATGAGGATAATATCCAAATGATTCTGGATGCAGAAGCGGAAATCGTTATCCTGCAGAAAGAAGAAATTGAGGAAGACTATTCCATTATATATAATACGCTTCAGAAGGATCCTTCGAGCTCCGAAATTGAAGCAGTTCAATATATCTATCGCCAACTGCGCGGTACCGATCCACCCGATGAAGAAACCGCTCGCGGTATCATCGATAAGCTTTTCTTCTCCGATAAGCGGTATAACCTGGGAGAAGTAGGACGCTATAAGATCAACCGCAAATTAGGCATGGAGACCGATAGAGATATTCTTACCCTGACCAAGGAGGATATCATCGCTATCGTTAAGTATTTGGTCAGTCTGATGAACCAAAAGGCAGAGATCGATGATATCGATCACCTAAGCAATCGCCGGGTTCGGACCGTTGGTGAGCAGCTGTACGCACAATTTGGTGTGGGACTGGCTCGGATGGCACGGACGATCCGCGAGCGGATGAACGTTCGGGATAATGAAGTGTTTACGCCGATTGACCTAATCAATGCACGAACGCTATCCTCCGTGATTAACTCCTTCTTTGGTACCAGCCAGCTGTCGCAGTTCCTGGATCAAACCAATCCTATTTCAGAGATTACGCACAAGCGGCGGATTTCTGCGCTGGGACCAGGTGGTCTCTCCAGAGAGCGTGCCGGTTTTGAGGTGCGGGATGTTCACTACTCCCACTACGGTCGCCTTTGTACGATTGAGACACCGGAGGGACCAAACATTGGTCTGATCTCCACACTCTGTGTACACGCCAAGGTGAACAAAATGGGATTCCTGGAAACACCTTATCGGGAAGTAGCCAAGGGTAAAGTGAAAATGGAGGCGGAAGCCAAATACTTGTCTGCCGAAGGAGAAGATTATAAGCGAATTGCACAGGCCAACGCGCCAATCGATAACGAGTCGGGAGCGTTCCTCACGGATAAGATTAAGTGTAGAGAGCACGGTGATTTCCCCGTACTTTCTCCGGAAGAAATCGAATTTATGGACGTAGCGCCCAACCAAATCGTTGGGGTGTCGGCTTCCTTGATTCCTTTCCTGGAAAACGATGATGCCAACCGTGCCCTGATGGGATCCAACATGCAGCGTCAGGCGGTACCTTTACTGCGACCAAGATCACCAATTGTAGGTACCGGTCTGGAAGGTAAAGTGGCACGCGACTCTCGCATGATGCTAAACGCCGAAGGCGACGGGGTCATTGAATACGTAGATGCCAACGAGATTATCGTAAAATATGACCGCTCGGAAGAAGACCAGTTGGTTTCTTTTGAAGACAGTCGTAAAAAATACAAGCTGATTAAATTCCGCCGTACAAACCAGGGGACTTGTATCAACCTAACGCCAATTGTGCGCAAGGGAGATCGGGTAACCAAAGGACAAATCCTTTGTGATGGTTACGCTACGGAGAAAGGAGAATTGGCGCTGGGACAAAACCTGAAAGTAGCCTTCATGCCCTGGAAAGGGTACAACTTTGAGGATGCCATCGTACTTTCGGAGCGCGTAGTCCGTGAAGATGTTTTTACCTCTCTACACATTGAGCACTTTGAAATGGATGTACGGGATACCAAATTGGGTGAGGAAGAACTCACCAATGATATCCCTAACGTCAGTGAAGATGCAACCAAGGATCTCGATGAGAACGGAGTCATCCGCGTAGGGGCCTGGGTGAAAGAAGGGGACATTCTGATCGGAAAGATTACCCCGAAAGGAGAATCTGATCCGACGCCAGAAGAAAAACTGCTGCGGGCTATCTTCGGGGACAAAGCCGGAGATGTAAAAGATGCTTCTATGAAAGCACCTCCCTCTACCAAAGGGATTATCATCAATAAGCAGCTTTTCGCCAGAATGAAGAAGGATAAAGCGCAGAAGGCGCAGGAGAAAGAAGAGCTGGCCAAGTTGGACGATCAGCATAAGATCGCAGTCAACGAGCTGAAAACAATTCTGATCGATAAGCTTTTGGTTTTGCTGAAAGGCAAAAAATCTAATGGGGTTCGCAGTATTTATAATGAAGAGTTTTTGCCGAAAGGCGTAAAATTCACCCAGGAAGCACTGCGCGAAATCGACTACTCTGTAATCGATTATACCAACTGGACCGAAGATGACGATACGAATAAGCTGATCGCTAGACTGCTACACAACTACAGCATCAAGTTCAACGAAGAAGTAGGTCGCTACAAGCGGGAGAAATTCAACATCAGTATTGGTGATGAACTACCAGCAGGCGTACTGAAACTGGCTAAAGTATACATGGCCAAGAAGCGTAAACTTAAGGTAGGGGATAAGCTAGCCGGCCGTCATGGTAATAAAGGTATCGTGGCACGGATCGTCCGTATGGAAGATATGCCCTTCCTGGAAGACGGTACGCCGGTTGATATCGTGCTGAACCCACTGGGTGTACCTTCTCGTATGAACCTGGGGCAAATCTTTGAGACGGTACTGGGATGGGCCGGTGAAAAACTGGATATGAAATTCGGTACACCGATCTTCGATGGTGCCAGTTTGGAAGAGATTGATGAATACTGTAAAGAAGCCAATCTGCCTAGTTTAGGTCAGACGTATTTATACGACGGAGAGACGGGTGATCGTTTCCACCAGCAGGCTACGGTAGGTATCATCTACATGCTGAAATTATCCCATATGGTGGATGATAAGATGCATGCCCGTTCGATTGGACCCTACTCCTTAATTACGCAGCAGCCATTGGGTGGTAAAGCCCAGTTCGGTGGACAGCGCTTCGGTGAGATGGAGGTTTGGGCACTGGAGGCCTTTGGAGCATCCAATATCCTACAGGAGCTACTTACCATTAAGTCTGATGATATTAATGGTCGGGCTAAAGCCTACGAAGCCATCGTCAAAGGTGATCCACTACCAGATCCTAACATTCCTGAATCATTCAATGTATTGATTCATGAGTTGCGCGGACTGGCGCTGGATGTGAAATTTGATTAAATCTATTTTGCCAGCCCGGGAGGGCTGGCTATAACAATATAACGTTCAACTTATGCCTTTTAAGAAGAAAAGTCATATTCAAAAGCAGAACTTTGATAGCATCACGATCAGTCTCTCGTCTCCGGATGAGATTCTGGAGCGCTCCTTTGGAGAGGTTTTGAAGCCGGAAACGATTAATTACCGGTCTTACAAACCCGAGCGTGATGGCTTGTTTTGCGAACGTATTTTTGGTCCGGTAAAGGACTACGAATGCTACTGTGGTAAATATAAAAGAATCCGTTACAAGGGGATCGTTTGTGACCGTTGTGGTGTAGAGGTGACGGAGAAAAAAGTACGCCGCGAGCGTATGGGGCACATCAAACTGGTAGTGCCCGTAGTCCATATCTGGTTCTTTAAATCACTACCCAACAAGATTGGCTACCTGCTTGGATTATCTTCCAAGAAGTTGGAGTCGATCATTTATTACGAACGCTACGTAGTGATTCAATCTGGGGTAAAGGAAGCGGAGGATATCAACAAAATGGACCTGCTCACCGAGGAGGAATATTTGGATATCCTGGAAACCCTGCCACCGGAAAACCAAATGCTGGAAGATGATGATCCGCAGAAATTCATCGCCAAAATGGGTGCCGATGCCGTTCGGGAACTCCTGATGCGACTGGATCTGGATCAGCTTTCTTTCGAATTACGCCACCAGGCGGCACACGAGACTTCTCAGCAACGTAAGTCAGAGGCTTTGAAGCGTCTGCGCGTGGTAGAAGCCTTCCGCGATGGCCTGACCCGGATTGAAAACCGTCCCGAGTGGGCGATTATTCAGTACCTGCCGGTTATTCCACCGGAATTACGTCCGCTCGTTCCATTGGACGGTGGTCGTTTTGCCAGTTCTGATTTGAACGATCTGTACCGTCGGGTAATCATTCGGAATAACCGTCTGAAACGTCTGCTGGAAATCAAAGCGCCGGAGGTTATCCTGCGTAATGAGAAGCGGATGCTACAGGAGGCCGTGGATTCTCTGTTTGATAACTCTCGGAAATCTAATGCTGTGAAAGCGGAAGGTGGTCGTCCACTCAAGTCTTTGAGTGATATCCTGAAGGGTAAGCAAGGGCGTTTCCGCCAAAACCTGCTGGGTAAGCGGGTAGATTACTCCGGACGTTCCGTTATTGTGGTTGGTCCAACCCTGAAGCTACACGAATGTGGTTTGCCGAAAGGTATGGCCGCTGAGCTATTCAAGCCTTTCGTTATTCGGAAGTTGATTGAGCGCGGGGTAGTAAAAACGGTAAAATCGGCGAAAAAACTGGTTGATCGCAAAGATCCGGTCATCTGGGAAATCCTGGAGAATATATTGAAAGGACACCCGATTCTGCTCAATCGGGCACCAACGCTGCACCGTCTTTCTATCCAGGCTTTTCAGCCCAGACTGATTGAAGGTAAGGCCATTCAGCTGCACCCGCTGGTTTGTGGTGCTTTTAATGCCGACTTTGACGGTGACCAAATGGCGGTGCACGTACCCCTGAGTCACGCTGCGATTCTGGAGGCACAGATGCTGATGTTGTCTTCGCACAATATGCTGAATCCTCAGAACGGAACTCCCATTACTTTGCCTTCACAGGATATGGTACTGGGGCTGTACTACATTACTAAGGAGCGTACTTCCACTAAAGAAATTAAGGTGCAGGGAGAAGGGATGACTTTCTACTCGGCTGAGGAAGTAATGATTGCTTATAATGAAGGTAAGCTGGATCTACACGCCAGTATCAAGGTGCGTACCCTGGTAGAAAACGATGAAGGAGAATTGGTTAAGAAGGTTATCGAAACCACGACCGGTAGAGTACTTTTTAATGAGTATGTCCCCAAAGGTGTTCCTTTCGTAAACGTTCTGCTGACCAAGAAGAACCTGAAACGCGTAATTGGAAACGTGATCGAGCGGACCAACTTTAAGATTACCGCCGACTTCCTGGATGATATCAAGAATCTAGGGTTTATGTGGGCCTTTAAAGGTGGATTGTCCTTTAACCTGGGAGATCTGATTACCCCATCCAATAAAGCAGATATTCTCGAAGAAGCGACTTCTGAGGTGGATGTAGTTTGGGATAACTATAATATGGGACTGATCACCAATAATGAGCGTTACAATCAAATCATTGATAAGTGGACTTACGCCGATAATAATATTACGGATACACTAATGAAAGAGTTGGCCGAGCACAAGCAAGGTTTCAACTCGGTATATATGATGTTGGACTCCGGAGCACGTGGTTCGAAGCAGCAAATTAAGCAGCTTTGTGGGTTGCGTGGTCTGATGGCCAAGCCCCGGAAATCAGGTGATACCGGAGGTGCGGTTATTGAAAACCCCATCTTGTCGAACTTTGTAGATGGACTTTCTGTACTGGAGTACTTTATCTCTACGCACGGTGCTCGTAAAGGTCTGGCCGATACGGCATTGAAGACCGCCGATGCGGGGTACCTGACGCGTCGTCTGGTGGATGTTTCACAAGACGTGGTGATCATGGAAGAAGACTGTGGTACCCTACGTGGTATGGAAACCACAGCGATGAAAGATAACGATAAGGTGGTGGAGTCCTTAAGTTCTCAAATCAATGGTCGCTACGCACTTTACGATATTGCTCACCCGGTAACGGATGAAGTGATCGTTAAAGCCGGAGAATATATTAATACCCGAGATGCCGAATACATCGAAAATGAAGGTATTGAGACGGTTTATATCCGCTCGGTACTGACCTGTGATGTTAAGCGTGGGGTCTGCTCCAAGTGCTACGGTAAAAACATGGCAACGGGTCGTATCACAGAAAACGGTGATGCCGTGGGTATCATAGCGGCTCAGTCGATTGGTGAGCCGGGTACCCAGTTGACACTGCGTACCTTCCACGTGGGTGGTATTGCTTCGGTTGCCAAAAATGAGTCTTCTATTGGCTCCAAATTTGAAGGGGTATTAGAATTTGACTCGGTGAAAACCATTGACGGTGGTGACGAAGGCAACGAAAAAATCGTTCTTTCCCGTACGGGGGAGATTCGGATTATGGCGGCCGATAAGAGCAAAATGTTCGTATCGCACCATATTCCTTATGGTTCTACTCTATACGTTAAGGATGGTCAGAAGATCAAAAAAGGAGAACTCATCTGTGAGTGGGATCCATTTAACGCCGTTATCATATCGGAGTACGGTGGAGTGGCGAAATTCGAATCGATCGAAGAAGGACTCACTTTCCGCGTAGAGCGGGATGATCAGACGGGGTATGCCGAAAAAGTGATCGTTGAAAGTAAGAATAAGCGTAAAATCCCAACGATCCACGTGATGGATCCCGATGGAGAGCGCTTGCAGTCTTATACCTTACCAGTGGGCTCCTACATCTCTATTGAAGATGGTAAGGAGTTGAAGCCAGGTGAGAAAATTGCCAAGATTCCAAGAAAACTGGGAGGTATCCAGGATATCACCGGTGGTCTGCCACGGGTAACCGAGCTCTTTGAAGCACGTAACCCATCTAATCCGGCTACGGTATCAGAAATTGATGGTGTCGTTAGCTTCGGTAAGATCAAACGTGGTAACCGTGAGGTTGCGGTAACCGCTAAAGACGGTCAACGCCGTAAATACCTCATCGGCTTGTCTAAGCATATCCTGGTACAGGATGGTGACTTTGTACGGGCGGGTACGCCACTTTCGGATGGAGCGACGGCACCCAAAGATATTCTGAATATCAAAGGGCCATTCGCCGTTCAGCAATACCTGGTGAATGGTATTCAGGAAGTTTACCGCTCGCAGGGTATTACGATCAATAATAAGCACATCGAAGTAATCGTGCGTCAAATGATGCGTCGGGTACAGATCGAAGACCCAGGGGATACCGTATTCCTGGAAGGTGAAGCCGTTGAGAAATACGACTTCCTGGAGCAGAATGACTGGATTTTTGATAAGAAAGTTATCGAAGATGCGGGAGATTCTAAAAATCTGCATATCGGTCAGCTCGTAACGCTGCGTCAAATCCGTGAGGAGAATTCCTTGCTGAAGCGGCAAGACCTGGAGATCGTACAGTATCGCGATGCGATTCCGGCAACTTCCAGCCCGATCTTACAAGGTATTACCAAGTCGTCTCTGGGGACACATAGCTGGATTTCAGCTGCATCCTTCCAGGAGACCACTAAAGTCTTGAGTACCGCCGCGATCGGTGCTAAGATGGATTACCTGGCCGGATTGAAAGAGAATGTGATCGTTGGTAAGGCTATTCCGGCGGGTACGGGTATGCGTAAATTCAACAGACTGTACGTAAACTCGAAAGAGGTACAGGAGAGAATTGACGCGCGCCGAGCACAGATGGAAGAAGATCGCATTATGGAATAATACGAATAGTAATAGATAGAAATTAAAAAGCTTGACTTCTCCGGAAGTCAAGCTTTTTTTATTTGGCGTATAGTGCCGCGTATTTAGCAATGTATTTCCCCAGGATATCAAATTCCAGATTGACCGGATCACCGGGCTGGAGCAGGTGGAAATTGGTATGCTCGTAGGTATAAGGAATAATGGCGACCGAAAACTGATTATCTACCGGATTAACCACGGTCAGGCTTACACCATTAATACAGATGGAGCCTTTATCCACCAACAGGTGCTCAGGAGTAGGCTGGTAGGAGAAGGTATAATACCAGCTACCCTCTACTTCTTCCACCTTTGTACAGGTACCCGTAGCGTCTACGTGCCCCTGCACAATATGTCCGTCCAATCGGCCCTGGCTAATCATCGCTCTTTCCAGATTGATCGCGTCGCCTGCTTGCACTTCACCCAGGTTGGACCGCTCCAGCGTTTCTTTAACGGCGGTCACTGTGTATTGGTCGCCATCTATGGCCACTACGGTCAGGCAAACCCCATTATGCGCCAGACTCTGGTCAATTTTTAGTTCCTGGGTAATGGGTGAGCTAATGTGGAAATGTACATTGCTCCCTTCTTTTTGGATATGCTTTACCTTACCTGTGGTTTCAATAATTCCTGTAAACATTTGTTTTTTCGTTTCTTATGATAAAAGTTGTTTAAAAACGCCTCACTGAGCCCTTGGCAACACATTGAAAGCCAATACGGCAGCTCTTTTTTCCCTTCGTCCGCCTGAGGCGGATGGCTACGAGAAAAAAAGTAGCCTTGTCTTGACTTCCAAGCCGTTACCAATCATCTCACCAGGAATTCTTAAACAACTTCATAATTATTCTCGAATTAACTGAATATATCCGCGCAATATTTCCGGCTGTTCCTGCGGACCATCGACCCGCTGTTCAAAGACCCGACAAGTATAGACGTAGGTGCCCGCCTCCAGTGCGTCACCGTTTTGATTACTACCGTCCCAGTTAATGTCGGGGTCCGTCGTCGTAAAGACCACCTGTCCCCAGCGGTTCAGCACCTGTAATTCAATGCTTGCAATAAAGCAATAGGGGTAGGGGACAAATAGATCGTTGCTTCCATCATTGTTGGGCGTAAAGGCATTAGGAAGCTCGTAGAGGGGGCAATTATCCACGCAGACGATATTGCTGAGTATACTTTCGTTACCCACTGAATCAATGGCCGTAACGGCATAACAACCGGCGATACCAAAGTCTGGCATATGATCTGCGTTGGTCCTGCTGGCTCCCTCTACTTGGAAAATAGGTTCAAGGCTGCTTTCCAAATCTGAGGCATAGTATACCTGATAAGCGCGTGTATCCGTGCTTTCGCAAAAAAGATTAGGATTACTCCAGCTGAGACGGTTGATTAAATTATTGGGATTGGTACAATCGATGGCCTCGTCACAAATATCGTCAACCACTAATTCAGGTGGACAGGGAGGCTCATTATCAAAAGGTACACCGCAGGCAATTTGGGACCGGTTAATGATACGGTTAGGTAGGTTATCTACCCCATAAGTGCCCTGAGCTTGAATTTTATAACAATATTCGATCCCATTCACCAGGCTGGTATCCAGAAAGTTGGTATTAGTTGTTGTGCTCAGGGTGTCAAAGCCACCACTGGCATTTTGGCGCAAGACCAAATAATTGGTATTATTCCAGGGTACAAAAAAGGACCAGGATAACTGGTTTTGTTGATTGCCCGGTGTTACCCCCAGAAAAACCGTAGAAGCGGCATCCGTGGTCGCAAAAATATCCTCTGTTTCTCCGTCGATATAAAATTCTACCTTGTAGCTGTAGGCCGTACCGAGGGTATTCAACCCTTGATCGATAAAGCAGTAGGTGGTGTCTAGTTCCAGGCTTTCTGTCTGTACTTCAAAGCCAGTGTCACTAAAAGCCGCATCTCCTGGATTAATCCCTTCGGCACGCAAGATCCGATAAGTATAGGGTCCGGGATTTACCAAAGTGTCGAGATTGTCAGCAATGGGGGGGACAAAACAGACTTCAACCCTTCCTGTATCTGCTGCCGTACTCAGCACATCTGCTTTGGTAATATAGGGCACATCGCGTCTAATGCGTACACAACCTTGCTCTGAGGGCAAACTTTCTACGAAATTATAAGCAAAACTGCCCCCGGGAGTGGTCTGGGCAAACTCCGCTACGATGCGGTAGCAATAGGTACGTCCCTGTACTATGTCTTCGTCCCGGTAAAAATAACGCCCGTCGGCTTGCTGGATAATACTAAAGGTCGTCAGTTTTTCGTAACCTCTGCCTTCCAGTCCCGTCTCACAGGTGTCAATCAGAAAGTTATTAGGGCCCACTCTTCGCCAGACCGTGAAGCCCTGGAAATAGTTATCGGCTACCGAATCACAGGCGTAGGGTAGCTCCCAGGTAACATTAATGGCACCCGGAATTGGTTCGGCAACGACATCCTGCGGCGGCGGACCCACCACTTTAATTCGAACGGTCTTAAGGGTAGATAGAGCCGCCGGAAAGTTATCCGTGGCTTTAAAAACTACACTGTAATAACCATCAGATATATGCTCACAGTTCGTCTGCCAGCGGAAGATTTTTTGATTGGGATCATCAAGGAATAAACTGTCATTGGGTAAAAGCTGGGCGGGATCATTTTCTACTTCAAAAGGACCACCCAGGGCCGTTAATCTGACCCGCTGACTCATCTCGTCCAGTGGTGCCGTAGCGCTTACGTTAAAGGTCAGCACCTGACCGGCCACCACGCATATTTCCTCGAAGGGGGTTTCTACTTCCGGAGGAAGATTATCGCAGTCTCGAACGTTGATCTGCATATCTCGTACGATGGTATCCAATGGGAAGCCATCTCGCCACTCAATAATAATCATGGCCAGATTGTATTCGCCTGCCCGTTGTGGGGCATCCCAGAGGATATCGCCCGTAATGGGGTTAATCGTCAGATTATTGCTGGGGCTGGGATTGATCTGATTAGGGAATTGGTAATTGGGTACCTGACTACCGGGCCCTTGCAGGGGCACTATAAATTCGTAAGAGAGGCTGTCACCATCTACGTCGTAGGCATTAGGGTTGTGGGTGAAAGGTTGCCCTACACAGGCATCATCAATGGGGGGTTGTAATAATACCGGTGTGTTATTGCAGCCCTGAAATTGAGGATTGGGGAAGGTATAGGTCGTCTCCAGATGGAACCGGATCATTTCGGAGTTGGGGAAATTGACATTCAAAATACCACCGTTTCGGTTGGGGTCGGTCATGGACACCTTGTAGGTAGCCCGGGCCGGATAGGTGTGGAAGGCAACGTAAATATTTTTTTTAATATCATTTTCCAGTATTTCCCCCTGGGGGAAAGGTCCCTCGGCACCAATAATCGGACCGTTTTGGCGATCGACCCGCTGGCAGGTGCCATCTCCCCAGCAGATGGTCAGCGTGTCCCGGTCGGCCTGAAAACTGGAGGCCTTGGTATAAGTAATGATGGTGGCTTTGATCGTGAGGCTATTGGTGCAGTCGCCTACTTGCTCTATGGAGATGTCGCCCGCGCGGTTGTGGGTAGCCAGGGCCGGAATGCTACTCCCTAAGAGCAGAACGAGTACAAAAAGTAATATTTTATTTGGCATGGATGCAAAATTAATTGGAAGTGCAAGTATATAACGCCTTTTTTGTTGAAAGGGATTACTGTAAAGTAACAATTCTACCGATAATCTAATTGTTCAATGGGGGAATAAGCCTTATGATTTTCGTCATTTGGCTTACATTTCCTTCAGGCATTGGCGCAAACGATCTCTCCAGTGCGAGATTTCCATTCCCAGTGCGTCGACTATTTTTTGTGTGTCGAGCAAGCTGTAATGCGGTCGTTTGGCTGGGGTGGGATAGGCACTGCTGGGAATAGGGGTCACCTGGCAGTTGATCTCAGCCATATCGAAGATCGCTTTCGCAAAATCGTACCAGGAAGCCACACCGGCATTGGCGAAATTGTAGATGCCCGCAGGGGCGCCCGGATGGGTGATAAATTGAAGTAAGGCCTCCGCAATATCCGGGGCATAAGTAGGGGCGCCAATCTGATCGTAGACAACCCTTATCTGTTCCCGCTCCCGACCTAACCGCAACATGGTCTTCACAAAATTATTCCCCCAGGGGCTATATACCCAGGAAGTACGCAGAATGTGCGTTTGGGGATGGAGGCGCAGGGCGCGTTCGTCTCCGGCCAATTTGCTTTTGGCATAAATACTCTGGGGTTGACAAGGGTCGGTTTCGCGCAAAGGACGGTTAAGGCTATTGTGGTATACGTAGTCGGAAGAAATATGCAGCAAGTGGCTTTGGTTTTCCTGGCAGGCTTTCGCCAAAAAACCAACGGCCCGGTCGTTGAGGAGCAAAGCACTGTCCTGATCCGTCTCTGCCTTATCTACGGCCGTGTATGCGGCACAGTTGATGCAGACATCCGGTTGTTGCGCATCAAAAAAGGAGCTGACCTGATCTTCCTGTCTAATATCCAGTTGATGGCGATTGGTAAATAGAAAGGTTAAATCACGATGTTGCTGTGCCAATACTTGCAGGGCTTGACCAACTTGCCCGGATGCCCCCGTAACTAGAATTTTTTTACTCATCACAGTTTTTTTCGGTGGCGACCCAATGGAGGCAATTCCCTGTCCTTACCCGAGAGTAGGACATCGGCCGTATCGATCTGCCAGTCAATATTTAGCTGTGGATCATTATAAATAATCCCTCCTTCGTGTGCTTTGGAATAAAAATTATCGCATTTGTAAAAGAACTCCGCCGTTTGGGATAGAACGACGTAGCCGTGGCCAAATCCTCTGGGGACGTATAGCTGCTTCTTGTTTTTTGCGCTAAGCAAGATCGAATAATGCTGGCCATAAGTAGGGGAGTCGGGCCTCAGATCAAGGGCTACATCCAGTACTTCCCCTTCCAATACCCGCACCAGTTTGGCCTGGGCAAAGGGCGCCAGTTGGTAATGGAGCCCCCGCAGTACCCCGTAGGTAGACCGGGCCTGATTGTCTTGTACAAAGGGGCGGGTAATACCGGCTTTGGCAAAGGTCTTTTCATTAAAGGCTTCAAAGAAGTAGCCCCGGTCATCTTCCCATACGCTGGGTTCGAAGATTTGTAAGTCGGGGATGCCAGTCGGTAGAAAGGGCATGAACGAAATTATTTTTTTCTAAAAAATACACCGATGGGTACACCGGTAAAATCAAAATGTTCCCGAAGCTGGTTCTCCAGGTAATTCCTATAGCCCTCCTTTATGTGCTTCGGATAATTACAGAAGAAGGCAAAGGCCGGATAGTAGGTAGGTAACTGCGTCACGTACTTGATCTTGATATACTTACCCCGGTAAGTTGGAGGGCTGTACCGCTCCATAGCTTCCTGCATGACTTCATTGAGGCGTGAGGTCTTAATCCGGCGGTTACGGTTTTCGTAAACCTCCAGGGCGGCGTCCATGGCTTTAAAGATCCGTTGCTTAGTCAGAGCAGAAACGAAGACCACCGGTACATCCGTAAAGGGCGCAATTCGGCGCAAGATCTCGGCTTTATATTCTTTGGCGGTATTGGTCTCTTTTTCCACCAAATCCCACTTGTTGACCAGGATAACAATTCCTTTGTTACGCTTCTGCGCAATGCGCAGAATGGCCAAATCCTGTGATTCTACCCCGGTTTGGGCATCGATCATGAGGATACAGATATCAGCATCCTCGATGGATTTAATGGCCCGCATGACGGAATAGAATTCCAGGTTTTCGTGGACCTTGCCCTTCTTGCGGATACCGGCAGTATCCACCAGGATGAATTCTTTACCAAATTGATTATAGTGAGTATGAATGGAATCGCGGGTGGTTCCCGCCACGTCGGTAACGATATTTCGATCCTTACCCAGCAGTGCATTCGTCAGGGAGGATTTACCTACGTTGGGTTGTCCTACGATGGCAAATTTGGGTAGGGCGTCTTCTTCCGGCTCTACTTCTTCGGGTAGTTTTTCAACTACCACGTCGAGTAAATCACCCGTTCCACTCCCGGTAAGAGAGGAGAGAAAGAAGGTATCCTCAAAACCGAGACTCCAAAATTCATTGGCTTCAAACATCCGCTGACTGTTGTCAACTTTGTTGACGGCTAGTAAAACGGGTTTGTCGGACTTACGTAGCATATTAGCAACCTCTTCATCCAGGTCGGTGATACCCGTGGTGACATCCACCATAAAGATGATTACTGCCGCTTCGTCAATCGCGATTCGTACCTGAGAGCGAATCGCCGACTCAAATACATCTTCGGAGTTTTTGACGAAACCTCCCGTATCAACGACGGTGAAGTTTTTACCATTCCAAAAGGTATTTCCATACTGACGATCCCGTGTGACACCACTGATATCATCAATTATCGCCTGGCGCTCGCCAATTAATCGGTTATAAAAAGTGGATTTTCCAACGTTTGGCCTTCCCACCACTGCAACAATCGTATTGCTCATCTTCTTCTTTGTCTTTTCTGTATCTGCAAAAGTACGGAAAACCTCGGGGAGTAACTGCTTTTATGCTATATAATCCTTACCTTTCTACTTATTATAAAAAATCGACGATTCACCAAAAGAAATGCATAAATCAGGATTCGTAAATATCATTGGTAAACCCAACGTGGGGAAGTCTACCCTCATGAACGCCCTGGTAGGAGAGCGTATGTCTATTATCACCAATAAGCCCCAGACCACCCGGCATCGGATTATCGGTATTCTTTCGGATGAAGACTACCAGATCGTTTTTTCGGACACGCCCGGTATTATCGAAGACCCGGGGTATAAGATGCAGGAGGTGATGAATGCCTTCGTCAATTCTACTTTTGAGGATGCTGATCTGATGATTTTTGTAACCACCGTAGAAGAAAACTACGATCCCGAAGATCCCATCTTTGACCGTTTGCGCGCCATCGAAGCCCCTTTATTTCTGGTGATTAATAAGACGGATAAAGTAGAGTCCGCTCGTGTACTAGAGTTGATTCAATGGTGGAACGAACGACTGGATTTTAAAGAAATTATTCCGACTGCGGCCCTGCACAAAGCCAATACGGATACTCTGCTGGAGCAAATCCTGCGCTATTTGCCGGAAGGCCCGGTCTTCTATCCCAAAGATCAATTAACGGACCGACCAGAGCGCTTTTTTGTTTCGGAAATCATTCGCGAAAAAGTCCTGGAGTTGTATCACCAGGAGGTGCCCTACTCCGTGGAGGTGATCGTACAGTCTTTCAAAGAGACGGAGACCAAAAGCGGTGAACCCCTGGTGCGGATTGGAGCGGAGATATTCGTGGCCCGACAGAGTCAGAAAGCCATTATTATTGGTAAAGGCGGTAGCGCAATCAAGCGCCTGGGTACGGTCGCTCGCAAATCGCTGGAAAAATGGCTGGAGCAGAAGGTCTTCCTCGAACTACACGTCAAGGTGAAAGACAACTGGCGTGATGATGACCGCTTATTGAAGCACTTTGGTTATCAGTAGGAGAAGCAGCATCACTCTTCCCCCAACAGAGGCGTCATGCCCTCCACCATCTTTTCAATAATCAGACAGACATTTTTGGGTTTGTGCTTGCGCCAGTTGACATTGTTAAAGGGAGGGCCCATGGTGACGTAGTGATGGATTCGTTGCGAACGCATCTCCTCTTCTACGTGATCTAAAGTGTTCAGCAGGCAAATCCAGCCCAGCTCGTCGGCAATGTCTTCGCTCCATTCCTCGTAATAGCAATCATCACTGGCGTGAAAATTCAATACATTTTCGCAAATCAGAATGAACTTGCTGATACCTCCGTCAATCAGGTGGTCGACCACTTCGCGTTTCAGGAACATCACATCGTTATGCAGGGCATCATTCCACTCACCAATTAGCTCAATGATGGCAAAACCAGTATCGTAGTCGGCATAAATGACTTTGAGGTACAAGGTCGGGGAGCCGAACTCATCCCACTGGGGATGTATGAAATAATTGTAGACTTTATTGGTAAAGTGAAATTCACTATGCTCCTTTCCGTAGAAGGGCAAATGCTCATCTTCGGTAGACAGGTATTCGTTTCTCCATTTAAAATGTGGCTCAATATCGTGCATGGATATCTTTTACGTTTTCACTATCGGTTCTACAGGGGAATACAAATGAAAAGCATTTTCGTTTGCTGTTTTTTTGTTTTTTAGGTGAACCCGCTTATTCCGCGAATTTCCGTATTTTCCCGGATCAATTCAAAAACTAATACAAACTGGACTTATGATAAGACCGCTTTACCTAATCGTGATTTTTTTGCTAAGCACTGTTTTAGGCTACAGCCAGCTGCAGTCACCCGACGATTTCCTTCCCCACAAAAACGGGGAACAATTTACCCCACACTATATGCTGGCGGATTATGCCCGTCACGTTGCCGAAAATAGTCCACTAGTCACCTGGAGTCAATACGGTTGGACGAATGAGAAACGGCCATTACAATTACTGACCATTGCTTCGGAGGAAAACCTGGCCCGTATCGAAGCCATTCGCGAAAACAATCTGCGCCGGGCCGGTCTTCTGGCTGGAGAAACGGATCCCGAGTTGGATGATATTGCTATCGTATGGCTGAGTTTCGGGGTGCACGGCAACGAAACGGCGGGACCGGAAAGTTCCATTCCCTTATTGTATCACCTGGGCAATCCAGAAAACAGGGAGGTGCAGGAATGGTTGGAAAGTGTGGTCATCCTTTTTGATCCCAGCATTAATCCGGACGGTTACGCTCGCTATTCGCACTGGTACCGTCGCGTCGCGGGTAAATACAATGATCCCCGTCCCTACGCGCGTTCCCACCGGGAACCCTGGCCCGGCGGCCGCACCAATCATTACTTCTTTGATTTGAATCGCGACTGGGCCTGGCAGACCCAAATCGAATCGCAACAACGCATGGAAAAGTACAATTCCTGGTTGCCGCATATTCACGTTGACTTTCACGAGCAGGGAATCAACAGCCCTTATTACTTTGCTCCGGCGGCAAAACCCTATCACGAATATATCCGCCAGTGGCAACGAGATTTTCAGTATACAATTGGAAAAAATCACGCTAAATATTTTGACGAGAAGGGGTGGCTTTACTTCACCCGCGAGCGCTTTGATTTGCTCTATCCAAGCTACGGCGATACTTACCCTACCTATAATGGCGCCATTGGTATGACCTACGAGCAGGGGGGAAGTGGTCGTGCAGGCCGGGGTGTCCTCATGGAAAATGGCGATACGCTGACGCTAAAAGATCGCGTTAGCCACCACGTGACCACGGGGCTTTCGACGGTAGAGATTACGGCAAAAAATGCCAGTGAAGTCGTCGAAAATTTTGTCAAATTCTACGAAGAAACGACGAATAACCCACCGGGAGATTTTAAGACCTTTGTTATCAAGGGGGATAATCCACCGGAGCGCCTACGGGCTTTTCTCGGAGTCCTGGATAAGAATGGTATTCAGTACGGTCGGTCGGGCAAGACCGGACGGTTCAGTGCTTATAACTATCAGAATGGCGAAGACACGAATCTATCCATAGGGGAGAATGACTTAGTCATTACGGCT
Organism: Saprospiraceae bacterium; assembly: GCA_035268885.1. Lineage (GTDB taxonomy): Bacteria > Bacteroidota > Bacteroidia > Chitinophagales > Saprospiraceae > DATFKA01. The sequence continues at coordinate 36,778 of DATFKA010000123.1, forward strand.
TTTCAACCGAAGGCCATGCTTACGCAGATTTTGCTAGAGCCGGAAACCTACGTGGAAGATTCTCTGACCTATGATATTACGGCCTGGTCGCTACCCTATGCCTACGGTCTGGAAGCTTACGCCAGCACCCAGCGTTTTTTGCCGACTGGCGAGTATCAGTTGCCGGAAGTCTCCAATAATGTGAACGAAGTCGACAATGCCTACGCCTATCTGGCTTCCTGGCGAGCTTTACAAAATGCACAGTTTTTGGCTGCTCTGAATAAAAAGGGAATTAAGGCGCGTTATGCACAGGAAGGTTTTGAGATAGAAGATAAATCTTACCCGGCCGGTACCATTGTTCTTACCCGGGCGGATAACCGAAAAATGGGCCCCTCTTTTGACGCTGCCGTTGCGGAGCTGGCCACTGAATTCCAACAGGAGATCGAAGCGGTGAAGACGGGCTTCGCACAGACGGGTAGTGATTTTGGTTCCGGCAACTACGTGTATATCAAGATTCCGAAGATACTGGTCTTATCGGGTGAGCAGACCTCCAGTCAGAGCTTTGGGCAAGTCTGGTATTACCTAGAGAACGCATTGGATTATCCACATACCATTATTGATGCGGACCAATTGGGACGTATCCCCATGGATGATTTTAATCTGCTGATTATGCCGGAAGGTCGCTACCGTTTTGGCGAAAGCACCATGAACAGTTTATTGGACTGGACACGTGATGGCGGTAGAGTAATTGCCATCGGAAGAGCCATTGATGCTTTACAAGGCGAGAAAGGCTTTCGTCTGCAGGATCAGACGGATAACGGAGCTGATCGCACGGCTATGGAAGACACGGCCGAGCCGGAGCCTTTTGGAGGACAAAGCCGACGCTACGCCGCTTATGCAATTCCTGGGGCAATATTTAAAGTGACGCTGGATGAGACCCATCCGCTGGCTTTCGGTTTGGGAGACCATTATTTCACATTGAAAACGGGTACGGGCGCCTATCCGTTTCAGGATAATGTCTGGAACGTTGGCCGTATTGGAGAAAATCTTTATTCGCACGGTTTTGTAGGCCATCGCGCCGGGGAAGCGGTAAAAAACACCTTGGTATTCGGCGTCGAAGATCAGGGCCGCGGAGCGGTGATTTATATGGTAGATAATCCGCTGTACCGGGCTTTTTGGCACCAGGGGCATTTCTTGTTTAGTAATGCGGTCTTCCTGGCAGGGCAGTAGTCATGTGGTCGTGTGGTCATGTGGTGCGACCACATGACTCTACCGCATGACCATCAGAGTGCCAAAACGCTCTTGTTCTTCACCCCGGCAGGTATAACGGACCTTATACTGGAGGACGCCCGGGTTGACTTTTTTGCTTCGGTAAGTACCATCCCAGCGGTTGAAGGGATCCCCCGTGGCAAATACCCGACTGCCCCAACGGTCAAAAATTTCGAAGGAGATCAGCTCCTGAATAGCATAAGGGTTGCTAATGCCGTAGGTATCGTTGACTCCGTCATTATTGGGGGTAAAAACGTTGGGTAGATAGACCTCTGAGCAATCCAGTGTAGTGGGGTCAACGACCGTAATCCTTATGGAGTCGCTGGCTACGCATCCCGAGCTGGCATCTGTCAGCTGTACGGAATAGAAGTTGTCGCCCTGAGCGAAAGGCGTAATTTCCGGATTAGGGGCATTGGTCTGACTGACGCCGCTGCTGGGAAACCATTCGAAGCGGTTGGCGCAGTTAGCCGTCAGAGACATTTGCACGGGATTACCCAGGAAAACAACGGTATCCCGCGTGGCAATACGTTCGGGAGCCACGTAGAGTTCTCGGATCTCATCTTCCGATAGCCCCCGATTATAGACCCTTAGCTCATCCATGACGCCATTGAAAGGCAATTCGTTCTGACGAGCACAATCGCTGGCGCCCAGCACCAGATTTCCTTCGTTGGCCAGGTCGATACGACCGATGGTGCTTTCTTCGCGCAGGAAGCGTCCGTCGCCATAAACGCGTACGGTACCTCCGTTTCGGGTAACCACCAGATGATGCCAACAAGCATTATTCGACAGCTGGGCGATAATATTGATCTCCCGGTTATCTTCTTCTTTAAGGAATACATTAATCGTTCTGGAGAGCGCCTGATACTTGATGAAGAAAACGTTTTGTTCTTCGCAATTGGTTCTACTTTTCGAGATGAGGTACATCTCCCCGCTATTGGTATTGGCTTTAAAGTAAAGGCTAAGGGTGAAGTTATTGGTGGTGTTAAAGCCCTCTCTAACCTGTCCGTCGAAGCGGACTTCATCGGTGCCTCCATTGAAGTTTAGTGATTGGCCGGTAATACCGCAGCCGTAGCTGGGCTCATCCAGTGGAATACCTTCGTTGATAACATTACCCTGGGAATCAGTGAGATCGTTCTCGAACTGATAATAAGCAATCAGGCCGCTGCTGGGTTGACTGTAAGCCATTAAGCTGGTTATGATCACTAAAAAGGCCGGGAGTAGAATTTTCATAGGTTCTATACTGATTTAAGACGCTGTGTAAATAACGCAGCGTCTTTCCAAAACGTATATTCTGTACTAACCAAATAAATTAGACAGTCCACCCATTCCGCCGGGCATCATTTTTTGGATCATTTCCTGAGAATGCGCTGCTTCCTGATCGGCGGCAGAGGCAAGGACATTATTTAAGGCGACCAGCATCAGGTCTTCTACCTCTTCGGCTTCGGCATCCTTGAGGAATTCCGGGTCGATTTTTATATTCGTAATTTGACGTGCCGCGTTGGCTTCAATTTTGATGGCGCCACCGCCCGCTTCGGCTTCTACTTTAATGGCCGAAAGCTTTTCACGCATTTCTTTTTGCATTTCTTCTAAATTACCAAACATAGCTTGTTGTTTTTATAGTTAACTAATCGCAGAGCTGATGAGTTCAATAAAGAATAAACCATAAAACATCAGCAGCACCGCGCCTTCCCAGCGCGTAATCTTTTTATTGTTGGATATAATCCCGAACATCAGGGTCATAACGACCATGAGGGGCAGGAAATAGCTGTTGATCTTATCGGGGATTTCCAGGGGCCCGATCAGCGCCGGAATACTCATAACGACATAGGTGTTAAAGATATTGGAGCCGAGAACATTACCGATGGCAATACTGGCTTTACCCTTACGTGCCGCGTTCAAACTGACGATCACTTCGGGCAGAGAGGTGCCCAGGGCTACCGCCGACAAACCAATGATTTCACTATTAATACCGGCAATGACGGATAGGCCTTTAATTCCCCGAATCGTCCACTCGGCACCCGCAGCCACCAACACCCCACCAACAATAAGTAAGGCATAGTGCTTCCAGTTGACCTTCAGGCGTTCGTCTTCGCTGGGAACATTCGAACCCATAGAATAGACGAGGAAAACAACGATACCAATCAGAAAAATAATGGCTTCCGCGATACTGACGTGTTGGTCTTGCAAAACAAAATAGAGAATGAAAGCGGAGCCCCAGAGATAGGGCATGTCGATGTGCCAGATGTTGTAATCCAGATCTATTCTTTTGACGACCATCGCGGTCAGGCCCAATACCAGCGCAATATTGGTGATGTTGGAACCAACGACATTACTGACGACGAGCTCAGACTCATCTTTCAGCACGGCGACGATAGAGGCGGCCAACTCTGGCAGGGAGGTACCAAAAGCGACAATGGTTACCCCAATGATAAAAGGGGATATGCCCAGGGATAACCCGATGCGCTCGGCCGAATCGATGAACCAGTCGGAGGCTTTCAATAATACCGCCAGACTGACCACAAATAATAAACTATAATAGAGTAAATCCAATGTCTTTGTTTTTTACTGTTATCCTCGTTACTTACAAAATTTGCGGGTGATAATTTCAGGATAAACCGCAAAAGTAAGGAATTTTACACAAGGTTGATACGTAAAGCAAGGTAGATGTCACTCGATAGGGTAGATTTATTCGATAAAAAATTAGGAATGGTCGACAGTTGTCCTCTCCTGCCCAAACAATTATCAGGCTTTGTTGCTTTGCATTAATATTGGTGTTAAATTTGAGCTTTGCAAGTGGAGCCCTGGCCTTCCGTAAAAAGCCTTTGCGTTCCTTGCCTAAAAAAATCGAAATATGCCTTTGGATCAAGTCGATATTGATAAGTACGATCAGAAGCTGGGAGAGGCTAAGGAAATGTCTTTTCTGGACCATTTAGAGGAATTGCGTTGGCACATACTCAAATCGTTGGCGGCGATCACGATTATGGGGATCGTTTTGTTTCTGTTTAAGAACTGGTTTTTCGAGAATATTGTTTTTGGTCCAACGCATGACGATTTCATTTCCTACCGCGTGATCTGTAACCTTTCGGAGCAGCTTGGTCTGGGAAGTTCTATGTGTTTTACCCCGCCGGAATTTGAAAAGATCGCCGTGGGCTTTGCGGAGTCCTTTATCATGAGTATTAAGGTGTGTTTTGTCGGGGGATTTTTCGTCGCCTTTCCCTACGTTTTTTATCAGGTCTGGATTTTCATTAAGCCCGGATTATATAAAAATGAGCGCAGTGCTACGCGGGGGATCGTTGCGATTTGTTCCTTCCTTTTTATGATGGGGGTTTTATTTGGCTACTTTATTATTTCGCCCTTTGCCATCAACTTCCTCGGGGGGTACTATATTCCCGGGGTGACGAATGCTCCGACGATTTCCTCCTTTGTTACCTACATGGTAATGTTTACCGCCCCCGCCGGTATTATCTTTGAATTGCCGATCGTAGTATATTTCTTATCTAAGATTGGCTTGTTAACCCCAGCGGTGATGAAGAAATACCGTCGGCACGCCATCGTCGCTGTATTAATCCTGGCGGCGCTAATTACCCCACCCGATGTAGTAACCCAGTTTTTGATCGGTATACCATTATTTGTACTGTACGAACTGAGTATCTACGTCTCGCGTCGGGTTGAAAAGAAAGAAAAGGCCAAGTGGGAATCTGGTCAATAAAAGAGTTTTGATGGAAAGAGTTTCGAGTAATCTTACGCTTTTTTTGAAGTTTTTTGTACCCGTCTTTTGGCTGGTCTTCTTTGGAGGCTTTACCCTGGCGTCCTTATTATCCACTTACAGTTATGTCGGAAATATTCCAGCCCTGTACTTTAAGATAGGGGTCGTTATTTTCTATTTATCCGGGATTCTGATGTTTGGTTTTACACTTCTGCGCCTGGTACGCGTGGAGTTAGGACCAGACGAGGTTTATGTCACTAATTACTTCAAGCATATTCAATACAGCCTGGATAGTGTAGAATCTTTGCAAGTAAGTCGCTTTGGCTTTTTTACGGTGGGCTCGCTTAAGCTAAAAGCCAAAGGAAGTCTGGGTCGCCGGTTGACTTTTGTAGTCAATAACAGTCGGCTTGAAGATTTCTGGGAAAAACATCCGGAAATTCAGGCCTATTTGATGAGAGATTAGTCTCCCCAGGTATCCTTGTTAATTATTAATTGCTCCCGATTTTTGATTTCTCTGCTCCGCTCATCATGTTTTGAAGAAGCGGTAGATGGCCAGTTCTCTCCCTGAAAATTCAAAAATAATCATCCTTCCGGTCATGTTTTCCCCACAGAACACACTAAATAGAGAGAATCCTATTCATTCCATAAAACCGATATTATGCGCATTTCCTTTTTTTTCCTTTTCCTCATCCTGGGCAGTAGCGCTTTCGCGCAAAACCTTTCTCGATCGGTGATCGCCCCGGGGGGGGATTACCAGGTAAGCACCGAGGGGCAGAGTCTAAGCTGGACCCTTGGAGAACTGACCACCGAATATTTACAGGACGGACCAAGTATCCAGCAGGGCTTTCAGCAAGCTCAGCTCGATATGACTGTGGGGATTTCTCCGGTCCATATTCCGCCTTCCGACTGGCGGGTCTTTCCCAATCCGACGGCTTATTTTTTGCAGCTGGAAACCAACTTTGAAGATACCTGGGTTTACGAGCTGCAAGATATCCTGGGCCGACAATTATTAAGGGGTACTTCCACCGCTGCCAGTCAGCGATTGGACTTACCCTCCTTAAAGGCGGGCATTTATTTGATTACCGTACGAGATCAAATCGGGCGAACGGCCAGCAGAAAACTTTTTATTAACCAGAACTAAGAAAGAGTCAACAGCATAGGGTGCTATCTTATTTTTTGGTTTTGGTCTCCGGCCCACTGCCTGGTCTGTGTTTTGCCTTAGTCAAGACAGAATGCCAGCCCAATCTCTGTGCACCTTCATCCACTCTTTATTCTTAAAATCCATTTACCATGAAACCGTTATACCTATTTTTATTACTCACCTTTTTACTCAGCATGAAGTTGAGTGCACAAGCGCCCTCCTCTTTTAAATTTCAGGGCGTAGCCCGGGATGCCAGTGGCACAATTTATAGTAGTCAGGCCATTCAAGTCCGTTTTCTTATCCTGGAAGAGGATGGGAGTGTGAATCCGCCCCTGATTTACGAAGAGCAGCATACCATTTTCACCTCCCCCCAGGGGGTTTTCTCTGTGAATGTCGGGGAAGGGACGGTAATCCAGGGAGATTTCAGTGTGCTGGATTGGGCCAACGAACAGTACTCCCTGCAGGTGAAATTAGACGCCAATGGCTCTAACAACTTTATTGACCTGGGAAAGAGTCGCCTTTTGTCAGTCCCCTACGCTTTACATGCCGAAACGGTTAGCAATGCCGATGATGCGGATGCCGATCCAACCAATGAAATCCAAAGCCTTAATCTGTCCGGAACGGATCTTTCCATTAGCGGAGTAGCGACCCCTGTTGATTTGAGTGGTTTGGGCGGAAGCCTAAGTCTACCTTATTTTGGCGAAACCAGTGTGAATAAAGCCGCTTTTCACGTGCAGAATAATTTTCCTAATGGTCGGTATGGCCTGGCGGGTACGGTTGGAGCGGTTGAGTTACCCAATAATAATGCCGGACTTATCGGTATGGGAAATGCCGCCAGTGGCGTACTGGGTATTAGTACCAATAGTTTCCTTTCGGGCGTATTTGGGATATCCGAATCGGCTACTGGTTACGGAGTTACTGGAGTAAATGACGCTGGTGGAATCGGCGCCTTATTCAGAACGACCCCCAATGGTAGAGCGGCATTGGTGACGACTACCGGACGGGTTGGTCTGGGAACGGAAAGCCCACTCGATAAGGTAGAAATCGTGGATAATAAGAAGACCCGCTTGAGTTTAAACGGGGAGAATAGCAATGGTATCAGTAGCCTGGCTTTTCGACAGTTTGAAGGGATTGATAGCTACCGGGGTTGGCTTTGGGAAGCAGACCTGTCCGATCTGGAGGAAATCAAACTGGGCCTGTACGACTACAATTTTTTGGTAGGTAATGCCGACTTTGAAAATAAAATGCCGGCTTATGAATTGAGTACACGAGCGGTGCAGGGGAATCGAATGTTCACCCACCGCTGGACGGGCAATGCCCAGATGGACAACAGCCTGACGATTGAAGGCCGCGATGCCGGTTTTTCTAGCCTCAGTTTCTTCCCCGCAGCGGAGGGGAACGTAGCTAAAACGATGCGCTATTCGGCAACTTACGATCCGTCTACCCAAATTACGGAACTCAGTCTGGCTCAGGTAGATTACGATACGGCAAATGCCCCCATTTTCTTTTTACCCAATCAACTGCATACCGCCAAAGTATTTCCCAGCGGTATTTCAGAGCATCGATTTACCGGTAGGATGAAGATCAGTGGTGAGGACAATGCTTCTACTAGTGGTGCTTCCTTGTCGCTCGAACTAAATACAGAAAATGCAGATCACGGTATTACGCTGGAAACCTCAAAAGATGGAGACGGTGATGCCCAATTTAGTATGCAGGAGCTCTTTATTGCCGACAATGGGGGTGGGGCTTCCCTGAACCCGCTGTACACGGTTATTTCTAACCAGGTAAACAGTCCGTCCGGCCTGGGAGGTATGCATTGGTTCTACGGGGGGATTCAGGCGGCGGGACTATCTATTGCCGATGCGGCTTTTTCAAAGACACCACTAGATCCAGGCAGTAAACTATACGTCTCTTTATCGGAAGATAGTCCGCAATCTGGCTTGCACATTGATAATGATGCGGTCAATACCCCCGCTGCCCAGTTGCACAATGATTCCGGACTTGCTTTGGAGACCCTGGGGGGGATTGATGTGCGCTTGAATAGTAACCTTAGCAAGCCTCAACTTCGGCTGACGGAAGATCAAGACGACTATTCCCGACTGGAATTTAACAATACGCAGAATAATAATTTCTGGCACATCGCCGGCCAGGCTGCTGAAGAGCCTGCGAACTCCCGGATGAATATTTTTTTCAGGGATGGCAATGTCGGTCGCGATATATTAACCGTCAGGGGTAATGGAAATGTAGGGGTCAACACTTTTAGCCCCAGCGCCCGACTGACTATCAATCAAGCAAGCCAACAGGTAGGAACGGGACTGCGCTTCGTAGATGGTACGGCGAATCAGGATTGGGATATTACGCATGGTTTCGGCTTACGTTTTCATTACGGCGGTAGCTTACGCGCGGCAATTAGCGCCACCAATGGCGCATACATCCAGGGCTCAGATGCTCGTCTGAAAAAGAACGTAGTTCAATTAGAGCCCGTACTAACTAAAGTTGCTAAACTAAGACCGACCAGCTACCAATATCGTTCAGATCAGTCTCAAAGCCGTACCTTCGGCTTTATTGCTCAGGAAGTACAAAAGGTGTTTCCGGAATTGGTCGAATATATTCCTTCCGATGATCTGTACGGTATCAACTACAGTGGCTTTGGGGTGGTCGCCATCCAGGCTATTCAGGAATTACAGACCGTGTTGAAGCAGCAGGATGCCAGTATTAGCGAACTGACAGCTGAGCTGCAAAATATAGAAAAACAAAGCAGAAGTACGGATTCTACCCGGCAATTGCTAGAAACGCAGCAGCAGTATATCCAAAAGTTGGAGGATAAACTGGCCAGGCAGGAAGATCGCCTTAATCGCCTAGAGCGAATGTTGAAGGAAAAAGAATAGGCTGGCGTGTATAAGAGGGGAGCGGTTCCGTTCTCCTCTTATTTTGTCTCCAGTGTAATCACCGGGCAGATCATCTCCTCCAGGGAGATACCACCGTGCTGGAAGGTGTTTTTATAGTAGTTATTGTAATAATTATAGTTATTGGGATAGAGGAAGAACTTATCTTCCTTGGCAAAGATAAAGGTCGAACTCACATTGGGTCGGGGTAAGCCGCCTTTTTTAGGATCCCGTACTTCGAGTACATCCTTACGCTGGTATTGCAGGTTACGGCCTACCTTATAGCGCAGATTCGTGGTGGTCTCGCGGTCGCCAACGACCTTAGAAGGCTGATTGACCCGGATGGTACCGTGGTCGGTAGAAATAATCAAATTGATATCGTGTTCCGCCAGTTTTTGTAGGGCCAGCCAGAGGGGAGAATTCGTAAACCAGGAGCGGGTCAGGGAGCGGTAGGCCCGTTCGTCACCCGCCAGTTCTTTGAGTACTTCCATTTCCGTACGGGCATGGGAGAGCATATCAATAAAATTATAGACAATTACGGTCAGGTCATTATTGAGGTAGTTCAGGATATTGTCCTGCAGGGTTTTGGCTACGCTAACGTTGGTGATTTTTTGATAATCAAATTTCACCTCCCAACGGAAAGTCCGTTTGACCAATTCCGTGAGTAGTTCGTGCTCAAAAAGATTCTTGCCCCCTTCTTCATTATCGTTTCGCCACCAGTCTGGGAAGCGCTTGGCGATGTCACCGGGCATCATACCCGAGAAGATCGCATTTCGGCTATACTGGGTAGCGGTGGGTAAGATACTGTAGAAGTAGTCTTCCTGCTTGACGCGGAAAAGATCATTCAGGATGGGTTCGATAATTTTCCATTGATCGTAGCGCAGATTATCAAGCAATAAAAAGAAGGTGGGTTTATCGGGTGATACGTGGGGGAACACCTTTTTGCGGAGCAAGTGATTAGACATAATCGGACCCTCCTCGGTTCCGACCCAATCCAGATAATTTTTGACGATATATTTCGAAAAGGCAATATTGGCCTGTTCTTTTTGCATAGCCAGGATATCCGCCATACCAATAGAGTTCGACTGGTCAATTTTTATCTCCCAGTTGATGATCTTGCGATAAACATCGACCCATTCCTGGTGGTCCAGCCCGCTATTGATCTGCATGAGGATTTGGCGAAACTCCTGTTGATAATCAGAAGAGGTCTTCTCCCGTACCAGGCGTTTATTGTCAATCAGCTTTTTTAGCGAAAGCAGTATCTGGTTAGGGTTGACGGGTTTGATCAGGTAATCAGAAATTTGTGATCCCAGCGCTTCTTCCATCACGTTTTCCGCCTCATTTTTGGTAATCATAACGACGGGTAGATGCGGGCGCAATTCTTTTATTTTGGGTAGAGTCTCCAGGCCGGTCAAGCCGGGCATACTTTCGTCGAGAAAAACCACATCGATCTCATCGTTTTCCTCACATTCTTCCAGCGCGTCGTAACCGTTGGTTACCGTCACCACTTCGTAGCCGCGTTTTTCCAGAAAAAGCAGTTGTGGTTTGAGTAAGTCAATTTCGTCGTCTGCCCAAAGAATGGTTATATTTTCCATGAATGTTTTTTAAAAATGCTTGAAGAGCTAAAATACCTTTCCTGATCAATTTTACGAAATAGTAATCATATTTATTGGTTAATTATTGCCCAGGTGCTAATTGTTTTTAAGTTTTGTAGATGAAGTTGTTTAAAAACTCCTCAATGCGCCCCTGGCAAATCATTGAAGTATTGACCATCAAGCATTTACCAATCATCGCATCAGGAATTCTTAAACAACTTCGATGAATGGCTTCATGAAAACCACAAAATTAATGCTCAATAAGAAAATACTCAACGACCCCGTTTACGGATTCATTGGGGTACCCCGCGGACTGGTCTTCGAGTTGGTGGAGCATCCTTACTTTCAGCGACTGCGGCGCATTAAGCAGCTTAGCCTGACGCACTACGTCTATCCGGGGGCGCTGCACACCCGTTTCCACCATGCTCTGGGCGCGCTGCATCTCATGACGGAAGCCATCGAAGTGCTTCGTTCGAAGGGGACCGAGGTGACGGAGGCCGAAGCCGAAGCGGTGTTTATCGCCATTTTGTTGCACGATATTGGCCATGGCCCTTATTCGCATACGCTGGAGAATACCTTAATCAATGTCTCTCACGAGCACATTTCTGCGCTGTTTATGGAACAGCTGAACGAGGAATTCGACGGTCGGCTCGATCTGGCGATTCAAATCTTTAAAGATGATTATAAAAAGAAGTTCCTTCACCAACTGGTTTCCAGTCAGCTCGATATGGATCGGCTGGATTATCTGAACCGGGATAGTTTTTTTACTGGGGTACACGAGGGGGTGATCGGTTACGATCGCATTATTAAGATGTTGGCGGTGAATGACGGGGAGCTGGTCGTAGAACAAAAAGGCATCTATTCCGTGGAGAAATTTCTAATTGCTCGTAGATTGATGTACTGGCAGGTGTATTTACATAAAACGGTGCTCTCGGCCGAGCAGATGTTGATTCAGGCCCTCTTGAGGGCCAAAACGCTGGTACGCCGGGGGGTGGAGTTAACTATGCCGGATAGCCTGCACTTTTTTATCAGTCGGGACTGGACAGCAGAGGATTTTGCGGGCAACCGTAAGTCCATGTTGGAGCATTTTGCCCTGTTGGACGATCACGATATTGCTTTTGCGATCAAGTACTGGATGAATAGCTCGGATCGACTGTTGAGTTATTTGTGTGAGGCCCTGGTTAATCGACGCTTGTTTAGGTTACAGTTTAGTCTGAAACCTTTCTCCGAATCGCATTTGCTTATGCTGAGGGCTAAGCTCAGCAATTGGTGGGGCGAAGCTAGTCCGGGAGACTTATCCCATTTGCTTATTCTCGGAGCGGAGTCCAATAGCGCCTACAGTAAATCCAAGGATGAAATCAAAATACTATACAAAGATGGCAGGGTAGAGCCCTTATCCATGAATAGTGAATACAATATTCAGGCAAAACTGGTTAAAAAGTATTTTCTTTGTCATCCTAAAGAACCAATCCGCTAATTCTTTCTTATCTTTCTTTTCGAAAACGGAAAAAAATAACGAGTGCTACTATCACTTTTTCGAACCAACCAACTACTCCTGGCCATCCTTTTACTGCCGTACATCGCAGTATTACATTTGGCGCCTATCTGGATTCAGGACAATTGGGAGCCAGCCATCCACGGTGTTCTTTCCCATGTCGTCTTTGAGTATTTGGGGTTTAAAACGCTGTTCACTCAGGGGCTGGCCGGATTTTTACTGTTTTTACAGGCTGTTTTGTTGATTCGTATGGATTTTCGTCATAAATTATCATTGGAGCCTACTTTGTTCACGGGCGTTTTTCTGGTCCTGGTATCCAGTGTTTCTTTACCCTTTTTGCATTTATCTTCTTATCACTTTAGTAATTTTTTTTTACTGCTGGCCGTTGATCAATTTCTCATCACCTACCGCAAGCCCAAGGTAAGTGGATCATTGTTGAATGTAGGCCTGTGTATTGGTCTGGCGGCCTTATTCACCCCGGCCTATTTGTTTTACCTGATGCTGGCCTTTGTGGGCTTAAACCTCCTGCGGGGTTTTAATTTCAACGAGCGGGTCATTGTGGTAGCGGGGATAATGGTCGTCTTTTTTTTAGCAGGTACGGTTTGTTTTTGGAACGGACAGCTGGCGGCTTTCTGGCAGCAGCAGTTTGTAGAAGGTTTTGCTTTGCTGGACTTTCGAGCGGGCAATATGTTCACCTTTATTCATTTAGGACTCTTAGTATTGTTAGTTTTGATCATGGTTATGGTGCGAGGTCAGATTATCAGTCGTAAAATTATGGAGGCCCAGCGAAAGATTGATGTGTTTTACTGGGGTATGTTGATTAGTGTACTGGTTTTAATCGTACAGGCCGATATTCAGGAAAACTCTTTTCTGGTGGTGGCGCCTTTTTTAGGCTTCTTCCTGGGCTTGCAATGGTCAAATTTGCGATCCAACGTCAGCGAACTGCTGCATTTGTTATTTTTTCTGTCGGTTTTGCTATTACAGTATCGCCCCTTCTTCTTACCTTAAATTTGATAACAAAAAGTACAATTCATGAAGTTTGGAGTGGTCATATTCCCAGGCACGCACGGAGATCAGGATATCAACTATGTTTTAGAGGAAGTCATGGGACAGCAGGTAGAACGTATCTGGTACCAGGATGGTGTCCTGACCGGATTCAGAGAACAAGATTGTCTGGTCATACCGGGTGGTTCTGCCTACGGAGATTATCTGCGTCCGGGAGCTTTGGCACGGCTGGCCCCAATTGTATCCGCCCTTAAGAAGTTTTCCTCTTCCGGGGGCTATATTTTTGGAATTGGAAACGGCTTTCAGATACTCTGCGAACTGGGCCTCTTGCCCGGTTTGTTACTCCATAATCTCTCCGGAGAATTTGTTTCTAAGGCGGTTTGGCTGAAAACGATTACCAGTAATTCCCCCATTACCGCGGGGATTAACCCGGATGAGGTCATAAAATTACCCATTGCCCACCGCTACGGCCGTTACTTTGTGGATGACTTGACGTTAAAAGAAATGGAGAGCAATGATCAGATATTGTTCCGCTACTGCGATGAGGAAGGTAAGCTTTCGCAAAAAAGTAATCCAAACGGAGCCATTTCCAATATCGCGGGGATTTGCAATGCTGATCATAACGTTTTTGCGCTAATGCCACATCCGGAAAGAGCGGCGGAGCGCGAACTTGGCGATGCGGATGGCCGTTATCTATTTGAGTCGCTTATCCGAACGGCCAAAGTCGATGAGATTAGGTAGAATAAAGAAGAAAAGATCTGATCAATTAATAGCTCAGGATAAAAACTATTATTAGAAGCGGTTTAAACTTTTTGGTTCAAGCGGTCTTAAAAAGTTTGTAGGTTCTGGTAAAGCTCAATTTGAGATGCGTAGCCAAAGTTACGGATCGAAAATTAGCTGCCGTCCAATTTCTATAAGACTTTAAGACTCAGCGAACTGAAAAAGTTTAAACCGCTTCTTAGAACCAACTTAAACGAATCAGCCCATGAAGCCAACTAATGCACTTCCCGCAACCCTAATTTTAATTTTCTCTCTCTTTCTGATGCCCGCCTGTAATTCGAGTAAAACGCTCAAAGGGGGCGCTATTGGTGGTGCCGTAGGAGGTATCATTGGCGGTACAATTGCCAAAAAAGGAAATAAATCCACGGGTATATTAATCGGCTCCGCGATTGGCGGTACGGCTGGCGCCGTGATCGGTCGTTATATGGACAAACAGGCCGAAGAAATCCGGCGGGATATGGAAGGCGCCGAAGTAGAACGAGTAGGCGAAGGTATTCTGATTACTTTCGATTCGGGATTACTGTTTGACGTTAACTCGGCTGCGCTTAAACCCGCTACGCGCCGAAATCTGGAAGAACTGGCTCAGACACTAAAGAAATACGAAGACACCGAGATTCTGGTGCAGGGCCATACGGATGCTACCGGTGCGGCCGAATACAATCAGGAACTTTCCGTAAAAAGAGCAAATTCCGTAAAAGATCATCTGGTGAACTCCGGGGTGACTTCCCAGCGGCTGCTTACGCAAGGACTGGGCGAAACCGAACCGGTCGCCAGCAATGAGACGGTGACGGGTCGCCAGCAAAATCGACGGGTAGAAGTAGTCATCGTGGCTAATAAAGAGCTACGTCGGGCAGCCGAACGCGGAGATCTGTAAATAGATTTCTAAGATTCTCTGGTCTGCCACTCGCTTCTTTTCTTAAAGTATTTTGGCCCTACGATCAGTAAACCAAAAGAACGTCCGTCTTCTTTTTCTCGCTTGCTGTGATGATCACCGTGTGCTCTCAGAATCGCCCGCGAATAAGGATTGTCCAGTTGCTTAAACCACTTAAAGCGGCGGTGGATATACACGTCGTGAATCAGAAAGTAGACCAGCCCGTAGATGGAAATACCAATGCCAACAAAAGTTAACCAAAAAAAGCCGGGCGTACTGAGGCCAATGATATAACTGGCAGCACTGGGGATGGCAAAGACCAAAAAGAACAAATCGTTTTTCTCAAAAAAACCATCTTTTTCGTGATGGGGCTTGTGGTGATCCTCGTGCCAGATCCAAAGGAAGCCGTGCATCAGATATTTGTGTGCCGCCCAGGCCACAAATTCCATAAAGAGAAAGGTAGCAATGGTGACAAAAATATAAAGGACAACTTGCATAGCTACACGGTGTTTAGTGTAATGAAAAAAATAAACTGAAGAATTAACAAGGCAATACCCACTTTGTTTTTAATATGGCCTTGTAATGCCTGGAAGATAGAGTGTACAAAAAAGGCAATGATCCACCAACCAATAAAATTATGTAGTGGTGGGGTGCTACGCCCCTGCCAGGTCCAGAAGTCGTACTCGATAGCCACGGGCTCAATAAAAATATCCAGTAGTACCATAATGCTTGCCCCGAGAATCGCCTTTAGCCATTTACTTTTTCCCGCAAGGAGCTGATTGACCAGCACACCGCTGGCGTAAGCCAGCAAAATCCAATTGATGCCAATCATATAGGGGGTGCCCAATAACTTGGGGCCCAGTACGGGACCGTATTCGTAGTCGCCGAATAGTAGACCCGTTTGTACGCCGAACAACTCCGCACCGAAACCCATCAAATAGCACAAACCCAGGAAAAGAAAAGTCTTTTGACTCCATTCGGGATGAAAAAACAAGACCAGCCCTAAAGAGATCAGCAGATTCACCGGAGTAAGTAATGCGAAATCGGGGTGAATGGGCAGGGTAAGCCCGAAGATGCCTACCAGGTAGAGGATGCTCAGTACGATGATACTCAAATCCGCATAGCCGATTTGCCAGGCACGTCCCGCGATCTTTAGCTGTAAATATTGGTTCATAAACCCGATTGTTTTAGCTGGTCACCCCCTCCGGCATCAGATCATCAATGATTTTTGCGGAAAGCAGACACAAAGGAATGCCGCCGCCCGGATGCGCACTACCGCCACAAAAGTACAGATTTTTTATTCGACGACTAAAATTAGGGTGCCGTAAAAAAGCAGCCATCTTATTATTCGAGCTGGTACCGTATAGACTACCCAGGTGCGAACCCGTCCTGGATTCAATAGTCCGCGGCTCCAGTATGTCCTCGCAAGCAATGAAGGAGCGGATGTCCTGTCCGAGAATACGACTGATCTTACGAATTGCTGCTTCCCGGGCCTGATCGATCAGGTCATCCCAGTCCTGCCCTGCCTGGTAAGGCGCATTGATCATGGTAAACCAGTTCTCGTGACCGGAGGGCGCATCTTCCGGACTGTATTTGCTACTGATATTGACGTATACGGTAGGGTCTTCATAAAGCCCACCGGCTTCCATGGTTGCAAACTCCTGCTCATAATCATCGGAGAAAAAGATGTTGTGTAAGTCCAGTTCGGGAAAGCTTTGTTTAATTCCCCAGTAGAAAATGATGGCCGAAGTAGATTTCTCCTGTTGCAGAATCCGCTCCGGTTGCTTTTGTTCCGGTAGTAATTTTCGGTAGGTGAAGAAGATATCCATATTGCTGATCACCTGATCGAAAGACCACTCCTTCCCTTTGACAACCAGCCCTTTTGCCTGGCCCCCTTCTACCCGTATGCGCTCTACCGGGCTGTCGAAGTGAAACTGTACGCCCAGGTCCCTGGCCAATTCATAGATGGACTGGCTGATGGCGACCATACCTCCTTTGGGATAATAGGCCCCCAATTCGTGCTCGAAGTGAGGGATAATGCTCAATAGACCCGGTGCTTTGTAGGGATTAGAACCATTGTAGGTGGCAAAACGATTGAAGAGCTGTACCAGTTTGGGATGTTGAGCAATGCGTTTGTGTACTTGGTTCATGCTGGTAAACAGATCAAGGGTCGGAATCTGCAGCATCGCCCTGGCCACGTTCCAGTTGGTCCAGGTACTGGCTTTATGCAGGCTTTTTTCCAGGAAAATCTTCCCGGTGACTTCGTATTTACGGGCGCTGTCTTTAAGTTGTTTTTGTACCGCTTGTGCGGAAACGCCTAGTTTTTCGGCAGCCTCCCGGGCAAAACGCCCAGCATCGGCGTAGGCCGAGAGCCGGGTGCCATCTTCCCAAAAGTAATTACAAACGACCGGCAGGCGCTCGTATTCAAAATAGTCGGCGGGATCTTTTCCCGCCAGTTGGAAGAGTTCATCAACGTACTGCGGCATGGTGAAAAGGGATGGGCCCGCATCAAAGCGATAGCCTTCCAGCTCAAAAGCGGATAACTTTCCACCCGGATAGGCATTGGCTTCGAATACATGCACTTCCTTACCCCGGACGGCCATACGGACGGCTGCCGCCAGACCAGCTATACCTGCGCCTACGATGCCTGTTTTCATTTCTGTGATGGTTTTTATAGCCAAGTATTTTTTATCAGATCAATATGGTAGTAGGAAAAAAACATCGTCCCCCACCAATGGTTGTCAAACCTAATCAGAAATTAGGCTGATCTTCCGAATGGGTAGTAAAATACTTTATTAGTGGCCGTAAATAAAGTGCTAGTGATTATACGGATACGGTGAAATAGTCGCCCGCTACCAGCTCCACCAGCCGATTGGCAATTTTTTGGAGAAAAAGAAAGCGCCACCGGGAGGAATGCCCGGTGGCGCTGTTTGTGGAGACGGCGAGAGTCGAACTCGCGTCCAGAGAAAGCACTAATCAGCCTTCTACATGCTTAGTTCCCAATTGGATTGTCGGGAAGTCGCGTGGACTGGAAACCCTCCGGCTACTTCCTTACACACTGAATTTCGCGCAGAGGCCGTGCGCCCCCTCTTTGCTAGCTCAATATGTGGTTGATGTGTGGATGCGGGGCCCTATTGAGCAAAAACCGTGCGTAGCCTCGGAGAGGTCTATGCGTGCATCGTCACACAATGACATAATAAGACTCTGTCTTACGCTGCCATGGCAAATTGTCTATTGCCAGTTAAAGTTTAGTCGTATTTGTTAACGGAGTAACAACCGTGCTCCGACATGCTTACTAACCAGTATACAATCCTGTCGATACCAGTACGTCCCCATATTCGTGTGGTCATGTAGTTAAGTGATCATGTGGTGGGGGTATTCCGACTCTTTTGGCGGAAGTCTCCTTACTTAACCATCCACAAATCTAATAACGATTTATGGATTAAAAAAGTTCCCTGTGTTTGCTTAAATAAAAAAACCTCGCTCCGTGAGAGCAAGGCCCGTAGTTTTCTCTAAGTATATCTAATTCTTAGTCAAAAGGGGTATAACCGTTTTCGGGAAATAACGGGGTAATGTTACCGAAGTAATGATGTTAAAATGAATATGTACAGGGATGAAAAGATTCATGGGATTACCGGCTTTTCGGCCGAATTGCACACTTTTGACGCAAGTCTTTTCTAAAGTCACACATTGTATTGAAAAAAATAAAATATTTCTCAATACAATGTGTGATGCCTCCTATTTCTTTAAGATGGGATCCTCCCGCACCTCTAAAGACTGCTGGCTCGTCATTGAGCCCGAGCGGAGGGTTAGCCAATAGATGCCGGGCCCGGCCTCAGGTACACCATAGGAGGCGGGTAAGAAACCTTCCTCCACCAGTCCGGAGAGGGCTCGTCTTTGTTGCAGGGGCGTATCGGCCTGGTCAAACCGCTCAGCGGCCCGTTCTAAGCTGCGATTGGCATACTGGGCGGAGAGCTCCTCTAAAACCTCGCGGGCTTTCGCCTGTTCTGCTGCGGTGAGTGCCTCGGGCTCAAACATCAGATCCCAGCTATACCGATGAATGCCGGGAGTAGAAGACAAGGTGTCGATCCGTACATGTCGGCCATTGGGGTGGTGGATTTCCAGGATTAAGGGTGCCTCCAGCTCCTCAGCAGCGTAATAGCTAATCCAGGCCTCGTTCCGGGTTCTGGCCCGGGCCTTGCTGGAGGTGTTCTGGAAGGTGGCCGGGTTTTCTCCTCCGAACCAAAAATGTCCCCGTTGACCACCTCGGCTGGTATTTTCCCAGAGGGTAGCGGGACGCTGCTCAAATAGCCAGATCGGTTCTTTTTGTACCTCGGTGGTTAGCTGTTGCAGGGGAGATATATCATCCATAATCCAGAGGCTACGACCGTGGGTACCCGCTACCAGATCTTTATCCCGTGGGTGAATTTTTAAATCATAAACGGAAACGGTTGGTAGATTGGGCATACACCTCGACCAGGAAGCACCTCTGTCCAGGGTATAAAAAACACCCGTTTCGGTACCAATGAACAGCAAATCTGGGTTTTGATGATCCTCTCGGACCACCCGGATAACCTCATTTTCCGGAAGGTTCGCAGATAGCGATGTCCAGGTTTGCCCAAAATCATCGGTTACAAATAACCAGGGCTGGTTTTGATCACTGCGGTGACCATCAAAGGATAAATAGGCCCGGCTGGGGGAAAAATGCGAAGCTTCTACCCGGCTCACCCAGATTCCCCCGGGCACATTGGGTACCCTGGCGCGGACATTGGTCCAGTGCTGGCCGCCGTCCCGGGTAATTTGTACATTACCGTCGTCGGTTCCCACCCAAATGACTTGTCGGTCGATGGGGGAGAGGCCGATCATCGTAGCGGCACAATGAATTTCGGCACCGGTATTATCCAGTGTAATCCCTCCGCTTTTACCTTCCTGTGTTTTCTGGGGATCATTGGTACTCAGGTCGGGACTGATGATCCGCCAACTCTGGCCGCCGTTATTCGATTTGAGAATATGATTTCCACCCAGATATAAAATATCGGGATCAAAAGGTGACATCTGCATGGGCGCATTCCAGTTAAAACGAAAGGCGGTGCCTTCTTTTATTTTTTCCGTAGGTATTTTTTCTTCCCAATTACTGATGTTCGTATAGTTGGGTGTAATGCGTTCCCGTTGGTAGGTCAGCGGATCGTAGCGATTCGTACTTCCGTTTTCGGATTGGGTATAGACCTTACGCCAGTTGCCCGGATCAACGGCGACGGACATGCCATCGCCCCAGTGTAATTTCCAGTTGTCATCATTCAAAATACCTCTGGCATCCCGACTGAAACTAGCTACCCCATACATACCATTATCCTGCATTCCTCCGTATACGTAATAGGGCTCCCGCATATCCAGGCCAATCCGGTAAAACTGCGCAATCGGCAAATTGTCCAGCAGGGTAAAGGCCTGGCCATGATCGTGGGTGATGGACACCCCCTTATCCGCTCCCAGGTAATAGCGATCCTTGTAATTGGGGTCCAACCACATAGCGTGGAAATCACCGTGTACTTCCTCATCTTCACTGCCATTACGCAGGGTTTTTCCGCCATCTTCAGAGACCATAAAGCGGGTCGTCAATACGTACACTCGCTGATCATCATTGGGATTGATTCGAATCTGGCTGTAGTAAAAAGGACGGTTATTATAGGTGTTGACGTAGGTCCAGCTCTTGCCGCCGTCTTCACTGCGGTAAACGCCAGAGCCTGGCTTACCCAGGTCATCGGTTTGCTCGGCTTCAATTAGGGCCATCAGTACTTTTGGGTTCTTACGGTAGATGGCCAGTCCTATTCGGCCGGTTTCTCCGGGGGGTAAGCCCTTGCTTAGCTTCGTCCAGGACTTCCCGCCGTTCGTACTTTTGTAAATACCGCCCTGCCCACCACCGCTGTGGAAATGCCAGGGTTGCCGCAGGCGATGGTACATAGCCACGTAGAGGGTATTGGGATCCTGTGGATCCATGACCAGATCAATGGCTCCGGTCTTGCCATCGTCGGGCAGGCCTTTTGTTAGTTTTGTCCAGGTCTGGCCCCCATCGGTCGTTTTAAAGAGGCCTCTGGTGCCACTGTACCCCCACAGGTGTCCCAGAGCCGCCGTGTACACCACATCCGGGTCATCCGGATGGATAATTACCCTGCTAATCTGGTGGGTTTCTTTCAGCCCCATATTTTGGAAGCTCTCTCCTCCGTCGGTCGATTTGTAGATGCCATTTCCCCAGGAGACACTATTGCGGTTATTGGATTCTCCGGTACCCACCCAGATATGACTGGGGTCTTTCTGATAAACTGCAATGTCTCCAATGGAGGCGGTTTCATAATCGTCAAAGATGGGCTCCCAGGTCGTTCCGGCGTTTTTAGAATGCCATACGCCACCGGACCCGGTAGCAATCCACACTTTCGTGAAATCGGTTTCCAGGGCTTCGATGTCGACGATGCGGCCACCCTGATTGGCGGGGCCAATATTGCGCCAGTGGAAGCCCTGTAAGAGAGGATCATTTTGTGCCTGGAGGAGCGTGGAAATGCCTAAGAATAAAAGGATTGCATAAATGGAATGAGGTGATTTCATTTGTATGTAATTTTTGTAAAGTTCGAGTTTTAGTTCCCAAGTGAATGTATTGGGTTAAGGTGTTTAAGGCGGAGGGTATCCTCCGCCTAGCGAGTAAAGTTTTGTTTTGAGTTATTTATTGGATCTTAAAAAAAAGTCAGCCCTCTTCAATCAATTCGATCAGCTTATCCACGCATTCTTTTACGAAAGTGGGATCCTCGGCTGTCAGCTTCCGTTCGATTACTTCGATATTATTGGGCAGGCCGGCCTTCAGTCGGTCAAAGAAGGCGCGATCGGACGCCTTGTCTTCCAGGACCCCGCCGGGGTAGGAGTAACGGCCTACGCCAAGCCCTGGAATCATGAAGTAAGCTTTATCTTTGGTATGCTGCAGGCGCTGGCAGATATCATCCGCTACCCGCTGAATCTCTTCCACATTTAGTCGAGGTACAAAAACCACCGGACTGTGGAAGACTATTTTATGATCTTTGTATTCTTCGGGTACTTCGTTGGGAGGCACCAGAATACCTAAATGCTCGGCACCGCCCGGCACCAGGACCTGGGGCAGACCTAATTTACCAGCGACGGTCAGTCGCTCGGGCCCACCCGCCCGCAGCACTTTCCAGACATCATCGGCAATTTCTCCCATTGCATAATCAAAGACGGCACCGATAATTCCTTCCTTCATCATCTGCTCCATGGCCCGCCCACCGGAGCCGACGGCATGAAAGACGATTACCTCGTAGCCGGCGGCTTCAATGTATTTGATAGCCTCCATCGCGCCTTTGGTCAGAACGCCCAGGTTGGACATGCCGATCAGGGGTTTGTCGCGCTTCTCCACAATAAACTTGTCTTCTACGCTGGCCATCCCGCAGGCTGCCGCCGCCGCATTCGCGAGAATCTTCCGGGTGAAGGGGTTCAACTTCAGGATATCACTTACCGAGAACATCATGGTAATATCCTTGATCCCCACAAAGCCGGAGGTGTCTCCCGAAGCGATCGTGGAGACCATGATTTTAGGGAAACCGTAAGGCAGCTGTTGCATGATATCGCAGCAGGTAGAGGTTCCCTGTGTTCCGCCTAGGCCGAGTACGGCGTGTACCTGATCGGCTTCGATCTTTTTCGTTAGGATTCGTACACTACCCTTCACTACGAAGGGGTTGGCTTTCTCGCGGGTAGGATCCTTTAGAACCTCCTCGAGGTCGCCACCACCGGTAGCGATGACGGTGCTTCTATCCAGATCGGCGGGAATACCGGCCTCGCCCACGACACCTATGTCCAGCAAAAGGGCTTTATGCCCCCTGGCTTCGATCTGCTTTTTTAAAAATTCGGCCTCCTGGTCTTTGGTGTCGAGCGTGACTAATAGAGCAATAGTTTTTTGCATGATATCTTACTTTTGGTCAGGAAAACGTAGGGCCGCAAACTCTTTTGCTGTACTGAGGACGGCCTTCTCGATCGGAATCCGCTCGGTAGAGGAGCCGGTCCAGATGCCATCTACACTGGTGTGGTTAAGCATATACTGTGCATCTTCCGGGTTCGACATAGCGGCTCCGTGGGCGATCAGCATGACATCGGGCTTGAGTTTGCGTAGTTCTTTATTGGCTTCTTCCGTCCGGGCGGCGGTTTCTTCAATGGTTTCTCCAGAGTCGTAGCCCTTTAGTCCGCCTTTGGTCGTACCCGCATGGAAACAGAAAATATCCGGTTGGGCCTCTTCGACCATGCGCAGACTGTCTTCCATATTGAAGGCCAGGCCGATGGATACCATATCCATTTCCTTGGCCAGCTTCAGCATTTCGATTTCGTTATCAAAGGTAATCCCGCTCTTGGTGAGTACCCGGTAAATCTCACTGTCCTTATCCACGTAACTGACCGAAGGCCCGATATTAGAGACCGAGTAGACCCCCATGGCTTTGCAATCGTTGAGTACCATACGCATATCCTTGAGTGGATCGTTGGCATTCAGACAGGCGCAAATAAAGGCGTCGCCCTTAATGGCAGGCATAATATCTTCGCGGGTATAGTCCATGGTCTGTTTATTAGAATCCAGGATAGGCCAGAGCATGGACATGGTACCCATACCGTTCGAGCGCAGTCGGGCACCGGAGAAGGTATTGATGCAGTCGGCACCAGCTTTTTCCAGTAGCTGGGCAACCAGGCCGCTGCCGGCGCTGGCGATAAAGATGGGTATGCGGTTTTCTACTTTCTTTTTGAGTTTGGACATTATGGCTTCGCGAGAAGTATGTGGTACGATCATGGTATATTAATATTGAATTATTGAATTATTGAATTGGCGAATTAAATTACTCTTTCGTTGCCTCCGTCGATGGGCACCTGGGCACCCGTGGTTTTGGCGAATATTGGTCCCAGCATCGTGGTGGCCAGATCTGCTACATCGCGCGAGCGGATTTCCCGTTTCAGGATATTATTGGTCTTATATTCTTGTACGGTCAGACCGTAGTGTTTGGCGCGGGCTTGTAGCACCTCTTCGGTCCAAATGCCCGTGTCGAAGACGGCATTGGGGTGAAGTATATTAACGCGGATACCTTTTTCACCCAGCTCCATGGCTGCTACCCGGCAGAGTTGGGTCAGCCCCGCTTTGGCTACGGAATAGGCGGCTGCTCCAGGCCCCGGGGCGGGTACATTTTTGGAGCCGATAAAGACCACTGCCGGATCGACACCCAGGCTGAGGTAGGGCGTCGCAAGTTGCAGCAGGCGTTGGTGACTACTGACATTGAGTAGCATACTCTTATCCCAGAGAGTCGGATCCATCTCCGCAATTTTGGCACTGGGCGGAAAAATTCCTGCATTACTGATGAGCATATCCAGGCCACCAAATCTCTTGACGGTCTGCTCAATAGCGGAACGGACGGCGGAGGGGTCGGTGATATCGCACTGCATGGCCAGCACTTCCTTTTGTAGGAAGTGCTCCGTAATATTCGGACTGATATCAAGCGCGGTGACCACGGCCCCGGCGTCAATCAAACTTTCTACACAGGCCTTGCCAATCCCACTGGCGGCACCACTAACCAGGGCAATTTTCCCCTGGAAGACTTTGGGTTTTCCGGCTTTCTTTAGCTTCGCCTGTTCCAGGCTCCAGTATTCCATCTCAAAGAGATCGGACTGGGGCAGGGCGATCCATTTACCCAGCTGTTCGGCCTGGTAAATGGCCTTACGGGTATGTTGGCTGATATCCTCGATAATCCGCAGGTGCTTGGCACTGGGACCAAATGATAAGGAGCCGGTACCGGGCAGGATTGCCCAACGGGGGGCGGGGTCCAATTGTGTTTCACCGGAATTGTACTTTTCGAAGTATTTTTTATAGTCTTGCACATAGCGGGCAAAATCTGCCGGGGGATTTTCGCCCAGGATGACTGGTGTGCGCTTCGTGCGAATGATGTGATCCGGAGTAAGGGGCCCGCGGTCGGTAAGTGCCGCCACGTTTGGTAGCTGGCTGAAGGCGGCCGAGGCCGGACGGTCGTCCAAACGAGCCAGTACGGGCTTTCCCCAGATATCAATCAGGGATTGTCTGATTTCCGCAATGCGCAGCGGATCGAAGGGGGCAGGCTGAGTACCGGGAATCTTGTCGGCCCCCTGTGCTGCCAGGTACTGCTCTGCTTTATCGACGATGTCAATCATTTTTTCGTAACTGGCGCGGGCATCCTGGTCGAAGGTGAAGACACCGTGGTTCATGAGGATCATGCCCTCCATCTTAGACCAGTCGGCATCTTTGGTTTGTTCGTAGATGGCTTTGGCCAAAATAAAGCCCGGCATGACGTAGGGTACGATCAACATATTGGGGCCATAAATCTCTTCAATGCGTTTTCGGCCCTCGGGAGAATTGGTAATGGTGACTACCGCATCGGCGTGGCTATGATCCACAAAGGTAAAGGGAATAATGGCGTGCAGAATCGCCTCTACCGAGGGGTTAGGTGCCGAGGGATTTGTCATGGCCATACGTTGGTATTTGACCATGTCCAGATCGGATAATTCATCTAGCTGGGCCAGTTGGTGTAGGGCCGATAATTTCACGGGGGCAAAACCTTCCGCTTCGATGGTGCCCAGGTCCCAGCCACTACCTTTGACGTACAGGATCTCTTCTTTTTCGCCAAAAATATTCTTTTCCTTAATTTTTACGGAAGTATTCCCTCCGCCGTGCATCACCAGATCTTCGTCCTGCCCGAGTAGTCGGGAGGTGTATACGCGTAGTTGTAGCAGATCGCCCTTGAGGGCTTTTGCTTCTGCCTCATTCCACAAACTCTTCATATCGTTGTTATAAATTTTGATACCAATTGAAAGACTTCTTTATTATGTTGATCATTATCGACGTAGCGTGAAATCACCCGTTCCAGACGACTATTGGGTAGCCGCTTCTGAATCGATTCGGCCATGGAGTAGGGGTGCAGCGGATCATCCTCATTAGCGAGAATCAGGCAGGGCTGTTGAATTTCTTCAAGGGCCTGCATACTCGCGAAGGGGCGGTCCCGGACCATACTTTCCAATACAGTGGATATTTTGGGGCCTTGCGTTTCCGCAAAAACGCCCAGGATAGATTCGGCCGCTTTGGGTAGACTTTGGGCGATCTCTTGAAAGTCGGGTCTTTGCTTAAAGTGTTTTAAGCCCTCGTTTTGCCGCAGGTATTTGGCCGCTTCTGCTAAAATATGCAGGGTGTCGGGGTGCTTTTGATCCAGCCAGGCGGGCCGAACCAGCACCAGCGCCTTTACCCGCTCTGGTGCCCGTAGGGCCAGTTGCAGCGCAATGCCGGACCCCATAGAAATACCACCGACCATGGTCTGTTCAATACTCAGGTGATCCATTAGCCGGAGGACTTGATCCACGTAATATCCGAAGGATGGTAACTGCCCCTCCGGTAGCGGAGCCTGCCCGTGTCCGGGACAATCCATGGAAACCAGCTGGATGTTTTCCAGGCCGGAAAGTATCTGTTGGGCTTGTTGTAAATTTGAACTGAGGCCGTGTTGAAAAATAAAGGGCTGGCCCTGGCCAGAAATAAGGTAATGCATAATCGTACTTTATCGGTGTTAGTCCATTTCTTCTTCGCCGGTGTAGAGGTGGTGCTCTTCATCTCCTCCGGCCATTAGGTAGACCAGCAGGTCTTTAATTTCCTGCTCATTCAGCCGGTTGAATAGCCCCGGGGGCATGGGCGAATAGGGGGATCTGGTTTTGGAGGCTACCTCCGCTTTGGAGATCCGTGTAGTTTGAGTAGCATCATAAGGATTCGATTGAATGCGGTAATGGTCTTCTTCTTCCGAAATAACCTTACCGCTTATCTTATCTCCGTTCTGTAGCTCAAATAAGGTGTAGGCATACTGGTCAGAAATCTCGTCGTGTGGACTGTAAATGGAGAGGATCATATTGTAGGTACTAAACCGGGTGTGCAATTGAGTCAGGTCAGGACCAACGTTACCACCTTCTCCCCGCATGCGGTGACAAGAAGCACAAAGAGCCGCTTCGTAGATGCGCTTTCCCTGTTCAATCGTACCCTGGTAGTCGCTATAGCCCTGACTATTGATGGCGAATAAATCTTCGGAAGAGTAGGCTTTGCCCGGACCTTCCGGTTGGGGAAGATTAGCGAGTGCTTCGCCGGGCTGATAGACGCCGGAGAGGGATTCGTATTTTTCTTTTTGCTCTTCCGGCACGCTCTGCATGGCTTGCTGACGAATATTTTCTATAAAAGGCTTGAAGCTCATCCCGCCGGAGGAGCCTAATACCTCATAAAACCATTTAAAATAACTGCTGCGCAACTCATCGGTCCAGCCACTTTGAGCACGACTGAGCAGGGTAGCGTAAAAGATAGACTCGGTGGGCGGCATGTTTTTTAGCATGTCGGTAATGACTTCACCGTACATTTCGCTACGCCCCGCAACGGTGGTATCGATCAACTCTGGATGCGTAATGATGTCTTCGGCAGTGTATTTTTCTAGTAAAGCAACACTTTTGGCCGTTGCTTCGGGGACTTCAAAATAAATCAACAGTTGACTTAACTCTCGATCCAGCGCGAGATTTTCGCTGGGAAAGGCATCGTCAAGTACCGGAATAAATTTTGCCTTACTCGATTGGCCAGGATCTCCCAGGCGGATGATACTCAGCGCCAGGGTTCGCAGATAGTCGAGTTGCTGAGCAGTAGACAGGTCTGTAAAGTTGATACTGGCCAGCTTTTGGTATATGGTATTTTTGGCGGAAGCCACTTCCATACGGGCCAGCGCAATACTAGCCTGCATAATGCGCATGGGATCTTCTGCCGAGCCTAATCTGCGCAGTACGCGATTATCAGCCTGGTGCTCCAGCCCGATCCGGGCAGCGTAGCGAATAAAACGATCGGTATGATTCAGATTTTGCCAGAGCAGGTCTATGCCTTCCGCCTGGCCGGGCTGATGGAAAGTCTCTAGTTTTTGTCGCAATTCCCGCAGATTTTCGTTTTTATCCAGAAAGGCCACTGGTCTTTCCATCTCGCCGGTGTAGCTGAGGCGGTACAGGTGAGAGTTGAGATTACGCCCTCCGGTAGCGAAGTATAAAGCACCGTCAGACCCGGCAATGGCATCGGTAAGCGGTAGTGGTGAACCAGAGAAAAACTCCTCTTTGGTGCCCGTGTAAGAGCTACCCTCCGACTTTAGATCAACGTAGTAAACCGTACCAAAGCTCCAGTCAAAGGCAAACATACCACTCTGGTAGCGAGTCGGAAAATCCAAATCGGCGCCCATGACCACGGCCGTTGGAGAGCCCTGTCCTAAAGTAGTAACCGGAGGTAGATTGTCGGGGTAGTAGGCTGGCCATTTTCCCGATCCGGTACGCCAACCAAATTCTGCCCCGCTGACGGCATGACAGACTCGGATGGGGCGGTACCAGGGCATACCAATATCCCATTCCATGTCCGAATCGAAAACGAAAAGCTCACCATCGGGATTAAAGCCAAAATCGAATGGATTGCGAAAGCCGGAAGCCATAAATTCCCAATGATCTCCATCGGGGGTAAAGCGTGCCACCCATCCCCCGGGCGGTTTTACATCGTGGGCGTGGCCCCGGGCATCGAGGTAGGGCTCATGTAAATTATCGGTGGCCCAATGTCTGGGTTGCCGACCATTATTGGCTACTTCTTCGGGCACTTTGGTCATGTTGCCGGCGATAAAATAGATATGTTTTTCATCCGGAGAAAGGATAAGACTGTGGGGGCCGTGTTCGCCCTGTCCTTCCAGTTTGATAACGGTTTCGATATCGTCCAGTATACCATCTTCATCCATATCGCGCAGTCGATAAACGCCACTTCCGTAGTCGATGGTTTCTCCGTCCTGTTCCCAACGTTCATTTACACTTACGTACAGACTGTTAAAAGCCCAGAGTAGACCCTGCGCATTACCAATGTCGAGGGGTACCCGCTGTACCTGGGTAGAATCGAGTATCTCCCCCGAAGCAGGTATGGGAAACTGATACAGATCGCCCCACTGATCACTGGCGTAGAGTTGCCCGTCCGGCGCTTCGGCCAGGGATACCCAGGAGCCGTGTTCATGGTCTTTGGGTGCGTAAAGGACTTCTAAGCGATAGCCCTCCGGGACATTATACTGGATGGTTTGCTCTTCTTCGGAATCGGCCATTGGGGTCTGGGATTGACAGGCCGTCAGCAGTAAGGATATTGGTAGCAGCCAAAAGGTTTGTTTCATATCGTAAGTAATAGGCTATGGTTATTCAGTTGCTTGAATATACCAATTTTTTTTTTGCGTCATCAAAAAGCGGCAAAAAATGTATATTCGCTCCAAAATGGCAACTGATGATTAGATTCGGAATTATACGGGAGGGTAAAACGCCACCCGATTCACGCGTGCCGCTTACCCCTGAGCAATGTAAGGCCATTCAGCGGCAGTACGAGGTAGATCTGACCGTACAGCCTTCATCGGGCCGTTGTTATACGGATGCGGAATACCAAAAGGCGGTGGTGCAAATGTCGGAGGAGCTCGATGATAGAGAGGTGTTGCTAGGGGTGAAGGAGGTTCCCATTGATCAGTTGATCCCCAATAAAACCTATCTGTTCTTTTCGCATACGATTAAGAAACAAGCCTACAACCGGGACTTATTACAGGCGGTGGTCGCCAAAAATATTCGTTTGATCGATTACGAAGTGCTGACGGATGAAAAGGGGAAGCGCCTCATCGCCTTCGGCAAATTCGCGGGCATGGTTGGCGCCCATAATGCCTTGCTGACCTACGGATTGCGTACCGGGGCTTTTGATTTGCCACGCATGCATCGTTTTTACGATTACGCCGCCGCTAAAGTCGCTTACCAAAAGATGTCCTGGCCGAATATAAAGATTGTACTTACCGGTACGGGCCGAGTGGGTAATGGCGCCGCCCTGGTATTACGGGATATGGGTATTCGTGAGGTGAGTGCCGAGAATTTTATTTCGCAAAATTTTGAAGAAGCCGTATTTACCCAGTTAAAGGTGAAGGATTACGTCGCTCACCAGCGGGGGATTCAATTCACACCCAAAGATTTCTATAAAAATCCGGGTGATTTCGAAAGTATCTTTGCACCTTTTACGAAAGTGGCCGATGTGATGATCAACGGCATCTACTGGGACAATGCCGCACCGGCCTTCTTTTCCGTAAAGGAAATGCAAGCCTCCGAATGGAAGATGAACGTCATTGCGGATGTGACCTGCGATATCGCGCCCGTCTCTTCTATTCCCAGCACCCTGCGAGCCAGCACGATCGCGCAGCCCTTTTTTGGGTTTGATCCCCAGACGGGACAGGAAATTCCGGCTTTTAGCGGAAGCGGGGTAGATATGATGACAATCGATAATTTGCCCAACGAGCTACCCCGGGACGCCTCCAAAGCGTTTGGCGCGCAGTTTATCGCTCACATTTTACCCGAATTCTTCAAATCGGACAGCGATATCCTGTTGCGGGCCACCGTGGCACAGCAAGGAGACCTGGGACCCCATTTCGAATATTTGCGGGATTATCTGGAAGGGGCGTAGGCCTGGGCAAATCCCCAATAAAAACTTTATATTTGCCCAGGATAAACCGTAATTCGACAATTTTAATCCGCCTGAGTACTCTATCAATTTAAATTACAGAGTACTCAGGCGGGTCACCATTCGAAAATAATATAGCATGGGAGTCATTGCACTATCGGCTTTACTTTTAGCAGGTACCGGATTTTTTATCTTTTCCAGGGCTTTTCCAAATTACCGCCCGGGACAAAAGAAGCTGCAGGCCGATTTGAAAAAATTGATGCAGGAGCTGGATACGATCACTATCGATATGGTACCCATTGATGTGAAAGAGCTGGAGGCCTTATCTACTTCGCAGGTGCAATACAATGCCCGTACTCGGGTGACCAAAAATGTAAAAGGGGCCTTTGTTTCTATCTTTGAAGAAGGGATCTTTAAGTATGCTTACCGGCAATACGCTTCGGGCAAAAAAGATAATGTCTTGCTGGCGATGACTCATAATCATCAGTTTGCTTTTTTGACTAAAAGTAATAAAACCCAGGTCGTGGTAGACGAGCAAGTGGTCGGACAACTGGACCAGCAGGCCGGGATACTCTACGGTGCCAAAAGTAAGCAGCCCATCGCTCAGATTGATAAAACTAAGGCGGAGCAGTGGTCGATAAAAATTAATGAACGGGAAGTGGCCAGTATGAATGTGATCAAAGAGGTTCGGGAAAAGGGCTTAAGTGAACGCGTTTTTGATTACGTGGTTAACGGTATTTCGGCGGAAGAGCAGGCTATTATTATGGTGTTGATTATCAATGAATTAGTCCAGTTGGCCGTTTAGGAGTTGTAAATAGAAGGAAGTTCAGACCGCTTAGTCTCTAATCCTTAAAACCATTTGGGTATTTTCACGTTGTAAAAACAC
This sequence comes from Saprospiraceae bacterium, assembly GCA_035268885.1. Lineage (GTDB taxonomy): Bacteria > Bacteroidota > Bacteroidia > Chitinophagales > Saprospiraceae > DATFKA01. The sequence continues at coordinate 67,943 of DATFKA010000123.1, forward strand.
AAATCCATCGATGCCTCACTCTGGGGCATTTGGTTAAATTGATAAAGTATGAATTTTTCTAAGAAGGTAAATCTGATCATCTATCGCTTTCGCGAAAAAGGGTTAGAAGTGTTTTTGGAGCATTTTGACGGGGAAGACAAATGGCAAATTCCCAGCGAAGCTACCGAAAAACCTAGTCCAAGGAACCTCATTGAAGAAGAACAGCTCATTGAGCTGGACCCGGTTCAGACGGAAGGAGGAGATCAAGAGGAAGCCTGGGCCGTTGAGGGCGAATGGCACGATATCCCTTCTCTGAAATCCATGCTATACGAAGATGCCGTCTTTCTAAAGGATCAGCTAAAAGACATGGAGAAGGGTGGCTTCATCACTATAAAGGATGCCTTCAAAAAGGTAATGCCTCACCAGTATGCTTTCCTGAAAGAACTAAAAGATATCCTTACGGATCGTAATTCGATCAAGGATCTTTAGTATCCTTTCTGCCGATCAATCTGATTTTTCATAAGCAAACCTTTTTGCATCCGTTGATAGTTTTCAGCGATTTGCCGGGCTGCGTTTTCCTGATTCGTTACACTGGCGATGTGTGGTGTCAAGACCAGCCCCTCCTGTGTCCAGAAGGGGTGATCGCTGGGTAAGGGTTCTTTTCTTAAAACATCCAGGTAGGCTCCCCTGATTTTACCGCTTTCGAAGGCCCACAGTAAATCTTCCTCCACCAGATGAGCGCCCCGCCCTACGTTAATCAGGTAAGAAGCATCGGGTAGCTGGGCAAATAGTTCGCGCTTGAGTATGTCTTTGGTGGCGCTGGTGAGGGGAAGCAAACAGACCAGTGTATTAATCCCTTTCAGGAAGGCTGATAGCTCTCCCTTTTCTGCACTAAAAGTATCGATTCCCGACAATTTTTTTGGACTATTGGAAAAGCCGGCCACCGGAAACTGCAATTGGCAGAGATCCTTGGCAACGGCTTCTCCCAGTGCACCGAGTCCCATGACTCCAATTCGGAGTGGGGTTTCCGCCTGGTTTAAGCCAGACCACTGTGCCTTTTGCTGCTGTTGTAAATGAAAAAGCAGGTTTTTATGGATGTTGAGCACCGCCATGAGGACGTAGCGGCGCATGCCAATGGTTAGTTCTTCGTCGACGATGCGAGCGATGGGTAAATGCTTGGGAATACTGGGATCACTGATGAGGTGATCTACCCCGGCACCTAGCGAATGGACGGCTTTCAATTTAGGGAATCGTCGTAGAATACCCGGTGGTTGTTTCCAGAGAACAGCCATTTCGACTTGCTCTGCGGGGGCTTTGGCCGGATCATTATAAACGATTACTTCCGGGAGGTAAGCCTGTAAGTAAGTTTTGAGTTGATCGGTGTTGCGGTCGGGCGCAATGATGAGTATGGCCATATTGTTGTTGTTTTAGTTTTCTGCAGTTGAGACAAGGCATGCCTTACCTTTACTTATCTACCTCTCCGGTTTGTATGTGCCACAGTTCTTGATAAGTACCTTTTTGTGCGAGTAGTTCCTCATGGCTACCCTGCTCTACGATGCGGCCCTGATCAAAAACGAGGATACGATCGGCCTGGCGAATGGTTGAGAGTCGATGCGCTACGATGATGGCGGTCTTATTTTGGGTAAGCTGATCCAGGTTGTGCTGAATGGCTTTTTCGGTTTCGGTATCCACGGCACTGGTGGCCTCATCCAGAATGATGATGGGGGCATTTTTGAGTATAGCCCGGGCAATACTCAGCCGTTGTCGCTGCCCACCCGACAATTTAATACCTCGCTCGCCAACGATGGTTTTATAAGCCAGTGGAAGACTATCGATGAATGTGTGAAGCTGGGCTTTTTGAGCCGCAGCCCGGATTTCCTCCAGGCTGGCCTCTTCCATACCGTAAGCAATGTTTTCTTCAATGGTACCGTGAAAAAGGTAGACCTCCTGACTCACCAGGGCCATGCACCTGCGCAGGTCCCGAATGGTCAGTTCGCGAAGATCGTGTCCATCCAGGCTAATGCTTCCCTGATCGACATCGTAGAGTCGCATCAGGAGTTTAATAAAAGTCGTTTTACCACTTCCGGTAGGCCCGGCAATACCAATGGTTTCTCCCTGCCGAATATTTAGATTAATATTTTTGAGTATGGTTTGCTCGGGGCTATAACTAAAGGAGACCTCTTGCCAGCGGATTGTTCCGCCATCCCGAGGACTGGCTGCCGGAGAAGAAGGGTTTTTAATTTTAGGTTCGGCGTCCAGCAGTGCAAAGATGCGGCGCGAGGCGGCGCGGGCCCGTTCGTATTCATCAAATATAAAACCCAGCCGGGTGACGGGCCAAAGTAAGCGCTGAATCATCATGGCAAAGAAAGCCAACCCGCCCACGGTAAAGCGCCCCGGTTCGTAAATCACCCAGTAAGCACCCAGGTACAGCGTGGCGGTAAACCCCAGGGCGATAAACATCCGGATAATCGGAATAAAGACCGCTGACCAGCGAATGGCCTGAAAGTTGGCATCGCGGTAGTTTACCGAAGCCTCCCGTACCCGGCTTTCCTCAAATTTTTCTGCGGTAAAGCTCTTAATCACCTGAATTCCTGAAATGTTATTTTCCAGCCGGGCGCCGAGCCAGCCCACCTGCTCTCGTACTTTTTTATAGAGGGGAGCTACCTTACGCTGGTAAAAAAAGCTTCCCACCACGATGATTGGAATGGGAATCATGCCGATCAGCCCCAATTCCAGGGAGGTTACGATGAGTGCCCACCCCGCAAAGAGCAGCAAGACCACTAATTGAATGATCTCATTAAAAATACTATTGATAAAACGCTCCAGCTGATTGATGTCATCATTGAGGATGGTCATCAGGTTACCCGTTCGTTGGTTCTCAAAAAAAGCCATCTCCCGGGACTGCATTTTACGGTAGGTCACCATGCGCAAATCGTGCTGCACCCGTTGGGCAAGACGTAAGAAGCCCCGCTTGAACAGCCATTCGAAGAAGCTTTCCATGCCAAAGATAAACAGCGTGAGCACCGACAAGAAGGTAATAATGGAAAGCAGAGAAGAATAACCCAGGTAGCCCTCCAGCCAGCTGGGCGGGTTTCCACTTACCGAATCAATGAACCAGGCGGTGAGAAAGGGCGGCATCAAATCGAAAATCTTATTTACTACACTGGCGGCGGTGGCCTGACTAAGCGGCCCCCGATAGTTGCCCAGGTACTGGAAAAGACGACGCATGGGATGTGGGATAGAGTCGGGATGCATGCTTATTGGCTTTGTTCAATGAGCTGGCTATTACACCAGGCGATATAGTCTTTTATGGCGTAGCGGCAGTGCTGAACGTCCTCTTCTTGGTCCTGATTCAAGTGTTGCAGACTGTCGGTATAGGTCTTATTTAAAAACTCCAGGCTGCGTATTTGTTTACGGATCGCTAAGCGAAGTTTACTGGTATCTGCCTGAGCGAGTTTTGTTTTTGCTGCCTGGTAGTATTCGGGAGCTTTACGCAAAATAGCCTGACAGCGATTTATTTTTTCACTTTTGGGACCTTTACCCCGGGTTAATTCGATTTGTAGGTGACCGCCGATATTATATAAGCTGGCATCTGATTGGTAAGTTTGTAAAAAGGCCCGGTATTGATACAAACGGTTCAGAATGGGAGAGAAGGGATGCTCCAGACGTCGGGGATCCTCCTTCGGTAGCAGATCATCGGCCACCTGAATCAGTGAGTCTACCGAATAGAGGGCGGCTTGTAAACGCTCGGCTGAGCTGAAATCATTAAATTCGGATTGCTCGATGAGGCTAAGGTCAGCCGCAATTCTTTGGTAGCTGCTTTTAGCAGACTGGCAACTGAGTCCCAGCAGCAGCATAGACCAAAAGAAAAAGTGATATTTGATCATCAGGGCTGATTTTGTAGTCGATAGTTGATCAGGGCCAGGCTCATCTCTAATTGCTCCTCCGGTGTAATACTAGTATTATCCATCACGACGCCTCCTTCGGACCGCGTAAGTGGGCTGTCCGAGCGGGTACTGTCGATATAGTCCCTGGTGTATAAATTCTTTCTAATGGCCTTGATATCCGCGGCTTGCCCTTTCTTGCGTAGCTGCTGATACCGCCTTTGGACCCGTACTTCCATACTAGCCGTAAGGAAAATTTTCACCTCCGCATCTGGAATGACAACGGTACCAATATCCCGACCATCCATAGCTACGCCTTTCTGGGCAGCCATTTCTTTTTGTTGGTGGACCATAGCCCGGCGAACGGCGGGAATAACGGCGATGTGACTTACTTTTTCGGCAACCGCCATACCCCTGATCTCTTCCTCTACCACCTCCTCATTCAGGAGGGTGGATACTCCAGTCTGGGTAGTTTCAAAACGAATGTGGATGTCGGGAAGTAATTCCGCTACGGCGGCCCGGTCAAAAACGGAACAGTTATGACGGATCGCATAAAGCGTGACGGCCCGGTACATGGCGCCGGTATCTATATAGGTGTAGCCCAGACGCAGGGCTAATCCTTTCGCCAGGGTACTCTTACCGCAAGAAGAATAACCGTCTACCGCAATGTTGATCCGTCGTTGGGTCACCGCATCTGTTTTAAAGGAGAGTTTGTCTCACCGGGTGCTTGGTTACCAATTTAAGCGGGAGATACAATGTTCTACCACAATTCCGCTACACCAGCTGTCTAAAGGAGAGACGGTATTTAATACTCGTCTTCGTTAAACAGGAAATCGTCTTTGCGCGGGTAATCCGGCCAGATATCCTCAATACTCTCGTAGACTTCACCTTCGTCTTCCATCTGCTGTAGATTCTCGATGACCTCAAGGGGTGCGCCCGAACGGATGGCGTAATCAATTAATTCATCACGTGTGGCAGGCCATGGTGCATCCTCGAGATGATAGGCCAGTTCTAATGTCCAATACATATTATCTCGCTTGTTTTATAGATTTTGAATAGATTAATTTTACTAATAGTTTACCCCGGCTTCGGAGTACGATATACATTAAAAGCATTTTATGTTAAACCCAAAAGGGGAAAAGGGAAAAAATGTTTACCTTTTTGCGCAATAATACAAAATAGAAAGATTCGCTGCTCATCTTTTTTTCCAATCTTATCAGATTGTGCTTAATTTCCTGGAAATGCGTGGATGATTTCGTAGGGACTGCCGCGTAGGTCTTTAGGGATTTGACCAATTTCTAGAGAATTATCCGGTCCGGTAGGATCGCAATACAAGTATTTTTTACCCTGGTAGTAGATGGTTTCGCCCAGTACATGAGGAAGATACACCCCTACAGATAAGTGGTCCGGGTAAGCAATCAGGATCATCGGCAGCTCTAATGTATGCTCAATCAGAGCGTAGAACAGGGCAGAACGATCTTCACAATCAGAGACGGGATAATGCAGTACTTCATCGGGAATCATAGGTTTACTCTTGCCAAAGAATTCTTTATCTTCCATGTACTTAAAAGCACTTCGGGTGAAATTCACCAAAAACTGAACGGATAATTGCGTATCCATGTCTTTGATGCTGTTCTTAATCTGGGGGAGTAAAGAATTAAGTAAAGGCGTCGACATGGGCGCGCGCACGTATTCGGTCTCATCAATAAAGGGATAATCTTTCATGAGCTGGATATACGAGCGATCCACCTGTACCGGCCAGTGGTATAGGCTATCCAGGAATTGGAATCGTATGTATTTTTGCTCGATCTCCGGTTTGAATTTAGGCATATTACGCAGGCTAAAAGAAAAGGACCGCCCCCGGGGATTAGGGATGAAATCGAGTAAATAGACGGGGCCATCGTCGTAGGCCTCGTTGCCAATTTCGGAGATATTGACGAAGGTTTTTTCGTCCAGTTTGATCAGTGGCACATCAAAAATTTTTTCCTGGGTATAAACACAAAGGAAAACTTCTTCGTCGCGAAGGGTAATGCGTGCATCCAGGCCAGACTGGTTCAGTAGAAACCAAATAAAGAGGAGCTGTTCCTGCTTTTTTCTGTTCTTATAAATTTGTCGGGTAGCCTGCTGGCAAAGTTTAAAGAAGAGCCAATCGTTGAGCTGTAATTGCTGCTGCTGATCCTGTAGGCCTTGCAGCAAGGACTGGTGCGCACTGCGTTCCAACTGCGCATAAAGCCGGGAGATGGCCTGACTATTAATTTTTAGTTCCTGTCGGGGTAGAACCGATTTGTCATAATCTAATTCGATGAGTTCGGAATAGAAGCGGACCAATACCCTTTCCGCTCGAAGAGAGGTTCCAGACAAAAGGAAGAGGCCAATAAAGAGATAGCTTATTTTTTTCATAGCTTTAATAAGTGCGAAACTTGCCTCTTTAAAAATATAAAGCCCTGTCCATAAGTTCAAGACAAGGCTTTATATTTTTAATCCGGGCGTGAATTACTTGGATGAGCAGCTTAGAGGATCAACATCGCATCACCGTAAGTAAAGAATCGGTATTTCTCCTTAACGGCTTCCTTATAAGCTTTTTTGATCAGTTCATTTCCTCCAAAAGCACTAGCCATGATTAACAGGCTGGATTTTGGTAGGTGCAGATTGGTGACCATCGCCGTTGGAATATGAAAATCATAAGGTGGATAGATAAATTTATTGGTCCAGCCCTGCGCAGTTTTAAGTAATCCCTCGGCCGATACCGCCGATTCTACGGACCGCACAGAAGTCGTACCAATGGCCACTACCTGCCTTTTTTCCGTTTTGGCCCGGTTAACCAACTCTACGGCCTCTGATTGGATGTTAAAAAACTCAGCATCCATTTTATGTTTGGATAAATCTTCTACTTCAATATTCCGGAAGGTACCCAATCCGATATGCAGGGTCAGATAAGCAAAGTCAATACCCTTGATCTCCAGTCGCTTCATTAACTCCTCGCTAAAGTGCAGGCCGGCGGCTGGTGCTGCCACGGCACCCAGCACCTCGGAGTAGATGGTTTGAAAACGCTCTTTGTCCAGCGCTTCTGCGGGGCGCGAAAGGGATTTGGGCAGGGGCGTGTTACCCAGGCGATGCAGTTCTTCCTGGAATTCTTCATCCGTACCGTCGTATAGAAAGCGAATCGTCCTTCCGCGCGAGGTGGTATTGTCGACGACCTCAGCAATGAGGATATCATTGTGTTCGCTGTCGCTAAAATAGAGTTTATTCCCTACTCGAATTTTGCGGGCGGGGTCAACGAGTACATCCCAGAGGCGAGATTCGGGATTGAGCTCCCGCAGTAGAAATACTTCAATTTGGGCTCCCGTTTTCTCTTTTTTTCCGAATAAGCGGGCGGGGAAGACCTTGGTATTGTTAAAGACAAAGACATCCTTTTCGTCGAAATAATTGATGAGGTCTTTGAAAGTTTTATGTTCGATCTCTCCCGTTTCGCGATGCACGACCATCAGGCGAGATTCGTCACGACGTTCGGATGGGTATTTGGCGATCAATTCTTTGGGTAGTTCGAAATTAAATTGAGACAGTTTTGTCCGCATATTGCTATTTTTTTGAGAAGGTCAAAGATAATACTTTCTGGTAAAATGGCGGATGGTAGCCCGTTTTTTCATCTATTTAACCGGATAAAACTCCAGTAGGTTCTCGTTTGGGCTCCGTTAGCAGAAAAAAATACTCCATTAATCGAAGGAATTACTCCGGGTACATACAAATAATTACTTTAGCAACTCTTTAGCGATCCATTACCTTCGAACCAGTAAAGCAATAAATGAGAACCATATTTAAAGTTTTTTACGAAAGTATTATCCAGGCTGTGCAAGCCCTGAATGCCAATCGGCTGCGTTCTTTTCTTTCTTTACTGGGGATTACCATTGGTATTTTCTGCATCATTGGGGTGCTGGCTGCCGTAGACTCTCTGGAGGATAATGTCCGGGGAAGTATTAATAAGCTGGGGGATGATGTACTCTATGTACAAAAAATGAGCTGGGGAGAAGACCCAGGAGCGAATTACTTCAAGTATCTGCGTCGACCCAGTGTTGCCCATTCAGAATACGAGGCCATCAAAGAGAAAGTACGCAATCTGGATAAGGTGGCTTATCAGGTAGGGGTAGGGGGACGGACCCTGAAGTGGCGTTCTAATAATGTACAGGGTGGCTATTTGCTGGCCGTCACCCCCGAATACCTGGATTTGATGAACTTCGAATTTGAAGCCGGACGGTTTTTCTCTCCGACCGAAGCGGCTTACGGTTCGCCCCGGATCGTCATTGGGTTTGAATTGGCCGAAGCTTTATTCGGAACGGTGGATCCCATCGGAAAAGAAATAAAGGTAGGCGGACGTAAAATGGAGGTAATTGGGGTGCTGGAAAAATCGGGAGAAAGTATCATTAATATCATGGACTTTGACGAGGTTATCCTCTGCTCCTACAATTATGCCCGCAAAATTGCCAACCTCAAGCAAAACGTATTTTTCTCTAACTCTTCGGTGAACATCAAGGCCAAAGAAGGGGTGAACCTGGAAGACCTGAAAGCCGAGGTGCGGGGCGTCATGCGGGCGGAGCGGCGGCTCAAGCCAAAAGAGGAGGATGATTTTTCCATCAATCAACTCTCAATCATTGCGAATTTTCTGGATGGCTTCTTTAATGTACTTAATGTAATGGCTTTAATTATCGGTGGCTTTGCCATCCTGGTGGGTGCCTTTAGCGTAGCGAATATCATGTTTGTATCGGTAAAAGAACGCACTAAATTGATTGGCATCAAAAAGGCCCTGGGGGCCAAACGCTGGGTGATTCTTCTGGAATTCCTCATTGAGGCCATTATTCTCTGTGTTATCGGTGGGGCCGTCGGCCTGGGAATTATTGCCCTGGCGCTGACCATTCTTACTCAGGTGATTGAATTTGATCTTTACCTGTCGGCCGCCAATATGGTCCAGGGACTTACCCTCTCCGTAGGGATTGGTATTGTAGCCGGTATGATCCCCGCCATCCGCGCCTCCGGAATGGACCCGGTGAATGCCATGCGGCATTAGGGTGGGGTAGCAAGAGTCAGCGCTAAAAAAAATAAGGACTTATCTATTTTGGCAACAGCCCCAAAATCGACCAAATAAGGTGATTTTGCTTTCTATACGGAAAAAACCGCTCCGTAGGCTTGTTGAACCTTAACATAAATTTTTGCTTCCTGTTAAAATAATTTTAAGAAATATCCATTCATATAAGGGTGTTGAGATGAATACCTATCCCCTGGGTGGGTGTCGACATCTTTTTCCCCATTTGACATTTTGTCTGAGTTTGGTAATCTGTTAAAGATGTTGCTTTCTTGTATTTTTTTACATGCTTAGCCTCGTTTTTTTCCAGTAAACTTCTAACTTTGGGCGCCCTTGTCGAAGGCTTCCTGACAGATAAACAGCCAGAAACAAGTGTGAAAAAATGTAAAGTGTAAAATGATGTTTTTCTAACTCGTAGGTGGTGCTTTGCGCGAAATTGCATCAGAACGGGCGATGAGAGGTGAAAAATAGGCGGCTAAATTATCCTCGGGCAATGCTTGGCATTTGGCCATTAAAATCTTGCTTCCTGATCTGGCCGTTTTGACTATTACTTCCTCGAATGAAAAACAGTATTGAGTAGTAAATAATATTCGAGTATCTCAAAAACTTATCTGATGGCTGGATTACGTTTCATAGCAATCCTCTTCCTTGTATCGGCTGCTACCGGGCTTAGTGCTCAGCAGCTTTCCTTATTTACGCAGTACCGCGAAAATCTAACGGTCATAAATCCGGCCGCAGTAGAATCGGATTATTTGGTATTTGGACAAAATATGACTTTCGGAGCCTCCTATCGCAACCAGTGGGTTGGTCTGGAGGGTTCTCCTACTACCCAGGTCGCTCGTTTTAGTTACCTGGCGGATGGAATGAGTGGCGTAGCCTTGATGGGAGGCGCACATATCATTAATGATGTTACTGGTCCGACGGGCCTGACGGGGATCTATGGCCGGGTGGCCGGTATCCTTACCGATGATCCCGCCTACGGTGGTTTTGTCGTTGGCCTGAGTGCGGGCTATGTGCAATATCGCATTAATGGGTCGGATATCGTGTTTCGGGATATGGAAGACAATATTGGGGCTACCAACCAGTCACAGATGTATCCCGATTTGGGCGTGGGTCTTTACTTTTATAAAAATGTGGGCCGATTCGATGATATGTTCTACGCGGGTTTGTCGGTACCCCAGGTCTTTGGCCTGGATTTGACCTTCCAGAATGAAGATGGTGAATTCTCCACCCAGCGCGTTCAGCACGTTTACGCCAGTGCAGGCTTTTACAAATTCTTCGATAACGATAGCTTTCTGGAGCCCTCGATTTGGGTAAAGTATGCGCCTAATGCGCCGACCAACGTAGACGTAAACCTGCGCTATCAACTTCCAACCACCCTTTGGGTGGGCGCTGGAGTCTCTACTGCCCAAACGGTCCATTTGGAGACCGGCCTGATTTTAGGAGAAAATGTGGGGATGTATAACACGCTCCGTCTGGGCTACGGCTTTGATTATTCCTTTAGTTCTTTTGGACCTACGGCGGGGAATACACACGAATTGAACGTCACCTTCTCTTTGCCGCAATAAGCGCATTAATTTCCACCTTAATTAAGTAGCGAAAAAACTATTCTAACTCATGAACTTCATGAAAAATATACTAACCTTCGGTGTGCTGTTTAGTGCACTTCTTTTTTCAAACTTCGGTTTTGCACAATGCGAAACTGCTGGCCCTACGCTAATATTCTCTGATGCTCAGCCCTGTACCGATGAGCAGTTCTGTATTGATGTGAGCGTGGCGGATTTCACAGACCTTACCTCTTTAAAGATACCCATTGTCTGGGACACTGCGGTGATTGAGTTTATAGGTGTGAATGATTTGAACTTATCTCGGTTAACGATAGATGATTTTGATTTAAATACTGCGGCCGACGGTCTAATCCGCCTGGATTGGGTGTATGAGGATTGTAATGTCGCCTCTGATGCGATTACCCTGGATGACAATGAGGTGATCTTCAGGTTGTGTTTCCGTGCCAAAGCGGACTACGGTGAGACGACAATAGTGGATGTGACCGACGATAATATTCTCACAAACGATCCGGAGCCCATTATTGTACGCCGTTTAAATGTTTGTGCATCTAATATCGGTCTTTGCTCCGATCCGGGCTACGTCTCTACCTGCGTTAGTCCGCTGGAGTTGTATGCTACCCGTACCATCGGTAATCCTGGTGAACTGGTTTCCATTGATGTGAAATCTCGTGGCTTTCGCAACTTAAATAGCTTACAGTTTTCCATGAATTGGGATACCTCCATTATCGAATTTGAGGAAGTGATTCCCCTGGAGAATTTAATCAATTTAAACGTCGGACAGTTTGGTACCCCAGATGAGCCCAACGTGGGCCCGGGTAACTTGACGATATCCTGGTCTTATATTGATGCCGATCAGCCCGGGGTCGATTTGGCCGATGATCTGAGTTTGTTTACGGTTAATTTCCGGGTAAAGGGAGAATGTGAAACGAGCAGTGCCGTCCGCTTTTCCGGCAGTCCTACCGCCATTGAGGGGATCAATACTCGCGAAGAAGATGGGCAGCAAATCTTATCCAGCGTGCCTTTCATTTTGACGAATGGCGAGGTTAGTGTCGGCGCATGTACACCGGAAGGCTTGTTACTGTCTACTATATGCCCGGAAGATCCGGTGAATGTAAACGATCAGATTTGTATCCCGGTCACTGCAAAGTCGCTGAGTGATATTACGGATATTAATTTTCTAATGGAATGGAATCCTAATATTCTGCGATTTACGGGGGTACAGGCACTGAATACGGATCGGATTCCAAGCCTGAGCCAGAGTGATTTTAATCGAGATAATTCGGTGAATGGTATTCTCGAACTGGACTGGCGATCAGCTAGTAATTTCTTTAATGCAAATATTAACGACGATGATGTCCTGTTTGAGGTGTGTTTTGATGTAATTGGTTTTGGAGGAAACAGTCCTTTTCGCTTCGATCCGCGCAATGCCTTCGTTCGTCAGGCGGGTAATTTTCGGAATTTGGGCATTTTCCCCAGCAATTGTGAAATTCAGGTGAATAAACCCACCGAGTTGGGCATCTCCCTATCTAGAGAGCAGGCCCCTCCTGGCGATACGATTTGTATGGATGTTACGACTTCCAATTTCGCGGATCTGGTGAACGCGCAATTTTCCCTTTCCTGGGAGCCGACACACACCCAGTTTGTAGAGGTGACTAATCTGAATCCTGCTTTGGCAGCAAATGCCAATATTGGTACGGCGGGTGCGGCCTCCGGTAGTTTAACCTTCCAATGGGCGGATGCCGCCGGACTAAGCCTCAACGATGGAGATGTACTATTTACCCTTTGCTTAGAGGTGACGGGGACAGCCCCCGGAGAGCTTTCCCAGGAAGAAAACTGTCAGGCGGTATCGATAGTCGATTTTCCAATTGAAGACCAGGCCATCAGTACCACTTCCAACGGAAATAATATTGGTATCACCGCCTCGGATGGAGAGCTTTGTGTACTTAATCCCGAAGGATACTTTATAGTCATTGAAGAGGAGGAAGGCGTGCGGAATACGACGGAATGTGTGGAGTTTAAAGTGGTAGAGTTCGATAGTATTACTTCTACCCAGTTCACTCTAAATTGGGATCCTACAAAACTGAATTTCACCAGTATCAGTTCTCCGGCGATTCCAGATCTGATGATTGGAACCAATATTGATACCAGTTCGGCTTCCGTCGGTATTATTGGTATTGACTGGAATGACCCTGCCAGCCTCACTTTACCAGACTCGGCCGTACTATTGGATGTCTGTTATCGACTGATTGGTGAGGCCCCTGACTGTATAGATATAGAGATCAATAGTGACCCGAACCCTTCCGTTACGACGATTAACGGGGCGGGAAGTGTTTTTCCGCTGGGAGGAAGCCTATGTATCAAAGATACACTACTGATATTAGGCGCTAATATTACACCGGTGACTTGTCCGGATAGCCGTGATGGCACCATTTCGCTGGAGGTCGATGGCGGAGATAACGAATTTTTCTATAATTGGCGATCCCTGGTAGACG